>NZ_JADOEK010000039.1:0-598 GCF_027563165.1 Alteromonas sp. PRIM-21 | reverse complement strand
CACCACAGCTTTTCGCAGACTTACACGTCCTTCATCGCCTCTAACTGCCAAGGCATCCACCGTATACGCTTCGTCACTTAACCATACAACCCCAAACAGCCTTTTGACTTCTGTCTAAGTTATGTCGCATGAATGACAAGCTAATCGGAAGAATTGCCTTGCTATCAATAAATTGATAACAAGCAATTCAGTCAAGTAGAGTAAAAAGTTCATCTTTCGATTTCTCAGTTACTCAATTTTGATTGATTACTATTAATATCAGCTTTCCAAATTGTTAAAGAACATTAGTGTTTTTAAAAAACACTAATCAATGATGTGATCATTAATTAGCATTCTACGTTAAAACAACTACCACTTTAGCGAGCAGATTAACTGTCAGGAAGGTTCCCTTCCGGTAAAGCAGTTAATCGCGACACTCGCGAAGCGAGTCTATAAATAAACAAAACAATCTGTGTAGGCACTGCATCAAGTGCGTCTATCGACGTAATGGTAAGGAGGTGATCCAACCCCAGGTTCCCCTAGGGTTACCTTGTTACGACTTCACCCCAGTCATGAAACACAAAGTGGTAATCGTCCTCCCGAAGGTTAGACTAACTAC
>NZ_JADOEK010000034.1:0-1292 GCF_027563165.1 Alteromonas sp. PRIM-21 | reverse complement strand
TGACCCATCCTAAATAGCGTTGACACTTTTCAAACTTAATTTGGAGAGTGTTATGAAATCAGATAGTAAAAGAACTCAACGAGATTATTCTCTCGCTTTTAAATTGGCAGTTGTAGACCAAGTTGAAAAGGGCGAATACACATACAAACAAGCTCAAGACCATTATGGTATTCAAGGTTGCTCTACAGTTTTAGTTTGGCTTCGTAAGCACGGTCGTTTAAATTGGAGTCACGGAACACCTAAGTCTCTAAAAGGAGGCAGAGAAGTGGACAAACCCAAAGCTGAGCTTACTCCGGAACAGCGTATTAAAGCACTTGAGAAAGAGCTTGCTGATACGAAAATGAAAGCGGATTTCTTTGAAGCTGTCGTCAATGTGCTCGAAACGGATTATGGAGTAAGCGTTGTAAAAAAGCGCAAAGGAAAGTCATCCAAGAGAAAGCCGTAGAAGGCGTCTCTGTGACTCGAGCTTGTTGTTACTTAAATATCTCTCGCCAAGCATATTACCAATACTGTAGACGCGTGATGATACGTGAAGCGCATGAGGAGCAAGTTGTTAAATTCGTTCAAAAGGAACGGATTCTTCAACCTCGTATAGGCGCTCGCAAGTTGCAATATCTCCTTGCATGTAGTGACATCTCGATTGGTCGAGACCACCTGTTTAATGTACTCAGAGAAAGACGACTGCTCGTGCCGACTAAGCGCGCTTATCACAAAACAACCGACAGCCATCATAGGTTCCGCTGTCATCCCAACCTCATCAAAGCAGGCTTTAAACCGAAGAAACCTAACCAATTGTGGGTGGCCGATATTACATATTTACCAACACACTGTGGAGAAAGCTATGTAAGCCTCATCACGGACGCTTATTCACGAAAAATTGTTGGTTATCAGGTGGATGATAATATGAAAACTCAATCGGTAAAAAAGGCTTTAACTAACGCGTTAAAACAAAAAAGCACTAACGAAAAGCTCATACATCACTCAGATAGAGGCCTTCAATATTGCTCTGAAGAGTACCAACAAATCCATAGAAGACACAGAATACAATGCTCTATGACAGATGGATATGACTGTTATCAAAATGCCTTAGCAGAGAGAATAAATGGTATTCTGAAAAACGAATACTTGCTTAACAAACCTCTCAATTTAGAGGAAGCAAGAAAAATGGTAGCGGAGTCAGTGGCAATATATAATGAAAAACGCCCGCATCTGGCCCTTAAATACAAAACGCCCGATGAGATACATCGGGCGTTCTAAACAAAATAAGTGTCAACTTATTCTAGGACTAGTCA
>NZ_JADOEK010000033.1:0-1298 GCF_027563165.1 Alteromonas sp. PRIM-21 | reverse complement strand
TTATAGTCCTAGGCATCTAGTAGAAATAGAAGTTATTGCATTCAGTGATAAAACATAACAACCCAATTAACACACTCACTGCGTTCGCTGGGACGCATACACGCGGGGCGGCTGCGCCATTATGCCCCACATGTCTGCGCCCGTTATTGGAAAGTTATAAGCCAAAAGGAATTTGAATTTGCTCTTCGATTGGTTCAACTCTGAAAAACCAAATGTATACTTGGGTTCATTGGCTGTAGTTAATGACAGCAACATATCTAAAATAGAGTCGTTCTTTTCTATAAGTGGAAATTCACTACAAGATCATATGCGCAAAAAACTCGAAGAGATTTTTTGCCTCCACAGTATCTCTACCATTAAGGAACCGAAGAAATCTGACATTGGCTTGGATGTCGTTATAGCCACACTACACGGTGGCGAAGCTTTTACCGTTAATCTTGGAACCTCTGGTATACCAATATTTTGGCGTCCAAAAATCAAGTTGGTTTCGCGTCTATACAACATTAATCACGGCAAGACCGTTAAAACATTCAGTGTTTCTAAATCTGTGACATGGCGTGAATTCATTGCAAAGCAATTTAGTCTCAGGGGGCTATTCCGCTGGGGACCTCTTTACCATAATGAGGACATGGAAATCTTGCTTTATCAGGCATGTCTTGAGTTAATAGATAAAATGCGTAAGGCTATTTAAACAGTGGCTTATAACAAACCACTTAAGGCACTCGCTTCGCTCGCTGGGACGCTAACACATGGGCTGCGTCACTTCGTTCCTAATTTTAGCCCATGTATTAGCGCCCCTTAGTGGGGTGTTATGTAGCACGATGAGAATTGAACTCCAAGAACTGAAAAAAGAAATGATTGCTCGTGGCGTGAACGAGTCAATCTATGCAATAGACACCCTTCCGTCTTACGAAGGCTTCTGTATCTATGATGCACGTAGTGAAATTGAAGTATTCTATTTTGAGCGTGGAAATCGCTTTGAACTAAAAAGTTTCAAGGATGTTCAAGCAGCAATAACATGCTTCAAGCAAATGGTTTTTAATGAAAAATAGGCTGTATTGGGCTGTGCAACATAACAACTCAATCAACACACTCACTACGTTCGCTGGGACGCATACACGCGGGGCGGCTTCGCCATTATGCCCCACATGTCTGCGCCCGTTATTGAAAAGTTATAAGCCTTAACAGAAGTGAGCTATGGAAATTGAAATCTCGTCTGATAAAACGAAGCTCGACGTTGAGTTCATTCATCGTTTCTTGTCTCAAGAGTCGTATTGGGCGAAAGGTCGTTCCCTAGA
>NZ_JADOEK010000004.1:0-286342 GCF_027563165.1 Alteromonas sp. PRIM-21 | reverse complement strand
TGGTAGCGGAGTCAGTGGCAATATATAATGAAAAACGCCCGCATCTGGCCCTTAAATACAAAACGCCCGATGAGATACATCGGGCGTTCTAAACAAAATAAGTGTCAACTTATTCTAGGACTAGTCAACAAGTTAAGAAAAAGTCTAGGCTTTAGAAGCTTGGTAAATACCTTCAATCGCTTTATCTAGTGTTGCTTCAAACTCTTCTTGAGATTGCTGTGCAGATACACCTTCGGTTAATGCACGAGAGAAGCTCGCGATCATGCCTTGGTTTTCTGATAGTTTTGCGTTTGCATCGTCACGGCTGTAGCCGCCAGAAAGTGCAACCACTTTAAGTACGCGAGGGTGATCAACAAGCTCTTTATAAAAGTTAGCTTCAGTGGGTAGCGTTAGCTTAAGCATCACTTCTTCACCTTCGCTAAGAAGATTAAGCTGGGTTAGGATCTCTAACTTAAGTAGCGCTTCAGCTTCTGCTTTTTGCGGGCTGTGAATATCAACTTCTGGCTCGATAATTGGAACAAGGCCAGCAGCTAAAATTTGCTTACCTATTTCAAACTGCTGAGCAACGACATCTTTAATACCTTGATGGTTCGCTAGCTTCACCACACTGCGCATCTTAGTGCCAAATACGTCTTGTGCTACCGCTTTAGCAAGCAGTGCATCAAGTCCAGGCATAGGCTTCATCACTTGAACGCCATTGCTTTCTTCAGCCAATCCTTTATCAACTTTTAAGAAAGGGATGACACGCTTTTTCTGCCACAAGAAGTGCGCAGTAGACATGCCTTCAATTTCTCTATCAAGGGTGTTTTCAAATAAGATTGCGCCAAGAACGCGTTCGCCGCTAAAAGGGGTGCTGGTGATAATGCGTGTACGCATTTCGTGAACTAGATTAAACATCTCTTCGTCTGAGCTGTATTCAGATTCTTCGATGCCATATAAGCGTAACGCTTTAGGTGTACTACCGCCGCTTTGATCTAACGCTGCAATAAAACCGGTTTGTGTTTTCAGTTTATCCAGCATTGCCTGCTGAGCTTGTGATGCCATTGCAACACTCCTTTTGTATATTACTGCCTTAATAGACAGGTGTAGGGTTTATTGTTATACCAATTCTATTAAAGATCTGTTTGTCTCTTACACGGCTAGCCGGCACCTAGAGTAAACACATCTGTAATAAAATTGGTATTTATGCCAGCGTACTTCACTGTTTCGCTGGGGTAATCGTCTCCGATTAAATGGTCACGCTCAAAAATGCTGTTACTGAGCGTGACGCATGTTGGGGCAACTTTGCACTAGGCCTTAGCTATCGAGAGCTTTTATGCGCTGCGTTTTTATACAGCGCTTAGGCTTATTTATTTTTTTCTTCTAGTACTGCTACCGCTGGTAGTGTTTTACCTTCCAAGAACTCAAGGAACGCGCCACCACCTGTTGAAATATAAGAAACCTTATCGGCAATTCCGTATTTATCAACTGCTGCTAGTGTATCACCACCACCTGCGATTGAGAATGCGTCGCTTGCTGCAATCGCTTCTGAAAGCGCTTTCGTACCTGCACTGAACTGTTCAAATTCAAAAACGCCTACAGGGCCATTCCAAACAATGGTGCCCGCATTCTTAATAATATCTTCTAACGCTTTTGACGAGTCTGGGCCGATATCAAAAATCATATCGTCGTCAGCAACGTCACTGACTACTTTTAGCGTCGCTTCAGTATTTTCATCGAACGCTTTGCCTACTACTACGTCAGTCGGCACTGGAATATTACCGCCATTTGCCTGTGCTTCATTCATAAGCTGCGTAGCTTGCTCAGTTAAGTCCATTTCAACCAGCGACTTACCTACATTGTGCCCTTGCGCTGCAATAAAGGTATTGGCGATACCGCCACCTACAATTAACTGATCAACTTTTTCAGCTAGTGTTTTTAGTACGGTTAGCTTGGTCGATACTTTTGAACCACCAACAATAGCAACCATTGGGCGTTTAGGGTTGTCTAGCGCTTTACCCAGTGCATCTAATTCAGCAGCAAGTAATGGGCCAGCACAGGCTTTTGGTGCAAATTTAGCAACGCCATGAGTAGAGGCTTGTGCACGGTGAGCGGTACCAAAGGCATCCATAACGAAAATATCGCAAAGTGCTGCGTACTGTTTCGCTAACGTTTCGTCGTCCTTCTTTTCGCCGTTGTTAAAACGTACGTTTTCAAGGATAACCAATTCGCCGTCTGCAAGCTCAACGCCATCTAGGTAGTCTTTAACAAGCTTAACCGGTACGTCTAGGGCGTCGTTAAGGTAATCAACAACAGGTTGAAGAGAAAACTCATCGGCAGGCTCGCCTTCAGTAGGACGGCCAAGGTGAGACATCACCATAACTGCTGCACCAGCGTCTAGTGCTGCTTTAATTGTAGGAATAGATGCTTTGATACGCGCATCTGAAGTTACTTTGCCGTCTTTTACCGGCACATTTAAATCTTGTCTAATTAGTACGCGCTGGCCATTTAGGGCCATATCGCTCATGCTTGGAATTGCCATCGTCTTTCCTATGTTAATTTAAATTCAGTAGAGCGTGTTGAAACAAGTGAAACACGCTCAAATTAACTGTGAAAGCTGCGCGGGCTGGTGCTACCAACCCTTGGCAGCATCAATGCTTTATTTTGCGTCGAACATCACTTTAGCGGTATCGAGCATACGGTTTGCAAAACCCCATTCGTTGTCACACCACACCAGTGTTTTAACTAGTTGTTTGTGACTGACTCTTGTTTGTGTGCCATCTACAATACACGAGTGAGGGTCGTGATTGAAATCTACCGACACCAAAGGCTCTTCGGTGTAGTCCAAAATGCCCTGCAATCGCCCTGCTTTTGCATTGCGAAGTGCTTGATTCACTTGTTCAATAGTTACCTTAGACTGAAGCGTTACGCTTAAGTCCATAGCAGTAACATTGATAGTAGGTACACGCACGGCAATGGCTTCGAACTTACCCGCAAACTTAGGCAGAATACGCTCTATACCGGCGGCAAGGCGTGTATCAACGGGAATAATTGACTGACTCGCGGCACGGGTTCTGCGCAAATCTTCGTGATAAGCATCGATAACTTGCTGATCGTGCATAGACGCGTGAATGGTTGTGATCGTACCACTTTCAACACCGAACGCGGCGTCTAGCGCTTGAATAACCGGAACAATGCAGTTCGTGGTACAAGAGCCGTTGGAGACTAATTTTTGTTCACTGGTCAACGTGTCTTCATTGGTACCAAAAATGACCGTATTGTCTAAATCTGGTGAACCGGGTGAAGAGAAAAGTACTTTGCCAGCGCCCGCATCTAAATGAGCTTGCCCCGATGCTCTGTCATCGAACTTTCCCGTACACTCAAGCACAATATCAATGCCTAAGTCTTTCCAGGGTAGGTCTTTAATATCGCTTATCGCGAGCAACGTAATATCGTCGCCTGCCACATTAAGCGTGTTGTTTTCTAAGGCCACATCAAAACGGAACCGCCCGTGGGCGGTATCGTATTTAAGTAAATGTGCTATGCCCTCGGGTTTAGCAATGTCGTTAATGGCCACAATTTTAAATTCGTTATTGCGCTCACTTTCATAAAGTGCGCGCAATACGTTACGACCAATACGACCAAACCCATTTATGGCAATATTTACCATAGGCTTATCTATTACCTCTTACAGAGACAGTGCAGCCTCTACTACAGCGTCAGTGGTAATGTTGAAGTGCTTAAATAGGTCGCCTGCAGGTGCAGACTCACCAAAGGTGTCCATACCTACGATAGCGCCGTTAAAGCCAACGTACTTGTACCAGCTGTCTTTAGACAAGGCTTCAACCGCTACGCGTTTTACAACACTAGACGGCAGTACACTTTCTCGGTAGTCAGCTGACTGACGGTCGAATACGTCAGTTGATGGCATAGATACTACGCGAACGGCCTTACCTTGCTCGGTAAGTTTTTCTGCTGCTTCAACGGCTAACTGAACTTCAGAACCGGTACCAATAAGAATAAGCTCTGGTGTACCTTCGCAATCTTTTAGTACGTAACCACCTTTAGCAATATCTGCAACTTGTTGAGCCGTTCTTTCTTGCTGGGCTAAGCCTTGACGCGTGAAGATTAGCGTTGTTGGGCCGTCAGTGCGCTCAATGGCAGACTTCCACGACACAGCAGACTCAACCTGATCACAAGGACGCCAGTTATCAAGGTTAGGCGTCGCACGTAGCGCAACCACCTGCTCTACCGGCTGGTGCGTTGGGCCGTCTTCACCTAGACCAATTGAATCGTGAGTGTAAACGAAAATTGCAGGCTGCTTCATAAGCGCCGCCATACGCACCGCATTACGTGCATATTCCATAAACATTAAGAAGGTTGCACCGTATGCTTTGAAGCCACCGTGAAGGGCAATACCATTCATCATGGCAGACATACCAAATTCACGTACACCGTAATAAATGTAGTTACCTGATGCATCGTTTGCTTCAACGCCTTTACTGCCTTCCCAAATGGTTAGGTTAGAACCCGCAAGGTCGGCAGAGCCGCCTAATAGCTCAGGAAGTAACGGACCAAACGCGTTTAATGCATTTTGCGATGCTTTACGTGAAGCAATGTTTTGTGGGTTCGCTTGAAGCTCAGCAATAATTGCGTCTGCTTTGTCGCTGAAATCTGCTGGCAGTTCGCCATTTACACGGCGTTTGAATTCTGCTGCAAGCTCTGGGTATTCTGCTTCGTATGCTGCGAAAGCGTCGTTCCATGCGCTTTCCGCTTTTGAGCCTTTGTCTTTACCATCCCAGCCCGCGTAGATATCGTCTGGAATTTCGAACGCACCATGGCTCCAGCCAAGCTTTTCACGTGTGGCGACAATCTCGTCATCACCTAGTGGTGCACCGTGGCAAGACTCAGTACCTTCTTTATTAGGTGAGCCGAAACCAATGGTAGTTTTACAACAAATAAGTGTAGGCTGCGCTGTATTCGCTTGCGCCTTTTCAATGGCGGCTTTGACTTGCTCAGCATCGTGACCGTCGACGCCTTCAATCACTTCCCAACCGTAGCTCTTAAAGCGTGCTGGTGTATCGTCAGTAAACCAACCTTCTACTTCACCGTCAATTGAAATGCCGTTGTCATCCCAAAACGCGATGAGCTTACCAAGGCCTAGCGTGCCGGCTAGTGAACATGTCTCATGAGAAATACCTTCCATCAAACAGCCGTCGCCTAGGAATGCATAGGTGTGGTGATCAACAATAGTGTGGCCGTCTTTGTTAAATTGCGCAGCAAGTACTTTTTCAGCAAGCGCCATACCTACAGCGTTGCTTATACCTTGACCTAATGGGCCAGTGGTGGTTTCAACACCGGGTGCATAACCGTACTCTGGGTGGCCAGGCGTTTTAGAATGTAGCTGACGGAAGTTCTTCAGCTCTTCAATAGGCAGTTCATAGCCTGAAAGGTGAAGTAGAGAGTACAACAGCATCGAGCCGTGGCCGTTTGAAAGTACAAAGCGGTCGCGGTTGGCCCATGACGGGTTCGCAGGATTGTGTGATAAGAAATCACCCCATAGTACCTGCGCGATATCAGCCATCCCCATTGGGGCGCCTGGGTGACCAGATTTAGCTTGTTGAACGGCATCCATGCTTAATGCACGGATAGCATTGGCGAGTTCACGACGAGAGGGCATGTTGTCTCCTGATTTATTTTGTATCTTTTGGTACCACGATAGTAATTGATGTGAGCATTGGGGAACATCAATTGTCTGCTCTTGCTCTACTTCTAGGCACTTTTGAATGTGAGGCTATTCTTACCCATGCCACCTTTCAGTTCAATGGATTTTCATTGCCATTATCGAAAGTAAATCCAAAAACATCAAAGAAGCTTATAAAGCCCACGGTATTGTCGATAACACTTAATGTCTTTGTCTTTGTTATACATCGAAATAACCCCAAAAATGATCGGGTTATGTCAACTATTCGTAACAAAGAGACTTTTAGACGTCTAGAAGTAAAGACTGGTATTTATAACTTGTTTTAGTACAATATACGACTATTTTGATAATTTAACGCTTACGGAGCATTTATGGCCACGCATTTATTCACATCCGAGTCAGTGTCTGAAGGACATCCGGACAAAATTGCTGATCAGATCTCAGATGCGGTTCTTGACGCTATATTAGAACAAGATCCTCGCGCTCGGGTGGCCTGCGAAACGTATGTAAAAACCGGTATGGTTTTAGTAGGTGGTGAAGTTACCACTTCTGCATGGGTAGACATTGAAGAGCTTACTCGCAAAACAGTAAAAGAAATTGGCTATACGCACTCAGACATGGGCTTTGACGCCGATTCATGTGCCGTATTAAATGCTATTGGTAAACAGTCTCCTGATATTAATCAAGGTGTTGACCGTGCAAGCCTAGAAGAACAAGGCGCGGGCGACCAAGGCCTAATGTTCGGTTACGCTAGCGATGAAACTGACGTACTTATGCCGGCACCTATCACGTACTCTCACCGCCTTGTACAAAAACAAGCGGAAGTACGTAAATCTGGCAAACTAGACTGGTTGCGTCCAGACGCAAAAAGCCAAATCACTTTTAAATACGAAAACGACAAGCCAGTGGGCATTGACGCTGTTGTACTTTCTACCCAACACTGCGATTCAGTAAGCACTGAAACGGTTCGCGAAGCGGTAATGGAAGAAATCATCAAGCCAGTACTACCAAGCGAATGGATTGATGGAAATACGCGCTTTCACATTAACCCAACAGGTCGATTCGTTATCGGTGGTCCAATGGGCGACTGTGGTCTAACAGGCCGTAAAATCATCGTAGACACTTACGGTGGCATGGCTCGTCACGGCGGCGGTGCGTTTTCTGGTAAAGATCCATCAAAAGTAGACCGCAGCGCAGCATACGCCGGCCGTTATGTTGCTAAGAACATTGTTGCCGCGGGCCTTGCTAAGCGCTGTGAAATTCAAGTGTCTTACGCCATTGGTGTTGCAGAGCCGACGTCTATCAGCATCGATACTTTTGGTACAGGTGTAGTAGATGAAAAAACATTGGTAGCATTAGTGCGTGAACACTTCGACTTGCGCCCTTACGGCCTTATCCAAATGCTAAACCTTGAGCGCCCTATATACCGCCCAACTGCTGCATACGGTCACTTTGGTCGTAACGAATTCCCATGGGAAGCAACGGATAAAGCAGAAGCACTGAAAGCTTCGGTCTAACCCAATAAGCATATAACGCTTATTGAAAACGCCGCTAGGTTGTTACGCTTTACATTGAAGCTATGCAGCTTGGCGGCGTTTTTCGTTGAAGTCTTTCAAGTTAAACAAGCTAGCCAGCTAAATTAAAAACGGTAAAGGCTATTTCCAACCTTTGTTTTTGGGTCTATGCTTAAATAACGAACACACTATTGCTTGTAGTTACTGGTTGTTTACAAGCCATGATAACAACAACAACTTGGGCTCTTCCATGAATATGGTTACTGGTATTTTCCTCGCCTTTGCACTGGCTGTCTCAATAACGGCCTTGCCCGCGTTCGCGGAAGTAAACAATACCAACTACAGCCCAATTCAGTTTAAGAGCAAGAAGATAGCTCGGTGGCAGCTAAACAGCATGTACCGCGTTCAATCCACGACCGAAACCTACCTCTACGATAACACCTATACCTATCCAGCGGGCTCACAAGGTATGTTTAGCGCCAGCCGGCGTTTCAACACTTGGGTGCCGCAGAAGGTTTATGCAACCTACAAAACAAATAATACCGCTTTTCAACATTATGCCGAGTGGCTTTATTTACCGCACGATGTAGGTACTTTTACGCGATTAGGTTGGCTGCTTGGCCAAAGCGAAGGATTAAACATGGCCGTAGAGCTAGAGCATAGACAAGTTGGAGAAGAAGAGAATATGGCGCTTTCTTTAGGTGTTAATTACCTGTTCTAGTAATATAACTACCTATGGCTTAGCGAAGGCCGCGACGCCAAAATTGCGCTCCCCTTACTGAAAAGGCAACACAGAATCACTTCTGAGTGAGCGCCATTGTTTTAGCATAGGTTTGCTGAATTATCATTGCATCGGAACTCGCCCGATGACGCTTTACGTCTAGTTCAGCGGAAAGACTGTTTTTGACGTCGTGCCAATTATCCATTTGAGACTCACTCAATATATATTCGAGGGCACGGCAGGTGAATGACATTTCAACTTGCGCAGTCGAGAAAAGCTTAATCAACCAAGGATTATCAACCACCCACCCGTCACTGTATACAATGGTATTCCCTAAAAAGTTATTTAGCTCAACACACACTTTGTGGGGCTCTTCGCCACGTGCTTGCAACATTTGTTGAGAGATGCCGTGAAGCGATTCTGCTTTTGTATCCCAGTGTACCCAAGAGTCAAATGGCCTCAGTAGTTTGCACCACTTTGCACCATCATAGCGCACAATGCCTATTTCTATGGGGTAACTCGCCGCCCCAAATCCACTTGCTTCCACATCTATAATTGTAGGCAATGTTGTATTTCGCACTTATACTCCAAACTACTGTTCTCCTTAATTTGTGTTAGCAAAAGAGGATATCCTTCTCACTGGCACAGGTATGTTTTAATTTTTACCGTGCTCTGCGCTCTCACATAGCTGTTCACTAAACAATCATTTAGCTTCACGCCTTTTGTTCAATAGTAGAATCGTGCCACATTGGTTTATTCCTAACGGAAGTATAAAGGGTGTTTCATCGAAAAACTGTTCGTATAACAAGCAAACTTAGACTAAAGGATAATGCGTAAATAATAAAACGCTCAGCACATTGCTATACACTTTTAAGGGTAATCAATCAGGTGGCTAATCCATGCGTGTACATCTTATTTTATCAGCGCTCCTCTGCTTTATATCCTTCTTTAATTCATGCCAAGCTAAAAGTACTCAAGAGCCGCTAATTATAGGTATTGATGCAGATCTCTCGGCAGTAGCTGTAGAGGGAGGCGTTGCTATTACTCGAGGCGTAGAGCTAGCCGTCGAGGAAATTAACGCAAATGGGGGGATACTTGGTCGTACACTTAAAGTGATTAAGAAAGATCATCGAGGAAATCCTGCTCGCGGTATTTACAATATTGAACAGTTTGCGCAAATGCCAAATTTACTAGCCGTCATTGGTGGAGTACACACTCCTGTGGTGCTTGCGGAAATTGATATTATACATGCTAAGAATATTCTCATGCTGGTTCCCTGGGCCGCCGGCACCCCCATAGTAGACAATGATCATTCCCCCAATAACATTTTTCGAATCTCAGTACGTGACGCTGAAGCAGCGTCTGTACTGATAGACTTTGTAAAATCCAGAGAATTATCTAATGTCGCTTTGGTTCTAGAACGAACAGGATGGGGACGTTCTAACCTTGAGTCTTTAACTAAAGCGGCACAGGATCAAGGGATAAACATTAGCGCAACCTATTGGATTAATTGGCAACAGAAAGATTTTTCTGAAGATGCTAAGGCGATAAAAGATTCGAAGGCAGACAGTGTCATATTAGTTACCAACGTACCTGAAGGTGTGGTTGTTGTAGATGCATTGGCTGAACAAGGCCTAAGCTCGCTTCCTGTTGTTTCTCACTGGGGTATAGCGTCAGGTCAGTTCGCATCTCAACTAGCCAACCCTATTAATCAGCACGACATATCAGTTCTTCAAACGTTTCACTTCCACCATCAGAAAAATAACAAGGCTAAACAACTGTTAGAAGCCTATTATAATAAATATGGACTTATTGATGCAGCAGCTATTGAAGGAGTCACGGGTTTAGCCCATGCTTATGATTTAATTCATTTAATTGCTATCGCTGCCGATAAAGCAAATAGCATACAAGTTAACGAGTTGCGCAACGCTTTAGAATCGCTCAAAGACATTCAGGGCGCTGTTAAATACTATGAAGCTCCATTCACTAAAGAAAGGCATGATGCACTTTGGTCAAAGGATTATTTTATGACGAAGATTAATGATAAAGGCCATTTGGTAACAACGGGCAAGAAATAATGCAGCATGAACCTATGAGGCTGCGTTCTTTATTGCTTTCAAGCATGATCCCAAGGCTAGCGCTACTAATAGCAGTGCTGTCTATTACGCTAGTTGCCCTTTCCTTTCACTTCATTGTTAAGCAAAGTAATGACCTTCAGCAGCAGTCGGTAGAAGGGCTCGAGCAAGATATTAGCTTCATTGTTAGCGATACAACGCGTCAGCTAGCTGATCTAGCGGCAAACGACATTATTATTAATTCGCTGGTTGATATACAGCAGCGAGATAATTATCTACCTATGTTTTTTCGCTCTTTAAATCTTACCCAGGCAAAAACTGTAGAATTTGCACTGTTTGATTTTGCAGGTGAGAAAGTTATAGACAAAAACTGGAGTGCTACGCTTCCTGAGTCGTTAAGCAGTGCTTGGCGTCAGCAAACGCTTGGCTCATCAAACACCTTTTCATCCGTATCTAAATACGGAGTAGTCATCAGCGTCCCCGTTCTGCTCAATGGCGTCTCTGAAGGTGCCCTTGTCATGTACGTCGATAGCCTTCAATCATTACTCGCGCCCTACCCTAGACTTACTAACCAGTTAGTCACAGATTCAAACGGAAACGTACTATTTAGTAGCGAGCCCTCTTTAATAGCGCCAAACTCAAGCTTTTTAGCGTTTAACCAAAGTGGTTATTCTATTAAGCAAACCAGCTGGAAGAATCTTCAGTTATATAGCGTTAAGCCAACTATTACTGCATACAGAGAGGTTGCCTGGACAGGCATTGTTTTATTAGCAATGGTTGTGGGGTTCATTTTCATTATATTGCATATGGTGAGTATGACCGGAACCTTGGCCGAGCGAACCCTTTCAACGCTTTATGACGATATTAAAAATCGCCTTAACAGTGACAATACAACGTATTTAAACGATGAATCGCAAGTTGAGGCAAAAGAGTTAGCCGACATTCGAGCCGCTTTCGATAAGCTTATCTGGGACTTGACCGAGGTATCACTCTCTAACGAGCAGTTTTCTAATGTATTAGAATCGATGGGCGACATGCTGGTCGTGGTCGATCAGAATCAAGAAATCCTCATTTCAAATAAACGCTTCGACATGTTTTGCGATGACCAATACGGTGAAAAGAACGCAATATTAAAGATGATAGTACGGAAGTTATCAGCGAAGCAGAGCGATGAGCTGACGCACTTTTCAGTTAATTCGGGCAAAGAACGTTATATTCGTTGGACAAAAGCATCCCTTGCTGACGTAAATGGCAATATTCGTGGTGATATATATGTAGGAAGTGACGTTACTGAGCAGCGCGCATTAGAAAGCCACGTAAACGTACTTACCCACGCGATGGATGAAGCGACTGTTTCAATTATTATTTCTGACGTTAAACGAGTCGGACAGCCAATTATTTATGTAAATAGTGCATTTGAAGAATTAACTGGCTACAAACGAAGCGAAATGATTGGGCACAACTGTCGCTCTATGCAAGGTGATGAAACCAGTAAGCAAACCGTTGAGCAAATTCGCAAAGCCATTGCGACACGAGAGCCTATTGAAACTACACTACTTAACTACAGAAAAGACGGCAGTGCTTTTTATAACCGATTAAATTTGACCCCAGTTAAAACTAATGGCGAAGTGACGCATTACATCGGTTTTCAGCAAGATGTTACGCAGCAACGACAAACGGAGCAATACCTTCAAGACGCGAGAGAGAAAGCCGAAGAGTCTGCTCGACTGAAGTCTAGCTTCTTAGCAAGTATGAGCCACGAAATACGCACGCCTATACACGGCATATCTGGTGTTTTGCAGCTAATGGCGAACTCTGAACTTACTGAAGAGCAGAAGCATTACCTTTCACTCGCTAAGTTTAGTATTCAAGGCCTTTTACATATCGTAAATGACATTTTAGACTTTTCTAAAATTGAAGCAGGGCAGCTACAAATCGAAGATAATCCTTTCGATATTTTAGAGTCCCTTGAAAATCTTCAAAGTCAGTACGCCATCATGTGCCAGGAAAAAGGTCTTGAGCTACACTTCCACTTTGATTTACAGGGATTCCACGTTGTACAAGGTGATGACGTGCGTTTCAGGCAAATTTTGTCGAACTTGTTGGGCAACGCCGTCAAGTTTACTGACACTGGATACATTGAAGTAACTACTAGTATTAAACAAGACGCAGACGACAGCCTTACACTTTTATGTAGCGTAAAAGACACGGGAATAGGTATTGCGCAAGATAAGCAAAGCACTATTTTCGATGTCTTCACGCAAGAAGATCTATCAACTACCCGCAAGTTCGGCGGAACCGGTCTAGGTTTATCAATTAGTAAGCAACTTTGCGAACTAATGGGTGGCAGCATAAAACTTGAAAGTGTAAAAGGCCACGGGAGTACGTTCTCTTTCACTATTTCTCTTGAGCCTGCAGATGAAACTTTGCTAGTCCCTGTGCACCACGCGTCCTCGTTAAAACGAGAAAAAGGTAAAAAGCGTAAAGTGCTTATTGTTGAAGACAACGATATCAATCAGATAATCGTGAAACAGCACCTAAGCAACCATACTACCCTGAGCGCCAAATCTGGCTTAGAAGCATTAGAGGCACTGAATAAAATGAAGGTGACCTTTGATGTCATTTTGATGGATTGTCAAATGCCAGAAATGGATGGTTTTGAAGCAACTAAGCGCATTAGAAACGGGGAAGCTGGAGAGCGTTACCTAAACGTTCCGATTATCGCCCTGACCGCAAATGCAATGAAAGGTGATAAAGAGCGCTGTGTTGAAGCGGGAATGGACGATTATTTAAGTAAGCCTTTCGATGCTGAAGATCTCATCGACAAGGTAGATCACTGGGCAAGTGCCGAGAGGAATAGTGAATTGGTTTAAATAAGGCTATGCCGCTGCTTTTCTGCCATAGCGCTTTGAAAGAAAAGGTAACCTTACTGATTGGATAAACAGACATAGGCTTACCAGCGTCATGCCAACCCACCCCACAGGCTTGAACACTTCACCAATAAGGAAGATAGCGAAAAGTGTCGCAACCAGTGGCTCTATGAGTGTGATAAGCGTGGCTTTACTGGCTTCAGTAGTGCGAAGACCATAACCAAACAGCAAGTATCCAAGAAACATTGGCACTACGGCCATGTAAAGTGAAACACTCGTGTGGATAGCGTTAGCAAACAGGTTCTGACCAGTAAACCAAAGAGAAGGGAGCAAGACTAATGCAGCACAGCCGAAAAGACCGGCCATAGCAGACTTTGAGTTTGCGCCAGTGTCAATGTGTTGTTTTGCTGCCCACGAATACCCCGCGTAAGTTAAACCTGCAATTAACCCCAAAGTAACGCCGAATATCTGATTATTATTAGGCGCTGATAGCTCCAACGCCCCCTCAGCTTTGCCCATAGTTAATAGGCCAATTCCCAGTGCGCCGAATATAAAGCTTATAAACCATTTTAAAGATACGGGCCTTTTACTTAGAAAATACTCTAAAAGCGCCGCGAATAAAGGTGCACTAGCGATAGATACTACAGTACCTATGGCGACACCTGACAAGCGCATAGCGCTGTAAAAAGCGAGTGGATAAATTGCAACGCAAGCACTACCAAATAAAAAGGTAAGTGGTTTAGCTAATAAAATTCGTGCATCTTCTACTAGCGATTTTCTAGCACTTAAGCAAAGCAGTACACCACCTATCCCCATGGCAAATGCACCGATGGCCAGAGGGCTGATTTGGGGCGCAAACTGTGCTGCAGTACCTGTTGTCCCCCACAGAAAACTTGCAACAACAATTGCTAGCATACCTTTTAGTAAATCATTGGCTCTTACTGGCTTTTCCATTGCACTTCTCTCGTATGACTTTTGTTTTTGCTCTTCGGTTTGGGTAAGGGTTTTGCACTTTGACTATCTTTTCATCAATCGTTTGCTAGAACTAAGATATTTTTATGTAAAAGCTAAATCTCATCTAAGCGGGATCATACCTAGATTATTTGCGATGTAATTAGCCTAATAGACACTTATTTTGACCTTTTAGACGCATTTTCAACGCCAAAGAGGCAGTTAACAAAAAAGCAACACAATGAAATACAAACCACCTTATACTACCAAAGTAGAAATATTTATTTCCCATATATAGAAAAAGCCAATTTTTTTTGCCACATTACCCCCTTGCCTAATAACAAAATAGAAACAACCACCTGGATGAACTTATGTTTAAAATAAAAAAACCGTCGTTTAGACGAAGCACACTTAGCATTGCAGTAATGGGGCTGCTTAGCTCTGGTGCAATTGCACAGGACACACAACAAGCGGATGATGATGACTTTGAGCAAATTATAGTAACGGCAACAAAGCGCGCTGAATCCATTGAAGACATTCCTTTTTCAATTAACGCACAAACCCAGCGAGACTTTGAGCGCAGCGGCGCTGGTAATTTGGAAGACGTCGCTAGAAACGTGGCGAGCGTCTCTATTCAAAATTTGGGGCCGGGGCAAAGTCAGGTTTCAATGCGTGGTGTATCGGCAGGGCAAATAGTACGAGACCAACCTGGCGTTAAAGAGCAGGTTGGCGTCTATCTTGATGAAAGCGTTATTTCACTATCTTTGTTTACCCCAGACCTCGATCTTTTTGATCTTAACCGCATAGAAACCCTACGTGGGCCGCAGGGTACACTTTTCGGCTCGGGCTCTATCGGCGGGACTCTTCGTTACATTACCAACCAGCCTGAATTAGACACCTTTGAAGGTAAGTTTGAAGCTAACCTTAATAGTGTGACAGACGGCGGTGTAGGCGGTCATGTAAAAGGTATGGTGAACGTACCAATCTCAGATACAGTTGCTATGCGCGCAGTGGTATATCGTACCGATTATGCGGGCTTTATTGATGCCCTTGGTGAGAACGGCGCGTTTAGCGAGGACGTTAATGACGGTGACAGAACTGGCGGACGTGTAGCGTTTGTTATCGCACCTAATGATAAACTCACCATAACGCCACGACTTATTTACCAAGAACTCGAGATGAACGGGTTTAATAGGGAAGAAGTCTACAACGTGTTTGCAAACCCTTACACTACGACACGCCCTGCTATTCAATTGGGTGAGCGCGAACAGTATCTTTTGCTTGAGGAAGGGTTTACTGATGAAACCTTGATAGCTGATGTAACCGCTGAATATCAAGCTGATGTTGCCGACTTTACCTTTGTTTATAGCTATACCGACCGAGATATACTGGTTAGCCGTGATGCCAGCGCACTCTCCGGTTCGGTGAGTATCGACTTAGGTTTCCCGGATGAAGCCGTATTATTACCGTCGAACCTATTGGATAGAACCGAAGTAGAGCAAGACACCTTTGAGCTTCGCGCCGCGTCTAATGACGATGGTGCACTAGACTGGTTAGTTGGCGCTTTCTACTCTTCAACTGAACGCGTTTACGATCAGTCACTTCCTACCCCCGGCTATGATGCGTTTACAGATGCTACATTAGGTGAAGGCACGTCGGCAGCGGTTTCCAATGGCTTTGAGGCCGATTCGCCTTACAACGCCTACTTGCCTTATGACTTAAAGCAGCTTGCTGTGTTTGGTGAAGTGAACTATCAAGTTAACGATGACTTCAAAATGACCGTGGGCTCTCGCTTTTACGATTATGAAGAAGAGCGCCAATTTATTTCCGGCGGCTTGTTTGCCAACGGCGACAACCAAACTGATTCGACAGAGTCAGACGGCTTCACATCACGCGTAATTGGTCAGTATAGCCTGAATGAAAACGTGAATTTAAATGCCCAAGTATCGCAAGGCTTTAGACTTGGCGGTGTAAATGACCCGCTAAATAGAAGCTTGTGTACCGACCAAGACGAAGCCATCTTTGGTTCGTTCCAAGACTATGACGATGAAAAACTCACTAACTATGAGATAGGCATGAAGTCGTCAGGACGGGGCTGGACAGCAAACGTTTCAGCTTTCTACAACGACATTGAAGACCTTCAAGTTACCTTAGATGCGGGTTCTTGTTCTTCACGTGTGTCATTTAACGTACCTGAAGCCCATACCCAAGGTATTGAATTTGAACTTACACGTCAGTTTACCGACCAGCTATTTTTCTCATTAACCGGAAGCATTATCGAAGCTGAGTTCGATTCTACGGTTGTTGACGGCGATGGTGCGGTACTAGGTGGCGTTGAAGATGGCAACCGTTTGGCGTCAGTACCTGAAGAAAGCTTCGCTATCGCATTTACTTATGATTTAGCGCAGCCTTTATTCTCGTCAAACAGCACCTACTTCCAAGGCTCTTATCAATACGTGGGCGACCGCATTACCCAGCCTAGTGACCAAGTTGCTGGCGCAGGCACCTTCACATCAGGGCTTGCCTTTGGTGGTGCAACCGGTACAGAAACAACAGAGTTGGATTTGTTGCTAGACGACTACGGTACAATGAACATGAGCTTTGGTCTTACCTACGATGACTACGAAGTCTTGCTATACGCCAACAACCTGTTTGATGAAAACGCACAGCTTTCGTTTGATAGAGAACGCGGTGGACGAGCTCGACTTGGGTTTACGGTGAACCAGCCTCGCACAGTAGGCGCAACGTTCCGCTACTTCTTCCAGTAACGCGCGATAAATGTCTCTGCCTGAGGGTTTACTTTCAGGTAGAGGCTTCACCTTTCTAAAGGAATAGCCTTCATCTTAATCAGGAAAAGTATCGTCTAAAAGCGGCACCATAAACATGCTTTGAGAAGCTATCAAAGAAAAGAGTGGAGTTGGCCGTAAGCCGGGCGTAATTACTCCGAGTAACCATGGCATCAAATACTTTCACTCTGTCCAGACAAGATCGTGTGACGTTAAGTGTGATACTAAGAGAATAACACTACCCATCTCATTTCGCTTTGATTAGTGAACTTTCAAAATTTTTATTCCCGACACAAGACGTACAGAAATAAAAATTTTGACCCTTTTATGCCTATAGCCCTTGTAATCTATAAGACCAATCTCGCCAAGTCTCTTCAAATCCGTGCCAATTTATGGCTGATGATGGCCTAGGATTTGCCCCAGAGTTTCCTGCGAAGGAGGATATATCTCGCTCTTACTGAGTGCTTTCTGACTCTTTATGTATAAATACATGTATAGGTGAAGTGGACAATTGCATTTTATTGAATTGTGAACTGTTGATTTATTCAACGAGTGTAGATTCTAAAGGTTTGCTTTCGTCTTTGGTTTTCATGCTTATTCCTTTTAGATTAGGTGCATGGAATGCCACTAAGGATTGACTACGTCGAATTTAGTTTATTAGTTTTTTTGATTGCTTTGTTTGATATACCCTGGACAGGAGGGAAGCTCTAGCATAGGTGCAGATTTCCTACCTATACTATCAGTATAACAAAAGCTGTCCAATCCCTATTCTTCTAACACCAATGTTTTTCTGATTAGATTTAGGCTCTTGCTTGTAACACTTATACTTACACCATAATGCACTTTAGGTGCCGATATATATCAACTTTCGGTCGCATTCTGGATTGATAGGAACTTATGTGTAGACATAGGAGGGTAGTTGAAATACACTAAACATTATACTTTAGTATAAATAAAGAATTCATGGAAGAAGATAAGACTAAAGAAAAAATAGAACAGTCAGAAAGGTTAGTTGAAGGGAATGTAAAATCGTTTTTGCTAGCTCCTGCCAACTTCACCCAAATGGAAAGGTCCTCTAAAAATTTAACCGCTCTTCTCAAGGTATTAGGGTCAAGGTTGATTGCTAAGGTCTATTTCATCCTTAATGCTATCGGTTCACCCGTTCTTCAAGAACACTCTAGCTGCGGTGCTCACGAACCTAGTTTCCAATATTGGCTTTCAAAAAATAATAGAGAATAAGGATATCAAATGAAGCTCTTTTCAATACTTATACTTTTTCCCTTTTCGGGAACTGCTTCAAGCGCTCGCTTCTCCTGTGACTATCAGCAATTGAGTTTCAGCTTTTGTGGTTCATAAACCATTACATTTCTCAAATTAGCTTTAGAATACTAAGACTTCGACTTTTCAACTGTAGGCACTGCTTCTGAAATGCAACAGGTTTTGGCTAGAAAAAGCGATAAAGAATATGCATAACCCCTATTAAAAATTTCCTTTCACATAGGACTAAATCAAAGCTGACAGTCTCTTGTGTACGTTTTGCGACATTGACAAAGAAAAATTGTAGGACTCTATGTCAATAGTTGGTCAGAAAATATCAACAAATAAAACTAATAACAAAAAGTTCACGTTACGAAATTGGAATTAACTTGAGAAAAGTAACTTAAAATCATCCCCTACTTATATCAAATAGTAATAGTGAGTCGGTAGTACGTCCACCTCTCGCTAAATTTTAACCACAGGACGTGGAATCTAAAAAATGAAGAAGTTAATAGCAGTTTTCGGTCTAACTTTGTCTCTTTACGGTTGCGGTGGAGGATCTAGTTCAGATAATTCACCACCTCAGGAAGTACAGAACTCTCCACCTGTAGCGAATGCTGGTAACGATCAGGATGCATCAACGGGCACAGTTGTGACCCTCAATGGCAACGCCAGTTCAGATGCCGATGGTGATACACTTTCTTACACTTGGTCGCTTACATCTTTACCTTCTGGTAGCAATGCTAGCTTGACAAGCCCGACTAACGTTTCGCCAACCTTCACAGCTGATGTAGATGGTACATACGTCGCGCAATTAATCGTTAATGATGGAACTGTCGACAGTGCAGCTGATACAGTCTCTATAATTGCGGCAACTACGAATTCTGCACCTGTAGCGAATGCTGGTAATGATCAAAATGCATCAACAGGCACAGTTGTGACCCTTAATGGCAGTGCCAGTTCAGACGCCGACGGTGATACACTTTCTTACAATTGGTCGCTTACATCCTTGCCTTCTGGTAGCAATGCTAGTTTGACAAACCCGACTAACGTTTCGCCAACCTTCACAGTTGATGTAGATGGTACATACGTTGTGCAATTAATCGTTAATGATGGAACTGTCGACAGTGCAGCTGATACAGTCTCTGTAATTGCGGCAACTGCGAATTCTGCACCTGTAGCGAATGCCGGTAATGATCAAAATGCATCAACAGGCACAGTTGTGACCCTTAATGGCAGTGCCAGTTCAGACGCCGACGGTGATACGCTTTCTTACACTTGGTCGCTTACATCCTTCCCTTCTAGTAGCAATGCTAGTTTGACAAACCCGACTAACGTTTCGCCAACCTTCACAGCTGATGTAGATGGTACATACGTCGCGCAATTAATTGTTAATGATGGAACTGTCGACAGTGCAGCTGATACAGTCTCTGTAATTGCGGCAACTGCGAATTCTGCACCTGTAGCGAATGCTGGTAATGATCAGAATGCATCAACAGGCACAGTTGTGACCCTCAATGGCAGTGCCAGTTCAGACGCCGATGGTGATACGCTTTCTTACGCTTGGTCGCTTACATCCTTCCCTTCTAGTAGCAATGCTAGTTTGACAAACCCGACTAACGTTTCGCCAACCTTCACAGCTGATGTAGATGGTACATACGTCGCGCAATTAATCGTTAATGATGGAACTGTCGATAGTGCAGCTGATACAGTCTCTGTGATTGCGGCAACTGCGAATTCTGCACCTGTAGCGAATGCCGGTAATGATCAAAATGTAACGGCGGGTACTACTGTGTATTTAGACGGTAGTGGTAGCACCGACGCTGACGGAGACGGTTTATTATATTCTTGGAGTTTTGTTTCAAAGCCAACTGGCAGTCTCTCCACATTTGATGACGAAACGACAGTAAACCCTGGTTTTACGCCCGATTTAGATGGAAGTTATGTAATCAGTTTAATAGTAAATGACGGAATTGAAGATAGTGAACCAGATACTCTTACGGTAGATGCTGTGCAACCAAGCGTGAAGCTGTATAGGGAAAGTGGTTTTTTCGATCCAGTATTCAGTGAAGTACCATTGCCATATTCGTCTAATTCTACAGTGACTGCTAATGTAACGGGAATCCCAACTCCAACTAGGTATACTCTTGATACATTTAGGATTGTTGCGGAAGCGCAAAGTTTTACAATCATCAACCTCACTGCGACTGATGGGACAGGCCAAGTAGTACCAACTATTTCAAATTTGTCTGAGGGCTTAGTATTAGCCGATGGAGTAGAGGTAGAGTTCGAATTAATCTCTCCACTAACAGGCGGGGCCACGGTAACGCTGAATTATGGTTTTGAGATTCAAGAAACAGGAGAAACTTTCTCCGCAAGTTATACTTTTACAAGCAACTAAAACCTCAGCTAAGTAGGATTATCAGTTGCCCCACGAAAGTGCGGGTGATTGATAATCGACTTTTTTGAGTTTCCAATTATTTGCTTCTCTAGCTCGAAAATGAAAGATGAAACCCCTTCTTAATAGTGATTAGCAGATCTGGAAGCTGAATTTCTGCTAATCGGTCGAGGGTAATAACAAAAATACCGTTCATCAAACTCAGTCACGATTAAATAATAATTATTTTCTCTAAATAAAATGAAGAGCAGCTTTGAATTTTATGCAAACCGTCTAAAGATTTTTACTCTGAAGTCCCTTACTAACTCATTAATGACAATCAATTCCATTAGTACCGACTTCCGCATTACCTTAGGTGCTGCGGATTATAATGCCATATCCCACGTCCCAACCCAATCACTGGAAACAGGTGCTGCAATATAAGACGTTTGCAAACCAATAAATGCACGAATGGGCTTAAGGTTAAATGCGCTAAACTCTATGTTAAAGTTTTCGCTAGGATTGGAATAGCCGAGTAGTCTGCTTCCTCCAACTTGGCCCTACCTAATATTTTACTGACTAATTTTAACGCTTCAACTCTACAGCTAGTACGTAACGATCTACGAACAATAGATGATTTGTGCAGTTAATTAAAATGATATGTGTTTCAACGCAGTATAGCGTGTGGAACTGATAAGTGTGACATGATGTGTGACGCCTCTGTGAAAAGGGGGCTTAGAGCACTCTATGCTTACCAGCAAAATACTGATAAGCATAGATTTTCAGAATTAGGGGGAGTTGGCCGTAAGCCGGGTTCTGTCGTGGGCAACCATTCCTCTAGATCAGCAATCGCTCACTGATTCAAGCAACCTACCCGATCCCCATGCGGGCCACACGTTGAGGGATCCTATTTGGTCTTGCTCCGGGTGGAGTTTACCTTGCCACACTCTGTTACCAGAGGTGCGGTGCGCTCTTACCGCACCCTTTCAGCCTTACCGGCATGTAAACATGCTTAGGCGGTCTTCTCTCTGCTGCACTTGTCGTCGGCTCACGCCGCCCAGACGTTATCTGGCACCCTGCCCTTTGGAGCCCGGACTTTCCTCCCCTTTCTTACGAAAGCGGCGATTGCCTGGCCAACTCCGCGGCGCATTCTACATGAAGTACCCTACAATAGCACCCTATTCCTGCTCATTGTAAAAGCATTGTTCAACGGCGTTTTTATCGAGTAGTTTAGTGATAATAAATATTTGATCACCCGATTCTATTTTGGTGCTGCCTTTAGGTATAAGAGTTTGTTCACCACGAGCAATCATCGCCACTACCGTATTGTCAGGAAGCGATATTTCACTGATGGTTTTGTTCAAAGCCGGCGATAACTTGGATACTTCTATCTCTATAAGTTCGCGCTTACTTTTGGCAACTTTAACAATTTCTAGCGTACTCGATTCCTTTACTTCATCATTTAGCACTAAACCTAACTTGCGCGCTGCGAAAGGTAAGGTTGAGCCCTGCAACAAGGCGGAGATAAGCACAATAAAGAACACCACATTGAAAATAAGCTCAGCGTAAGGCATACCAAATATCAGCGGGAAAATAGCTAAAATAATTGGCACCGAACCTCGCAAACCCACCCATGATATAAGAAGCGATGCTTTAAACGAGAACTTCGAGAGCAGCAAAATAGGCATAACCACCAGCGGGCGTGCAACAAAAATAAGCACAAACGCAATGAGTAAGCCTTCCTTCCAGTTTACGAAAAGCTCGGTGGGTGTAACGAGCAAGCCGAGGATAACGAACATGGCAATTTGCCCCAACCAAGCCAGTCCGTCGAGAAACACAAAGGTATTACGCTGATACGCAAAGCGGCTGTTCCCCACGATGACGCCCGTAATGAAAGTAGCGAGGAAGCCACTGCCATTTAAGTTTGCTGCTAAACCAAAAGACAATACCCCAAATAACATCACAAATACCGGGTACAAGCCTATGGCCATTAAAGTTACACGCCTGAAAAGCCACACAGCAATACCGCCTATTGCAAGGCCAACTGCTGCGCCAACGCCCATTTGGCTAGCAAATAAAGAGAGCAAATCCAAGGGTTTAGTCGTGCTATCTTGAATAAGCGTAATAAGGCCAATAGTGAGGAATATGGCCATAGGATCGTTCGACGCACTTTCAAGCTCCAGCGTGGACTTTATCTTAGCGGGAATGCGGATACCTGCATTGCGCAAAACCGAAAATACCGCAGCAGCATCGGTTGACCCCACAATAGCGCCAAGCAATAAGCCTTTATAGAGCGGTAAATCGAGGATAATCATGGCCGCCACACCGGTAAGCACCGCTGTCCCCACAACGCCAAAGGTGGCAAGCAAAGCAGCTGGCTTCCATGCTTGAAGTATGGACTTTTTAGATGTTTGCAGTCCGCCATCAAATAGAATAAGGATGAGAGCAAATGTACCTATAGCATGGGCGGCATCGGCATTATCAAAGAAAATTCGGCCAATCCCATCTTCACCAGCCAGCATACCAACACCAAGGAATAGCACCAATACAGGTACGCCAAAGCGCGGAGACAGCTTACTGGCCAGCACACCTAAAATGGCCAGCACTGCGCTAAGTAAAATAATGTGATCAACTGCAAACATTATACGTTCCTTATTGCCACTGATGCATGCTTACGCGAAACTGGAAGTACGCATCAAGGGTTCCTGTTAATACTGCTACCTTACCGCGTTTTCTTACCAAAGTATTGAGGTACAAAAACGCGGCAGGGTAATAAAGTTAAGGAACTCGTGTCGCCTAAGGGATGTGGGACAACGAAGCCTTAATTTCTTCAGCAGTGGGCTTTAACTGTGCTTTGCCCTGTTTCTCCCTTCTACTGCCCAATAGGTACAATAATGTAGAGGTTATAAACAAGGTCGAAGACGTGCCAATTACCACAGCAAAAACCATAGGCACTGCAAAACTTTCTACTGCGTCACCACCAAATAAAGCCATTGGAAGCAGCGCTAACAGCGTGGTAACTGACGTAAATACCGTTCGACTTAATGTACTATTCACCGCTTCGTTGATGGTGTTTGATAAAGGTTTAGTTGGGTCTAAACGTAAGAGTTCGCGGATACGATCAAGCACCACCACTTTATCGTTTATCGAATAACCAATAAGCGCTAATAACGCTGCTACTGCGGTTAAGTTAAACTCGATACCGGTTAACGCGAAAAAGCCTATGGTTTTGGTTAAATCCAGTAGCACGGTAAGCAGTGCTGCCGTCGCGAAATGCGCTTCAAAACGCGCCCATAGGTAAACCAACATGCCACCACCGGCTATAAGCAGCGCAAGAATAGATAGCTCCGCGAAACCTCCGCTGACTTTCGGTCCAACCATATCAACTTTATCAAAACTTACCTGGTCGTCAGCCTCTGAAATCGCACGTTTTAGTGCGTCAGTCTGCTTTGCATTGCTATTATCAAGCTCGTCATTGCTATCGAGAACAGGAGCGCGCAATAAATAGTGATGCTCACTGCCATATTCTTGAATGGCTACCTGATCAAAGCCATTACTTTCAATGACACCTCGTAACTCATCAGTCGAGAGTGTTGGCGCGGTCAGCTCAATCATGGTGCCCCCGGTAAAATCGACACCATAATGTAAACCTGGTTTGGCAAATAATCCGATTGAGAGCACTGTTAGCACTACCGAAATAGCTAATGCAATCTTGCGTTTAGCCAGAAAATTAACACCGCTTAGCTTATCGCTCAAGCGCAGTAGCGGCGATGAGAAGCGTAGTGGCAGGCGCTGCTGCGCGCGATCTTGCGTATTTTTTTGCTTCGACTTAACCACTCTAAGCATAAGCATTTTAGTTAAGGCAACCGCAGTAAATACTGAAGATACAAGCCCAAGGGCAATGGTGATAGCAAACCCTTTAATAGGCCCACTTCCGAACATAAACAACAAACTCACCGCTATAAGCGTAGTGAAGTTTGAATCTACTATTGTTGCGAATGCTTTTTCAAAGCCCACTTCGATTGCACTGGCTGCAGGGCGGCCTTTTTTACTTTCCTCACGTATGCGTTCATTAATTAAAATGTTTGCATCTACCGCCATGCCCATAGTCAGAATCAAGCCTGCAATGCCAGGTAATGTGAGTGTTGCGCCAAATAAGGTTAACGCACCAAACACCAATGCCATGTTGATGCACAGAGCAAAGCTTGCAATAGCCCCCCATCTGCCATAAATCGCTACCATAAATGCTAAAACTAGCAACGCACCTGCTATACCGCTTTCTACACCGGTTTGAATAGCGTCGCTACCTAAATCAGGCCCAACCGTACGTTCTTCTATAATATCAAGGGGCACAGGTAACGCACCGGTGCGAAGCATTAATGCGGTATTACCTGCCTCGGGCAACGTAAAGTTACCGGTAATTTCTCCTCGTCCGCCTGGGATCACGCTGTTAATAACCGGGGCGGTTACCACTTTGTCGTCAAGAACAATAGCAAGCACGCGGCCAATATTGTCGCGGGTCATAGTGGCAAACTGCTTAGCACCGGCACTGTCTAAACGAAAGGTCACTACAGGCTGACCGGTTTCGCTACTTAAAACACCGGCCGCGTCAGTGATATGTTCGCCTTCTAGCGCCACTTTTTGTTCCAAGCGATAGGAATTACCCGCCCCATCCTGCTTGCTCATTACTTGTTCTGAGCGGCTGTTTGCAGCCCAATGAAAGGTCATTTGTGCTGTAGTACCCAGTAGCTTTTTAACCTGGGTCGGGTCGGACATACCTGGCATCTGAACTAAAATCGCGTCTTTACCCTGTAAGGTAACACTGGGCTCGGTAAGCCCGGTTTCGTTCAAACGCTTCCGTACTACCTCAACACTTCGGCTTAACGTGTCCTTAACCAATTGCTCTGAATAGAGTTCGTTAAGTGTAAGAGTGACGGTGTTTTGCTTTATTGCAACATCAAGTGCACTTGCTCCTTTCGGTTGAGCGGAAACTTGATAAGCAACATCTTTAACCTTTCTAGCATCACCTGCGTTGCGCAAGGTAAATACAACGCTTGCTGCACTATCTTGACTACTCGCCTTTGAAGAAAGCGAGTGAGATGTTCTGGTATAGCGTACGTTTTGGGTACGTAATTCGCTAAGCAAATCACTGGAAAAACTGCTGAGTTGCTTCTCAAACAAGGCGTCAGTGTCTGCGGCTAAGAGTAGATGCGATCCTCCCTGTAAATCTAAGCCTAAAGAAAGAGTGCTAGAGGTATACCACGTGGGTAACTGCTGTTTAACTGATTGTGGCAATATGTTGGGCGCAGCGCTCAGTAAACCGAGCATAACGATGAGCACATACACAAAGCCACGAAATGAAAATCGTGCCATTTTAAATCCTGAATAATGAAGTTTTAAAACGCTTGAACGAGAAACAAAGAAGCTTTGCTTTCACGTTAGCGCGTGTAAAGGGGTTAACTCAGGATGGAAGGTGGACCTCGAGGGCTCGCTTTTACCCACGTTTTATCAGTAAAGAAAGGGCCTGCTGATGGCACCTTGGTGGATGACGCTTTGTAAAAGACAAAGTTTAGCGATGCCGATATTAAACCTGGCGGCTCTGCGTCGGTAAGCTTTTCGCCTTTATCACCGGTTAGTTTGGTTGCGCTAAACCTAAGAGAGTAGCTTTGCGTGCTGTGAACAAACTTGGCCAGCGGAGACTGCGACGTAACTTCAGCATTACTCGCTACATCAGGTGTCTGAAAACCCGTACTAACAATTAGATACGACAATACCCACGCCACAAGAAACGGCGTAAATGAAGAAGGGCTATTGCGTTTTATAAAAGCGTGCACGATATTTAGGCTGGTTTTATTAATAAATTGATTTCAGTCAAGCGAGTGAGATGGGGGCGGACAGATTATTTTCAACGCTAGTTTGCACGAGTCTTTAAAATAAAAGAGCGCCGTTAAAGGCGCTCTTTTACACTTTATACTTAAAACAACTGGCTGTTCTATAAGAGGGTTAAACCACTGCAATCACGTCATCTTTTGGCAAGCGGGCCTTAGGTAGGCCGTGGTTCCAGTCTTGCTCGGTATCAGGGTATCCCATAGCCAATGCCACTTCACAAACGTGGCCGTCTAGTTCGTCTTTGAATAGTTCGCCAAGCAAATCAGGATCCACACCTTCCATCGGTGTAGAGGCGATACCCAAACGAGCCAATGTGTGCATTGCATTTCCAAGTGCAAGATAAACCTGCGCTTTAGTCCATGCTGCGTTGTTACCATTTTCATCGGTATTCGCTTCAGCGAAGGCATAAGCACCCATAAAGTTTTCACGCATATCTTCAGGTAAATGACCAGAAGCGACTTCTGCATCGACACGTTTAACAAACTTTTCTTTAGTGAATTTAGGGTCGTAAGCAAACAAAATAGTATGAGACGCTTCTTTCGCGTGAAGCTGGTTAAACTGATGCTTATTTTCAAAGCTATCGTGTAGACGCTGTTTCGCTTCGTCGCTTTCTACTACAACAAACTTCCAAGGCTGAGAGTTGATAGAAGACGCTGATAGACGCAAAGCTTCAAGAATGGTAGCAAGGTCGTCAGCTGAAATGCGTTTGTTAGCATCGTACTTCTTAACTGTATAACGCTTGTTTAAATCTTCGATAATTGGATGAGACACAACTAACTCCTCAATATATAAATGGGAACAATCTAAAAGTTGTGCGTATGGTATTGATTCACCTTTTCAATGATAAGCCCTCTAATAGCTGAATCAGTTTCAAAATATTTTTGAAACTGTGATGAATCCTTACAAGTTAGGGCTTATTTCTGCTTATTTTCCAAACACACAAAAATTAGAAATACCTAATATTAATCAATAACTAAGCGACAAGGTGATAATCCGTAAGAATAATTGAATAGGTTAGTGAGGTAGTCTATCTTTTACGAAGAACAGCAATATATTGGTAGCAGGCTAACCTAGGTTAAACGCCAAAAAAGTAAAAACCTTTTACTGGATGGATATTAATAGTATTTTGGAGAACCAAATTCAAACTCATGACTCAACGACGGGTCAGCAAGAAATGGTCGCCGTCCGATTTCGCAGGCGCTATCGATTATGCCAAGTCTTAACCATCATTGGAGTGCTGTTTCTTCTAGCCTTAGGCAGCATTAATCTAATTAGTAACGCACGCTTTCTTGGTATCTTACTATTAGGCTGTGCGTTTGTCGGTTTGATTAACCTGTACATTCTAAAACGCTCCGGTAATGTAGAGCGCGCTGCCACTGTGCTTAGCGGTATTTTGTGTTTTCTTTCTATTTCATTGCTTATCACTGGCGGAAAAGACAATACGGGTATGCTGTGGATTTACCCGATTATGGCTATTAACCTTTTCATTAATCGCTTTTGGCCTGCGGTTGTCATCTTTTCTTTTTTTACTATTGCTAGCCTACTCTTGCTATTCAGCCCGCTTTCATTCTTATTATCGACTAGCTACTCCTTAGTCGAAGCAATTCGTTTCGTTCTTACTATGCTGGCGCTAAACTCCATATGCTTAGCTGCGCTCTATTCAGAAGAACAAGCCTATCGAACCATCATTCAACTTCACGCTGACGATGTCCGCCAAATGGCGTTTTTCGATACATTGACAGGCCTCCCTAATCGCTGGAGTTTTAAAAACAATCTACAGCGTTTAATCAGTCGTGCGAAAAAAGACAAGAATCGCATAGGGCTACTTTATATCGACCTTGATAACTTTAAACAGGTGAATGACCAGTTTGGTCATGAGGCTGGAGATCGCTTACTACTCGAATTTAGTGAACGGCTATGGGAAGTCATTCGACCTAGCGACCAATTATTCAAACCAAATAAAGATAGTCTGGCCAGGCTAGCGGGGGACGAATTCGTCGTAATTTTGCCTGATATGAAAAAACCGGAAGATGCCAGCAAAGCCGCAGAACGCATTTTGGGTGTGTTTGACAATGGGTTTGATGTTGACGGCGTTTCTCATAACGTATACGCCAGTATAGGTATAGCTGTTTACCCTGATGATGCAGTCGAACCAGCAACATTGCTGCAACATGCTGATGCGGCGATGTATGATGCGAAAAATAACGGTCGCAACTGCTATAGGTTCTTCACTAAGGATATCGCAATGGCGTTGCAGCAACGCCAAAAAATAGAAAAAGGGCTGAGAATTGCTCTTAGTGAAAGTCAATTTTCACTAGCATACATGCCAATATTTGATTGCAAAGATAACACTATTGTCGCGGTGGAAGCGTTACTTAGGTGTCAAAACGAAGAATTAAAAGACATTGGACCTGACGACTTTATACCCGTTGCAGAATCTGTCGGTCTTATTAAAAAAATAGATTTGTGGGTCATTGATAATGCGTTAAATGCGCTAACGCAATTACAAAGCTCTTGCGCCTTCGAAGGGAGAATGTGTATTAATGTATCTGGCGTAGAACTCAATAACGAAAATTTCCCTTCACAAGTTAAAGCGCTTTTATTGAAAAACAATGTTTCACCTGAACGCGTTGAACTAGAGATAACGGAAACAGCATTTGTTGCAGGTGACATGACATGCCTTGAAACGCTTAAAGCATTAAACGAGCTAGGCGTTTCTTTAGCGCTTGATGACTTTGGAACAGGCTATACAGCTTTCAGCCAGTTAATTCACTACCCCGCCAATTGCTTGAAGATAGATCGCTCCTTCGTTAACGACCTTTTCTCTGCTTCTGAGTCGCGTAGTAAAATGGTGATGATTATTCAAAACCTTGCCAAACTTTACAGTCTTCGCGTAATCGCGGAAGGCGTAGAGACAGAAGCACAACTCGATTATTTAAAGAGCCTTGGGTGCGATTGGGCACAAGGTTATTATCTTTCTCGTCCACTACCGTGGCATGAACTGCTAAATCAGATTACTGTAAACGTAAAAGAACGCGAATAACGCTATGATAACTCAATCACAGCACCGCAATAACACTATTAGGCTCAATACATGATAAAGCGCTTGTTACTTCCCTTACTTTTTTTATCGCCGTTAGTAAACGCGGATAGCGGCTCTCGCTTAATAGCGTCGGGCGGAATTACCGGCTTTGAAGGTACCGCAGGTGGCGGCATAACACCTTGGGCATTTATTGGCGGGTACACGAGTAAAGAAGAAATTAGCTATTCTGCCAATGTTCAATACTTAAGCCTTAACGATTACTCGCTCACTACTGCTGGTGCTGGCATAAGTCTTTTTGACCGCGTGGAATTTAGCATACAGCGCCAGCGTTTAGATATTTCAGCCGGGTTAACCAGCAATGTTTTTGCGCTACTTACAGAAGGTGCGGTGACCAATGCTAACAGTACAACTATCGAGCAAGATATTGTGGGGGCAAAGGTTAAATTATTCGGTGATGGCGTTTTTACCCAAAACTCATGGGCTCCACAAATCGCTTTAGGCGCCCAGTATAAGAAAAATAGAGATGTTGATAGTTCGCTTTCATTGCCAGATGGCACCGTTCCACTTCCTGAGGTAGGGGTACCTTTACTGTTAGGCGCAAAGGACGACAGCGGCACTGACATCTACCTTTCAGCGACTAAATTATGGTTGGGCACACCGTCAGGCTATAATTTACTTACTAATTTAACCGCCAGGTACACTAAGGCAAATGTATTTGGCCTATTGGGTTTTGGTGCTGAAGGTCACGACAATGCAAAAGTTGAGTGGGAAGGCTCCGTTGCAGTATTAATCAGCCCTACCACGGCAATGGGCACTGAGTTTCGAACACAAACTAATCGGTTAGGTGGGCTAGCCGAAGAGGATACGGTTGTTGATGCTTTTATTGCTTACTTTCCAAATAAATCTATTTCAATTACCGCTGCCTATGTGGATTTAGGTAATTTACCGCTGCAAGAGAGCTCAAGTGGCTTCTACCTAACGGTAAATGGCAATTTTTAATGGGGAGTTACCACATATGAAATTGTTAAAATGTATTCCTATTGCAGCACTAGCGCTACTAAACATTTTGCTTACAGGTTGTGCAAGTACTGAAAAGCAAAGTCTGTATGATGAAATTGGTGGCCATAAAACGCTGAACACTGTCTATGGTGTGGCTATCACCCGTATTTACACTGACCCTGTAATTGGTCACTACTTTAAAGGGGTGCCAAAAAAGCATCTACGCGACCAACTCGTTTTGCAAACCTGTGAGCTTATTGGCGGACCTTGTGAGTACGATGGTAAATCAATGTTAGAGTCTCACAAAGGTCTCAACATCAAGGAGCGAGAATTCTATATTTTGGTAGAGTATGTTCAAGGTGCTATGCGCGATGTAGGCCTTACCTATCAGCAGGAAAATCGTATTTTAAAAAAGTTAGCGCCGATAAAGTACGAAACAGTTTATCTATAATCGCCGTTAAACGTTTGAGCACACAAAAAAACCTCGCATTGGCGAGGTTTTTTATTCATGAGGTTTGTGTTTATTAGTTACTGCTCGGCGTAATCGCGTTGTGGTAAACATCCTGCACGTCGTCACAGTCGTTAAGCATGTCCATGAATTTCTCAAACATAGGCATATCTTCTTCGCTGATCTCAGTTTCAGTCTGAGGTATCCAGCTCATCTCTTCGGCAATAAACGTAATATCTGGGTAGGCTTCAGTTAGCGCTGTTTTTACCTGATAGAATTCAGTGTGCGGCGCATAAACGGTAACTTTACCGTCTTCAACTTCAACATCAGTTACGTCCACGTCTGCTTCCATCAGCACTTCTAGAATAGCGTCTTCGTCGTCACCTTCAAACTGGAATACCGCTTGGTGATTGAACATATGCGATACCGCACCCTGCGCACCTAGCTTGGCGTTAGTTTTAGTGAAGCAGTTGCGCACCTCGGTAATGGTACGGTTTGCGTTGTCAGACAAGCAGTCAACAATAACCATACAGTTACCCGGGCCAAAGCCTTCGTAACGCATAGGCTGAAAATCTTCGCCAGCACCACCAGCCGCTTTATCAATCGCTTTTTCAATAACGTGACTTGGTACTTGGTCTTTCTTCGCTTTTTCCATTAGGCGGCGAAGTGAAAGGTTAGTGTCTGGGTCGGCACCACCATTTTTTGCGCACACGTAAATTTCTTTACCGTACTTAGAATAAACCTTAGTTTTTGCGCCGGCAGTTTTTGCCATGGCGGCTTTACGAACTTCGAATGCTCTTCCCATCTTAAAATTCTCTTTCTCGCAATTAGAAATGCTGCGTTGGGTTTTATCGGGGTACTATTTGCCTGAACCTTTTTTCAGGCTGCGCCGCTTTGTCTTATTTGGAGTTAATGCGAAACAAGCCATTGTAAAAATTGCTAAGTGCAACCTTTTCCAAACTAAACGCTGATTTAGCAACACAGAAAAATTGTGCGAAATTCTACCTTAATTTTCCTCTAATACCAATGTGAATCCCCTTTCAAGGGACGCAAGCAACGTGCTTACCCGCTCTTATTAGACATAAATGTACTCTGACCCCATACATTTTTCTATGGTAGGTGTTCGGTGGCCAGGTAATCGTGTGACTGCATTTCCTTTAAGCGGCTAAGGCAGCGTCTAAACTCGAAGTTTAGAAGGCCTTGGGTATAAAGGTTTTCTAGCGCTACTTCTGCCGAAATGATGAGTTTCACGTTACGCTCGTAGAACTCATCTACCATCGCAATAAAGCGGCGCGCCACATCGTCATTATGCTGGCCCATTTCCGCGACATTGGCTAAGAGCACCGAATGATAACAACGGCTTAATTCAATGTAATCGCTCTGGCTTCTGGGCCCTCCACATAGTGCTTTGAAGTCGATCATCAAGACGCCGTCTGCGTTACGAAGAGTTGCAATTTTACGGTTATTTACCTCAATATCTTCACCTTTAGAGCCTTCTTCTGGCGCTAACTGAGAAAAATAACTATGCAAATTTTCTGTGGCTTCATTATCAAGTGGGTAGTGATAAATTTCAGCTTGCTCTAGGGTTCTCAAGCGATAATCAATACCACTATCAACATTTACCACACGAGTGTTTTGGTTGAGCAGGTCAATTGCTGGTAAGAATCGCGCACGCTGCAATCCGTTTTTATACAAATCGTCAGGCACTATGTTAGAGGTAGCCACTAGCACAATACCGTGACCAAATAACTCTTCCATTAGGGTACCTAAAATCATGGCGTCGGTAATATCAGATACGAAAAACTCGTCAAAACAGATAACTCTCGCTTCTTCTGCCAGCTTTGCCGCCACCAACTTCAAAGGATCTTGTTCGCTTTTAAGTTGCTTAAGTTCGTCGTGCACGCGATACATGAAACGGTGAAAATGCACGCGCATTTTCTTTTCAAAAGGCAAGCAATCGTAGAAGGTATCCACTAAATAAGTTTTACCTCTCCCTACCCCGCCATAAAAGTAAATGCCTTGAATACCCGGCTTGGCATGTCCTTTACCAAACGCAGCTTTTAACTTAACCCGCCAAGTCATTTTCTTTTTGGGCTCGGTCAGTTCATCGTACAAACGCTGAAGCTCTTTTACTGCATTTTCTTGTGCCGCGTCATAATGAAAATCAGACGACTGAAGATCTAGCTGATATTTTTCCCATGGCGTCATCGCCGAAACCACTCCGTACAAAAGTCAATAGCGGCGCACGCTGCACCGACCTGCTTGAATTTCTCAATTATGACCTTAATTTTAATGGAAATCACGGTAGAATCTCACATTGAAATTCGACATACACTGAATAAATGAAACTATGTATGCGCTTTTCGGGTTTGACCTTGCTATATTCAGCATATGGTCGAAAGCAGCTTTTAGATCGTAGAAACAAAGGTCGGCTGCACGATGTAGATTTATTCGGAGAATATAATGGAATTGTTAGTATCTCTTGCTTTGTTAGTTGTTGGTTTAATTATTGGCTTTTTCGCTGGTCGCTTTCTTCAACAAAAGCAAGGCGCAGGTAATGCTGCACAAACTGAGAAGCAAGTTAAAGAGATCCTCGCACAACAGGCGCAGCATCATATACATCAAACTCGTCAAAGCTTAGAAAGCATTGAGAGTCAGTGTGAAACGCTGAAGCAACAAATTGAAGAGTACGAAATGCTGCTTGAACAAGGCAGCGATGAAGAAGATAGCAAGGTTCCTTTCTACGGGGAGCAAGCTACAACCTATTTACGCAATAATTTGAAAGGGACTGACAAGTCTAAAGTAAATCGTGTTTCTGATACCCAGCCGAAAGACTTCGCAAACTCAGGTTCGGGGTTGTTCGTCGGCGGTTCTGAGCAGAATAACGCAGAAAAACAGTAACATCGGGAACTTTATTACGACGTCAGACTCTTTTACTGAAACCATGCTATGTCGCATATAACATGAAGGAGTGTAAGCGAACATGAAAATGTCTTTCCGCCATTGTCTATTGGCGTCTGCCGTTGTTGTAAGTTCACTGGGCTTTACTGCTAGTACGCAGGCGGCGTTACCGTTCTTTTCTGATTCAAAAGACGAAGTGCCGTCTTTAGCCCCTATGCTCGAAGAAGCGACCCCTGCGGTAGTCAGTATCGCAGTGGAAGGTACGCAAACTTCTACACAGCGCGTACCAGAAATGTTTCGCTACTTCTTTGGTGCACCGCAAGAGCAAGTTCAAGAACGTCCTTTCCGTGGTCTTGGTTCTGGTGTCATTATTGATGCTGACAAAGGTTATGTAGTTACCAACAATCACGTTGTTGATAACGCGGACGAAATCACAGTTAAATTAACAGACGGACGCGAGTTCAAAGCGAAAAAGTTGGGTTCTGACGAGCAAAGTGATATCGCTTTGCTTAAGATTGAGCCGGATGATTTAAAAGCGTTGCCGCTTGCCGATTCTGACGTGCTACGCGTTGGTGACTTTGTAGTCGCCATTGGTAATCCATTCGGTCTTTCTCAAACCGTAACCTCAGGTATTGTAAGTGCTTTAGGCCGTTCAGGCTTAAACATTGGCGGTTACGAAGACTTCATTCAAACTGACGCGGCAATTAACCGCGGTAACTCAGGTGGCGCACTGGTTAACCTTCACGGTGAATTGGTTGGTATCAATACCGCTATTTTTGGCCCTAATGGCGGCAACGTGGGTATTGGTTTTGCTATTCCTGCCAATATGATGAAAAGCCTTGTCGATCAAATTGCTGAATATGGTGAAGTACGCCGAGGTCTCTTGGGTATTCTAGGTAGTGATATTGATGCAGGCCTTGCCGAAGCTATGAATGCCGAGGTTAATATTGGTGCATTCGTAAGCGAAGTACAGCCTGATTCTGCTGCAGAGAAAGGTGGTCTTCAGGCAGGCGATATCATTACGGCGATTAACGGTCGCAAGCTCCACAGCTTCCAAGAACTGCGTGCAAAAATTGCAAGTATGGGGGCTGGCGCAGAGGTTGAGCTAACCGTTATGCGTAAAGGTAAGAAAATGAACGTAGACGTTGTATTAGACGATGCTACTGATACCACGGTAACTGCAGCTCAAATTCACCCAGCCCTAGAAGGTGCCACACTGTCTAATGGTACTGACGATGCTGGCAATGCTGGTGTAGTCGTATCTGAGATTGAGCGTGGTGCACCTGCGGCGCGTATTGGCCTTCAATCTGAAGATGTGATCATTGGTGTTAACCGCGTTCGCATATCAACGGTTGCGGAGTTCAGAAACGCGCTAGACGAAGCCAAAGGCGTTATCGCACTTAATGTAAAACGCGGTAACTCTACCCTTTACTTGGTTATCAGACAGTAGAGCTCAGTTCTCAAAGTTACTAATTCCTAAACAGGAATACATGTTAAACGGCGCTTTTAAAGCGCCGTTTTTTATTGAGGAAAACTATCCCCTTAGCCCTATCCACATTAGCTTACTTTCTAACCATCTCTTGTGACGTATTGAGTTACACAAAATTTGCTTTTCATTACGGTAGTTTAGTGAATAAAGTGATATCCTTTACATTAATAACGATAAATTCAGATTGTTGCGCTTTTAATTTGTGAAGTAGTACCTCAATAACGGTGCGTATGGAGTAAGTGCGACAGACAACAATAAGTGTGACTTGTGACTGGCCGCTCAATATTTAACTTCTTACTAAAATCTATCATCCTAGGCGTTGCCGTTGCGGCTTTGCTGTTGATTTTTTTGCCGGAACTTAGACAAGGTAAGGGGCTAGCCCAAGGCTTTTTTAATGAGCCATCTGTTAGCGCCAGTCGCGAAAGCTATTTTGCAGCGTTGAGCCGCTCCGCACCAGCCGTCGTGAACATTTATAGTGTTAGTATCGAAAACGGCTCAGGCCTATTTCGAAATCAATCGCGTGGGCGTACCAATTTGGGCTCTGGCGTTATTATGACAGAGAACGGCTACCTGCTTACCTGCCACCACGTTGTAGCCAATGCCGACAGTATTTACGTAGCAGTGCAAGACGGTCGCATTTTAGAAGCACAAATTGTAGGTACTGACCCCCTCACCGACCTTGCCGTATTGAAAGTCACGGCTGACAACCTACACATTATTCCTCAGGTATCAGAACCCGATACCCATGTGGGCGACGTAGTAATGGCAATAGGCAATCCCTTTGACTTGGGGCAAACCATAACCCAAGGGATCGTAAGTAGAGCAGGTCGCAATGGCTTGTCGAACTATGTAGATTTTATTCAAACCGATGCCGTATTAAACCAAGGAAACTCGGGTGGTGCTTTGGTAGATAGTAATGGGATTTTGCTGGGTATCACCAACGCCAATTTCCAAGTGCTAGATTCTAACAATCGCGCACGCAATGTAGATGGAATTAACTTCGCTGTTCCTTATGAACTGGCTAAGCGCGTTATGGATGAAATTATCAGCAATGGACGGGTTGTGCGCGGCCAGCTTGGTTTTGTAGGCGGAGAGAACCGCAATCGCCCAGGCATTGATGTACAGGCGGTAGCTAAAGGCAGCCCTGCCGACATCGCAGGTATTCGCCCGGGTGACATCATAGTAGCCATTGATGGTGTGCGTTTGGAAAGCGCATCTAAAACGCTGGATATGATTGCTGAAACAGAGCCTGGCACTGAGCTTGAAATTGAACTTAGCCGCGATGGGCAATCAATTACGCTAACGGCAACTGTTGGAGAACTCCGAGCGGGGCAATAGCCTTAGTAGTACTTAACTACACATTTAGCGCTTGAGCGTTTATTACTGTTGTAAAAACATTCGCGAAGATAGTCGGTAAGTAGAATTTTATACAAAAAAAAGCGCCGCATGGGCAAATGCGGCGCTTTTTCTTGTGCAAGGTTTAAGGTTTACTCTTTAACTCGCTCGATAATGGCACCCAAACCACCCAATTTCTCTTCTATCGATTCATAACCACGGTCTAAGTGGTAAATACGATTTACGTGAGTCTCACCTTCTGCGATAAGCCCAGCGATAACCAAGCTTGCTGAGGCGCGAAGGTCAGTAGCCATTACTGGCGCCCCTTTCAAACTTGAACTGCCCTTAGACACGGCTGAGTTAGCTTCAAGTGCGATTTCTGCGCCCATGCGTTGTAACTCTGGTACATGCATAAAGCGATTCTCGAAAATCGTTTCTGTTATTACGCCTGTGCCTTCGGCAACGCAGTTAAGGGTAACAAACTGGGCCTGCATATCTGTAGGAAATGCTGGGTGTGGTGCGGTTTTAACACGCACAGCCTGTGGCTTACGCCCTTCCATATCTAGCTCAATCCAGTCTTCGCCCACTGTGATCTTCGCACCAGCTTGCTCTAGTTTATCTAGTACAGCATCTAACGTATCTGGTGCCGCATGAGTACAACGGACTTTACCGCCTGTTACAGCCGCCGCTACCAAGAAAGTACCGGTTTCAATGCGATCTGGCAGTACGGCATAATCACAACCATTCAAGGTTTCCACACCTTCAATGGTAATTTTATCGCTTCCTGCACCACTGATCTTGGCGCCCATTTGAATAAGACAGTTCGCCAAATCAACAATTTCAGGTTCACGTGCCGCGTTTTCCAAAATAGTCGTACCGTCTGCCAATGCTGCTGCCATCAGTAGGTTTTCGGTAGCGCCTACACTTACCATATCCATAAAGATACGCGCGCCTTTTAAGCGACCATCAACTTCAGCGCGAATATAGCCTTCGTCTACTTCAATCTTTGCGCCCATCTTTTCAAGGCCAGTCAAATGAAGGTTTACCGGGCGTGCACCTATGGCACAACCACCAGGCAAAGACACGTTCGCTTTACCCTGCTTAGCTAACAACGGGCCTAATACCAAAATTGAAGCGCGCATAGTACGCACTAAGTCGTAAGACGCCGTCACACTTTCAAGTGTACTTGCATCAATAACAATATCATTGGGCGCAGGAAGTGCTACTTCTACACCTAACTCACGCAAAAGCGCCGTGGTAGTGTTGATATCACGAAGACGAGGAACATTGGTATAACGACAAGAGGAATCAGTAAGTAGGCTGGTCATCAACAGCGGCAGTGCCGCGTTTTTCGCACCAGAGATACGCACTGTACCGTTAAGTGCAGGGCTCTTTTTTATTACAAGTTTATCCACGAGCGACGCCTATTATTGAGGAATGTTGAACTGGCGCTCGCGCTCCCAGTCTTTTACTGAAAACGTCTTGATGGTAATTGCATGCATGCTGCCGTCTGCAATTTTATCAGCTAAAGGCGCGTACACTGCTTGCTGGCGCTTTACGCGGCTCATTTCATTGAATGCATCGCTAACTGCAATGATATTAAAATGCGAACCTTCGCCTTTTACGTGGACTTCGTGAAGATCTAACGCATCTTTCAAGATTTTTTCAATTTCAGACAATTCCATAACTTACTTCTTTATTCGCTTAATGGTGTTTATTCTACGGGTAAAAAGCTATCCGCGTCGCTAATTTTCGCAAGCTTTTGTAGCTTCTCGGGCATTTTATAAAGGGTCATGCTAACACCATTTTGCTTTGCATCCCTAACAGCATTAATAAGCCATGCTAAACCAGCACTGTCTGCACGCTCCACATCGCCTAAATCAACTTGGCACTTTTTGTTACTAACCAACATGCTACGTTGGTTGCCGCTTAAACTTTCCCAAAAATTTTTCGACAGCGTTTCACGGTCTAATTGACCGTGAACCACTATTCTACCCGTGTCATTTACCTCGAACAGGCTCACTCAGCCTCTCCTTCGATTTCAATTGGCTCGCCTTGCTTCAGCTCTACCGGCTTGCCAATTTTGTCACGCATTAGTGCGATAACTGCATCAATACCATCTTGACGAAGAATTGATTCAAACTCACTGCGCTTACTGTTTAGCATGCTGATACCCTCAGCGACCATATCATATGCTTTCCATTCGTTCGTTTTGCTGTCTTTACGAACTTTAAATGCAATTTTAATTTCAGGACGGCTTGGGTCTTGAACCACTGCGCGTACGGTTACCGATTTTTTGTCTTCAAACGATGACTCAGGTTCAAAGATTACTTCTTGGTTGTCGTAGTAGCCCATTGCTACAGCGTATGTGGTTACTAGATATTGACGGAAAACGCTGATGTACTCACCCATTTTTTCCTGAGGCACAGATTTGAAGTGCTTACCTAACACCATGAAAGCTGCAAATTTATAATCAATATGCGGAACAAGCTCTTCCTGCATGATAGTGCGCAGCATTTCAGGGTCGTTTTTAATCGCTTCCTGATTTGCTTTAATTCGTTCAAACGTTCTATTAGCTACATCTTGAACCAACTCATAAGGGTTTTGTTCATTAACTTCCTGCGCATTCGCCATACCTGCTACAGACATCATAAAGATGCCAATTGCTACGAAAAACTTTTTCAAAATAAATCTCCTAACTTCAAACTCTTTTAAGCAGACCTGACAATGAGGTAATTAGTTTCATCAGGCCGCTGGAATTAATTAACGACTTCGTAATATACGCTTAGTCGTTGAACCGCGATTAGTCTTCGTCGCTGCCGCGGTTAAATAAGAACTGCCCGATAAGGTCTTCAAGCACCAAAGCTGACTTTGTATCTTGTAGGTAGTCGCCATCTTGTAGGTTAGCAACACCATCAAAAGAGAACCCTGGCTGGAAGCCTACGTATTGCTCACCTAATAAACCCGAGGTCAAAATAGACACCGAGCTTGTTTCAGGGAAGCCGTTGTATTCGTTTAAAATAGATAGCTCTACTACTGGTGTGAAATCTTCTTGATCTAGAGAAATAGATGATACACGGCCTACGGTTACGCCACCCACTTTTACAGCAGAGCGAGGCTTAAGCCCGCCAATGTTGTCGAACTTCGCGTATAAGGTATAGGTATCGCCTTCGGTTGCGACCGTTTGGTTTGCAACTTTAAGTGCCAACAATAACAAAGCACCTATCGTAAGCATGACAAACACACCAACCATTACTTCCGTTTTATACTTACTCATTCCAATCCCCTACTCGATACCAAACATAAGGGCGGTAAGCACGAAGTCCAGCCCTAATACTGCTAATGATGAATAGACCACCGTTTCGGTAGTCGCTTTGCTGATCCCTTCCGATGTTGGAATAGAATCGTAACCTTTAAATATGGCAATCCACGTCACAACCAAGGCAAAAACGAGGCTTTTTATAACGCCGTTTATAACATCTTGATTCCAATCAACCGTCGACTGCATGATTGACCAGTAACTGCCTGCATCAACACCTAACCAATCTACGCCGACTAAATGACCACCTAAAATGCCAATGGCACTAAAGATAATGGCTAGCATTGGCATGGCTAACATTCCCGCCCAAAAACGAGGAGCAACTATGCGCCTTAGTGGGTCTACCGCCATCATTTCTAAACTACTTAATTGCTCGGTGGCTTTCATAAGGCCAATTTCAGCGGTCAACGCTGACCCGGCACGCCCAGCAAAAAGCAATGCGGTGACTACTGGACCAAGTTCACGCAATAGTGAAAGCGCGACCATGGGACCTAAGCTGCCCTCCGCACCGTAATCGACTAAAATGGTATAGCCTTGCAGTGCCATAACCATTCCAATAAATAGCCCCGATACCATGATGATCAGCAGAGACTGCACACCCACCACGTATAACTGTTTAATAACCAGTGGGACGTTTTTTACTCGGGGAACAGCGATAAGTGCGCCAAACAGCATGAGTGCTGCTCGACCAATCGCAGTAACTTTCCCTATAGTTTTAGCGCCTAATGATTGGAAGAACTTCATTTATCTACCCCCAGAAAGCTTGCTTTCAGGTCAGGCGCTGGGTAATGAAATGGAACCGGGCCATCTGCTTTACCTTTTAAGAATTGTTGAACCAATTCGGAATCGCTCTCTTTAATTTGCAGCGCTGTACCTTCACCAATGACGCGTTTATCCGCTAAAATGTAAATATAATCAGCGATGGTCAGCACTTCCGTTACGTCGTGGGTCACGACAATGCTAGTTAGGCCAAGAGCATCATTGAGTTCTCGAATAAGTTTTACCAGCACACCCATGGATATGGGGTCTTGTCCAGCAAAAGGCTCATCGTACATAATTAAATCGGGGTCTAGCGCTATTGCTCTAGCTAGCGCGGCCCTGCGCGCCATTCCACCAGAAAGTTCGCTCGGCATTAACTGCGCGGCGCCTCTCAGACCTACGGCCTGTAGCTTTAAAGCGACAATAGTTGCTATCAAGTCTTCTGACAGATCAGTATGCTCGCGAAGCGGAAACGCCACATTGTCGAACACCGTCATGTCGGTGAAAAGCGCACCACTTTGAAAAAGCATGCTCATTCTACGACGAGTTTCGTAAAGAGACTTTCTCGACATAGAGACAATTGAATCGCCATCAAATTTTACGTCGCCTTCATCTGGCGTTAACTGCCCGCCAATAAGGCGCAGCAGCGTGGTTTTACCTATTCCACTTGGCCCCATTACCGCAGTAATTTTGCCCTTAGGTACCTTCAATGAAATCCCATCATAAATGATGCGTTCTGCGCGTTTGAAGGTTAGGTTATCTACTTCAACTAAATGATCCATAGTTACTTAAATGTCGACCCCTGACGCTGGATTGAGTTGGTTTTGAACGCCGCTATCAATCCACTTAGAAAATATTAAAAGTATATGAGCGATGTGCATATTCAATTTCTGTGCCTTCGCACACATAACTCATAAAGTTTACTGACCAGTTTACTTTTAAGAGCCAACAAATTCAAAAAAGTTTACTCTGCAGTGTAGTTTTTTATGTTTACAGGCTGGCTTGTCCAGTAGACACACTATCTGGGCGTGTAATTTGGAGCCATTGTACGCTTTTTCAAGACACTCGCCAAAGTCAAAAAGTTACAAGTTATGTTCGATTAAGACGAATAATAGTGGCACCTTCCTATTAAGGATTAACATATCGCTTCGATTCCCATCCTATTGTGCTGTTTATTAACTGAAACTGAACGCTTACCAGCAATATGCTCGAACCGCTATGATGGGTGTGGTAAGTGGAAATTTACATCAATTGACAATATTTGGTGAAAATAAAACGATGCTGGCATAGGCAAATGGCACTCTTTTTGCGACAATCTATCGAAATACTAACTATTACAGGTTGTTGTGCTTTTAAACATTGTCATTTTTTTGGTTGGGTTGATTGTCTTAAGTTGGAGTGCAGACCGCTTTGTGTACGGTGCTTCCGCGCTAGCAAAGAACATCGGCATCTCTCCTATGATGATCGGGTTAACGATTGTCGCCATGGGCTCTTCGGCACCTGAAATTGTGGTTTCCGCTATTGCCTCTGCAAATGGCAATATGAACACAGCCGTGGGTAATGCCCTTGGTTCAAATATAACTAATATCGCGCTCGTATTAGGTGTAACTGCGTTAGTAAAGCCGCTTCTTGTTTCATCTACAACGCTTAAGCGTGAACTCCCCGCCCTTCTTATTATCTCACTGATTGCGCTAGGCTTTATGTTTGATGGCGAGCTAAAGTCTTACGAAGGGATAATTTTACTAGGTCTATTTATATTTGTTTTGGCAATGATGGCTTGGTTATCGCTACAAGTTGATAAAGAAGACCCGCTGGTGGCTGAGACCGCAGATGAAATTCCAAAGGGCGTTTCTAATACCTCTGCGCTTATCTGGATTGGTGTTGGCCTTGTTGTATTACCTTTGAGTGCCCACTTCCTTGTAAACTCAGCCGTGGAAATTGCCAGATACATGGGCATTTCTGATTTAGTTATCGGGTTGACGATTATTGCGTTTGGCACAAGCCTTCCTGAATTAGCGGCAAGTGTCGCAGGTGTGCTTAAAGGTGAAGACGATTTAGCACTGGGTAATATTATTGGCTCTAATATTTTCAACCTGCTAGCCGTACTCGGTATGCCAGGTTTAATTGCCCCAGGTCTGCTAGACCCTGACGTTTATAACCGAGACATGTACGTTATGCTCGGTTTGACCTTGCTGTTGTTCTTGTTCAGCTTCGATTTAATTGGAAAGCGTACTATATCAAGAACCAATGGATTCATACTTCTGGCTTGCTTTATCGGCTACCAATACTGGCTGTTCGGATAATCATGAATACACAAACTCAGATGCACTATATCGAATCGGCAAAGCGCGTTATCGACATTGAAACGCAGGCTATTGCCAACCTTGCAGAGCGCTTAAATGATGACTTTATCACTGCATGCAACATTCTTTTCTCTTGCAAAGGTAAAGTGGTTGTAAGCGGTATGGGAAAATCTGGACATATCGGCAATAAAATCGCCGCTACCCTCGCAAGCACTGGGACACCTGCCTTTTTCATGCATCCCGGTGAGGCCAACCACGGCGACTTGGGCATGCTGAGTAAAGGAGATGTGCTCTTAGCCATTTCCAATTCTGGTGAAACCAATGAATTAGTTAACTTGCTGCCCGTTGTTAAGCGCTTAGGTATACTGGTAGTGGCAATGACCAACAGTGCCGATAGTTCGTTAGGACAACACGCAGATGTAGTGCTGGATATTAGTGTAGAAAAAGAAGCGTGTTCATTAGGTCTGGCGCCCACATCAAGCACTACGGCCACACTGGTTATGGGTGATGCCCTAGCGGTAGCCCTGCTTGACCAAAAAGGTTTCACTTCAGACGATTTTGCGCTGTCGCACCCTGGCGGTAGCTTAGGTAGAAAGCTGCTGCTTAAAGTGAGTGATATCATGCTGAGTGGCAGCGATATCCCACTAGTAAATTTAAATGCAACCGTTGCTGATGCACTTTTGGAAATCTCTAAAAAGGGCCTAGGCATGACTGGTGTTATCGCACCTGATGGTTCGTTAACAGGCGTATTTACTGATGGTGATTTACGCCGAATACTTGATGCCCGTATAGATGTGCATAGTGCGACAGTAGAAGATGTAATGACCAAAGGCGGCAAAACAACCACAGCAGAGCAGCTAGCTGTAGAAGCCCTAAACCTAATGGAAACCCATAAGATAAGCGCATTGATGGTTACCGATGAAAAGCGCAACCCTGTTGGAGCCTTCAACATGCACATGCTTTTAAAGGCGGGAGTACTCTAAATGGCGACAACTCTATACACCGATTTAGACCAGGCACTTTTTGAGCAGTTAGCAAATATTAAGCTACTGGTGTGTGACGTGGATGGCGTATTTTCAGACGGACGCATTTATTTGGGCAACGACGGTGAAGAACTTAAAGCTTTTCACACCCGCGACGGCTATGGCGTAAAAGCCTTGGTAAGTAATGGTGTGAACGTCGCCGTTATAACAGGGCGTCGCTCAGCAATTGTAGAAAACAGAATGAAGGCGCTAAATGTGGCGCACATTATTCAGGGTGAAGAAAACAAAGCTGACGCGCTTGGCGAGTTAATGAAAAGCCTTGGGTTAAGCCCCAGCGAAGTTGCCGCCGTAGGTGATGATATGCCCGATACTGGCATGTATCAACACGTAGCGGTAAAAATTGCGGTTGCCGATGCTCACCCTTTTGTTGCAAAACAAGCGAACTGGATCACCACACTTCCAGGTGGGTTTGGTGCGGTTCGAGAAATATCGGATACTATTTTGCAGGCTAAAGGCGTTGCAAATGACATTTTCGGAGCTAGTGTATGAGCCAGTTTGGCTTTAATCGCTTAGGTTTAAGTATATCGGCGCTATTTATTTTAGCGATGCTGATGTACATCCCAACGTGGATGGAAGAGCAGCCTGAAACTCAAGGTAGTAGCGAAAATGATGCGCTTAAGCCTGCCTACAAGGCAAAAAACTTAACTACGACCTTGTACAACCAAGATGGTGAGTTAAATCACAAAGTCTTTGCAGAGTCGATGGAGCACTACGACCAATTAGGCTTTGTTTTGTTCCAACAACCTAAATATACCCTTTATACAGAAAGTGCTTCATCACCTTGGGTTGTAACTGCCGAGGAAGGAACGCTTTATAACAATGAATTAATTCAGCTTGAAGATAGCGTTGTTATTGAAAATCAAACCAGCGATGATTTTGTCAAAAGTTTATCCACGGAATACATCCAGATAAATTTAGACACGAAACAAATGACATCTGATCAACCCGTTGAGATACTGGGTACGCAATACCTTATTTTAAGCAATGGGTTTAACGCGAATTTACGCACACAAGAATACGAGCTTTTAGATCATGTACAAACGACTTATTCCCCTAGCAACTAGCCTTCTACTTGCCATCGCTAGCGGTGCGGTAACAGCCAGTGAAGAAGATTTTTCACAACCCATTAAGATAGGGTCAAACACCCAGTTTATTGATGGTAAAAACAAAACAGCTCTGTACAAGGAAGATGTACTTATTACCCAAGGTTCACTCCTAATCGAAGCTGATGAAGTAGAAGTAATAGCTACAGATGGCAGCGGCCGTGAAATATTTATCGCTCGTGGCAACCCTGCAAGCTATTCTCAATCACTAGAAGACGGTACACCAGTATCAGCGAAAGCTAATGAAATTCGCTATGAAGTAATTAATCGCACTATTTCTCTGGCGGGTAATGCTGAGCTACAGCAAGATACCAGCAAAGTGCAAGGTGATAAGATTACGTTCGATATGATTACTGAACAATTGCTTGCAACGGGTGGCGCCGGTGAAGATGGTGAAGGTCGTGTAACCACAGTGTTTACCCCTGACACCATTCGTAAAACATCGTCTAAGAAAGACAACGAGGACAATGAATAGCAATGGCAACTTTGAGCGCTAAAAACCTTGCTAAATCGTATAAATCGCGACAGGTTGTTCGCGATGTAAGCCTTTCAGTGTCTACCGGTCAAATTGTTGGGCTTCTCGGCCCTAATGGCGCTGGTAAGACCACTACTTTTTACATGATTGTAGGCTTGGTCAACTTAGACAAAGGCAAGATCGAAATTGATGATAATGAGCTTACTCACCAGCCAATGCATGAGCGCGCACGCCGCGGTATAGGCTACCTCCCGCAAGAGGCATCAATATTTAGAAAGCTTACGGTACATGAAAATATCATGGCCATTTTGCAGACCCGTAAAGATTTAAATTCACAACAGCAAGAAGAAGAAGCAGATGCCCTACTTGATGAATTTAATATCAACCATATACGTAATAGTACGGGGATGAGTTTGTCAGGGGGAGAACGGCGTCGCGTAGAGATTGCTCGAGCTCTGGCAGCAAAACCACAATTTATTTTGTTAGACGAACCATTTGCCGGTGTTGATCCAATATCAGTTAATGATATAAAGAAGATAATACAGCATCTGCGAGATAGGGGTATTGGTATCCTTATCACGGACCATAACGTACGCGAAACATTGGATGTTTGCGAAAAAGCGTACATTGTGAGTCATGGCGAGCTTATTGCGCAAGGAACTGCGGAACAGGTTTTAAGTAATCAAAAAGTAAGGGACGTATACCTAGGCGAACAATTCAGGCTATAGTTAGTGTAACCGAATTGTCATTTTTCAGTTTCGCTCTGGTATATTTAATTTAGAGCATTTAAATAAGACGTAGATGAAACCATCTTTACAGCTAAAATTTAGCCAACAACTTACAATGACACCTCAGCTGCAGCAGGCCATTAAGCTGCTGCAGCTTTCTACGCTTGATCTTCAGCAAGAGATTCAAGAAGCGCTCGACTCTAATCCGCTTTTAGAAGTGGAAGAAGGTAGCGACGAGCCACAAGTAGAAAAGAACAATGTCGATAGTGACAATAGCGCTGCTGAAGCGACAGCTTCTGCATCAAGCGACACGCTAGAAGCAGGAGATGCACTGGAGAAGAATGACCTTCCCGATGAGCTACCTATCGACAGCACTTGGGATGAGTATTATTCCGCTTCTTCTGCGCCTGCACCTGGTCCATCTAATGATGATGAACAAATATTCCAAGGTGAGACCACTGAAGACATCCAAGAGCACTTGCTTTGGCAAATGCGGCTCACTCATTTTTCGGATACTGACCGCGCCATTGCTACTGCAATCATCGATTCGATTGACGAATCAGGTTATTTGACCGTTACTCTTGACGATATCTTAGAAGCGGTCAACGATGATGATCTTGAAGAGCCTATCGAAATGGACGAAATAGAATGTGTACTTAAGCGCATTCAAATGTTCGACCCCATTGGTTCAGGTTCTCGTACCCCTCAAGAATGTCTTATGGTGCAATTGCGCCAGTTTTCAGAAGACACACCGTGGCTTGCTGAAGCGAAGCAGCTTATTGAGGAATATTCAGATTTACTGAGCAGTAAAGACTACCGCACCCTAATGCGTAAGAGCCGATTAAAAGAAGATCAGCTGCGCGAAGCAATGCGTTTACTTCAAACCTTGAATCCTCGTCCAGGTAGTGCTTTAGTTACTAAAGAGCCTGAGTACGTTATTCCTGATGTCTCAGTAACCAAGAAAAATGGCCGTTGGGTGGTTGAGCTAAACCCCGACAGTCTGCCGAAATTAAGCGTAAATCAACAGTACGCAGCAATGAGTCGCCGTGCTAAGAACAGTAGCGATTCACAATTCATCCGCTCACACATGCAAGAGGCCAAGTGGTTCATAAAGAGCCTTGAATCTCGTAACGATACCTTAATGAAGGTCGCAAATTGTATTGTGCAGCAGCAAATGGGCTTTTTTGAGCACGGCCCGGAAATGATGAAACCAATGGTGCTAAATGATGTCGCAGAAATGGTAGATATGCACGAATCGACTATTTCCCGTGTGACAACGCAAAAGTATATGCATACGCCTCGTGGTATCTTCGAATTGAAGTATTTCTTCTCAAGCCACGTAGCAACTGAGTCAGGTGGTGAATGTTCATCTACAGCGATTCGTGCATTGATCAAGAAGTTAGTGGCTGCGGAAAATCCTAGCAAGCCCCTAAGTGATAGCAAGATTGCTTCGTTGTTGGCCGAGCAAGGCATAAAAGTCGCTCGGCGAACAATAGCAAAATACCGGGAATCGTTATCGATCCCGCCGTCGAACCAACGCAAAAGCCTTATCTAACCGGGCTTAAATATATAAGGAAGACGAAATATGCAAATCAACCTTACTGGTCATCATGTCGAAATCACCGACTCTTTGCGTAATTATGTCGATACGAAGTTCAGCAAACTTGAACGTCACTTTGATCACATTTCTAATGTGCATGTCATCCTGAACGTTGAAAAATTAAATCAAAAAGCCGAAGCGACTGTTCATTTAAGTGGCGCTGAAGTATTCGCATCCTCAGAAAATACCGACATGTATGCGGCGATTGACAGCATGGTTGATAAACTCGACCGGCAGGTAATCAAGCATAAGGAAAAACTGAAAAAACATTAGTAGTTAATTAAGCATGGATATACAAGCCATCGTAAGTCTGGACCGCACCGAGTGTGCGGTTCAGTGTAATAGTAAAAAGCGAATTCTTGAGATCATCGCTGATATCGCTGCCAAGCAAAATGATAACATTGACCAGGCAACGGTTTTAAATAGCTTAATGGCTCGAGAACGTATGGGTAGCACGGGTATTGGCAACGGCATAGCACTGCCTCACGGTCGCCTGGCTGGCCTTGAGAAGGTAATAGCAATTGTTGTTACAAGCACACCAGCTATCAACTTTGATGCCCTAGATGAAAAGCCCGTAGACATATTTTTTGCGCTACTCGTTCCCGAAGAGCAAACCGAAGGACACCTTCAAACACTGGCTACCGTAGCCGGTAAGCTCAGTGACAAAGAAACAATTAAAACAATACGCCGCGCAACAACCAGCGACGAGATTATTTCTGCATTAAGTTAAGCCATAAGAGCCTATACATTATAGATAGGCGCTTTATTCAACAACGCGTATGCGATGAAACCAGAATATAAGGGAGAGTTTAGGTGAAGCTGATCATAATCAGTGGTCGTTCAGGGTCTGGTAAGTCTGTCGCACTTCGCGCTTTGGAAGACTTAGGTTATTACTGTGTTGATAATATCCCAGTAAATTTGCTTCCCACCCTCACCCATACTGTTGTTGATGAATACGACCAAGTTGCAGTAAGTATCGACGTAAGGAATCTTCCCAAAAATCCAGATGACTTGGTAGAGATTCTAGATTACCTGCCTTCTTCTTGGTCGATGACTATAGTGTACATTGACGCAAGCGATGACGTACTGGTCAAGCGGTTTAGCGAAACTCGCCGTCTTCATCCTTTAGCTAAACTAAATAAGTCTCTATCAGAAGCTATCAGAGCAGAATCTGCGCTCCTTGCTCCAATTACTGAACGCGCTGATTTATACCTTGATACAGATAAGCTAACGATACACCAACTCGCCGAACTCATTCGGGAACGTATTTTAGGGAAGAAGAGCTCACGCCTTGTACTGGTGTTTGAATCGTTTGGCTTTAAACATGGCATTCCTAAAGACGCAGATTATGTTTTTGATGCGCGCTTCCTTCCCAACCCTCATTGGGAGCCTGACCTTAGACACCTTACTGGGTTAGATGCCCCCGTAGAGGTATTTTTAGGCTCACAGCCCGTAGTAACAAAATTCATCTGGCAGATACAGAACTTAATGACCACATGGCTTCCTCACCTAGAGCGCAACAATAGAAGCTATGTAACGGTAGCGATTGGTTGCACCGGCGGCCAGCACCGCTCTGTCTATATTGCCCAAACCTTGTCGAAAACCTTCAGTGAAATACATCCTGATGTTCAAATTCGTCACCGAGAGCTTAACCAGTAATGACTATTCAAAAAACGCTTACTATCGTTAATAAACTAGGTTTACACGCTAGAGCAGCCACGCAATTGGTTAAGCTTGCTAATCAATTTGATGCCAAAATCATTTTGAAAAAAGGTGATAAAGAAGCCGATGCAAGTAGCGTTTTAGGCTTGATGATGCTGGAAAGTCATCAGGGCGAACAGGTAGATGTTATTGTCGATGGTGATGACGCGGTCGATGCACTTGCTGCCATCGAGGAGCTAATTGAAGGCAGATTTAACGAAGACGAATAGTCTCAACACGCCTCACTCTTGACGAATTAATCAACAGCGAACTTAGTAATTCCAAATTCTTGCGTAAAAGCCACGCAATTATCATGACAGACTTAATATAATTGCGATATTCTACGCACACTTAGGCTAAAACAGTCTCTATTTTTCCATCTCAGCATAGTAGGAATAACGCCTTATGGCAGAAGCGCTTGTTTCTAAATACGTACAAACCCAATTACGTGCACTCAACGCAGCGTTAATAAACGGGCAATTTGTATCTGTACGTAAGCTTCTGCTTGAACTTCCTCCTTCAGACGTTGCGCATATTCTTGAATCTAGTCCAAGCAGAACCCGTGACGAGTTATGGGAGCTTATTGATAGCGATTTTCACGGCGACATTTTAGAAGAACTGTCTGACGATGTTCGAAACGGTATCATCACAAAGATGCTCCCCGCCAATGTGGTTGATGCACTTGAAGAGATGGATACCGATGACTTAGCAGAAACGCTAAGCAGTCTTCCCGAGCCAGTATTGGCCGACATTCTCGATTCAATGGACGCACAAGACCGCGTGCGCGCAGAGCAAGCACTGTCTTACGGTGAAGAAACCGCTGGTTTCATCATGAACACCGACACCATTACTTTGCGTCCTGATGTTACCATCGATGTGGTTCTACGTTACATTCGTTTAAAAGGTGAGTTACCAGAAAATACAGACACCTTCTATGTAGTAAATAGAACCGACAACCTAGTGGGTATCATCCCGGTTGCCCGTCTACTCACCGCGGATACCGACGACAAAGTGTCTGATGTCATGGACGAAGAGTCAGAGGCCATTCCGGTAAACATGCCCGACGATGAAGTGGCGAGCCTATTTGAGCGTTATAACTGGCTTTCAGCTCCGGTAGTTGATGAAAATCATCGCCTAGTGGGGCGAATTACCATTGATGACGTAGTTGATATCATTCGTGAAGATGCTGAGCACTCTATGATGAGTATGGCCGGTCTCGATGACGATGAAGATACCTTTGCACCGGTTATGCAAAGTACTAAACGTCGCTCCGTGTGGTTGGCAGTTAACCTTGTCACTGCGCTAATGGCAGCTATGGTAAGCGACTTATTTGAAGCTACGCTAAGTCAGCTTGCCGTTTTAGCTATTCTAAATACCATAGTACCGAGTATGGGCGGCGTGGCTGGTAACCAAACGCTAACACTCGTTATTCGCGGTATGGCGCTCGGTCATGTAAATGCTAGTAACTCTCGCTGGCTTATTAGTAAAGAAATTGCTATCGGCTTTTTAAATGGCGCAATTTGGGCGGTGCTTATTGCCTCTGTCATTGCCCTATGGAAACAAGACTACATGCTAGGCGTTATTATTGCCTTTGCAATGATGGTAAACATGATTGCTGCGGCACTTGCTGGCGCAACCCTACCTATGATTATGAAGCGCCTTAAAATAGACCCTGCGCTCGCTGGAAGCGTTATACTTACCACTATCACTGATGTGGTTGGTATCTTCGCCTTTTTAGGTACGGCGACCCTGTTTTTAATTTAGGCCTAAAAAGAATATTCATCCTCAATAGGGGCCCAGCAATTTTTTGCATTATAGCTTAGGCAATTAGCGCCTTGTCTGTATACGCATTTATATTAAGTTTGTATCCGACGCCCCATACGGTCTGTACCAACTGCCCGCCGTTTTTAATACTGTTAATCTTATCGAGTTTAGCGCGTAGCCTATTAATATGGGTGTTTACTGTATGTTCGTAACCTTCGTGATTATAACCCCATACCTCACTGAGTAGTTGATTGCGAGAAAAGACCTGATTGGGATGCCTACAGAAATAGTTCAACAAGGTGAATTCTCTTGCTGTCAGTGTCAACAATTGCCCATTAATTGTTACGCTGTGATACCGCAAGTCGACGCTAAGCGGACCTATCTCGATACGCTCATCACTACCACCGGAAGCTGTCGTATTCTCACGGTTGGGCATACTTCTGCGCATATGAGAGCGAATACGTGCTGAAAACATGCGTTCGTCAAACGCACCAGTAAGGTAGTCATCAACACCCGCTTCATAATAATTTGCTTCATCTACCTCCGTACAGGCCGTATTTCCTGTCGACATATCACTTTCAACAGCCACTACCCAGCTTTCGGAGTTAGCGTCTACTAAAGCTTTAATACGCTGCAGGCACATCGCATTTCGCGCCGATTCAACGATTATAAGTGAATAATGTTGTGCTTTTAGCAAGGATTCTGCTGATTGAAAATTAGAGACTGCGTCATAAAGAAAACTATGCTTGCTCAAACATTGCGATATGTTTTGTTGAAACTTATTCCCGCTGTAGATGATAAGGATCATAACTCGCTCCTAATTCGCCGATAAAAAACAAGACCGGAGCGTTTTGAATTTTATTCCACATAAACAACATTTTTTTTATATAACGCACGAGTCTTGTATTTCTAACGGTATTGATATCTTTTGGGACGAATCTGTGTGCTTTTTGTGAGATTTTTGTGATGAATTAACAATTTTACTGCCCTAAATTTTTATGCGATTTAATACATAAACAAGGACAAGAAAATGAAATTCACTAAACTTGCTAGCGCTACCCTACTGTCGCTCGCAACAATTTCAGTAAGCCAAGCGGTTACATTAGATGTTGAAATTACTAACTTAACCCAAGCACAAAGCTTTACGCCGCGCCTTGTGATTGCGCACGATGAGACCGTTGACGCTTTTGAAGTGGGACAGCCAGCTTCATCGGCTTTAGCGTGGCTTGCTGAAGCGGGTGTTATTGATGATGAACAAAACGCTGACTCAAGCGGAGCTAACTTTGAAGCGTTATTGGGTCCGGTCGATACAGACAATGGCTCAAACACATGGCATCGTTTTGGTGGTCTGCTAGCCCCGAAAGCAACATTAAGTTATCCCTTCGACACAATGGACAAGCCTTATCTTTCACTGCTGTCTATGCTGATACCGACCAATGATGCCTTTGTAGGTATGGACAGTATTGAAATCCCTACTGAACCTGGCACCTATACGTATTATCTTAATGCTTACGATGCTGGCACTGAGTTGAACGATGAGCTAAATAGTGCGCGTACTGACGTCGTTGAAGCCGGTACAGGAAATGCGCTAGGGGGCTATGGCGTTCCTGGTGTTGCTGGCGGCGGTGCACCTACTCGTATCGTTGACTTAGGTACGGGCGGCACAGGTGTGGGGGCACAGGTAGTTAATGGTGAAATAGAAGATGGTGAAGATGGCCCAGTACACATTCACCGCAATGCGCTTGGTGACACCGACAATGCTTCAGGTGCAAGTGATTTAGATTCAACTGTACACCGTTGGTTAAACCCCGTTGCACGTGTTGTTATAACTGTTCCTGCATCTTAAGGAGCCATTACTATGACTAATCCAATAGTAAAACTCAGTACGTTATTAATGCTATCAGCTCTTTTAGCGGCGTGCGGCGACGATGGTGATACAGGACCTCAAGGGCCAGCGGGACCTCAAGGTGAAGCTGGCGTCGACGGTCAAGACGGTGCCGATGGTGAAGACGGCCAAGACGGTAGCAACGGTAATTCAGCAGTTTACACGGTTCAGATTACTAATTTGACCTACTCCCAACCCTTTGCTCCTGCCGCTGTCATCTTGCACGAGCCAGGCTTTTATTCTTTTGAAGAAGGCGAGCCTGCAAGTATGGGCATTGAAATCATGGCTGAAGGCGGTGATCCGTCGATGGTAATCAGTGAAGCAGCAGAATCTACTGACTTTTTAGATGCGCTAAGTTCAGAGGGAATATTGGGCCCACGCTCAATGGGAACAGAACTAACGTTGGTGGTACCTGAGTTAGATGCGGACGACCTGCGCCTTACAGTAACGACCATGTTGGTTAATACCAACGATGCGTTTACTGGCTTAAATGCAGCTAACGTAAGTAACATGGCTGTGGGTGAGGCGAAAACATTCATGACAGTGACCTGGGACGCCGGTACAGAGGCCAACACAGAAACAGCAGCAACTATGCCTGGCCCCGCCGCAGGAGCAGCAGGTGGTGGTGGAGAAGCCGCAGGTTATGATGTTGTAAGGGACGACCTCGCAGATGCAGTAAGGCTTCATCAAGGTGTGGTAACTAGTGCAAACGCTAATGACCCAAGCCGTGAAGGGTTGTCAACGTCTGTACTAACCGAAGCCCATCGCTTCGATTTTCCAACAAGTCGTGTTGTGATAACGCGAACTCGTTAATAGATCTAAAGCGAATCAGCCACTTTAGCGCCCTATTACCTATAAGTAATGGGGTGTTTTCGTATTTATCAGGACACAAGCTTTGTAGTTGGATACTTAATTTCGAGGCGTAATATACAAGCTTCGAATTGAGGAGAGACACATTAGATAGGGCGAATGTAAAGATAATAGCTGGCTCTGCTTAAACAAATAGCTTTGCAAAGCCAGACTACGTCAATACACTGAAAGTTTTTAAATAGCGGCCATGCAAATGGCCCAGTTAGCTACTTAATAACCTTAAGGCTAGGCTTACCCTTTTTAGGGGGTACAGGCGCATCTTGAACATCGCTAGAGTCAGCGTCTTCCAGAGGCGTTGGTCCACTCGGTTGAGATGCTTCTTCAGGTGCTTCAGTGCGCTCTTGCTGCGCGCGGGCAATATCTTCTTCGGTGGCAAATACTGTACCTGCACCGTTTTCCCTTGCGTATATAGCCATCACAGCTTCACAAGGCATACTCAATCTTCTGGGCTGGCCAGAAAAACGTGCTTGAAACGACAAGCCATCTAAATCGAGAGAGAAATTAACACACGCACTTGGCGATACGTTTAAAACAATTTGACCGTCTTTAACAAACTCTTGTGGTACTTCTACCAACTCGTTAGTTGCATCAACCACAATGTACGGCGTCAAATCGTTATCAACAATCCACTCATAAAAAGCCCTAAGCAAATAGGGCTGGTTTGACGTCATAGATGTCATAGCGGGTTGTGGATCTCACGCTCTTGGTCAGTCAAAGATGCTTTAAATGAACTACGAGAGAAAATGCGGTTCATGTAAGCGTTAATTTCTTTGCTGCCAGCACCGTTTAGTTCAATGCCTAGTGCAGGTAGACGCCACAATAGCGGAGCAAGGTAGCAGTCAACTAAGCTGAACTCTTCGCTCATGAAGTAAGGCATTTCACCAAATACAGGGGCAAGTGAAAGCAAGGCTTCACGCAGCTCATTACGTGCTGCTTCTACGTCACCTTCACCACGGAAGATACGAGCAGCAAGCGAGTACCAATCTTGCTCAATGCGGTGCATCATAAGACGGCTTTGGCCACGTGATACAGGGTAAACCGGCATTAGTGGTGGATGAGGGAAACGCTCATCAAGGTATTCCATGATGATATGCGACTTGTAAAGTACAAGTTCGCGATCAACTAGAGTTGGAACAGTACCGTAAGGGTTAAGCTCCAACAGATCTTCAGACAGGTTGCTAGGATCTGTGTAGCTGATTTCAACACCCACACCTTTTTCTGCCAACACAATGCGCACCTGGTGGCTATAAATATCAATTGTGTCAGAGAACAACGTCATAATAGAACGTTTATTCGCGGCTACGGCCATTCAATTTCCTCCGTCGAGAAACAAGTTTACGCTTACAAACGGTAAGCTTATTACGTTAACTCGTGCTACCTGAACACTCTATACAAAAGGGTTTTCAGGTAGCACGAGTAAATACCAAAAAAGGGGGCGAGAAGCCCCCTTTTCATATTATACATAAATCTGTGCGATTAGTGCACTTCTCGCCAGTATTCTTTCTTCAGTAAGTAAACAAATACAAACAATACTGCGATAAAGATAAGTACCCACTTACCGATTTTGTGAGATTCCAGTTTTGAAGGCTCACCTGTGTACTCTAGGAAGTTCACGATATCGGCAACAGCTTGGTCGTACTCATCAGGAGACATTGCGCCAGTACCATCTGACTTAATGCCTACATAACGCTTAACCATTTCGCCATCAACCATTTGCTCTTCGTAAGTACGAGTAGGCGTACCTTGAAGTGGTTGAAGTACGTGTGGCATACCTACTTCTGGGAATACTGTGTTGTTCACACCAAACGGGCGGCTTTCGTCTACATAGAAAGAACGCAAGTAAGTGTAAATCCAGTCTTCACCACGAACACGTGCAACAAGCGTAAGATCAGGTGGAGCAGCACCGAACCAGCCAGCAGCGGCTTCTTCGGGCATTGCACGTGTGATGTAGTCAGACACTTTTTCACCCGTGAACTGCAGGTATTCTTGACCTAGTTCGTCAGGAATACCCAAGTCTTGGAATGAACGCTGATAGCGCTGATACTTCATTGAGTGACAGCCTAAGCAGTAGTTCATGAACAATTGTGCACCGCGTTGTAAAGACGCCTTATCGGTTAAATCGATAGGGGCTTTATCTAGGTGTACGTTCCCACCTGCCGCAAGCGCTACGCCAGGTAGGAAGAAGGCTAAAAAGCACATCATTTTTTTCATTTAGAAATCCTCTCTGGCACAGGTTTAGTGTTTTCGTTTTTGCTGTACAAGAACAGTGCTACGAAGAAACCGAAGTACATTACCGTTGCAACTTGCGACGCAATGATTTTCCAGTTTTCTTGTGGCGTACCACCTAGGTAACCTAGGAAGATAAACACAATTGCAAACACGATAAGGTTTACTTTGTGCAGACCACAGCGATAGCGCCATGACTTAACGCGACCACGATCTACCCAAGGCAGAGCGAATAGCGCAGCAATTGCACCGAACATAGCTAGTACACCGAACAACTTATCAGGTACCGCTTTCAAAATTGCGTAGAACGGCGTGAAGTACCACACTGGGAAGATATGCTCAGGTGTTTTCAACGGGTTAGCAATTTCAAAGTTAGGGTGCTCTAGGAATTTACCGCCCATTTCAGGGGCAAAGAACAACACATAAGTAAATAGCGCTAAGAAAATACAGAATGCCACAAGGTCTTTAAGTACGATGTGTGGGAAGAACGGCAATACGTCATCAGCAATGTCGTACTTGCTTGTGTAGTATTCATGGATTTCATATTTGGTCTTTTCAGACTCAGGCAGTGAACCTTTCTTGTGCTTAATTGCAATACCATCTGGGTTATTAGAACCCACTTCGTGTAGCGCGATAATGTGAAGGAACACAAGAATAACAATAACTAAAGGCAATGCAATAACGTGTAATGCGAAGAAGCGGTTTAGTGTTGCGCCAGAGATAACGTAGTCACCTTGTAGCCAGATAACCAAATCAGGACCAACAACAGGGATAGCACCAAATAGCGACACGATTACCTGTGCACCCCAGTAAGACATTTGTCCCCAAGGCAGTACGTAACCCATGAATGCTTCAGCCATAAGCGCTAGGTAGATAAACATACCAAACACCCACAGAAGCTCACGAGGCTTCTGGTACGAACCGTAAATCATGCCGCGGAACATGTGTAGATATACCACAATAAAGAACGCTGATGCGCCAGTACTGTGCATGTAACGAATGATCCAACCGTAGTCGATCTCACGCATGATGTATTCAACAGAGGCAAACGCGCCTTCTGAAGATGGAACGAAATTCATGGTCAACCAAATACCAGTAACAATTTGGTTTACCAAAACGATAGTAGCTAGAAAACCGAACACATACCAAAAGTTCATGTTCTTTGGAGCAGGATATTGAAGAGCGTGCATATTCGCAACGCGCATCATTGGGATGCGTTCTTCAATCCAACCTAGGAAAGCATTCATGTTAAGCAACCTCCGCTTCTGAGCCGATGATAACCGTAGTGTCATCAACGAACTGATAAGGCGGCACAACTAGGTTTAATGGTGCCGGTACGTTTTGGAATACACGTCCTGCCATATCAAACTTAGAACCGTGGCACGGACAGAAGAAACCATCTGGCACACCCTCAACCACTTCTTCGAAAGCGCCGTCTTTAAGGTGCTGTGGAGAGCAACCTAGGTGCGTACAGATACCCACTAGAATCAGGTATTCTTCTTTCATCGAACGGAAACGATTTTGAGCAAAAGTAGGTTGCTGCTCAGCTTCAGAGTTAGGATCTTTCAGCTTATCTTCGTGTGTGCCTAGTTCTTCAAGAATTTCAGGCGTACGACGTACAATCCATACAGGCTTGCTTCGCCACATTACACGTACTAATTGTCCAGGCTCAATCCCGCTGATATCTACTTCAACGTCAGCACCGGCTGCTTTCGCTTTGGCGCTTGGATTCCAGGACGCAATAAAAGGCACAGCAGCACCAACGACACCTACACCACCAACTACCGACGTGGCAACGGTCAAGAACCGACGACGAGTGTTGTTTTCTGGCTGGTTTTCATTGTGTGCAGACTCTGTTGCATCTACAGATACATTGCTCATCCACATTTCTCCAAGTTTGGATAATTATGATGTGTAACCCAAGCTTATACTGGTTTTATCACGCTTGCGTCATGCATCATATGGCTTGTCATGACAGCAACGTAACAGCAAAAATTTACTGGTTTACGAGGTCACGAAAGTTTTCAAAATTTTCGACCGCAAATGATAAAAGAAAAGCCCTTATAAACACAAGGTTTTACTGATATTTAAGCGATAATTTAATTCAATTAGTGTGTTTAGGTTTAGTGAGAGAAAAGCCTAAAATCAAGGTTTTGAAGAATATTTGGCGATATAGCACGCACAAATTAAACCTTTGTTATGAAATAAACGGCAAGATAGGCTTCAACGCACTTTAGAAATCGACGCTCTATAATGAATTTTAAGCAATAAAAAACCCGGCATAAACCGGGTTTTTGCAATACAAAAAACGTAAAAATTAACGCTTTGAGAATTGTGGACGCTTACGCGCTTTGTGTAGACCAACTTTCTTACGTTCAACGCGACGTGCGTCACGAGTAACGAAGCCAGCTTTACGAAGTGCTGGACGTAGTGCTTCATCATACTCCATAAGAGCACGAGTAAGACCGTGACGGATTGCACCCGCTTGACCGTTAGAACCACCACCTTTAACAGTGATGTATACGTCAAACTTTTCAGTCATTTCAACAAGTTCAAGTGGCTGACGAACAACCATGCACTCTGTTTCACGACCAAAGTACTCGTCAAGAGCGCGTTGGTTTACTTTAATGCTACCTGTGCCTGGACGTAGGAACACACGAGCAGTAGAACTTTTGCGGCGGCCTGTGCCGTAGTATTGAGTATCTGCCATGTTAATAGCTCCTTAAATGTCCAAAACTTGTGGTTGCTGTGCTGCGTGAGAGTGTTCTGCACCAGCGTAAACTTTCATTTTACGGAACATTGCGCGACCTAGAGGGCCTTTTGGCAACATGCCTTTAACTGCTTTTTCAAGAACCATTTCTGGCTTGTGAGCAATTAGTTTTTCAAAGTTTGTCTCTTTAAGACCACCTGGGTAACCAGAGTGCGCATAGTACATTTTGTCTTGCGCTTTACGGCCTGTAACCGCAACTTTTTCAGCGTTGATTACGATGATGTAATCACCAGTGTCCACGTGAGGTGTGTACTCTGGCTTATGCTTACCACGAAGGCGTAGTGCGATTTCAGAAGCCAAACGGCCTAGAGTTTTGTCTGTGGCGTCTACCACATACCAGTCACGTTGTACCGTTTCTGGCTTAGCAACAAAAGTTTTCATTTTCAAATTCACCCGAATAATATCGTCGTTACTGATTTCTGAACACCAGAAATCACCTTAAAATCAACACAAAGACCCCTTCGAGCCGGCTGATTCTTCCACCTTCCCAAAGGTGGGCGTAACTGGGCAGGGCGCGAATTATACAGGAATTGAAGGAAATGCGAACCCCTAACAACAAAAAACATGGATAAAATTCCATCATCAGCCGATGACACAGAAACTGAGTTAAGGTACTGTACGTCCGTTGCATTCAATTCTTCTAATAACTCTAATGAAAAGACCCCACTTTGTAGCACCAGTTTTTGTGCTGCTCGCACTAACAAACATATCAATTAGTTATTCCCTTCCCTTCAGAAAACGGGGCGAGCAAACCGATATTGTTCACAATGGGTTAAACAAACTTCAGTATTAAATGCAGCCTTTCTTTACATATATTGGCCACGCTCTAATGGCCATACTCTTTATCTAATTAAACTCTTTTATCCGGTATTTTTATGACAATAAAAAAACGACTTTCCTCACTTGTTATCGCAGGATTAGCATCAGCGGCACTTATCACTCCGGTAGCGGCGTCACCCGATGAGCTACTTAAGCTTCAACAACAGTGGGCAACTGTGAACTATCAATTAGAGGGCGATGCGCAACTTAGCGCTTTTTCAGAACTTATCGAACAAGCTACTAAACTCGTAGAGCAATCCGAGAATAGTGCAGAGTCACTTACTTGGTTGGCTATTTCTCAATCCAGCACAGCAAGTGCCAAAGGAGGGTTAGGCGCCCTAGACTTTGCTGAAAGTGCGAAAGAAAATTTAGAACGCGCCATCGAAAAAGAAGAATCAGTGCTAGGCGGAACAGCACTAACCGTACTAGCCGCGCTTTATCACAAAGTGCCGGGCTGGCCTGTGAGTTTTGGTAGTGACAAAAAAGCTGAAAAGCTGTTTAAGCGTGCACTCGAAATTAATCCGCAAGGCATGGACCAAAACTTCTTTTATGCCGAGTACCTTTTTGACGATGGAGAATATGAAAAGGCTCAGGCATTTTTAAATCGTGCCCAAAACGCGCCTGAAAAAGCTAATCGCCCGCTAGCAGATAGAAAGCGCAGGGAAGAAATCGCCGCCCTTCAAGCAAGATTAGATACTAAAGCTTAGTTCACATAGCAGCTTGATAAGTAAAGGTGGATGTTTCACTAACTTTCCACCTTCACTTAATCAATGCCACTTAATCGATGCTGCTTTATTGACGCCGCTTTACAGCCTTGGCTGCGTCGCTTTTTCTGCAATCTTAATCGACTGCCAGCGTCTTGTTTACTTCCTATCCACCAAATTTAATGCGAACACCTGCATTGGCAATAAAACCATCGTTGCGTGACCAGATGTCGGTTGTCCAACGACCACTTGGTGCCTGTGACTGCAACAATAACGGGTGCTCATCAGTTTGCTGAACATCAAGCAGGTTTTCTAGGTTTAAGAACCAGCTGTAGCGCCCTGTCGTTATTTGTCCGAGTAAACCTAAATGCCAATAAGGCTTGGTATGGGTTATGTACGGGTTATCGTCTACACGCTGAACGCCAGTATAGTAAGCCTCAAAACCTAGCATAAACTTGCCGTGCTGCTCCCACATAGCTACAAAGCCAGCTGAATGCTGAGGTGTTAGCGCGAGCTCTCGCCTACCACTAGCATTGGGCACTTCTTCTGTCGCGTCTAGGTAAAGATAGCTTGCGGTTAACTTCAGGTCTTTCCAATAGTAGCGAAGTAAGACTTCAGAACCTCTAATTTTCGATTCACCTTCTGCGTTTACCAAGCGTACGTTTGTAGGCGGTGTCCCGTCGCTCGTTTCTACAGTTTCTAAGCGAGTCACGTTATCAACGTTAGAGCCGAATAAGGTAAGACTGGTTTCAATATCATCAAAACGATAAGTAACATCTAAAGATGCGGTCTGCGCTTGCTCTTCCTGAAGGCCATCTATTGGTAATAAACGCGACAGTCCCGCAGCTTCGATTTCTTCAACAAAAGGCGTGGGGGCGAAATAGCCCTCGCCATAAGAACCTCTTATCGTCACGTCGCCTGGGCGATATAAAAACGATACTCGTGGGCTAAATTGAGTACCATATTCACTGTGATCGTCTAGCCTTGCACTCGCTGACGTTGTCAATTCATCGCTTATTTGATAGTCCACCTGGGTAAAGATACCCGGAACCTCATAGCTGTAATCAAAAGATTCAAAAGTATCCGAATCGTAAATATTAGATTGATAGGCAACTCCCACCAACCAATCACTCTTGTCTGTGTAGCCGGCCAAACTAGTTTCCGCGAGGTAACTTTCGTGTTGATCACTTTCTAAGCCTGATAACTCATTGCCGAATTGGTGCGTATGTTCTTGCGACATTGCTGAAAAGCGTGAATTAAGGGTAAGTGTATCGCCAAGGGGCTTTTCAAACACAAGACCACTGTCAATGCGCTCTGACTCAAGCCCACGAATAAAAGAGACAGCATTTTCTCCGGTTCCTACAGTTGCATCACCTACAGTGCCACCTTGGCGATTTTCCGTCATATAACCGGTTGTAAAATAAAGGCGCTCGCCCTCATCTCCTTCCCAGAAAATACGCGGCCTTACCGTGTAACGTTCATAGCCGGCCAAGTCGGCCCAGCCGTCGTTATCGAGATCTTTCTCACTTTGATGATGCGCACCAGCAGTCACCGAGCCACTTAGGCTGTCGCTGAAAGGCGTTGCCATATAGGTAGTGAAGTCTTGCCCGTCACGAGTGGTGAAATTCACCAACGCTTCTCCTTCAAACTCATCTTTTGGGCGACGAGAGACAAGATTGATAACACCACCAAGCGCTGAGCCACCATAAAGAGATGACGCAGAACCTTTGATAATTTCAACGCGCCCTAAGTCTGTAGGGGGAATTTGAAGTAGTCCAATTGACGCTGATTGGTTACCGTAAAGTGGCAGCCCGTCAGATAAAAGCTGGGTATAACGGCCATACAGACCTTGAAGACGAATATTAGCACTGCCAAGGGCAGGTGATGTGGTTTGCATTCTCACACCACCAGTTTCGGCGACCAACATAGAAATATTGCCCGGTCGCATGGCAGCCTTTTCCCGAATTTCTTCTCGGTTAATCAATTCAACCCGAACAGGCTGATCATCGGCTATGCGACCCGAGCGCGTTGCTTGAACCACTATTTTTTCGACTTTTTCTTCATGGTGCTCATCGTGTTCATCTTCATGAGCATAAGCGTTAGGCGCAAATATAGGTAAATTGAATGCTGACAATGCCATGATGAAAAGTGAAGGCTTAAAAAGTGTCTTTGGCATGATTATCCATAAGTCCATTATACAGAGCGCGCATTACATCATAATCTGTTGTCACACTCACACTATTCCACCTTATGAAATCTTACATTCAAGGCATATAACTGCGCTATTCACTCCCCCTCTTTCCAAAACGATAGGACGTCATAATTGATGGGTAATTCTTTATAGGCTGCATTTATCTGTATGTATAAATTGTAAACAGTGTTCATCTGATACCAGCACTCCTATTATGAAAATAAAAGGAGTGGCCATATGCCTAAGATCCCGCGTTCCTCAGACAACGACTATACCCATGATATGAGTCAGACCCGCCGCGAATTTATTTCGCGCGAAACCGGTACTAAACTCAATCATTTAGCTCACTATTCCATACCGCCCGACTCACTATCGGGAAATATCGAGAATTTCACTGGTGTTGCACAGGTACCTATTGGCTTTGCTGGCCCAATTTTGATAAATGGAGAGTACGCCAAAGGCGAATTCTATGTTCCGATGGCAACAACAGAAGGCACGCTAACAGCCAGCTACAGTAGAGGTATGCGCTTAACGAAAGAAGCAGGGGGCGTAACCACCACCGTCATTGACGATGCCATGCAGCGAGCACCTATGTTTGCGTTTTCTGATGCTCGAGAAGCCCTTGCATTTGGCAAATGGGTCGAACAGAACTTCAATGCCATAAAGCTCGCCTGTGATGACACCACCAGCGTGGGAAAACTTAGAGATATCGAGCAATATGCCGCCTCTAAGCTTCGTTGGCTAAGATTCAACTTTACCTGTGGTGATGCGGCTGGGCAAAACATGGTAAGCAAAGCCACTAAGGCAGGCTGCGAGTGGATACAGGCAAACTATTCGGGCTCTATTGAGCACTTTGTGCTGGCAGCAAACCTTGATACCGATAAAAAGCACTCGCACTTAAATTCGCTGCATACCCGCGGAAAGCGCGTTGTCGCAGAAGTCACCCTACCAAAGCAACTTATGACGGACATTATGCATTGCCCGCCTGAAGCCTTGTTTAAACAGCGTCAATATTCAAATATGGGCGCGATGATGGCCGGTAGTGTTAACAATGGCGCCCACTTCGCCAACGGCATCACCGCTATGTTCATCGCTTGCGGGCAAGATGTAGCTAATGTGGCTGAATCGTCGGCCGGGTTTACCTACGCTGAGATTACGCCAAATGGAGATTACTATTTCTCTGTTACGATTCCATCGTTAATTGTTGCTACGTACGGTGGCGGAACCGGCTTAGCTACACAAAACGAATGCTTAAGCGTACTTGGCTGTACAGAAAGAGGTAGCGTTAACAAGTTTGCCGAGATTGTTGCAGCGACAGTACTATGTGGGGATCTATCTCTGGGTTCTGCAGTAGTCGCGGATGAATGGGTGAGCAGTCACGAGCGACTAGGTAGAAACCGTTAGAACACTTCGGCTAGTCGCAGCACGACAGCTGCCAAAAAAGTTAAAGCTAACCTGAGAGAAGGCTTTTTGAGTTCTGACAAAAATGCTATACAGCAGGCATATTGGGGCGCGTAACTACGAAATATGCGCCTACTCCCATAAACATTGCAATACCTATGTAAGCGGGGATCGGCATTGATGCAAATAGACAAATAAGAATAAAACTTATCAGCATACTGCAACACGCTATGCATTTTACCTTCTTAGATATTGCACCGTGTTTACGCCACGCAACCAGACTAGGCCCATATTTGGGGTGCTGAATAAGCCAACTCTCAAGGCGCGGTGAAGATTTAGTGAAACAAAAAAGTGCGCCTATCAAAAATACCGTTGTCGGCATTACGGGCAAGAAGGCACCTACAATACCTAAACACGTTAAAAACAACCCTAACGATAAATACAGTATTTTTTTCATAAAACAGTTACGCCCAATCCAGTCCAACTCCGTGGTCAGTGTTGTTACTCAACACCGGCTAAGCACCATTCCAACGTGCTAGTTTTATACACAGATTATAGACAAATTGGATCTACATGCCCTTGTCGTAAATCAAACCTACTTATTAAACATATGACAAAATGGCAAAGTTTCCATCTACATTGGTCTAATTTTTTGCCTTAACGCGTGATATATTTATATACAAGTAGTCCAACACCTTTGAGACAAACTAGACGTTGAATAATCGGCGACAGTGTTTTGAAATCGTAGCTAAAGCAAATCACTTAGCATGAGAAGATTGTTTAACCTGCTGCCACAGCGCTTCCATTTCATCTAAAGTCAATGCGTCAAGCTTCTCGCCCTGCTTTGCAGCTAAACGCTCTACACCTTTAAAACGGTTGGCAAACTTGTTACTGGCGTTGCGAAGCGCGGTATCAGCATCCACTTTGCAATGCCTTGCCAGATTAACCATGGCAAAAAGCGCATCGCCAATTTCTTCTTCGATAGCCTGCTGGTTATCACGTACACTATTACTTGAAGAGTTTTGGTCAGCACTGTTTTCACATAGAAGGCGTTGCTTCGTATCAAGCTCTTGCTGAATCTCTTCTACTTCTTCGCGTACTTTATCAATAACAGGCGCGGCGTCAGGCCAGTCAAAGCCTACCTTTGCACAGGCTTTTTGCAGCTTTTGCGCGTACATAAGTGCCGGCATACCTTTGGGTACGCTATCTAGAATACTGGTTTCTATTGCTTCGTCTTGCTTTAAACGCTGCTTTTTAAGTTGCTTTTCTTGGGCTTTAATTGCGTCCCACTGTGCGTTTAAAGCGCTGTCGCTCAATGGCGTACGTTCTTTGTTTGTAACGCTTAACTCATCGCTTTTTACTTCATCGTCTGGCCGTGCACCGAAGACATGAGGGTGCCGGCGCACCAGCTTATCGCTAATGCTTTGCGCCACATCGTCAAAAGAGAATTCCTTTGATTCACTGGCGATCTGCGCATAGAACACCACTTGAAACAGCAAGTCACCCAACTCATCTTTGATATCGTGCATATCACCAACGGCAATAGCATCAGCCACTTCATAGGCTTCTTCTATGGTGTAGCGAGTTAGGCTTTCCATGGTTTGTTTCACATCCCATGGACAGCCAGATTGCGGGTCGCGCAGCTGCGTCATAATATCAAGCAGCCGCTGCATTTCTCCAAGGCTAGCTTTGCTTGCGTTTTGCATCTGTCACGCCTTTAAGCTGTCGCAATTGGATTAAGACTTTTGACACTCTCTCAAGATCATTAACCTCGATAGATATGGTGATAAGTGCCGTCTGCCTGTTTTTATCACTTAAGCTGTTTACCCCTAAGAGCGGCACGTTTTCATTCGCCAACACCGTGGTAATGTCGCGTAATAGGCCATTTCTATCGTGGCAAAATATATCAATGCCTGTCTCAAAACCCACTTTAAGCTCATGTGACCAATTCACTTCGATTTGGCGCTCAGGGTGCTGTGACAACAAGTGCTGCAGCTGACTGCAGCTTTCTTTATGAACGCTTACGCCACGGCCTTGGGTGATATAGCCTAAAATAGCTTCGCCGGGAACCGGCTTACAGCAGTTAGCCAGCTGACTCATTAAGTGCCCCACGCCCTGTACTACTACCGCGTCTTTTTTACCCGTGCCTGCCGCAGTCTTGCGTGTTTTTACCTTAGGGCTAATTTCAGGCTCGGGGGCTGGTGGCTCTTGCAAGTGATGAATAAAGTTAATCACCTGCATAACGCGCACATCACCGGCACCTACCGCAGTGTATAAGTCGTCAAGGGTTTGTAAATTAAACTTCTCAAACGCCTCATTAGGCACTTTAGCAGGCAAGTGGGCACGCTGAAGCTCCCGCTCTAGCAGCTCTTTACCGGCAGCAAGGTTTTTATCTCTGTCCTGCTTTTTAAAGAAGGAGTGGATAGTGGCGCGTGCTCGCGACGAATGCACATAGCCAAGGCCTGGATGCATCCAGTCGCGACTTGGGTTCGGCTCTTTCCCGGTTAATACTTCTATTTGGTCGCCACTTTGCAGTAAATAAGTGAAAGGTACTATTCGCCCATTCACTTTTGCGCCTATGCAGCGATGGCCTACGTTACTGTGAATGTAGTAGGCAAAATCTAGAGGCGTAGCGCCTTGGGGAAGGTCAATAACATCGCCTTTGGGTGTAAACACGTACACCCTATCGTCAAACACTTGGCTTCGAAGCTCTTCAACCAAGTCACCCGATTCAGCCACTTCTTCTTGCCATGCAAGTATGCGGCGAAGCCAATTTATGCGCTCGTCATAGCCGGATTGTTTACCCGTACTGCCCTCTTTATATTTCCAGTGAGCAGCCACACCAAGTTCTGCGTCCTGATGCATTTTTTGGGTACGAATTTGAATCTCAACCGATTTTCCTTCAGGCCCCACAATCACCGTGTGTATAGACTGGTAACCGTTAGGTTTAGGGGTTGCGATATAATCGTCGAATTCGTTAGGTAAATGTTTATAGCTTGCGTGAACGGTACCTAACGCTGCGTAGCAATCTTGTAGTCGCTCGGCAATAATACGTACTGCACGAATATCAAAAAGCTGCTCGAACGTAAGGCGCTTTTTCTGCATTTTTTTCCAAATGCTGAAAATATGCTTGGGGCGACCATAAACCTCTGCGCGAATTTCTTCGCTATCAAGTAAGCCTTGCAAGTCGCCTACTATGGTCTCTATGTACTCGGCGCGCTCTCTGCGCTTGCCATCTAACTGTTTAGCAATTTGTTTGTAGGTGACAGGGTGTAAGTAACGAAACGCAAGATCTTCTAGTTCCCACTTTAACTGCCCAATACCCAAGCGGTTTGCCAATGGTGCATAAATACTGGCGCACTCGCGAGCCACCATAACACGGGTTTCTTCGTCGGCTTTTTTAACCTGTTGAAGTGCACAAATACGCTCGGCCATCTTAATAACAACGGCGCGTACGTCTTCTACCATCGCAAGAAGCATACGACGAATACTGTCTATGTGCTGCTCGTCCGATCTTTCAGCAAAGCCAGAGCCGTTCACTTTACGGGCATGTAACGACTTAATGGCATCCATACGACGCACGCCAACGATAAGGTCTCGAATCTCCCCACCAAACTCATCAACAATATCTTCTTCACTTAAAGCGTGCTGTTCGCAATAAGGAAACACCAGGGCAGCCTGAAGCGTTGCATCATCCATATTAAGTTGACACAAAATCTCAACCATTTCCTGGCCAACCAATAGCCGCTCAGGAATGGAAGACACTGCACTTAGCTTATCTTTTGTTTCTGCACTCAGCTCAAGACTGTCTAGCCAAGCTTCAAAGGGGGGCCGGTCTGCTTCGTGGACCTTTCTTGTTGATACCATATCCTTTACTCGTTACTGCTGCTTTCGCGTAAACAAGGCCATCATTTCCATGTGATGGGTGAAGGGGAACATTTCTGCTACGCCCGCTTTTTCCATTTCATAACCTCCGTCTATCAACACTTTTGCGTCTCTAGAAAACGTACTTGGGTTGCAAGAAACATACACTATCGTTTTTGGTAGTGCTTTTACAAGCGCATGACAAACGGTCAATGCCCCTTCTCTTGAAGGGTCAAGCAGTACCTTATCAAAGCCCTGCTGCAAAGAAGCCTCGACATTGGTCTTATCTGCCAAATCTAAATGCAGCCACTCGACATTGTTAATGCCCTGTCGCTGTGCATTGTCTTTTGCGCGGCGCACCATCTCTGCAACACCCTCTACCGCTTGTACCCTAGCACCTGACTTAGCAATAGGTAAGGTAAAATTGCCCAGGCCGCTAAACCAATCGGCTATACGTTCGTTGGGCTGTGGGTTTAGCCAGTCCATTGCTTGGTTAATCATTTTTTCGTTAACCACTTTGTTTATTTGAATAAAGTCGTTAGCACTTGGTGAAATAGAACAGTCATTTATCGTGGACATAACCAAATCAGTGCCATGCCCTACACTGCGAATTTGCCCTTGTTTGTTCTCAAGCTTTAACTCTATTTTATCGGCGTTGGCAAGAGAGTACTCGTTAACCAGTGCATTCACTGTATCAATAAGCTCTGCCTCAAGCGCTTTAATATGTTTAATAACAAGGTGCGAAATGTTATCACCAGCAATTAGGCTTATATGCCCAATGTGTCGAGCTGACTCAAAACCTGTGAGCGCGTTTTGCAAAGGGCCAATGATATTAGATAAAGGGTCAACCAAAATTGGGCAGCTATCCACATTGGTTACTTTGTTGCTATTGGCTTCGCGAAAGCCTAGTTTAATTTGATTCGGGTTGCGGGCGTCGATAGCCAGTCTTGCTTTTCTGCGATATTGAGGTCGAGGCCCCACCAAAGGAGATTGCCAAACGCCTGCTTTCATTGCCAATTGACGTTCCATCATCACTTTAAGAGCCTTGTCTCTTTGCTCAAGGGCAGCATCCGGCTTTATGTGCTGTAGCTGACATCCACCACACGAATCAAACACAGGGCAGAAAGGCGCTTGTCTTGCCTCACTAGATAATTGAATATTTGTCGCTTTGGCGTTAATGACTTTCTTTTTGCTTGATAGCACCTCAATGTCGCAGGTTTCTCCAACAAGGGCACCTTCAACAAACATTATGGGGTTGCCGCGTACTATCCCATGGCCCATCCAGTCGACATCTTCAATGGTCACCGTACTGGAATTTGCCTTCTTACTGGCTTGTGAGGCATTTCTAGTTTTTCCAAACCGAAGTCCTGCGACCTGCGCGTTGGCACTGGCATTACCTTTTGTTCCATTGCCACTTAGGCGGGAAGACGCTGTGCCTTTTTGTTTGCTGCGTGATTGTTTAAAAAGGTTTGCCAAGTGTGACTCCGGTAACTTGCTCTGCGTGGTTTGATATTTGTAGCGTTTTTTTGTAAACGCAGCCCAGATAGGTGTCATCTACCTGGGCTACTTTCAATCTGCGTTTTAGTAGGCCGCGTTTTAGAAAATGATTAGGACTCTAGTATAACGGTGGCGACGGCATAATGCTGCTCGTCTGAAATACTGATCACGCTTCGGGTAATGCCCCTTGCCTCACACATAGCAGCAAATTCACCAGAAAAATGAAGTTCTGGCGCCCCTAGGTCGTTGTTACGCACCTCTATGTGTTGCCAACTAATCCCATTTCCAATACCCGTACCAAGGGCTTTCACCGCGGCTTCTTTCGCGGCAAAGCGTTTTGCTAAAAAGCGCACTGGTGTAGCGTGCTCACTAAACGTCTGCCACTCGGCAGGCGTAAGTACACGCTTAGCCAAACGTTCGTTAGCGCTCTCGCCTTTACCAAGGCGAGCAATTTCTACAATGTCAGTACCTAGCCCTGCAATCGCCACGCTATATTTGCCCTTTTGAATTAAATGCCAGCGCGTGCTTCAAGCATCAGCTTTCGCATATCAGCCACTGCTGTATGAAGTCCGTCGAACGCGGCGCGAGCGATGATAGCATGACCAATATTAAGTTCGATTAGCTGAGGAATCGCCGCTATAGGTTTAACGTTGTGATAGTGCAAGCCGTGACCCGCATTCACTTTAAGTCCTAAACTGTCAGCATATTCAATACCTTCAACTAAGCGAGCTAGCTCTTTTTGCTGCTCATCTTCACTGGTGGCTTCTGCGTATTGACCAGTGTGAATTTCAATGTAAGGCGCGCTACATGCTGCCGCTGCATCAATCTGCGCTTTATCTGCGTCGATAAACAAAGACACTAGGATGTTGGCATTCGCAAGACGCTCGCACGCTGCTTTAATATTCTCAAAGTTGCCCGCTACATCGAGACCACCTTCAGTGGTTAACTCTTCACGTTTTTCCGGTACTAGGCAGCAAAAAACAGGTTTTACTTCTTCTGCAATGGCCAGCATCTCATCGGTTACTGCCATTTCTAGATTGAGTCGGGTGTTAATGGTTTGCGCTAAAATACGCACGTCGCGATCTTTAATATGACGGCGATCCTCTCGTAAGTGAACGGTAATGCCGTCTGCACCTGCACGCTCAGCAATGTCAGCAGCGTGCACTGGATCTGGATAATGTGTACCGCGCGCATTGCGAAGCGTTGCGATATGGTCGATGTTAACGCCTAATAGAATCGTGCTCATTTCACCACCTAACCTGTAAGAGCGAAAGAAGATGCCTGCTCTTCATGTTTAATACATTATTTAAAGGGTACAACCCCCCTTCCTTTGAAAGTGCAGATTGTAGCAAATTTTTTTATAGAAGGTGCTGTTTAAGCATTTGAGTTAAGAGAAAATAATCTAATGCCATTAGCCTTGATAGCAGTTCATATCTATAGCTAGACGCGTGAAGATAAGTACTATTATAAAAGATGTTGCACCCTATTAGCGGCTGAACATGCCAACGCACTAACGGGGTTTCGGCATAAATAGTTCGCGGCTTTTAAGCGGCTTATCGCCAATCAGAGGTTTAAGCAAGTCGCGACAAAGCACTTTAGCAACCTTCTTGCTAAGCGGGGTAAACTCCCCCTGCGACAAACTAAGCAACGCTTGCCCGGGAAAGCCTCGCATGCCCCTTGTGCCGGCCGTATCTTCAGGTATAGGCACAAAGCCCGCATCTATTTGAAAGTTATAGCTACCTGTTTCTTCTATTGGCAATTCGTATTCTACGTCAGTAGTGAAGTCGGGCAGTAACCCCATTTCATCAAGTAGTGCAAATTCGAACTGTCGCAAGGTCACTTCTATGTCGCTATTATCACGAAGGGACAGCAATGCATTTTCATAAGCGTTGTGAACGCCATCGCTTGCAAGCCCCGCTGGCATAACGCGGTTGGTTAGCTCGTTCACATACATGGCACAAAACAACGCTGTGCCTACTAGATTGATGGACGGAGCGACGCTTTCAACGTGCCTTAGGCTTTTTAACTCTGACTTTCCGCTTAACTGTAGGCGAAGATGTTGAAAAGGTTGAAGCAGGCTCTTTTTATCTGATTTACTGTTTTTGACGCCCTTAGCTACCGCGCTAACACGCCCCTCTTCCAGGGTAAAAAAGTCAACAATATAGCTGGTCTCCCTGTAAGGGCGTCTATGCAGTACATAGGCATTTAACCATTCATTATTCATTGTTGTTCACTATTGTTTAGCACCGAATCGGTAGCTATTTAGGTGCAAGTTAAAAGGTGTAAGTCAAAAAAAGTTTATCTTAGTGACAAGGGTAAGTGACTTATTAGCTGCGTTTAATTCTTACCACTTTCATGGTTTCAAATTCAATGCCAGCCACATCTTCTACATGGCGATAATAAGTTACGTTTACTCGTGCCCCTTTTAAGCTTTGATATTGCTGTTTTCGCCGGTAAATAAAAGGGACGTCAATGCCTTCAAGCATAATGGTGTGGCGGATCCAATCACTGTCTTTTTCTTCACGCTGAACGTGAGAAATCACTTTAATATTGTCGGTTTGATTAAGCTGACTATGCTTTTCCACCAGCTTCTGTCGTTCGCTTTTCACCCTTGCCTCTTTTTTCTTATTTTTTAACTCTTTAGTTCTTTAGTTCTTTAGCTCGTATCGCTTTTTGACTAGCTAGGTTTTCGAAGACTCAATGTTGTACGTGAATCAACTTCGCTTAAACCGCTTCTATTTGCTCAATAATAAGCTGTACAGTTTCTTGCCCTCTGAAAACATTGATATCAAGGCGGTAAGCGATATGTACACGCTTTACCATGGCGTTAGGCCATGCTTTTAAATCAATGTTAAACGCAATAGCGTCTACTTCACTGGCGCCGTCACTTTTCAACACCATCTTAAGGTGCTTTTGTCCTACTAGTCGCTGATCGAGAAGCGTAAATTCTCCATCAAATAACGGTGATTCAAAACCCTGACCAAACGGACCTGCCTGTCGCAATAAATGCGCAAAAGGCAAACACAATTCTTCTGAAGATAAATCACCGTCAGAGAGCAGTGCATGATTGCCATCAAGCTTTTCCATATGGGTACGAGCAACGTCAACAAAAGCTTGCTCGAAGTCAGAAAGCTTGGCGACAGGCAAACTCAATCCAGCGGCCATGGCATGTCCACCAAATTTATCAATAACACCAGGATAGCGTGTATTTACTTCATCAAGTACATCGCGAATGTGCACACCAGGTATGGAGCGCGCCGAGCCTTTAATCACAATATCGTCTTGATGAGCGAAAGCGATAACAGGTTTAAGATACTTCTCTTTTAGCCGGCCTGCCACAATACCAATCACGCCTTGGTGAAAGTCTTCGCGATAAACCACCAGTGCGCTTGGCATATCGCCTTCATCAAGCGCCATCTGCTCTAGCACTGTTTCGGCTTGTGCTTTCATGCCGGTTTCAATTTCGCGGCGTTCTTTGTTAAGCGCATCGAGCTCTGCCGCTATCATTCGCGCTTGAATGGTTTCATCTTCTAGTAAGCAAGCAATGCCTTGTGACATATCGTCTAAGCGACCGGCAGCATTAAGTCTGGGGCCTACTACAAAGCCCAAGTCGGTGGAGGTTAGGTGCGCGCAATCGCGGTTTGCGACTTCAACTAGCGCTTTAATACCTGGTCGACACTTACCAGCACGAATACGCTGAAGACCTTGGTGAACTAAAATTCGGTTATTTTTATCTAAAACCACCACATCGGCCACGGTGCCAACAGCAACAATATCTAACAGGGAAGCTAAGTTGGGTGGTGCAATACCTACTTTCTCAAAATACCCTTGCTGCTGTAGCTCAGCTTTAAGCGCAAGCATGATATAAAAAGCCACACCCACGCCAGCTAAGTTTTTAGAGGGGAATTCACAGCCAGGTTGGTTAGGGTTCACTATCGCATCAGCTGGCGGTAGTGTATCACCTGGCAAGTGGTGATCAGTCACCACAACCTGCATGCCTAAAGATTTAGCATGGGTTACACCGTCAATACAAGATATGCCGTTATCCACGGTTACAATAACCTCGGCACCTTGTTTGGCTGCCTCATCGACGATAGGTACGCTAAGCCCATAACCAAAATCAAAGCGATTAGGTACAAGGAAATCAACGTTGTGATAGCCCATAGCTCGAAGCGCCAGTATACATACCGATGTACTGGTAGCGCCATCGGCATCAAAATCGCCCACTATGATAACGCGCTTATTTTGCACAACGGCATTGGCAAGGATTTGCGCGGCTTGAGGCATCCCTTTTAATACATTGAAATGCGTAAGTCCTTTAAGGCCATTCTCCAAGTCATCCATATTCGCAATATTGCGACCGCGGTAAATTCTGTCGATAACAGGGTGTAAGTCGGAACTTAACGGGGCGCCGGAGACCTCGCGGCGAACAATAGGCAAAATCATGAAATACCACTAAACCAATACTGTGATTGCAGTTATCTTAAACACTTGATATGAAAAAAGTTTAGGCAAACTTAAATTGAATATACTCAATAAAGAATACACGTTTTCAAATAGAAGCTCTGCGCTAACTGCAAAATGAAACCATACGAAAGAACGTAAGAAAAATATCGCTATGAATCATACCGCAGAAAACAAAAAAACGCACAATGCGTGCGTTTTTTTCATGTCAGTAACTAAGCAGTTTAAATGACTACTCTTCGCCTTCCAACGCTTTTGCGAGCAATGCGGCTGGCTGGTAACCAGGAATCAATGAACCATCAGGCAACACGATATTAGGTGTGCCGTTCACCCCTAATTTTTGGCCTAGCATATATTGCTCTGCCACTTTGTTTTTGCAGCTAGCGCTTGCCACATCGTTGCCTGCTTTAGCTTTTGTTAATGCGCTTTGCGGGTTTTCAGCGCACCATACTGACACCATATCTTCATAGTTCTGGCTATTTAGCCCAGAACGTGGGAACGCTAGGTAATGAACCGTAATACCGGCATCGTTCAGTTCGTCAATTTCGTTATGAAATTTACGGCAGTAGCCGCAGGTGATGTCTGTGAACACGCTTATTTCGTGCTTTTCGTTTTCCGCTTTAAACGTAATAGACGACGATTCCATTGATGCAACGCCCTCTTTACGCAAGCCTGAAAGGGCCAGCTCTGTTTCGTTGCGCATTTCTTCATCAATGTTAAAAACACGAGCCTGAAGCAAGTATTGTCCGTTTTCACTTACATAAAACAAGCCGCGGTTTGTAGATACCTGAACCAAGCCAGACACAGGAGAATCGGCAATGGTTTCTACATCTAGCCCAAGCATTGACGTTAATTTATCGCGGATAGCGGCTTCGTCAGCAGCTTGCGCGCTCAACCCTAACAGAGAACCTGCCGCTACTGCGCTGGCTAACAAAATTTTCTTTACTGCTTTCACTAAATACTCTCCATTTTGCCATTTAAGCTTATTTGTACTCACTTGGCCTAGATTGCAGCTGCCTAAATATGTGCTTTCATCTTAAGGCAACCACTAAACATTTTCATACTAATTACTTTCAGACCGACGAACTTAGCAAAAAATTGCACTTTTCACGCTAATTTTTTGCTTATTTGTGTATTACGCTGCAACAGAATGCTATTAAGGTAACCACGAGGTTAATAAACTACAACACCCCAGTATTGGCCTACTATGCTTAATCCAAAGTAATCCTTCATTTATATCCTATCACACCCCTTTTCGTTTAATACATGCATAGGCAGAGCCTCGTCGTACACAGAGCTCAGTTTGTAGCATTCTTGCTCAATGCATTTTTTTACTCGTTAGCCTCGAGGGTGATGACTATGAATAAGCGTCTGCAGTCGCTCTGTTGCTACATGGGTATAAATTTGGGTAGTTGATAAATCGCTGTGCCCCAACAACATTTGTACTACACGTAAATCTGCGCCGTGGTTTAACAGATGCGTAGCAAAAGCATGGCGTAATGTATGAGGGGATAGATGCTGTTCAATACCTGCTTTAACCGCATAGTACTTAATACGATGCCAAAATGTTTGGCGCGTCATTTTTTGTCCGCGCTTACTTAGAAAAACCACGTCAGAGGTTTTCGTGGCAAGAATAGGCCGCGCGGTTTTTATATAAGTTAGTAACCATTCGATTGCATCTTCCCCAAGAGGTACTAAGCGCTCTTTGTTTCCTTTACCTACCACTCTTACCACGCCTTGTTGAAGGCTAACTTGGTCCATCGTTAACCCTATTAACTCGCTTACACGCAGGCCCGTAGCATAGAGGACTTCAAGCATGCTTTTGTCTCGGCATTCAATTGGGTCGTCAGTTAAAGGGGCATTAAGTAAATCTTCAACCTGCTGCTCACTTAAAGAAGAAGGTAAGGCTTTTGGTGTTTTTGGGTTAGACAACGCAGAAACAGGGCTGTCTACGCGAATTTGTTTGCTTATAAGAAACACAAAAAAGGCGCGAATGGCGCTAAGTGCGCGTTGCGTACTGCGAGTAGACAGGCCTTTGTCATGACGATAGGCAAGGTAATCTTGAAGCTGTTCAGTCGTCAGCACAGCAATATCCTTCACGCCTTGATTATTGCTGTAAATGGCAAGCTTAGTGAGGTCGGTGCGATAGCTTTGCTGAGTATGTTCTGAAAGCCCTTTTTCGAGCCACAACATTTCAATAAAACCATCAATATGTGCCTGACTTGCCGCAGGCACATAGGTTAACTCACGTTCAATTTTTGCCATTTAGAAGCCACGCTTTTGCTTAATCAACTCGTAAGCTGACTGAATATCTTGTGCCTTCTTTTTGGCAATCTCCATCGCCTGTTCTGGCAAGCCTTTAGATACCAGTTTATCTGGATGATGTTCAGCCATGCGCTTTCTGTAAGCTCGCTTTATTACTTTCTCATCGTCAGATGCTGCTACGCCTAAAATGCGATAGGCATCATCTAAGCTTTGCTGTTCTGAGTAGGCCGATTGCTGACCACGGTGCCGCTGTCCTGCCCCCGAGTGAGCACGTTGCCCCGCACCTGACTGTGCCCGCTGTCTGAATCGAATTTCAGCTTCATACATCGAAATGAGGTAATCTAAATCACGACGCCTAAAACCCAGAGGTTTCGCCACTTTTTCTAATACGTTGTATTCTTCTTGAGAAAGCTGACCGTCGGCAAACGCGGCTTGAATAAGAATTTCCAAGAATACTTGCAGAATATCCCGTCGACCGTGGCTGGCATCATAGAAGCCTTTTAACGTATCAACCAAGGGGAAGTCTCGTGCTTTGCCCTCTCTGAATGCATCCTGTGCTTCTCGGCGGGCATCGCCTGTCAGGCGCATTTCGTCCATTAACGCTGTAGCAATTTGAATCTCTCTATCAGTCACCTTGCCGTCAGACTTAGCAAGATGACCTAATGCACTAAACAAGCTATGAAAGAAGATGGCTTGCTGCTTTAAATTGTCCTGATCAGTAAAAAAGCGCCCAAAGCCTCCTAGTTGATTAAAGTCTTGGCGATAGGCTTTATCAAAAAAGTGTCCGACTACCAGCCCAAGGATCGCGCCTGGTATTTTCAAAAACATAAAGCCGAACAAGGCGCCGAGGATTTTCCCCCAAATTGACATCGCGTCATTCTCCATTGGTGCACTGTTTAGAAAGTTGATGTTACTGTCGTTAATTCACGCCGTGCAAAGCGCGTTAATCATCATATCAAATACATAAGTTAATTAACTAGGGCTTAAGCAGAGCGAAATCAAGCTTACTGCCGCTAATTACCGCTGTCTTTGATGTGTTGTGCATATAAAAGTGCATTTTTTTACCTGAATGGTTGGTAATTGCGACAGAAGCGCTTAGAATTGAGCGCTTGAATAAAATAGTAATGGCTAGTGAGCCCCAAGCTTTTCTACGGTAAAAGAAATAGAGGGCGCTTGATCACTGGTTTTTTTAATCGTTATGTCGAACTAACCGAGACGCAAGTCGTCTTACTTGGGTTTAAAAGCAACATACAACAAAACAGGCCACCCATTTACGCATGAAAAACACCTGCGCCATGCTTGTTTCCGCGACTCTTTTGCCTACGGTCGCGTTTGCACAGGAAACGACAGCTTCAAATTCTCAATCAAACTCAGATGCAGCCCCACTTGCATTCTGCTCAGTCGAACCTGTTACTTTTAGTAGCCAAGCATTGATGCCTAAGGGCCATGTTAAAGTTGAAGCTAATCGTACAGAAATCATTCAAGACACTGTAGCTCTGTTTTCTGGCAATGTAGACATAACGTCAGACACCGCGATAATCAGTGCCTCTCAGGCACAAGTTAATGGAACCGGTAGTGGCCGCGACCTTATTGCAAAAGGCGATGTAACCTACCAAGATGCGCAACTAAAAGTGGAAAGCGATGCGGTAACCTTGCGTTCTGAAGAAGAGCGTCTAGAAATGCAAAATACTCGCTATAAGCTGACTGGATTTGTAGGACAAGGTGCTGCCGAAGATATTTTATTAGATACAGATACCGGCATAGTGCTAAAAAAGGTAAGTTTTTCTACTTGTCCAGAAGGTGATGAAGACTGGATGATTCGCGCTAGCGAAATCAGCTTGGAAAAAGGGACGGTATGGGGTCAAGCCAAACACACCAGGTTCTACATTGCCGATGTTCCAGTATTTTACTTGCCTTATTTTGCGTTTCCAGTAAGTAATGAGCGACAAACCGGCTTGTTATTTCCGGAGCTAACGAGTTCTAGTCGAACTGGCGTGGACTACACTCAGCCTTTTTACTGGAATATTGCGCCTAACTACGACATGACCATATCCCCCCGGTTAATGTCATTGCGCGGCCTTCAGCTAAATACCGAGTTTCGTTACCTAACAGAACGCAGTCAAGGGACAGCTTACGTTGAATATCTACCAAGCGATTCGGATATTTCAGGTAACCCAGACCGATATTTTTATCGCCTCGAACACCAAGGGTTAATTGCTGATAACTGGCTGCTTAATATTGATTTCAACGGCCTAAGTGACGACAACTACATAGTAGACCTTGGGTCAGACTACTACAGTCGCTCTGATACCCATCTATACCGAAATATTGGTTTGAGTTACTACTCTCAGAACCTTTCAGTCAGTATGCAGGTTAAAGATTTCGAAGTATTAGGTGATACTGCTGACAGCTATCGCGCTGTTCCAGAAATTAAAGTTAACTACAACAAAGCACTAGGCGAATACTTTGAGTTTAACCTTGACTCAGAAGTCGCTCATTTCGACAACACGTTAGATACTGCGCCAACCGCAACGCGATTCCACATTGCGCCAACGCTTGCTGTACCGGTTCGCGCGGCGTGGGGTGAAGTCGTTGCCGAAACCACAGTTTTTCAAACTGTATATCAGCAAGACAATGTGGAAGGAACCGATTTAGAAGAAGATGTAGAGCGTACCCTTGGTCAGGCGCGTCTTTACGGTGCACTATACTTCGAAAGAGATACATCTTGGTTTAGTGACGATATGTCGATGACCCTTGAACCTAAAATTCAGTATCTTTACACGTCTTATGAAGATCAAACTACCATCGGCTTTTATGACTCAACACCGCTGTTGACCGATGTTGAAGGCTTGTTTCGAGGCCAAGAATTTACTGGCCTTGATAGAATTAGCGACAATAACCAGATTACCCTTGGTGCTACCACACGCATGTTAGATAAAAACAATCGGGAACAATTCGTTCTTAGTGTGGGTCAGATATTCTACCTTGAAGATAACAAAGTGGTTGCGGCAACTAAAAATCAAGATCGTTCAGCCCTTGCCGCTGAGGTAGATTGGCGCTTTAACCAAAATTGGTTTTTCCATTCTGATGTGCAGGTCACCACTGACACAGACAAAGTTGACCTGAGCAGCGTGGGCATTGAATACCGTAAAGATGACGCGCGCTTTGTTCAATTAAGTCATCGCTACGTTCGCGACCTTAGTGGTGAAACCATTAATCAAATTGGTGTTTCAGCAAGCTGGCCTATTTCTGAGAATTGGCAGTGGGTTGGCCGTACTTATCGAGATTTAGAGCGCAATCGAAGTGTGGAAACCTACGCAGGTATTCAATATGAGTCGTGCTGCTGGGCAGTTCGACTTGTTGCTCAGCGCAGTTTGAACAACCGCTACAACGACAGTGGCGTCCAGACAACGGATGATTTTGACTCTGGTGTTTCGCTACAGTTTATCTTCAAAGGCATTGGTTCGTCGGGAACCCAAAGAAGCATGCTTGAAGACGGTATGTTTGGCTATCGCCAGCCTTATAGTTTAAATTAACCCGCAGTTGAGCGCTCAGCAGCGCTTGAAAGCAATTAACCAATAATAAAAGAGTGTGTATGAAGTTCATTATCCGTGCATTGATGTTAGGTGCCCTACTCTCGTTTAATAGCGTGGCACAAGAAGTAATGCTTGACCGCGTTGCTGTGATTGTTGACCAAGGCGTTATACTTGAGAGTGAAATTAAAGCCCTCGTACAAGACGTTAAGCGCAACGCTGAAGCTAACAACCAACAGCTACCTTCAGACCGTGCGCTTCGTACACAGGCTATTGAACGTTTAATTACGAAGAGCCTTCAGCTACAAATGGCTGAGCGTATGGGTATTCGTATCAGTGACCCTCAACTTGAGCAAACCATTGGTAATATTGCGGCCAATCAAAATGCGACCGTTGAACAACTTCGCGCGCAATTAGCCGCTGAAGGCATTGCATATGATGACTATCGCGAAGATATTCGTGAAGAAATCATTATGGGTGAAGTGCGCCGCGCAAACGTACGCCGCCGCGTTTATATCACGCCTCAAGAAATAGATACGCTGATAGAAATAATGGAGCAACAGGGTGCAACGCAGGCAGAATACCGTTTAGGTCATATCCTTATTGGCTTCCCACCTGAACCAACAGACGAAGACATTCAGGCAGCACGTGACCGCGCAGATAAAGTTATCTCACTATTAGAGTCGGGCTCTGATTTTGCTAAAATCGCCATTGCTTCATCATCCGGTAACGAAGCATTAGAAGGTGGTGATATGGGCTGGCTGAATATTAATGCTATGCCAACACTCTTCGCTGAAGCGATTCAAGATAAAGATAAAGATGCGCTTGTTGGTCCTATCCGAAGCGGCGCTGGCTTTCACATTCTTAAAGTACTAGATACTCGCGGTATTGAGAAAGTTACCGTTGAAGAAGTTAACTCACGCCATATTCTGGTTAAGCCATCAATTATTTTAAGCGAAGAAAAAGCAAAAGAGATGCTAGTGCGCTTTAAAGAAGAATTGAAAAACGGTGAAGCGGACTTTGCAGAGTTAGCAAAAGAGTATTCAGAAGACCCGGGCTCGGCCCTTCGCGGTGGAGAATTAGGTTGGTCTGACCCAAGTAACTATGTACCTGAGTTTAAAGAAGCATTATCACAGCTTGAACCTGGCGAATACAGCGACCCAGTGCGCACGGTTCACGGCTGGCACTTAATTCAACTTAACGACCGTCGCATGGATGACGCAACGGATAAACGCAAAGAAGAGAAAGCTTCTCAGCTTATCTTCAATCGTAAATTTTCAGAAGAAACCGAGAACTGGTTACGTGAGATGCGTGATGCCGCTTACGTCGAAGTTGTCGAATCTTAATAATAAGTTATTCATGAGCACACCAATTAAAATAGCAATAACGCCGGGAGAACCGGCCGGTATCGGGCCAGATTTGATCATTAAACTGGCCCAGGAAACATGGCAAGCCCAGCTTGTCGTGTTTGCCGATGGCGACATGCTAAAAGCACGAGCAAGCGCCTTAGGGCTTCCGTTAACACTAATCGATTACGATGCAAATAACCCGCAGATACAAGATGCGGGTTCGTTGTTTATAAAGCAGATAGACAAAACTGCTGATGTTATCCCCGGAACGCTTGATAGTGAGAACGGGCTTTATGTAGTCGAAACTTTACGCCAAGCGTGCCAGGCCAATATGGACGGTGACTTTGACGCTGTTGTAACTGGCCCGGTACATAAAGGTATCATTAACAAAGCAGGGGTGTCTTTCAGCGGACATACTGAGTTTTTCGCTTACCAATCTAATACCATTGATGTGGTTATGCTGTTAGCTACAGAAGGTTTAAATGTAGCGCTAGCTACGACTCACATCCCTCTTGAATACGTGGCAAAAGCGATAACCCGCGAGCGCCTACACAAAGTTATTCATATTATAAACACTGACCTGAAGCTAAAGTTTGGCATCAATGAGCCCCACATTTACGTATGCGGACTAAACCCGCACGCGGGTGAAGATGGCCATATTGGTACTGAAGAAATTCACACTATTGTTCCAGCACTGAATGAATTAAGAGACGAAGGCCTTAAGATCACCGGCCCCCTGCCCGCTGACACCATATTTCAGCCTAAATACCTAGAAAATGCCGATGTTGTGCTAGCTATGTATCACGACCAAGGCTTACCCGTGCTAAAATACAAGGGTTTTGGGGCGTCAGTGAATATCACATTAGGATTACCTTTTGTTCGCACTTCAGTTGATCACGGTACCGCATTAGATTTAGCAGGTACTGGTGAAGCCGACGCCGGTAGTTTCAGAAAAGCATTGGAAAAAGCCATTGAGCTTGCACATCATCAACAATGAGTAAAACACATTTAGGCCATACGGCCAGAAAGCGATTCGGGCAGAATTTCCTACATGATGACTACGTGATAGGTAAAATTGTTGCAGCCATCGCGCCAAAAAATGAGCAAAACCTGGTGGAAATTGGGCCGGGTTTAGGCGCATTAACAGACCCTGTTTGTGAAGAAGTTGACGCATTGACGGTTATTGAACTTGACCGCGACCTTGCCAAACGACTGCGACATCACCCATTTAACGGCGAAAAACTAACCGTTATTGAACAAGACGCGATGACGATGGACTTCGGTGCACTATGCAAAGAAATGCCAGTAAAAGACAAGAAGCTTCGTGTATTTGGTAACTTGCCTTACAACATTTCAACGCCGCTAATGTTCCACCTTTTTGATCATGCTCAGTGCATTGAAGACATGCACTTTATGCTTCAAAAAGAGGTGGTTAACAGGCTAGCAGCGGGCCCTGGCTCTAAGAACTACGGCAGGCTTTCTGTTATGGCCCAGTATTATTGCCACGTGATCCCTGTTTTGAATGTTCCGCCAGGTGCCTTCAAGCCACCTCCGAAAGTAGACTCGGCTGTTGTAAAACTAGTTCCACATCAAGCTCCACCCGTTGATGTTGAATCAGTAAACACGCTTGAGCGCGTTTGCGCACAGGCTTTTAATCAACGCCGAAAAACTATTCGTAACTCACTGAAAGACAGCTTAAGTGAGGAAGAAATCCGCGAGTTAGGGATAGATCCAACTTCTCGCGCAGAAGTGCTATCGCTTAACGACTTTGCCACTATAGCTAACGCTGTATCGGCAAAAGAGCACCAACAAGAGCAGTAAGTTCCTCTATGGATGTACTTGATATAAAGGTGCGGGTGAAAACCCGTCACCTTCCTGAGCACCTTCCCTCAGATTCCAAGCAATTTGCTTTCGCCTACCACATTACTATTGAAAACAATAGTGAGCATACCGTACAACTGCTTAGTCGCTACTGGAAGATAACCGACGCTAACGGTAAAACGTCAGAAGTAGAAGGTGATGGAGTGGTAGGAAAGCAGCCTATAATGAAAGCGGGTGAACATTTTGACTATACGAGCGGCGCAGTCATTGACACACCAGTTGGCAATATGGAAGGCTATTATGTAATGGAACTAGAAAGCGGCGAGCGCTTCCGCGTTCCTATAAACGTATTTCGCCTAGCTATTCCAAGCATTCTTCATTAAGGGTTTTATGTCTAAAGGTAATACCTACGTCATTGGCGATATTCAAGGCTGTTATGACGGCCTTCGCCGCGTATTGGATAAAGTAGAATTTGACGAGACAAACGACAAGCTGTTTGCTGTCGGCGATTTGGTTGCAAGAGGAGAAGATTCGCTAAGCACATTGCGTTTTCTGAAATCTCTTGGCAGCCAATTTAGTAGTGTTTTGGGTAACCACGATCTTCACTTACTTGCTGTTGTAAACGGTATTCGCAAAGCGAAAAAGTCAGACAAATTAGAGCCACTACTTTATGCGGCAGATTTAACAGAACTTGTCGACTGGTTGAGGCAGTTCCCGCTGGCAGCGAAGTTAGACGAACAATCAATAATGGTTCACGCTGGTCTTTATCCTCAATGGTCTATCGATGAGTGCGTTTCACTTAGTGATGAAGTTAGCAACATCCTTAAGTCCGATGATTACGCCACTTTTCTTTCAAAGATGTACGGTAATACACCTGACAAGTGGTCAGATAAACTTGAGGACGACGAGCGACTGCGCTTTATTGTAAATGCGTGTACGCGTATGCGGTTTGTTCATACAGATGGCACCCTCGACTTTGACAACAAGTCTCATCCTAGTACAGTTTCTAATAGTCCTAATAGCACCTTAAAGCCTTGGTTTGAAGTAGAAAATACAAAGCTCACAACGAGCCAGCGAGTAATTTTCGGACACTGGGCCGCCCTATCAGGTCATACAAATAACTCACAATTTGTTGGTTTAGATACTGGCTACGTGTGGGGGCAAAGTATGACGCTGTTGAATTTAGATACCTCAGCTTTGATTAGCGTTACAGCATAGAATCATTATTGTATACACGCCTATAGATACGAAACTTATCTGAGAAAGAACCCGCTTTTCCCGGCTTAACTGGTTGTACCAGTAATAACAATTAGACTTAAGTGCTAAATAAAATAAACATTAAGTCTTTGTAGCCGATACACTTACTTGTAAAAGTAACGATGATGTTTCGTTACCTGCTCAGCATTTAAGCAAGCATCACTTTATAAGTGCTATATTTTGTTAGCTGAGGCGGGTAATATCGTTAGGGATAAAAATAAAAAACACTCATCCAGGAGTTCCGATGAAAATAACGGTAGCCACACGCGTAATCGGGGGATTTGTAGCGATTAGCGCACTTCTAATCGTTATAAGTGTTGTCTCACTTTATAACCTCAATTCCATAGGCTCTGCAACAGAGGAAGTAAATGACGTTGCCTTGCCCACGGTGGCAGGCAGTAATGCACTAAAAGCAAGCTTCCTGAATATGGGTCGACTTACCTTCGAAAGCTACATAGAAGAAGATTTAAGTGATCTTAAGGACAAAAGAGCGTCATTTGACTCTGCCAAAGATACCTTTGAAAACGAGTACAATAAGCTAGCGCAGGCCGTTAGTAATGAGCCAGAGCTTAGAAACACGCTAAACAGTGTTCGCGAATCTTATGATGCGTACATCACTAATGTTGAGGCTATGTACAAAAATCACCAAATGTACCTCGACTTGCGCAACAATATACAAGACAAACTAGGTGATGCTGAAGATAACGCAGACGATGCCTCTACCTACCTTCTGGATTTTTCAGACCTAGACGCAGTTCAGCGCGATCCTAACCTCAGACGTGCTGCTGAGATTGGTGGTCAACTTGAAACTTCGCTTCTTTCGCTACTTACTGTTTCTTACGAATATATTAAAACTGAAACGCTAGTTCGCTCACAGACACTTGGCAACGAAGTTGACCTTGTAGTTGAAAAAGTAGTTACCCAGCTAAGCGAAATGGTTGAAGCAGCGGGCGGTCGTGATGACTCAGGTACACTTGATGATATTAACGACTTAGTAAATGACGCTATCAACGCCATAAAAGCCAACGACGGCGTAGTGCAGCTTCATGTGGATCGTTTAGAGCGTAGAAATGACGCTGAACAAGCACTTAATGCATCAGATTCAAATATCGCACAGGGTGTTGTCGCACTTGAAAACCTGCTGAATCTTGCTGATAAGAAAGCATCTCATATAGAAAATCAGGTGAACGGTGCCATTACAACAGGTAACACCTTTGTTATTGTTGTTGTTCTCATCTCTATTGCCGTAGCAGCCTTCATTGGCTACGTCACAGTGCGCGCTATTACACGCCCGCTTTATCGCGTGAACGAACTACTTACTGTTGCTTCATCGGGTGACCTTACTCATCGCCTAGACGATTCAGCGCAAGACGAGTTTGGACTACTAGCAAGAAACTGTAATACGCTAATTGGCAACCTGAAAGAGCTGATTACTGCCATTAACGTTCGCGCAGAGCAGTTAGCTGCGGCGTCAGAACAGACATCAGCCGTGACGGCACAAACCACACATTCTATTCAGGATCAGAAATCACAAATTGGCCAAGTCGCGACAGCGACAACAGAAATGCACTCAACGTCACAGCTTGTTGTGCAAAATGCCGAAGATACGCTTAGCCAAATTCGTCATGCAGATGCCGAAGCAGAGAATGTTCGCCAGATCTCGCTGGAAAACAAAAACACTATTGAGATCTTGTCTCGGGATGTTCAAGAAGCAGCCGACGTTATTAATAAGCTTCACCAAGATAGCGCAAGCATTGGTGGCATTCTTGACGTTATTCGCGGTGTTGCCGACCAAACTAACTTACTTGCATTGAACGCCGCTATCGAAGCTGCTCGTGCCGGTGAACAAGGCCGAGGTTTCGCAGTTGTAGCTGACGAAGTAAGAACCCTTGCGAGTCGCACACAGGAGTCGACACAAGAAATCAACGCCATGATTGAAGTTCTTCAAGCTGGGGCTGAAAAAGCGGTGTCTGTGATGGACCAAGGTAAAGATCAGACCGCGGCTTGTGTTGCACAAACCGAAAAAGCCACGCAGGCGCTAGATATCATTACCGATGCGGTTCACAAGGCCCATGATGTTAGCTCTCAAATTGAGCAGTCAGCCCGTGAACAAAATACAGTATCGCAAGAAATCAGTGAAAAGCTTGAAACCATTGTAGGCATTGCTGAAGAGACGACAGCGGGTGCACAGCAAACGTCTGAATCTAGCCATGAAGTGGCACGTCTTGCCGAAGAGCTACAGCAGTCTATCAGGCAGTTTAAGGTTTAAAATTTTTAAGAGTAATACAAACAGAAACGGTCGCCTTGAGGCGACCGTTTTTTTTACGCTTTACGCAAATCTAGTACTTATTCAAACAATGCCGAATGCAGCTTGCGAACCACGTCATCACTGTCGGTCTCGTTAACCAAAAACGATAGGTTGTGTGGGTTAGCGCCAAAGCAAATCATGCGTAAGTTAAAATCAGATACGGCAGATAGAATCTTACTTGAAACCCCAATAGCCGTTTGCATGTTGTTACCTACAACAGTGACAAGGTCGTAACCTTTTTCTACTTTAACGTCACAGATAGTTTCAAGTTCGGCAATGGTCTCTTTATTCAAACGCTGAGCTACAGAATTCGCGGGGTTATCAAGGGTAAAAGATACCGAGATTTCTGACGTGGTAACCAAATCAACACTCAGCTTATGCTTAGCGATGATAGCAAATACCTGCTGTAGGAAACCTTGCGCGTACATCATCTTTGGTGTTTTCACTGTCACCATTACTTGCTCTTTACGGCGAGTAATAGCACGGTACGGGGGCTCGTGCTCACAATCACGCACAATCCATGTACCGCCCTTTTCTGGCTCTTTACTTGAACCTACAAACACTTTTATGTCTTTGCGAAGCGCAGGCTCCATAGTCGCAGGGTGTAGTACCTTGGCACCAAAAGTGGCCATTTCCGCGGCTTCTTCAAAGCTCAGTTCAGGCAGCGGATGGGCAGCAGGAGTAATACGCGGATCAGTTGTGTACACCCCTGTTACATCGGTCCAAATCTCACACGCCTCTGCATCAAGCGCTTCTGCAAGTAGTGCAGCCGTAAAATCAGAGCCACCACGACCAAGGGTTGTTGTACGGCCTTCTTCATCTGCACCAACAAAACCTTGTGTAACTACAATCGCATCTTTGATTTCGGGCGCGAGCAGCTGTTTGGCAAGTTTTTCTATTTCTTCTATTTGAGGCGCGCCTTCACCGAATTCGCTGTCAGTACGAAGTACTTTGCGAACGTCAAAGTTCATGGTTTTCACGCCTTGCTCCGCAAGCACTGATGAGAACATCAATGATGACATGCGCTCACCCATAGAAAGCAGCTGATCTTTTAAATCATCGCGGTGAAGGATTTCTTCGTGAAATGCTAAGCTGCGCATTTCTTCTAGCAAATCGTTAAGTTTAGGCTCTACTGCATCTTTTTCATCAAGCTTATTTAGAATAGCGTGTTCTATATCCACAATGGCTTGGCAGGTTTCTTCAATTTGCTGTTGCGTCATTGGTGTATGAGCTAGGCTTACAAGGTGATTTGTTACCCCAGCTGAAGCACTCACTACCACAATGCGTGTTTTTTCATTACCGGCAACAATTCGGGCGCAGTTTTGCATTACTTCGTAATTCGCTACGCTAGTTCCACCGAACTTAGCTATCGATAAGGCATTTGTCACTATATTTAACTCCAGAATAAAACTAGCTTTTCGCTAGCAGCAACCGCGCTTTACGCGGTTAATCAATCGTTATTTGGTCGCCTACTTTTATATTATTCTCGGCAAACCACCCTTGGTTCATTTCCAGCGCGTAAAGTACCTCTTTCGATGATCCGACCGACTCCAAACTATGAGGAGTGAGAGGTTTTATATCCGTTATTACGCCATTTCTGTCGATAAATGCTACGTCTAGGGGAACAAAGGTGTTTTTCATCCACATGCCCGCAAATTTGGGGCTAGAAAACTTAAAAAACATACCGCAGTCTTCGCACAAGGCTTTGCGAAACATAAGGCCCTGCGCGCGTTGCTCAAAGGTATTGGCATACTCAACTTCATAGTGCTTGCCACCTATCTTCAGTGTAATAGATTCGAAGTCCACTGAATTCAGTGACGATACAGGGTCTACCTGCGCTTTTGCACACCCTAAGGTTAATACAAGTGCAGCAACAATAAAGAAAGATTTTCCCATTAGACATTCCTTTTCGCCATAAAAAAAGCCGGTCACCACTAAGGCAACCGGCTTTGTAGTTTATACACTATTTTAAGCAACATTCAACGTTGGAATAATGCGCGCCTTAGCTTCTTCTTCCGCCTTTTTAAAGCTAGGCATTTTGTCGAAGTTTAAGTAGCGGAATACTTCTCCCGACATTGCGTTAATTTTACTGGCGTATTCCATGTATTCCTCAGCGGTTGGAATGCGGCCCACAATTGCGCCAACCGCAGCAAGCTCCGCTGAGGTTAGATACACATTCGCTCCATCACCTAAACGGTTAGGGAAGTTTCGGGTTGATGTTGAGAGCACTGTGGCGCCTGCATCCACCCTTGCTTGGTTACCCATACAAAGTGAACACCCCGGCATCTCGGTGCGTACGCCCACGCGACCGTAAATGTTGTAGTACCCCTCTTCCATTAGTTGGGCCTTATCCATCTTAGTCGGTGGCGACATCCATAAACGGGTTGGAAGGGTTTTATTATATTGCTCAAGCAATTTGCCGGCTGCACGGAAGTGGCCAATGTTTGTCATACACGAGCCAATAAAGACTTCATCTACCTTATCGCCTGCAACGTCAGATAGGGTTTTCGCATCGTCGGGATCATTAGGGCAGCAAACGATAGGCTCCTTAATATCGTTAAGGTCAATTTCAATAACCTCGGCGTATTCAGCATCCGCATCAGCGCGCATTAATTCTGGGTTAGCTAGCCACTCTTCCATTTTCTGCGCGCGGCGCTCTAACGTACGAGGGTCGCCATAACCTTCATTAATCATCCAGCGAAGCATAGTAATATTTGAACGCAGGTATTCAGCAATCGACTCTTCAGAAAGGTTGATAGTACAACCTGCAGCTGAACGTTCTGCCGACGCATCAGATAACTCAAACGCCTGCTCTACAGTAAGGTTTTCTAACCCTTCGATTTCTAATATACGGCCAGAGAACGCATTGATTTTGCCTTTTTTCTCAACCGTTAATAACCCTTGTTTAATGCCATATAGCGGAATGGCATGTACAAGGTCTCGTAAGGTAATGCCCGGCTGCATTTCGCCTTTAAAGCGCACCAATATAGACTCTGGCATATCCAGGGGCATAACACCCGTTGCTGCAGCAAACGCCACCAAGCCAGAGCCCGCTGGGAACGAAATACCCAATGGGAAACGAGTATGTGAGTCACCGCCAGTCCCTACTGTGTCAGGCAGCAGCATGCGGTTTAACCAGCTGTGAATAATACCGTCACCGGGGCGAAGCGATACCCCACCCCGATTCATAATAAAATCAGGCAGCGTGTGCTGGGTTTCAATATCCACCGGCTTTGGATAAGCAGCCGTGTGACAGAAGGACTGCATGGTCAAGTCGGCCGTAAAGCCAAGGCAAGCTAAGTCTTTAAGCTCATCACGTGTCATGGGGCCTGTAGTATCTTGCGAGCCAACAGTTGTCATTTTAGGCTCGCAATAGGTGCCGGGGCGAATGCCTTCAACACCGCACGCCTTACCCACCATTTTCTGCGCTAGCGAGAAACCTGCGCCGCTGTCTTTAGGTTGTTCAGGTTTTCTGAATAAGTCCGTCGGGCCTAAACCTAGTGTCTCACGCGCTTTTTCGGTAAGACCACGACCAATAATCAGGTTGATACGTCCGCCGGCACGCACCTCATCTAAAATAACTTTCGATTTATAGCTGTATTCAGCAAGTAGCTCACCAGTTTCGTGATTAGTAATTTTTCCTTCAAATGGGTAGATATCGATCACATCTCCCATATTCATTTTTTCAACGTCGGCTTCAAATACTAATGCGCCCGCGTCTTCCATGGTGTTAAAGAAAATAGGTGCGACTTTGGAACCGATACATACGCCACCGCCCCGTTTGTTAGGCACGCCCGGCAAGTCCTCACCAAAGAACCACAAGACAGAGTTAGTGGCCGACTTACGCGACGAGCCGGTACCGACTACATCACCGACAAAAGCCACGGGATACCCCTTGCTTTTGACTTCTTCTATTTGCGCCATTGGGCCTTTAACACCAGGTTCTTCTGGCTCTAAACCTTCGCGTGGCATTTTGTAAGCTGCAAGAGCGTGTAATGGTATGTCTGGACGTGACCATGCATCCGGAGCGGGAGATAAATCATCGGTATTGGTTTCACCTGTAACCTTAAACACCGTGTAAGTAATTTTATCGTCCATTAGCTTGCGCGATGTAAACCACTCGCCTTCAGCCCAAGATTTAATAATATCAGTGGCGTATTCATTACCCGCTTTGTGCTTCTCTTCCACATCGTGATAGGCATCAAACATCAGCAACGTGTGTTTTAACTCCTTGGCAGCCAATGGCGCAAGGTCTTCATCGTCAAGTAGCTCTACTAACGTCGCAATGTTATAACCGCCATGCATATTTCCCAGCAATTCAACAGCTTTCTCTTTTGAGATAAGTTCACAACTGTCTTCGCCTTTTGCAATGGCACTTAAGAAACCAGCTTTGACGTAAGCCGCTTCATCAACACCTGGCGGCACACGCTCTGAGAGAAGCTCTAATAGGAATTCTTCTTCACCTGCTGGCGGGCTTTTCAACAAATCGACAAGGGCTGCTACCTGTTCTGCATTAAGAGGTTTTGGGGGGATATTTTGGGCTGCACGTTCTTCAACGTGATTGCGATAGTCTTGTAACACAGTCTCTTCCTCTAAGTTAGCTTGCGCAATGGGAGTAAACGGTCTTGTACGCACTTGACGCAAGGAGTGTTTAATTAATCATCAACAGTATAACTTCACAGGCTAAGTTTTGAAATTTTTAGCCCCTATTATCCGCTTATAATCGCTATTCATAATATTACTTTTGAACGCTAAAAGCGATTAAAGAGCGGTACATAAAGTGACAAAAACAATTACTGGTTAAGTAAGTTATAGGGTTTTATATGCTGAAGACAAGGGGGGGGAGCTTTATGTGCAGCTTATTCAATTGAAGTGCATCGTAAAGGATAGATAACAGTTAATTAAAGGCTCGATATTGAGGCTATTTCGCTAGTTAATAAAGGTGCTATTTTGATAAGTCGAGCTATTTTGATAAGTCGGCGTTGGGCCTAGTGCGAAGGTAGCTCGCAAACTTTGGCTTACCGTTATTCGTTACACCGTAAAACTTAAAGGTTACCCAGCTACCTATAGCCGGAGGCGCTTGGCGCTCTTTGTTAGAAAATCCCGTTCCCAGTTTAAATCGAATGCCGTCAGATGTTTCTACCAACAGTGATCCCATCATGCCTTTAAATTTTCCTTTTCCTGGAAGTTGCGCCAACACTTTCGCTTCAGCATCTTCAAAATGTTTTACCTTTAGTAGATTGTCACTACGCCCTGCCTGGTAAAATGCCTTCCCATGATGAAGCATCAGCCCTTCACCACCGTTTTTGGTTACTTGTTTAAGCTCTTCTTCAAGCGCGGTTAGAGACAAAAGTTTAAACTGAGGGATCACGTCAAACGTGGGGTTGGGAGTGGCCTTTTTAAGGCTATTAAGCTTGTTCAGTCGGCTGTCAAAACGCTGTCCTGCTACAGGCATGTCGAAGGCCATAAACCTAACTTTAGCCCAGCGTGTGTCTGGTATAGACGCTGCTGTAATGTCGTACGCGGTAGTTTCGGCCCCAGGCAACGAATTAGCGACAAGGTGCGACTTCTCTTCCGTTAACTTAGAAAGCACGATGGAAGCTGTAAGTTCAAATTGCCCTCTTTCTATCCAAAGTTCACCGTCGATAGTCGCCTTAGGCCAATTGGCGGTAAACCAAGCTGGCGCAAATATTTTGTTGTTGTTTCGAGTCCTAAGTTCAGTGCCATCCCATCGTGCCCGAATACCGTCTAACTTTTCGCTCACCCAGTAATCGGTGATGTTTATATCTTGGCGGCTGTGTTCATACTGCTTGGCAAGCTGCAAACCGTCGACAATATCAAGCTTGCTCTGTGCACAAACGTGAGAAACTGCCGTGATTAAAAACACACAAACAGATGTCAGAATAAAACGCATTGGCTCTTTCCATAAGTTATTAAACGGAGTCCGTTAAAGCCATTAGGAAGAGACTAAAACGACAAAGGCAGAGTAAATTACTCTGCCTTTGGACTTTTTATAACTGTACGTAGGAAGGTTTTCGTTTGGCTGAAAAAATCTTAGTCAGTGATGATATCAAGAACTGAGATAAGCACATCCTCGGCAAAAGCTTCACCTACCGTTCTTTCTTTATCGCGTCGTAGTTTATAGGTTTCTAAGCAGGCTTGAAGCTGCTCATTAGCAGTATTAACTCCGTGAACATCTGCGTTATTCGCTTGCTCAACACAATGATCGGTTTGTCCTGTCGTAACCGTGCTGCATCCGCTTGTTCCAACAATGATACCAACCATTACAATTGCGTTGGCAAGATAGTTAAAATGTTTGCATTCACTTTTGTTTTTCAAGGTACATTACTCCTTTAATAGAGACTGCAAACGCTTTTGTCTATCTGTATAAACTTGGTAACCATCGTGCTGCGGTGTCGAAAGCTCCAAAGCCTTGTTTACACTCTCAAGTGCTTTTTCATACTCACCCATTTGCTCGTAACCATACGCTATGCCGTTATACGGGTCGGGCATCTCGGGGTACTTAGCTATATCGTGCTTAAACAGCTCAATAGCCTTGTCGTAATTTTCAGAGCGCACATAATGATAACCTAATTCTCTAATTACCCATTCAGGCGCCTCTAATTTTTCCCCGCGTTGCTTTGAAACGCGATCGTAGTATTTGGCAATGCTTTGAATATCACCATCGAACTGTTCAGGCCTTAAATAAGCTGACAAGAACAGGTTGTGATAAGCACTAAAAATAGACGCTGCCGTAACCAAATTGTGCCGTACACCAGCATAGGCATCATTTACCCACCTCAAACCAGCAGGTTGGTTTGCCCGCATACCCAAAATCATATCATCATAGTAGGGTCGCATTGGCGCCGGTTCGTTGCCTATAGACGTATAGATAAAGTGATCCAACTGGCTGGAAGATTTAAAAAACGCAACCGTTCTTTTTGCCGGCGCGCCATAGTTCCACCACACCGCAGGACTATAGGCAATCACAGCCTTAAAAAGCTCAGGATTTTGAGTGAGCGCATACAATCCGAATACACCACCAGCGGATCCCCCGGCTATCACTCGAAAATCATGCACCCGGTATTTATTCTCGACCATTGGGATAAGTTCAGTGGTTATAAAAGACAAAAAGTTTGCCCCGCCCCCGCCATAACCTACAGGCCCGTATGGGTCTTCATTTGCCGTAGGGAAAAGATCTCGAAAACGATCGGTATTTTCAATGGCGACTATAATTACTTCTGGAGCAGCATTTTCAGATTGAAGTGATTCAAGTACCGCATTCATTATAGGTAGATAAACCGCACCATCTAACCGATAAATTACAGGGTACTTCTTGTCAGGGTTTTCTGCATAGCCTTTAGGAAGTTGAACAACGACTTCTCGTTCTTCCTTTAGCACTTTAGATTCAAACTTCTCTACTTTCAGTTCGTAGTTTTTTGCTTCTTCGTTAGATTCAGCTTGAATTGACGAGCTAGCAAAAAGACACGCTAATACGGTTAGCGTAATACGCTTGAATAACATAAGGGTTAAGTCCTTTTATCTGAGAGTATCTCATTAAGAGCTATGCTAAACGCTTAAATAGCCAGCTTTTTATGGATGGGTTAATTATTCAGGTGAGCTTTTAGTTAACATTACTTGGTATACAAATTTTAAGCAACAAACAAAAAGCGTTGCCTACGCTCACACCTTTATTAATGCCTATCATCACCATAATAAGGTTGTCGATTTTTAGCGATCTTATTGGCTCGAACTTTGCCATAATTCTGCGATAGTGTTTAATTGAGACTGTTCCGATAGCTATTTATCTCCATTACATACAGTTCTCGCTCATCAACCGCACCTCATTGGTGCAAACAATAAATTAAATAAGGTCAATATGCGCTTAAGTAGTTTTGTTTTATTCGTGTGTATATCGCTATCGTCTTTAGCAAATGACGATACTAGTCAGTACGGTCCAAAAGATTTTTCCAATGTGACAAACAAATGGACAGCCGTGGTTGCTGCTTACGAGCCAGAAATTGAAGCCATTGACGCAGCGTTTGCGACTATGGACGACGCTCAAATTACGCAAACGGTTTATATTAAAGGGGTTAAATATCAGTTAGGCACGTATAAAGGTGAGCCTATTGTTGTGTTTAGCACGGGTGTCAGTATTACCAACGCAGCAATGACTGTGCAGATGGCGCTGGATTACTTCCCTATTGATAAGCTGGTTATGATGGGTATTGCAGGGGCCATAAACCCGAAATATACACCAGGCGATATCGCAGTGCCTGAACGTTGGTATTTCCATGACGAATCTGTCTATATCAACCCGAAGAAAGGTAATGCTAACACCTATGAGCTACCGGACTATTACGCTAAACAACTCGAATATTACAAAGCGCGACGAGAGACAGATAAGTACTCGCCAAACTATAAAAACTTAGGCTTTATTCATCCTACTGAAGTGGCCGTAGTTAAAGAAGGATGGGACACCCGCAAAAGAATGCCCTATTTTACTGCCGATAAAACACTGTTAGACATGGCAAAACGCGCGCTCAAAAAGATTCCGCCTATCACTATGCCATCTGGTAAGGAAATACTGGTTGATATAGGTGGAAATGGGGTAACAGGTTCAGTATTCGTAGACAACGCTAAATACCGCGAGTGGCTGCGTGACGTTTACACGGCTGATGTTGCAGAAATGGAATCGGCAACCGTCGCACAGGTGAGTTTTGTTAACGACGTAGATTGGTTAATTATCCGTTCAATTAGCGACTTGGCGGGCGGTCAGCACGGTAAGAATGTTGAAAATGTATTTGACGCGATAGCCTCTGGCACCGGCACTAAGCTGCTACTTGGCATACTCGATGAACTCGTAGCCACCGACCCCAAATAACAAATAAATGGGGTCAGAGTACATTTTTCGGCAATTGAAGCAGAGTACTTTCCAATTAAATGTACTCTGTCCCAATCTTTGTAGTTAATGTACTCTGACCCCATTATTTCAGGTATAAAAAAAGCCCCAACCTAGGTTGGGGCTTTTTAATGTTTATTTAGCGTTAAATGCTTAAACGCGCTTAACGGCTACATCAGCTTCAAACTTAGGCTTAACTGCCAAGTCTTCTGAAGGTGGAGCAAACTTAGTTAGGTCGATGCCTTCAACCGCTTGCTTGTATTCTTCAGTTGTTGGGAAACGGCCAAGTACGGTTGAAAGTACCACTAGCGGCGTAGAGCCTAATAGTGATTCACCTTTCTTCTCAGCAGAGTCGGCTACAACACGGCCTTGGAAAAGACGTGTAGATGTCGCAATTACTGTGTCGCCCGGCTCAGCTTTTTCTTGGTTACCCATACATAGGTTACATCCAGGACGCTCTAGGTAAAGAATGTTGTCGTACTTAGTACGCGCTGCTTCTTTAGGCTGAGCATCGTCGAATTCAAAGCCTGCGTATTTCGCTAGTACTTCCCAGTCGCCTTCTGCTTTTAGCTCATCAACGATGTTATATGTAGGTGGAGCAACAACAAGTGGCGCTTTAAACTCTACAGAGCCGTTAAGCTTCTCTAGGTTACGCAGCATTTGTGCGATAATTTGCATGTCGCCTTTATGCACCATACAAGAACCTACGAAACCTAGATCTACTGGCTTACCATCGTAGTAAGAAACTGGACGAATAACGTCGTGGGTATAACGCTTAGACACGTCTTCGTTATTTACGTCTGGGTCAGCAATCATTGGCTCATCGATTTGATCTAGGTCGATAACCACTTCTGCGTAGTATTTAGCGTTGTCATCTGGTGCAAGCGCTGGTACTTCACCAGACTTGATTTCAGCAATACGCTTGTCAGCAAGGTCGATTAGACCTTGAAGCATGTTCGCTTCGTTATCCATACCCTTGTCGATCATGATTTGGATACGGCTCTTAGCAAGCTCAAGTGACGCAATCATTGTCTCGTCGTTAGAGATACAGATTGACGCTTTCGCTTTCATTTCTGCAGACCAGTCAGTGAACGTAAACGCTTGGTCAGCAAGTAGAGTACCGATTTGTACTTCAATTACGCGACCTTGGAACACGTTCTCGCCAGCGAATTGCTTAAGCATTTGCGCTTGAGTAGCATGAACCACGTCACGGAAGTCCATGTGCTCTTTCATTTTACCTTTAAAGGTCACTTTCACAGACTCTGGAATTGGCATTGCCGCTTCACCTGTCGCAAGCGCTAGTGCTACCGTACCTGAGTCGGCACCGAATGCTACGCCTTTTGACATACGAGTATGCGAGTCACCACCAATAATGATGGCGCGGTCGTCTACCGTGATGTCGTTAAGCACTTTGTGAATAACGTCAGTCATTGAGTGATAAACACCTTTAGGGTCACGTGCTGTGATTACACCAAAGTTGTTCATGAATGACATTAGTTTAGGAATGTTAGCCTGTGCTTTCTTATCCCATACTGACGCAGTGTGACAACCAGACTGGTATGCACCGTCAACAGTAGGTGAAATAGTTGATGCCGCCATAGACTCTAGTTCTTGGCAGGTCATTGGGCCAGTGGTGTCCTGAGAACCTACAATGTTTACTTTAACGCGAACATCAGAACCCGCGTGAAGTGGCGCATCTGAATTTACACCTACCGCATTGCGGTTAAAGATTTTTTCTACAGCTGTAAGGCCTTGGCCTTCGTGTGAAACTTCTTTCGATTGAGCGTAAACTGCTGGCGCTTCAACACCTAGTGTACGTGCAGCAAAAGATTGTAGCTGCTTACCGAATACTACGGCGTAAGAACCACCCGCTTTCATGAACTCCATTTTCTGAGGAGTGAATGAGGCAGATACGTCAGCCAGTTCTTCTGAACCGTTGAAAAGCTTCTTCGCTTTGGTATCAATAGTCAGTACCGTACCAGTTGCAACAGAGTAAGCCTCTTCAAGCACTGGGTCGCCGTTTGCATCGCGAACCACTTCGCCATTTTCGTCTGTTTTCTTAACCCAGTTTTTAAGGTCCAGACCAATACCACCGGTTACGTCTACAGTAGTAAGGAAGATTGGTGCAATACCGTTAGTACCAGCAACAATTGGCGCTTTGTTTACAAAAGGAATGTAAGGGCTTGTAGGCTCACCGGCCCAAAGTGCAACGTTGTTCACACCAGACATACGTGAAGAACCTACACCCATTGTGCCTTTTTCAGCAATAAGCATAACTTTTGCGTTAGGGTGCTTTTTACCTAGCTCAACAATTTCTTGCTGCGCTTCAGGCGAAATCATGCACTGGCCGTGAAGTTCACGGTCTGCACGAGAGTGCGCTTGGTTACCAGGAGAAAGAAGGTCAGTTGAGATATCACCTTCTGCAGCGATATAGGTCACTACTTCAATTTTCTCTGGAACGTCAGGAAGCTTAGTAAAGAATTCAGCTTTTGCGTAGCTTTCTAGTACGTCTTTAGCAATCGCGTTACCCGCTTTAAATGCTGTTTCAAGACGTTCAGTATCGGCTTCGTATAGATAAACCTGAGTCTTCAACACTTCAGCTGCAGGCTTGGCAACTGTTTCATCATCAGAAAGTGCAAGGTCTAGAAGTGCTTCTACAGACGGACCGCCTTTCATGTGTGAAAGTAGCTCAAGTGCAAACTCTGGCGTGATTTCTTCTACTTTTTCTTCGCCAAGTACAATTTCTTTCAAAAATTGTGCTTTAACACCAGCAGCAGGCGTAGTTCCTGGCAGGGTGTTATAGATAAAGAATTTTAGAGAGTCTTCGCGGTGCTCGTTTGTTGTATCTTTAATTTGAGCAATAATTTCAGACAGCAGTTCAGCACTGTCAATTGGCTTAGGGTTAAGACCTAATTCCGTTTTACGGGTTTCGATCTCTGCCAGATATTCTGAATACAAACTCATATAGTTCTCTCGGTCTTAGTTTTACTTGGGCGTAGTGTTAAGTCGGTCTTAGCTATACGCATATAAAAATGAGGGATATTTTAACTGATTTTTAGCAGTTACGTAATGACTGAAAGTAATCAGTTGGTTATACAACTGCTCAATTCAACGTTAACTAAACCTTAAAGAGCATAGGTGCAAAAAATGACTTTTTTCTGAAAGCAAGCTTTAATCATTAATTTCAGTTACTTACCAAAACAGAGAATGAATTACGGAGTCATTTTCAATAAGAATGGTTTGACCAATAAAGATAAATAATAGTGTTGCACTTATGACAAAGATTCATTCTATTTATGGTGCGACCAGTTCAAATTACCATCAATTTTGAAACAAAATTTCAGTTTTTTGAGCTTTTATTGAACTTAGCTCTGTTTGGGCGAAACTTTTACCACCTTGGCATTTTCTCCATCGGTCAAAAGAAGAAGGTTGCCTTCACCGTCGACCGCGATGTCTCTTAGCCTCACTTCTAATGCATCAAAAATCTTCGTAGAAACATACTTATTCGAAGTTTTATTGACCGCATATAAGGCTTTAGCTTTCAAACTGGTAACAAGCAAAGTATCGGTCAACATTGGATACTGATCATGTGAGTAGTAAACCATAGATGACGGCGCGATGGATGGTGTCCAATCCACAATGGGGTCTGTCATGCCCGGGTAAATTGAAAAAGGTGAAATTCTTGCACCTGAATAGTCTTTTCCTAACGTAACGACAGGCCAACCGAAGTTCGCGCCCTTTTTAAGCAAGTTTACTTCATCGCCGCCATCAGGTCCGTGCTCATGCAGAAATATCTGCCCTTTAGGCCCCTGCACCAGCCCCTGTGGATTGCGATGCCCTAATGAGTATACGTAAGGGCTTTCTGGAAATGCTGGGTTCATTAGTGGTTCTCCCGCTATGGAAAAACCAAGTACTTTACCTAATTGTGAGCCAATAACCTGAGCTTGCTCTCGGTAATCAAACCCGTCACCTGTGGTAACTAAAAAGCCCTGTTCTTGGCTTGCATCACTAGTTCTAAGCTGAAGAAGCTTCCCGCCATAGTGCACAGGCGTATCTTTTGTTTGCGCTACTTCAATTACGGGTTCAATGTTACTAATGCCAGAGGTGAGAGAAAGTTCACCTTTTACTACAGCGAGACGGTTAGCATCATCACTACCCTTGGAATAACTGAGTAATACAGTGGGGTTGGCGGGGAACTCGGAAGGGATAAGAATATCTAACACACCTCCCTGCCCTTTTGTATACAAATGATCGAGACCCAAAGAAAATCTAGAAATTTCACCTTCATCATCAGCAATAACGAGCTCACCATCCCTTGTCACTATCACTATATGCGTAGTTGCGTTCACCTCATCAATAACCGTTGTCAACGCCTTCGGGAACGCTAACGAGGTTACTAAGTGCTCGGTTACAACATTGCTAGCAAAACTGTTTAATGACGCCGACACATCACTTATACCTGCATGCTTTTCAGTATTTCGTGTGGGCTCGACATCAGCGCCAGAAGCGAGACTTGACGCCAGAACTTGCGAAAATGCACCACTAGCTAACGCGAAAACCAAAAACCGTTTTATAGTACGCACTGACTTCATTGTGATTGTCCTCGCTCGTCTTTACTAATTTTAATTAAGCTACAGTGATATGCTTAGTGAGTAAGCGTAATATAACTACATTCAGTCTTCTTGTTGCGCTTTGTCGAGAGTTAATACATGGTACTTACTGACGAATTTCGGAATGTATAACATGAGACACTCAACTCGCCGCGCTATTTTTCATTTTGTCCCATCTTGGGCAGTCGGTTTCCTACTTGCAAGTCTATTTCATTCAATCTCTGTTTTGATGGGCTTGATTCAAATTGGCGTCGAGTTAAACGTTAGCGATTGGCTTTCCATGATATGGCAGGACGCTTTAGGTCTCTTACCCACTTACGGTGCTATTATCGCCGTTACTTTACTGTTAGCTTTCTCAATAACACACTTTATCGTTAAGCAACTCAACCTTCACGAAGCAAAAAGCGCGACCAGCACTAGCCGAACCGTTCTATTCGCTGTTGCAGGCGGCCTCTCTTTTCTATTGATGCTGCTAGCCATGCAGCCCATTTTAAATGTCACCCTTATTGCAGGTGCTCGCTCGTCGCTAGGGCTCGTAGCACAGTGTTTTGCGGGCTTCTGTGCGGGATACATTTACAGCCAATTCAGTGATAGTTTTAGCTACCATTAATAACTAAAACTTATACTATTAAATAAGCCAACACTGATGTGAATAAAAAGTTAAGTTTGCTAATGTAAGGTATATACCTTACATCCTTTGCCTTACTAGGAATAAGCAACATGATAACTTACCCTGATAATGTGACATGCCTAGCCGACTATATTGAAAGCGTTTTACAGAAGTTTGCAGATAAACCTGCATATACGGCTCTTGGACAAACCCTCACGTTTGCCGATATCGACAGTAAGTCGTCTGCGTTAGCCCGCTATTTTGTGCACGAAGCAAAACTGACTCCTGGTACAAAAGTAGCCATTCAACTTCCTAACCTTATCCAGAATCCTATTGTCGTTTATGCCGCATTACGCGCGGGACTTGTCGTAGTAAATACTAACCCGCTATACACCGAGCGAGAGATGAAGCACCAGTTTACCGATAGCGGTGCAAAAGCCTTAGTGATCTTAAGTGACTTACTTCCTAAGTTTACCAACATTAAAGATGATACTGGTATCGAGACAGTTATTACGACATCGGCAACAGAGTTACTAGACCCTAGTACAGCGCCATCGCTCAACGGGACGGTTTCTTTTACCAAAGCAATTGAAATAGGAAGTGCACTGCCTTCGTTCTCTCGCCCTTCAATAGCGTTAGACGAACTCGCCATGCTGCAATACACCGGAGGTACAACCGGCGTTTCTAAAGGCGCAGCGCTCAGCAATAAAAATGTACTGGCTAACTGTATTCAGATGCTTGATCGCATTGGTGAAGGCTTTAAAGACGGTGAAGAAGTGTTGGTGTGCCCGTTACCGCTTTATCATATTTATGCGTTTACGGTAGGTATGATGGCGCTATTTGCGAAAGGCACGCACATTATTCTTATTCCTAACCCGAGAGACATCGACGGTTTCATTCAAACACTTAAGCCTCATAAAATATCCGCCTTTATGGGTATAAATACGCTATTTGTCGGTCTTGGGCGACATCCAGAATTTGCAAAACTTGATTTTTCTAATCTTCATCTCACTATGTCTGGCGGTACAGCGCTCACCCAAGCAGCTGTGTCAATTTGGCGAGATGTGACGGGTAATACCATTACCGAGGGCTATGGCCTGTCTGAAACCGCGCCCGTGGTTTCATTCAACATTCCAGGAAAAGAAGAAATAGGCACAGTCGGCCATGAGCTAGAAGACACTGAGGTAGCCCTTCTTGATAGTTATGATAAGCCTGCTGCAGAGGGAGAGTCTGGGCAAATAGCGGTGCGCGGACCGCAAGTTATGATGGGCTATTGGAATCGGGATGATGAAACCGCCAAGGTAATGACTGAAGACGGCTTCTTCAAAACCGGTGATATCGGTATTCGCACAGAATCTGGCGCAATTAAGATTGTAGACCGCTTAAAAGACATGATTATTGTTTCAGGCTTCAACGTTTATCCGAACGAAATAGAAGATGTGCTAACCTCGCACCCCAGCGTGATGGAAGCCGCCGTTGTTGGCAAGCCTGATGATAAGACAGGAGAGCGAGTATGTGCTTACATAACGCTATCAGGAGATGTATCGACGGAGGACGTTATCGAACATTGTAAGACGCAGTTAACGAACTACAAAGTGCCGAAGTCAATTACAATATTAGAAGAACTACCTAAATCTACTGTGGGTAAAATATTGCGTCGAGAACTCCGTTCTGCCTAAAAACACAAAACAGCACAAAAATAGCAACTAAAAGAAAAGCGCATAGTGTCAAAACCTATGCGTTTTTTTATTTTAAAATCAGGCAACTGCTACCAAAGAATAAGCTTAACGTGTTGAAAAAATCGCGGTTCTGTCTTTAACTTAAACAAACCCCAATCACTTTCGTTGCACTTATGCAATTTACGACATTACCTGTCTACCCGCTGACTTGCTTTAGATTAACTTTACGTCTTCCAAAGGGCCTTTTGTTGTGAACCGCCCATTGCTAGAACGTCAGGCTATGGACAAGCATGGCATGGTTGCAACTATGGATGTAAAAGGGAATATCCTTAGTGCTAATGAAAAGTGTTGTGAATTCTCAGGGTTTTCTGAACAAGAAATAGTGGGTGAGAATATCACTGCCTTCGACATCACCAATATTACAGCCGATGAAAAGTACGAGATATTCAGCTCACTTTCACAAGGCCAAATATGGCAAGGCGAAGTTCACAGCATAAGGAAGACGGGTGAGCCTTGGTATGTATTTGCCACTGTGGTTCCAGTTGTTAAAAAAGCCAATCTTGTCGACCATCTTATTGTCATTGGGACAGATATTTCCCAACAGAAGCGTTTAGAAAAGCGTCTTTCTGAAGGACGCGCCTTTTACCGTAGCATTACCGATAGTATTGGAGAAGGGGTTTATGCGGTAAATGCAGCAGGTCAAACGCAATTTCTTAATCCTGCCGCTTCTCAGCTTCTAGGGTGGACTTTAGAAGAACTTCAAGACCGTCGTTTTCACGATACCGTCCATTACCAAAAGGGAGACGGCACCCTCCTTCCTAGAGAGCAATGTCCAGTAAACCTCGCTATTCGCAATGGAGAGTCTTATACCTCATATGAAGACTTTTTTACCGATAAGCGAGGCAGGCTATTCCCTATTTCTATCGTTGCGGTACCGCTGATGAATAACGAAGGTGAACCCGACGGGCATGTGGGTGTATTCAACGATATCAGCGGCCAAAAAGCCATTGAACAGAAGCTACAAAAAGCCTATGACGAAGCGCAAAGTGCAAACAAAGCCAAAACCGACTTTCTTGCTACAATGAGTCACGAGATAAGAACGCCGATGAACGCCATCATTGGTTTGACGCATTTAGCCTTAGAAACAAACGATAATGAACAGCGCCAGCAATACTTAGAGAAAGTTCAGCGCAGTTCAAATGCGCTGCTCGAGTTGATGAATAGTATTTTGGACTTTTCCAAAGTTGAAGCCAATAAAATAGATATTCTCGACGAGCCATTTACGTTAACTAAAATGATAGAAAAGCTGGCGCAGGTGTTTCAAGTAAAAGCACAGCAAAAACATCTTCAGTTACTTTTTGATATTCGCTGCAATACCAACACGCCATGCAAGGGTGATAGCGAAAAAATCTATCAAGTCTTAATAAATCTATTAAGCAACGCTATCAAGTTTACAGAAAAAGGTTACGTTCTCCTTAAAGTCGATAAGCGGCATAATCACCTTTTCTTTAGTGTAAGCGACACCGGAATGGGAATTAGCGATGCAGGCAAAGCAAAACTTTTCAACGCTTTCGAGCAGGCTGATGCATCCATTTCTCGAAAGTTTGGTGGTACAGGTTTAGGGCTTGCGATTTGTAAGCGACTTGTAGAATTCATGGGGGGAGAGCTGACCCTCGAAAGCCAAATTGATGAGGGAAGTTGCTTTGCATTCTCGCTTCCCGTTTGCCTTGATAACGAAACGCCTACTAAGGCTTTACTTCCTGTCTCCGTCCCTTCAGAAGTACTTTGCATTCAGACACACGAAAGCGTGGAGCAAGGATGTCATATTCTTTGTCAAACGTTAGAAAGACTTAACATCAACTGTCAAATTGTAGATCAGGCAGAAGGGCTATTGCCACAGCAGGCGCCCTTTAGCATCGCTTATCTACCCATTGATGAATCTAGCTGGAAACGCTTTGCCAATCACATGCAATTTGGTGAATACCGCGACTTAAACGTCAATGTTCTGATAACCCCATTTTGTCGAGAAGACGTTCGTAAGCGATTCGGAAAAACCTTCCCTAGCGATGTTCGAATTATTGAGCTTCCATTTACAGAAAGCGAAATTATTTCTGCTTTATCACCTTTGCAAGTGTCGACAAATCAGGAGGCAACCGAAGGTCTTGAAAGCAAAAAGTGGCGAACAAATCGATTGGCAGGTAAGCGAGTATTAGTAGTAGATGATGACCTAATAAGTGTGGAGATAAGCCAACAAATCCTTGCTGACTTAGGCGTAAAGGTGTTAACCGCTACAACGGGAGAGCATGCACTGGCACTTTGTAACTCGAATACTTTTGACGCCATTTTACTTGATTGTCACTTGCCAGATATATCTGGTTATGACATCGCAGAAACACTAACGCAGAATGGAAACTGGTTCACGCCAATTATCGCGCTAAGTGCTGATGAAACCAATGAAGCATCAGAAAAAGCGCTAGCGGCTGGTATGTGCCATCACTTAGTAAAACCTGCCACAGCAAACGAAATTGTCCATACCATCGATATTCATATTCACTCAGGCTATGTTGAAATCATGCCTTTGGATGGATTGAATAAATTCTTCACTGCTTTATTAGATTTTTACAACAAGTATAGCCAACGAAGCGTAATGTCGGACCTGCTCAATATTTTTCATGCGCCATCCTGCACAAGCCAGCTATTAAACAATTTAATTGCAGATGCTCAGAAGATTGGGGCAAGTACACTAGAACGACATTTACAACGTATTATAGACGTTCAACAACGTCCGGATACGGTCATTGCGAAGTACATTGCAGAGCTTTCTTTCGAGCTAGATGCGACGCTGCGTCTAATTGCCCACACCATAGATAAAACCGGCCAAAAAAATGACTCGGTTGAAAGTAACAACATGGGAACGGAGCCTCTGCTTTTATCTCTATACCAAATAAAAACCTTTCTTAAAGCTTATGATGCAAAAGCACTTGACCATATTACTGAAGTTGCAGCTTGCCATTGTGATTCAGCCCATTCACACAGCATAAGTCAATTAAAACAGCGGGCCTCTGTGTATGATTTCGAAGGGGCTTTAGTTGTGGCGCAAAAAATCATAGATGAAATTAAGCATGAACAAGCAGAATAAAGTAGCACAAAAATTCAGTATCCTCGTTGTAGACGACGAGCCAGCCAATATTGATATATTGCTTGGCATACTAAGCCCTTATTATGATGTTAAGGTCGCGCCATCCGGCGCGGTTGCGCTAAAAATAGTGCAGCAATTCACGCCAGACCTAATATTGTTAGATATTATGATGCCGGGAATGGACGGGTTTGAAGTTTGTAAAAAGCTAAAAACGGATAGACTGCTAAGTAAAATTCCGGTCATTTTTGTTACGGCATTGACCCAAGGAGAAAACGAGGAAAAGGGTTTTAAACTTGGCGCCGTCGACTATATAACTAAACCGGTATCGCCCAGTATTACCCTTGCGCGCGTGAAAACGCATATCAGCCTCGCTCATCAAATGCGTACTACCGAACATTTAGTGTCAAAACGCACTGAAGAGCTTAGCAAAAGCCAGCAAAGTGCTATTACTATGTTAGCGGCAGCAGGACACTATAATGACACGGACACAGGACATCACATTTGGCGCATGGCTGCCTACAGCAAATGTTTAGCGATTGCGTGGGGATGGTCCTATGATGATGCTTGCTTGTTAGCGCAAGCCGCGCCTATGCACGATACAGGTAAAATAGGTATTCCCGACGCTATTTTGAAAGCGCCTCGAAGGCTAATAAACAGCGAAATGGAAGTGATGCGCACCCATGCGCAAATTGGCCACAAAATTCTTTCTCAATGCGATACCCCGTTGTTTAATCTTGCTGCAGAAATTGCTCTATGTCATCACGAGAAGTGGAATGGTACGGGTTACCCCGAAGGTTTATCTGGAGAAGACATCCCTGAAAGTGCTCGTATAGTCGCCATTGCCGATGTATTCGATGCCCTTACGATGAAACGCCCTTATAAAAAAGCATGGTCTGACGAAGAAGCATTTGAGCATCTTAAGGAAGGAGCAGGGAAACATTTCGACCCCAAACTAGTAGAGTGTTTTTTTTCAATCAAACAGGAAATACTAGATACTAAAAGCCATTGGAATCAGCTAGAGGCGGAAGGGCAAATGGCATCAGTAACGGATTTACTCCCCTAATTACTTGAAGTCACTTAAAAGCATTTAAAGCTGCCTTTAGCCACCTACAGTCACTACTAATGGCAACCTGACAAACCAAAAGATTCGCGACTTTTAATTTAATACCAGTGCGCATAGATAATAACCAATGAAAATATAAAAAAAGGTCGATATTTTATCGACCTTTTCAATTAACGCATGCATTCGAGCACTGGCTTTAACTGGCACCAAGCTCGGCAGCGATGACATCAGCCTGCCGCTTTTCACCCTGCACGAACTGCTTCCACTGCTGTGCCATAGCACGACTTTTCTGATGCTTTTCTGCTTCAGCTAGCTGATTAAGCGCAAGGGCATATTGCTTCTTATTGTAAAGTGCCATGCCTTTAATCAGGTAAACCAAACCAGGGTTTCTCAAATCGCCCTTTTCAACCGCACGGTCTGCCGCAGCAATTGCATCGTCAAAGCGCTCTTCGTTAAGAAGAATTTGTGCTAACTGTGCATCTAACTCACCGTCTTCAGACAGTTCAGCCGCTTGCATCATAACGGGAATGGCTTTGTCTTGCTCTTTGGCAAGCGACCAGCTCTGACCTAAGAACTTAAGGTTGCGCAAGTTTTTCTCAAGCACACCGTCGTTCATTGCCTGCTCCATCAACTTAGCACCTTTATAAGGTACACGGTGATAGTAATAAAGCTGTGCCATGTTAAACACGTCAGCTGACGTATTAACAAACCCGCGTTGATAAGCGGTTTCCATGATGGCTAACTGCTTGCGCTCTTCGCCTAGCTCACCGTACATACCGGCTAGCTGGATCCAATACTTAGGTTCGTCAAATAGCTTCACCATTTTAATAAGAACGTCTTTAACCTTCTCAGGCTGCTTGAGTTCATAGAAAATAGCACGCTGAAGTATTAACCAGCCTTCGTCAGGGATCATGCCTTCTGCTTCGTGATCAGCCACCGCTTCTGAAATCCACGTTGAGGCTTGCTCGTACTGCTTACTCTGGTAGTACGCTTGGGCTTTGATGACTTTGTTTTTCACCGGCACAGGGCCAGCATTAAGACTTTCCCAACGTTCCAAATAAGTGATGGTGTCGTCGTAATTACCCTGCATAAGGTTAAGCTGCGCTAAACTGAAAAGTGTAGTCATTTCGAACTTTTCAGGAATAGGCTGTTGCTCTACCACTTTCGCGAACGATTCCAACGCCTTTGCATAGTCTTCGTTGTTGTAATAAATGAAGCCGAAAAAGTTGTACATCATGGCTTTTTCGTAAGCGTTCATAGAGTGAGACTTATCTTCCACTTCTTTCAAAATGGAAATAGCTTCTTCTACATCGCCAGCTTCATCTGCTGCCGTTTGTGCACGGGCTAGTTGCTCGTAGACTTTACCGCGCAGCGTTGGCACACGGCGAGTTTTCTTCTCGCTCGCTTTTTGCTCTTGCGCAACAGCGTCACCAGCAACCAACATAATAGGTACAGATACCGTGGCCGATGCAAATGCAAACGCCAGTGCACTAAGCAAGGTATTCGTTTGTTTTCTCATCATGTTCTGTTACCCGTCAATTTGGAACGAAATACGGTTTTGTACACCAGAAACTTCTGTTGCTTCACCGTTAACCACGCGAGGCTTATATTTGAATTTCATGGCAGCATCTATCGCCGCTTGTTCAAAAATACCTGAAGGATTCGCTTCAACAACAATTGGGTCGCGTACTGCGCCTTGTTTGGTTACCGTAAATTCAACAATAACGAAACCTTCAATACCCCGCTGAAGTGCGCGTCGTGGATAAACTGGCGCTACTTTAACAATAGGCAGATATTCACCGTCACCAGATTCAAGAGCCAACCCGCCTTCTAGCGAGATGTCGTCCCCGACTTCAGCACCAAAGTCCATCGACGTACCTTCTGCATCTGGAGAAGGTGAGTCCATTTGAGGCTGTTCCATTTGCGGTGGCGGCTCTTCAGGCTTAGGTGGCTTTTTCGGCTTACGATCTTTTTTCTCAACCTGTTCATCTTGCTTAACCCTTACGAAGTCAAGCACGCTTCCCTTTGGCGGCTCAGTTAGTGCACTGCCACCCATCTTGATAAGCGATTGCATCAAGAAGAACAGGCCTAACGTGATCGCAAGGGAAATAACAAATGCGATTAAATATCGTGGCATGATTTATTGCTCTTGGGCTGCAATCGAAACATCGTAAACGCCAGCGGCTCGCGACGCGTCCATAACCTTAATCAAGGTTTCTGTTGTGGCCTTTTTGTCAGCCTGAATAACAACAGTGCCTTGTGGGTTTTCAGCGTGTAGACGCTCAATGTTCGCCTGTACTGCGCGAACGTCGATACGACGTTTGTTAATCCAGATTTCACCTTTATCTGAAATCGCGATAAGGATGTTGGCGCGATCCTTTTTCACAGCGGTGGCTGCTTCAGGACGGTTAACATCGATACCGGCTTCTTTCACAAATGACGCAGTCACGATAAAGAAGATCAACATGATAAATACAACGTCCAGCATGGGCGTCATGTCGATGTTTGCTTCTTCCTCATCGACTAGGTTTTGAAAGTGCTGCTTCATAATAAATACCTTACCTTAACGCTTAGCTAGCATTAACGTTGAATAATCAATGCATCCTCAAGATGCGTGCGTTCTGATTTCACCATACGAGTTAACCAGGTAGCGGCGAATACGCCTGAAAGTGCGCCAACCATGCCCGCCATTGTCGGGATAGTAGCTTTCGATACACCTGATGCCATTGAACGAGCATTACCTGAACCCGCAATCGCCATTACATCGAACACTTCAATCATACCGGTAACCGTTCCCATCAAGCCTAGCAGCGGACAAAGCGCAACCAGTGACTGGATAATTGGGATGCTGCCGTTAAGGCGCATGGTTAACTGTGAAATTGTTTTCTGACGAACTTGCTCAGCGAACCAAGAAGAGCGATCGGCGCGTGCTGTCCACATTGCTATCGCTTCTTTCTTGGCTTGCTTATGCCAAACCATCAGATACATCGCACGCTCGAGGATCAAAAGCCACATAACGAATATCAGCAGACCGATGACTAGGAGAACCTGGCCACCTGTTTCTGTGAAATCGCGAATTGCTTCTAGAAACTCGATCATGATTAGCCTCGCTCAGCGCGCTCTGCAATTACGCCAGACGCCTGTTCTTGTAGGATGTACACAATGTTCTTAGAACGTGTGTTTAGCATTGCGTAAAGCAGTGTCATTGGAATCGCTACAACAAGACCTAGTACTGTTGTTACAAGTGCAGTTGAGATACCACCTGCCATTAGTTTCGGGTCACCTGTACCGAACAAGGTAATTGCTTGGAAGGTATTAATCATACCGGTTACCGTACCTAGTAGACCCATAAGCGGTGCAACTACTGAGATAATCTTAATGATAGTTAGGTTACGACCTAGCTTAGGTACTTCGCCCAAAATCGCTTCAGTAAGGTGAAGCTCAAGCGCTTCTACGTCTGCGTTTGGATATTCATCACGAACTTTAAGTACACGGCCAAGCGGGTTGTTAGTGTTAACTTCTTTGCTCTTAAGCTGCTTGTTCACTTTCATGCGCGTTAGCGTAAGCGTTACCAGGCGCTCTAGAGCTAGTAGTAGACCGAATGCACCAACGATAAGAATGATATAACCTACAACACCACCCTGCTCCACACGCTCTTGAAGGTTAGGCGCTTGAACAAGAAGCCCAAGAATTGAACCACCTGTTGGGTCGATACCAAACTGAACGAGTTCACCATTTGATGCTTGTAGTTCAGCGGCAGAACTCATATAGCGGTCAGCAGGCTGACGTACTAACTCAGATACTGTGCCGGTTACGCCGTTGTAGTCTAAGTATTTGCCATCAGCAACGAGTGCAAACGGACCAACGCGTACTACCGATTTATTCACTTTTTCACCGCCCGCTTCAACAACGTCGGTTGTGAAGGTGGTGACTTTGCCGGCTTCCGTCATTTCGCGTTGCATTTCAAACCAAACGCGCTCAATTTCTTCAATTGATGCAAGTTTAGAGCTTGAACCCATGTCTTGCGCCATTTTATCAAGGAAGTCAGAACGACCCGGAATTTGCGCAGAAATAACTGAGTTATAGAATTTATTTTTGGTGTCGCCAGCGATTTGCTGAAGTACGCCGAATAGCTCTTTTAGTGAACCAAGACGTGTGTCTAGTGCACCGTTTAAGTCAGCCAGTTTAAATTCGTTTTCTTCAAACTGTGTTTCAAGCTGCTCAGATTGTGCAAGCATTTGGTCGCGCTTTTCACGGGTTTCGCGAAGAATGCGATCTTGCTCTGCACGTTGTGATTGGAAGTCACGCTCGCGCTGTTTGTTTTGCTGAGACTGTGCGAACTGACCTTCTTCTAATTGCTTAAGAAGTGCGTCTAAGTCCATAGCACGGTCGCTTTGTGCGAAAGCACCAACGCTGATGCTAAGGGCTGCTAGACCAACAGCGATACGTTTTACTGTGTTAAACATTCTCATCAACCTCTTAGTCTGTAATTGCCACTGGCAGCATTAGCAAGTCTGGTGCAAGTTGCTTCTTCGCCATGCGCAGACCTTTTGTAATTTGTGTACGGTAGCTGCTATCAAGCTCTTCCCACTGACGAGTTTGCTTGTTCCAAACACCCTGCATGCTTGCATCACGTGTTTGATAAATTAGCGCTGTACGACCAAGGCGTAGGAATTCAACGTCACGCTCTTGACCGTTAATTGAATGAATACCGCTGTACGCTTCCATAGTGCGGCCGTAGTCCATTTCTACTTGATACGCTTCCATTACGCGGCGGAATTTTTCAGACGCAGCAACATCGGCACGGTCCATCATGGCGCGAAGGTCAGCAACGCGATTTGCGCGCTCTTCAGGAAGGAAAGGTACGTCTAAAGCAACAAACTGTTCTAGGCCGTCAATCATGCGCATCATTAGTGGCGTGATTTGACGCTCAACAACAGATACTTCATCGATAGCAGCGTTTAGGTCTGCCATTTCTTGTTCTTGGTTGTTGATTTGCTTACGAAGCTGAGTGTTATAAACCTCAAGGCCTTCGATTTCTTTCATCAATGTTTTGAATTGTTGAAGTTTGCTGTCGATTTGGTCGGTAATACCGTTAATCTTTTCTTGCGATTTCGCCGCTGACTCGTTTATTTTCGCTGCCTCATCGACAACGGGTTTTAAGACTTCATCGTCTTGTGCAAGTACGGGTGTCGCTGCTAGCGCACCTGCTACAAGCAAGGCATTGATAAGCTTCATACATTCAAACCTTTAAAGTTAAAAGAAATCGGTTGTATCCGACTATAAATTTCTGCGCGTAGGATAGGATTTTTCTGTGACAGTTTTATTACGGAACTGTCATAAATCGATGACTATTGTCACAAATAGAAAAGCCCGGCAGGAAAACCGGGCTTTAGATGATTGTTGCAGCTTCCTTTTTTAAGAAGCAGAACTGGGTGTATTTTCTTAGAAGTTATAAGTGATTGAAGCGTTTATACCTGTTCCTACGCTTAGCTTACGCAACGTAAGACCTTCTTGCTCAATTTCTTTCTCATCGTTGAAAATGTTTTGTACACGTAATTTAATCGTTGTGTTGAAGTCTGGATAGTAAGTATAAACGGCATCCAATGAATGGAACGGTTTTTCAATACCATCTTCAAAACCACGTACGCCAGGCGCAATGATACGTTCACCGAATGAGTTATAAACTAATGACGCTGAATGCTCACCGTTATCAGAATCCCAACCTAGCTGAAGGTTAGCAACCCACTCAGAGTGACCCACTAGACGACGTTTGTCGTTAGTAATGGTCGCGGTGATAGTACCGCCGTATGCTTCACGAGCCTGCTGAGAGAACAGTGATTCTTGATCGCTACTACCAATGGTTACTTCTGAGTCAGAAAGCGTCATGTTTCCTGATACAAAGAAGTTACTGAAGTTATCACCAATAAAGCCAAGGTCGTGCAAGAATTCAAACTCGATACCGTACAACTCACCTTCCTGACCGTTTGCCGTCAATAGCTGAGGTACACCTTCACCGCCGTCAAACTGCACCATCTCGATAGGGTTTTCCATATCTTTATAGAATAGTGCAACAGACAAGTTGTTACCCTGTGACATATACCACTCCCAACGGAAGTCGATATTGGTCAATTCAGTTTCAACCAATGAAGGAGAACCACGTACAAGGAATTCTGTTAGCGGGTCGATAAAGAAGGTTGAGCTGATATCACGTAAGTCAGGACGGATCAGCGTTTGGCTGATGTTAAAGCGATACTGCATTTCTTCACTTGGAATATAAGTGAAAGCTAATGACGGTAGTACATCAGATTCATTGTAGATGCTGTCAATGATGGCATCAGTGTCGTCAGCAAACTTATCCGAGTGCTCGATAAATGGAATCGATACTTGCTGGAAGTCTTCATAACGAGCACCGCCACTTACGCGGAACTTCTGGTTGAAGAATGCATCAACCATGAAATAGCCTGCGGTAAGTTTAGTTGCCGCTGAGTACTTATCACCTGCACCTGTATTGTCCTGAAACACAGAACGACCCGTTGAGCTGGTGTAGAAGTCGTCGTTATAGATATTTTCTTGTGAGAAGATTTCATTCAAACGACTACCTTCTTTAAAGTCAGAAGAAATACCAAAGTGACGCACCGCTAAGTCAATATTGTTACCGTCACGGGTTTTGTCGTAGTAATCCATACCGGCTTTAAGTTCAACGTCGTAGCCATCGCCGAAGAACGCGGTAGACACGTTGAAGCCGTAGGTATCAGACTCATCATAAAGCACCTGATATTGGCGGTTAAGGTTAGTTCCTGGCGTATCATCAAGACGCTCAAGCTCTAATGCACCCGACTCATCGTAGAACTGCTGGAATGTTACCTCCATGATATCTGGCGCTTCACGAGACGCACGGCTAGTTCCCACGTACCAATCGAAAAACACACCGTCCAACAAGTTAAGGAAGTTGTGCGTGCCTTTAAGCTGTGAAGAAACCATTTCACGCTCTTCGAAAATGATATCCATACGGCGGAATTCTTCCACGCCAGGGTTTGATTCACTTTCGTCGAAATAGTATCCATCACGAACACGGTCACGCATGTCGTGAAGGATCATGTTCACAAGTTCTACTTTGTGGTTGCTGTTGTACTCGTAACCCACGTTGAACATACCGCTCCAACGCACGTTTTGCTCAGTTGACACCATGTCGCGATATTTAGTGAAACGTGGATTTTCCTGACCACCACCAATATCGTTACCTAACATCTCTTCGGCAACTGTCCATTCGTTGCTGTAAGAAACCGTTGCAAGGAAACCAAGTACAGAGTCGTTGTCGAAAACGTAATTGTTACCAATGGTCGTACCCAAGCTGAAGTTCGGGTCTACAGACTTTTCGTCTGGGCCGATGTCCCAGTTAAATGAACTTAGGATATCCTGCGTTTCAGCCAGTGTTCTTGTACGGTCACCCTCGAAGCCTGCAGAACCATTTGCAGCAAGACCCGAGCTGATAATGTCAGGCAGTGCACGAGTACCGTCATCACGACCTGTCCAATCATCGCCGCCACCAGAATAGAAAACACCAGTATCGCTGTTCTGCGTATTCCAACCGCCACCTGCACTTACATTGAATACAAACTCAGATGGGATTGATTTAGTGCGAATGTTTACGTTACCACCACCAAAGTGACCAGGCATATTGGGTGAGTAAGATTTCTGAACGTTCAGGCTTTCGATGATACTTGATGGGAATAAATCAAGCGGTACAACCGAGCGCGTAGGATCCGGACTTGGTACCGTCATGCCATTTAGCTGTGTGCTTGAATAACGCTCACCTAAACCACGAACGTAGATAAATTTACCGTCAACTAGCGTAAGGCCTGTTACACGTCGAAGTGCAGCAGCGGCATCGCCGTCACCGGTACGAGAAATTTGTTCTGCGCCAAGAATATCAGCAACGAACGCCTGATTTTGACGCTCTTGCAAAACCGCCGTTGCGGTTCCTTTAAGTCGCGTGCCCGTAGCAACGACTTCTTCAATTACTTCGTCTTCTGATTGCTGTGCTACTGCTGATAACGGTAACGCACTTGCGCCAAGAATGGACGCGATAGCCAGCGAAAGTCCACCGACTTTAAATGCTGACGTTTGATTGTTTTTCATTGTGTAACTCCTAAGAAACTGTAATCAGGTAGCTGCGCTTACACAAAAGCTAAGGCGTAAAAACGCCTTAGCTTTACTGTGTTTCGCATTCACTTATTAGTCTTGAAGACCAACAGTTACCCAACCCAGTGTCCAGTCAGACTCACCGTCGAATGCACCTTGGAAGTCTGTGCTATCAAAGAAAGCGTCCAAAGTAGAAGCGTCGAAGCCTGAACCTAATAAAACTGAATTGCTTGCAGGTACGAAACCTGTTGAATCAAAGCCAAGTGCTGCAGTGTCAGCAAGAACGCTGTTGCCGTCTTGACCTTCAAACCACGCTTGCGTGCTGTCTGTACCTATTGTATCTGAACCAAATGCGCTCGCAGATGAACATGCTACTGTTGAGTGCGTCACAGTTAGTGAACCTGCTGCTGCATTAGCAATTGACTCATCACCATTCACTCGTAAACAGTTGCTGTAGTTGTCGCCACCGGTAACCACTAGGTTTTTGATTGTTCCCGCTGTACCGTTGCGAAGACGTACACCGTTTGTAGTGTCTGCACCTAAAATGGTTACGTTAGATACTGTTGGTGTCGTTAATGGTGTCCACGCAGGGTTATCTTCGTTGTTGTCAGCTTCGAAGGCATTGTCGCCGCCCGCTGCATCTTGCTTGATAACTACGTACTGCGCCTTACCTGTCCAACCAAATGACCAGTCTAGAGAATCATCACCGATAGCAGTTAATACCAAGTGGCTTACGTTTACTGTACCGCCGAAGAACTCAACGCCATCATCTAGGTTTTGGTGAACCTGGATGAAGTCAACTTCAGTGCCGCTACCCACACCCGCAAATGAAATACCGTTTAGCTCATCGCCTGCCGCAAGTGCTTTACCTGCGTGCTTAACAATAACGTAGCGTAGTGTACCTGAGTTATCTTCGCTATCTGCACCACCATATAGGCCCGCATCACCTTCTGCAGCTACACCACAGTTAGCAAGCTCTGCTTCAGACGTGTCAGCGTCGTCGCCTGTGTTACATAGGTTTGTTGGTGCGTTGCCCAGAATAACCAGGCCGCCCCATTGACCGATGGCTGTTTCGCCGCCAGTCATATCTTCAGAAGATGTGAAGGTAATTGGCAATGTTGCAGTACCAGACGCTTCAATTTTAGAGCCACGACGAACAACTAGGAAATCATCACCGTCTTCGCCGAATACTGTCGTACCGCGCTGAATGTAAAGCGTCGCGCTGTCAGCATTGTCGTTACCTACCGCTGTACGACCTTTAATTAGCCAGTGAGCATCGTTAGTTAGCGATACATCAGCAGTAAATACGGTGTCAGCTGCAAGCTGATACACTGGCTTGTCAGTGATATCAGGGAAGCTAGCAGACACGTCAGTCGCCAAGCCTTGCTCTAGTGCAGTCGTGACGTCAGCCGGAATGCTATCGTTTACCGCAACAGTCCAACCGTCCATCCAGTTGTTGTCACCGTCAAATGCCCCGATATAGTCAGTTGCCGCGAAGAAGTCATTCTCTTCTGATACATCAACGCCCGCACCAAGAAGTGGAGAGCCAGAGCGTGGTGTAAAGCCATCGTTAGAAAGCATTAGCGCGTCAGCAGTAAGTACACTGTTGCCCGTTTGACCTTCGAACCATGCCTGAGTAGTACCGCCACCAATAGTGTCTGAACCAAAGTTATTGCCTGATTCACAAGCAACCACTGAATGTTCTACAGAGAGCTCGCCAGATACTGCGTTAGCAATTGACTCGTCGCCGTTAACACGTAGGCAGTTAGAGTAGCCTTCACCAGCAGTAACAACCAGATTGCGAATGTTACCCGCAGTACCGTTGCGTAGACGCACGCCGTTAGTTGTGTCAGCGCCAACGATAGTCACGTTAGAAATAGTAGGCTTAGTAAGTGGAAGCCACGCTGGGTTGTCTTCGTTGTTATCAGCTTCAATAGCATTGTCGCCACCAGCAGCTGACTGTTGGATATAAACGTTTTGCGCGTTACCTGTCCAACCGAAAGACCAATCTAGCGAGTCATCACCGATATCAGTAAGCACAACGTTACGCACGCTAACTGTACCGCCAAAGAACTCAATACCGTCGTCCAGGTTTTGGTGAACTTGAATGTACTCAACTTTAGTGCCTGAACCGATACCTGCAAATGAAATACCGTTTAGCTCGTCACCCGCTGCAAGAGCGCGGCCTGCGTGCTTAACTACTACGTAGCGAAGTGAACCTGTGCTGTCTGCAGGGTTATTACCGCCGTAAAGACCCGCGTCACCTTCAGCAGCCACACCACACGCAGCAAGTTCAGCGTCAGAGGTATCTGAATCGTCACCGGTATTACATAGGTTAGTTGGTGCATTACCTAAAAGTACGATACCACCCCATTGGCCGATACCTGTTTCATCACCAATAAGATCTTGTACAGAGGTAAACGTGATAGGTGCACTTGCGGTACCGTTAGCTTCAATCATTGAGCCACGACGTACTACTAGGAAGTCATCACCTTGCTCACCAAATACAGTTGTACCTTGCTCGATGTAAAGTGTTGCGCTGTCTTCGTTATCGTTACCTACTGCAGTACGGCCTTTAATTAGCCAGTAAGCATCGTTGGTAAGGGTCACGTCAGATGTAAATGTGGTGTCTGCAGCGATTTCGTAAACTGGCTTGTCTAGGTCGAAGTCAGCCGATACGTCTGTTGCTAAACCTTGTTCTAGTGCGCTTGTAACGTCAGTTGGGAAACCGCCATTTACGCCTACCGTCCAACCTACGGTCCAGTCTGTGCCGTTAGGGTTGAATGCACCGATATATTGACCGCCGCCAAGTGCAACCGGAGAAGAGGCAGTAGGGAAGTAACCGTTGTCTTCAAGCATTAATGCAGACGCAGCTAAAACGCTGTTGCCGTCTTGACCTTCAAACCATGCTTGAGTAGTGCCACCGTTAATGGTGTCAGAACCAAAGTTGTTCGCAGGTGTTTCACACGCAACAATTGAATCAGTGATAGAAAGCTCGCCCGACTCAGCGTTAGCAATTGCTTCGTCACCATTTACACGTAGGCAGTTGTTTGCAAGTGCCGAACCCGTTACTAGAACGTTTGAAAGCACGCCTGCTGTACCGTTACGTAGACGTACACCATTGGTGTTGTCTGCACTAACAATAGTCACGTTTGAAATAGTTGGTTTAGTTAGCGGCAACCAAGACGGGTTATCTTCGTTGTTATCCGCTTCGATTGCGTTGTCGCCACCGTCAGCAGACTGTTGGATATAAACGTTAGTTGCGCTACCAGTCCAGCCAAATGACCAATCAAGTGAATCGTCGCCGATGTCAGTAAGTACAACGTTACTTACGTTAACTGTACCACCGAAGAACTCAATACCGTCATCAAGGTTTTGGTGAACCTGAATATAGTTAACTGTAGTGCCTGAACCAATACCAGCGAATGAAATACCGTTTAGCTCATCGCCTGATGCCAGTGCTTTACCCGCATGCTTAACTACAACATACTCTAGGGTACCTGAGTTATCTTCTGGATTATTACCTCCGTAGAGACCTGCGTCACCTTCTGCAGAAACACCACAGTTTGCAAGTTCTTCGTCAGACGTATCTGCATCGTCACCCGTATTACAAAGGTTGGTCGGTGCATTACCTAGTAGAACCACACCGCCCCACTGACCGATTGAAGTTTCTTCACCAGTAACGTCCTGTACCGATGTCATCACGATAGGCGCTGAAGACGTACCAGATGCCTCAATTTGAGAGCCACGGCGAACAACTAAGAAGTCATCGCCGTCTTCGCCGATGACTGTAGTACCTTCTTGAATAGTTAGTACCGCTGCATCAGCGTTGTCGTTACCAACAGCCGTACGACCTTTGATGATCCAATGAGCATCATTTGTTAAGGTCATATCTTGAGTGATAGTCAAATCAGTATCTAAACGATAAACAGGCTTGTCTGTAATCGTTCCTGAGAATTCGCTTGATACGTCTGTGGCAAAGCCTAGAGAGAACGGCGTATCTACATCAGGGGTAGTCGGTGTTGTTGGTGTCGTAGGTGTAGTTGGTGTTGTTGGAGTTGTTACTACTTCATCACCTTCATTAATATTGATGTCACCGCCACAGCCTGCAAGGACAAGCGCAGTCGTGATAGCACTTACCTTAAATATGTTACGAATTTCCATTAAATTCTCCAGATTTTTGTAATACGGATTCTAAGGTTTGCTAGAGAGTAAAGGAGATCGGTGACATTTTTGTTACAAAGCAAAAAACTTATCGAATTTATTTGAACTTTTTCAGCTTTGAACTAAAGGTAACGTAAAGCTATTACTTTTCAATTAGATAAAACAAAACTGATTAAAAATAAAACTAAAAGTTTGGCGTAAGGTGTTTAGTTTTTCGTTCGAAACCATTTGGTTATGACAGTTTTGTGACCTCGAGTGACAGGTTCTGCGAAATGAATACTGTTAAGGTTGGGGTCGCCAGAGGGCAGCAAATTATTCCAAAAAAGTGCCATCCCCTTTTTCGGGCTTACTGCAATATCTAGCTTGGTAAAGCGGGTGTGACCGCCGTCACATTCATCATTCAAGTAAATCATGCATGTCCATGTTCGCTGACCACGCGATAAACAATGCGCTTTGTACTGCGGGCTTCCTGGAGGAAAGAAGTCGTAGTGCGGTTTGTAATATTCCCCAACATTGTAGTGCTGGGCCTGAATAACTTCTCCTTCTCCCACGCCCAAACTAAGTGTTGAAACAATGCGACTATCAACGCTTTTGACTAGCTCATTACCAAGAAAGGCCAATTCACAAGTTGAAGACGTTCTAATGTCATTGGCGCTAGCGGCGCCCGCTAATTTAGAGGGTGCGAGTTTATCTTTGGTCAGCGCAACGATGTCGTCACACTCTTGGCTGCTTAAAAAATCTTGGTATGCAAACAGCTGAATGTCGCTGAATTCAGCAAGAGGCTTAGCCTGTTCCACGCGGGTGATAGCACTTTTTGCTAGCTTCTCGTAGAAATTTGAAGATGGGGAAAACTCATAATTAGCGGGCAAATTGGCGCCGAGCACTTTTTTAATAGTGCCGGGAGAAAAACCGTTTTCCACTAGGGTTGTGACGATAGTTGGCACAGCTGTCCCTGATAGCAGGCATTTGACAACCCATTGTTTCCACGCTGGCGGCATATACGACACAATTTTATCCTTTGCTTTTAACGGCGAGTAATGCGGCTTCTACTTTCGCTTTTCTATTCCAATAACCGGCGCTGGCGTACCAACACGTCTTCACGAATAGGGAAATATCCGTCTCTTAATACCTGCTGCTGCCCTTCTTGTGACAAGATATAGCGCAAAAACTCCCTTTCCAGAGTAGGTAAAGGCTCACCGGGCTTCTTATTTATCACCAAATAAAGAAAACGAGCAAACGGATACGTTTCGTTACGCACGGTGTCAATAGAAAGAGGGATTAAGCTATCTAGCGACTCACCTAGTGGCAGAGCGCGCACTCCCGCAGTTTTATAGCCGTAGGCGGCATAGCCAATTGCACCTGTACCGCTGGCCACAGACAATACTACAGAAGCAGAGCCAGGTTGCTCGTTTACCGTATTCTTAAAATCACCATCACACAGCGCCATCACTTTGAACAAGCCATAAGTACCTGATACAGAATTTCGGCCGTACAGCCTTATAGGGGAGCGATAGCCTACGTCGTTAACACCGAGTTGAGACCAATTGGTAATTGCCTTATTGCTGCCACAAAACTGGGTTTCAGAAAATACAGCATCAACTTGCTCAAGGGTCATCCCCGGCAGCGGATTGCGTCTATCTACAAAAATGGCGATGGCATCCATTGCCACTTTTAATACCGTTGGCGGGTAACCGTGGGTTCGCGTGAAGTCCCGTATTTCACTGGGTTTTAATTCCCGGCTCATAGGGCCAATGGTAGCGGTACCTTCAATAAGTGCGGGCGGAGCGGTGGATGAACCAGACGCCTGTATTTGAAAGCCCACCTGAGGGTAGAGAGTTTTGAATTCCTGTGACCAAAAGGTCATTAAGTTTGCCAGTGTGTCTGAGCCCACTGAGGAGATTTTTCCTGCCACACCGGGTTTACGTTCGTAGGCTGGTACTTGGTAAGTGCTTGAAGAAGAGGAAGCGCTTGGGGCTGTCTGAGGCGTCGCGAATATTTTAAGTGGAAACAACAGACCTATTGCCAACAGTAAACTTATAACACCGCGGTATAACCCATTCACTATGTTACGACATTTGCTCGCCAAGGTTTACTGCCTCTTAAGGTTACAGCTGCTCTGCAATTAATTCGTTATCCAAAACGAAGGAGAAGTTACTGCCCTCGCCCAACGTACTAGTTATTTCTAAACGGGAATTATGATGACTTAGCACGTGTTTTACAATGGATAACCCCAAGCCTGAACCGCCGGTTTTACGTGAACGTGCTTTATCCACACGGTAAAAGCGTTCTGTTAAGCGATTAAGGTGGTTCTGCTCAATGCCATCACCGTTGTCTACTACAGAAAACTGGGCGCCGCTCGTACCGAGACGCCAATATACGTTTATCTCACCACCAGCGGGGGTGTAATGAACGGCATTAAACACCAAATTAGAACAGGCACTGCGCAGTTCGGTTTCGACACCAAAGACATACAGCTCTTCATCAATGTGAAATTTTATAGCGTGGTTCTTTTCTTTATTGAGGGCCAGTGCTTCCCTTTCAACTTGAGCAAGCACAGCAGGAATATTCACCACGTTTTCATAAATACGTTCTGAGCTTGCTTCAATACGTGATAGTACTAGCAAATCTTCTATCAGGTTTTGCATACGGTGGGTTTGCGATGTCATTTCTTTCATCGCTTTGTGCATAAACGGGTCTGACGCTTCATCAACAGGAAGAATTTCTAAATATCCATTAATAACCGTAAGCGGCGTACGAAGTTCATGAGATACGTTCGCCACAAAGTCTTTACGCATCTCTTCCAGCTGAGATACTCGCGTTATATCACGGGCAATCAGAAGAAGGTGCTCGTCGCCATAAGGCATTATTCGATATTCGAAGGTTTTGTTGGGGTTAGTCGGCGACGGTACTTCAATAGGGTATTTGTAATTACCCGCGTGGAAGTACTGTATAAATTCAGGGTGACGCAATAAGTTGTCTATACGCCGGCCTGAGTCTTGAGGCCATTTTAAACCAAGATCTAAACGGGCAAGACGATTACACCAGATAATACATGCCTTTGAGTCAACCACTACCGCTGCATCTGGTAAGGCTTCAGACCCTTCTCTAAAGCGTTTAACTAACTCGCCAAGTTCTTTACGCTTGTTACGGTTTCGACGCTGAAGGTAATAAATACCTTCATAAATATGCTCCCACACGCCTCGTACGGTAGGAGGGGACATTTTGCGACTATGCCACAGCCAGCGGTTCAGCTTATAAAGGTGCCAATAGTTAAACAGCAGTAACAAAGTCGCACCTATGGCGACAGCGAATAACATATCATCCAGATACCACCCTACTAGCGCAAAAACCACAAGGAATAGCACTAAGCGCAAAGTACTTCTCAACCAAGAGAACGGGTAATACATGAAATAGCTCGCGTTGTTGAAAGTGGAAATAGGCGCACGTTAAGGTGGCGTATAGACGTGAAGGGAATGGCGTCATACCACTCTCTAAACACTACATCTTATTAAAGCTTAGTAGAAAAACGATAACCCGCACCGCGTACGGTTTGGATCATAGCATCATGTCCGTGGCGAGATATAGCTTTGCGCAAGCGTCGGATATGTACATCTACCGTTCTGTCTTCAACGTAAACATTGGTGCCCCACACATTATCAAGAAGAAGTTCTCGGCTGTATACTCGCTCTGGATGAGTCATGAAAAAGTGCAATAGCTTGAACTCTGTCGGCCCCATATCCAATGGCTCTTCATTAGCCATAACACGATGGGATACAGGCTCAAGTTTAAGTCCGTTAAACTCAATCGGCTCTTCATTTGACGTAGGTGTGACTCTACGCATTACCGCTTTGATTCTTGCCACTAGCTCCTTCGGCGAGAAGGGCTTAGTCACATAATCATCAGCACCAGCATCCAGGCCTCGAATTTTATCTTCTTCTTCGCCACGGGCCGTTAGCATGATAACGGGAATGTCACGAGTAAACTCGTGTTGCTTTAAACTTTTAGCCAGCTGTACACCGCTTCCACCCGGTAACATCCAATCCAGTAGGATTAAATCTGGGTAAGGCTCGCAAATTTTTTCCTGCGCGATGTCGAAATCTTCGGCTTCAATAATATTAAAACCAGATTGCTCAAGTACAAACTTAAGCATCTCACGGATAGGCGCTTCGTCCTCAACCACCAACACTGTACGAGACATCGTATTATTCCTGCTCATTTATAAACGCCGTTATTATTAATGTGGTCTGTGACAGTTTTATTAAAACGATTACATTAATGTGTCAAGTTTAATACGGTTATAAAACACGCTTCGCCCAAAGTTTATACATACAATCTTGTTTATTCATACAATTACGCATATTCTTGAATTGTCAAAAATATCTACACGTATGTAATTCAAAATAGTGCTCTCGCCATCAACGTGAGTATCATAAAAAGTCTGAAGTAACAGGGGTGTGTTTTTCTATGGCTGCGGTCAAGACAGGGTTATCAAGGAAGCTCTTAGCAAGAGTATTGTCGGTATACTTTGCGCTCACACTTCTTGTGACAATAGGACAAATTTTTACAGAGTACCTCAGCACCAAAAATCACGTTGAAAGCGAGCTTCAAACGTTAAAAAACACCTTTTCTTCTAGTCTTACTCGCGCGCTGTGGGAGCTTAACAATGACCAAGTCCGAGCTATCGCAGAAGGATTAATGTCACTGCCTATTGTAGAAGGTCTGCAAGTTCGTGGTGAAAATGGTAATTACATTGCGGAGTACGGTATTAGGGTCCAGCGCTCACCCTCGCCTGTCGACCAAGAGCTGATAGAGGATCATCCTGGAGGTGTTTTTAGCTATAGCTTTCCACTCGTTTTCAAATTCTCTGGCCGTGAGTCTACCGTTGGCGACGTTACTTTATACTCAAGTTTCGACACTATATTTAGCCGCATTGAAGTAGGTGTCTTCTTTCTTATCGGCAACGCGATAGTGAAGACAGCCTTCCTTGTATTCTTGTTTATGACAGCCTTTCGCACAATGCTCTCAGAACCCTTACAGTCCATCACTGAGCAAATGGGCAATTTCGACCCTCAGCACCCGGAAGAGAGTAAGTTCAACATCAAATTGGATGATGATAACGAGCTATTGCAACTTAAAGAGTCGTACAACAACGTTATTGATGACCTTATCGTTTCAAATAACAAGTTGAATAATGCGCAAAGCGAGCTAACGCTAGCCAACAAAAAATTGGATGACCAAAACCTTATTTTGGAACAGGAAGTGGCAAAGAAAACCGCGTCTTTGTCACAAATCATGCTTGATCTAGAGCAGCAAAAAGACGAGCTTATCGCCCACCAGCGAGAGCTTCGCCAGGAAAACGAAAATCGCCAGTATATAGAAGCAGAGCTTCGCAAACGTAATCAAGAACTTGCAAGCTCAATGGAGACGCTTAACCAAGCACAAGAGCAGCTAGTAGAGTCAGAGCGCATGGCGTCGCTTGGCGGCCTTGTTGCTGGTATTGCACACGACGTGAATACACCGTTAGGCGTAAGCGTTACCGCAGCCAGTTTTCTGCAAGAGCGACTAAACAACCTGAAGACTGATTTTGAAGATAAAAGCCTGACCAGTAAAAATATGGCAAGCTTTATTGACGAAGCCGAGCAAACTGCGCTTTTACTCTTAAGTAACTTAGAACGCGCATCAGATCTTATCGCCAGCTTTAAGCAAGTAGCCGTTGATCAAACCAGTGAGACCGAACGCGAGTTTGTATTAGGCGATTACATCAACGAGATCATCCAGTCCCTTAAGCCGAGTTTCAAGCAAACCGAACATCAGATTAACGTAACCTGCCCTGACAATTTAGTGGTAACCTGTGCCCCTGGCGCTATTGCTCAGATTGTTACAAATATGGTCGTTAACTCGCTTATGCACGGCTTTGAAGGCAAAACCGCTGGCACGGTAACCCTTGATGTAAAAGAAGAAGGTGATAATGTTGTTCTTTACTATAAGGATGACGGCAGGGGTTTAAGTGAAGGAGAATTAAGTCAATTGTTTGATGCTTTCTTTACTACTAAACGAGGCCAAGGTGGCAGCGGTCTGGGCACACATATTATGTATAATCTTGTTACGCAGTCACTGCATGGCCATATTGAAGCTGACAGTACACTCGGCAACGGCTTACAGTACACCATTCGTTTTCCCAAAAAGAGTGTGTAACCCTTTTTACTATTTTCAATTTGGGGCGCGCACTGCAAGCGCCCTTTTATGTATCTAATAACCCTTTATTGAATTGCACCGCAAGTCTTACGTTGGTACGCTTGCGCCCTATTTTTATTAAGAGAATGCTTACACTATGTGGTTTAAAAATGTAAAAGCCTATCAAATTACTCAGCCGCTATCGCTAGACGAGGGCGATTTAGAGCGCGCGCTTAACGAGCATGCTTTTCGCCCATGCGGCAGCCAAGATTTGGCAACCATGGGTTTTGCCTCTCCGTTTTCTCAGGCTGGTAAGCAAGGCACCATGTTCCATGTTGTTCAACAGCGTTTTTGGATAACGCTAAAGAAACAAGAAAAGATTTTACCCGGTGCTGTGGTCAATGCTGAGCTTGACGAAATGGTGGCTAAGATTGAAATGGAAACCGGTTCGCCAGTTGGCAAAAAAGCTAAAGCTGACCTCAAGCAGGAAATTCAGACACGCTTGCTGCCACAGGCCTTTACCAAAAACACCTACACCCACGGCTTTATCTCGCTTGCCGACAACTTGGTAGTGGTTGATGCATCATCTGACGGCAAAGCCGAAGCCTTTTTGGCCATGGTAAGAAAAGCCATAGGTTCACTCCCAGTAGTGCCCTTTACGCGAAGAAGTCTTCAAAGCGAACTTACGCATTGGGTTACTGAGTCAACACCAGAAGGTGTAGGGCTACTCGAAGAAGCTGAACTTAAATCTACCGACGACACAGGCAGCGTTATTCGCTGTAAGAACCAGCCGCTTGATAGCGAAGAAATCAGTATTCACCTTGATGCGGGTAAACTGGTTCAAAAAGTCGCGTTTGAATATGCAGAAACCCTAACAGCTATTATGTGTGAAGATGGCGCCATTAAGCGTATTAAGTTCACCGACCGCATTAAAGAAGAAACTGACGACGTACCAAAAGATCAGGTTGAAGCACGCCTTGACGCAGAGTTTGCGTTAATGTCAGCAGAGATTTGTACGCTGCTGAACTTCCTTCGTGGTGCGCTTAACCTTAACGACGATAGTTTGTAAGCGAGCGACCAGTACAGCACAACCTATTCTCTAATTTCAATTGAGCGTTTAATTCAAAGCCTAATCACTATTACAGTCATTAGGCTTTTCACAAATATCCCCAGAGTCCCCTTTCTAATCAGCTTACTTTTGTAAAAGCGGTTCATACGAAAGCTCGCAAACCGCTAAGAGAAAGTTATTTAATTGCTTTAAACAGGATAGTGGATTACCACAATAAAGCGCGTTTCTCCCGCTTCGTCTCGATAACCGTGGGGCTGGTCTGCGCGTAATATACATTGCTCTTGCGCTTGATAGGTTTGCCATTGACCATCTTGCAAAACCCCTAACTTTCCTTGTAGTACGTGAATATGCTCGGTGACGCCAATTTGGTGAGCTGAAGAATGCTGCTCATGAAAGTCTGTTAAGCATAGTTCGAACATTTCAAACTGGGTGACTGAGTTAAAGGGAAATAGCGTTTTTATGGTTACGTTTGGGTCGTTAGCGAACTTGTTATCGGCGTGTTGAGACGAAGGTGCTGTTTCATCACCAGATAAGAAAGAAGAAAACGAACACGCAAGACCTGTGGCTATTTTCCATAAGGTAGCGATGGTTGGGCTAGACTCACCTCGTTCTATTTGCCCAAGCATAGCTTTCGATACGCCCGTCAACTTCGCTGTTTTATCAAGAGAAAGTCCCCTAGCTTTGCGAACAGTCTGCAGGTGCTGTGCAATACTTCTTGAAATAGCAGAAGGCTGCCCATTTGCTTTTGTCATGTAATGAAGGCCTTTTATTTTGTCGTTGATGTTAATAAAGCGGTTGTGCGCTATAACGCACAAATGTTAAGTTACTTATTGTACGTTATAGCGCACAAATAGGTAGAGTAGCACATTCGATAGACACTAAAAGCGTACTTTTATCGCTCAGTCATTTTTAAAATTGAAATTCCATCACGAGGGTTTTCATGAGTAAATGGAAGTTAAGTCATATCAGCGCAGGGCTTACCGCCGTTACGGTAGGTTACAGTAGTTCTGTTGTCATTATCATTGATGTAGCACGCAAAGCCGGCGCTAGCGATGACATGGTAATAAGCTGGTTATTCGCGCTTGGTCTAGGTATGGGTATTACCTGTATTTTGTTTTCGTGGCTATCCAAACTGCCCGTTGTTACCGCTTGGTCTACCCCAGGTGCGGCTTTTTTGTTAACCAGTATCGGCGACTATAGTTTAAACGAAGCCATTGGTGCTTTTGTAATATGCGCAATGCTTTCACTTGTAACAGCGCAAAGCCGGACTTTACTTAAACAAATTAGTCGCATTCCTCCAGCCATTTCATCTGCACTTTTAGCCGGTATTCTCTTACCTATATGCCTAGCTATATTTACCGATGTTAACGAAGCGCCGCACCTAGTCGCGTTATTTATTTCCGCTTACCTAATAGGAAGCCGACTATTTCCCCGCTATCTGATGCTGTTGTTGCTGGTTATGTCGGTGGGCATTAGTTTGTTTATGGGTGGTAGTGCCAGCGGTGTTGTTGCTCTACCAACTACCTCACAAGGGCTGTCATCAATATTTACCCTGCCCGAGCCAATTTGGGTAACGCCTACTTTCTCTCTTAGCGCCGCCGTTGGCTTAGCCTTTCCTCTTTTTCTAATCACCACGCTTTCCCAAAACTTGCCTGGCATAGCTATTCATCACGCACATGGCTATGCGCCCGACCATAAGCCTATCTTGTCAGGCATTGCCGTTATACAAGGTCTATTAGCACCTTTTGGTGGCTTTACCTTTAACCTAGCTGCTATCACAGCAGCACTGTGCATGGGTGAGCAAGCGGATAGTGAAAAGTCACAGCGCTATAGAGCCGCCATAGCGGCCGGCGTGGCGTATTTATTTATGGGACTTTTAGCGTCTGTGGTCGTTGCGTTATTTGTCAGCATGCCCAGTATCATTATTCACCTACTTGCAGGGCTCGCACTTTTAGCTACGCTGCAAGGTTCTGTAGTTCGCGCTATGGAAGTAGAACATCACAGAGCTCCAGCGCTGCTCACCATGCTGTGTACGGCGTCAGGCTTTAGCTTATTTTCTATGACTTCAGCGGTGTGGGGATTGGGGCTAGGTTTACTATTGCTGTATGTTCAAAAGAAACCTGCTAACGCATAGTGTTGCTTATTAAGTGCTATACCTGTAGCTAACCGACATAACTAAAAGGCCGATACATTTTGAAGATTCACTTCTGTATCGGCCTAACACTACTGTGTAGATTTGGGAGGTTGCTTAAACGCTTAACTGCTTATAAGAAAATTTGCTTCGCGGCGCTTGTTAGCTCTTCGAACTCATCTGAGTGAAGCTCGCCCATATCTTCAACCACACCACGTTGTATAGCTAAGTTCAAAATAGCGTCTTTCTGGCTACCTGCCGCTCCCGAGACTGCCGCACCTACACGAACAAAGTCAATATAGCTTAGCTCATCAGGAAGATAGCTTAAGTCTTTCCAGTTTTTCGCTACATTAACGAAGCTTTCACCAAAGCCCCATTCTCTCATTATGCTTGCCCCAATGCGGCCCGCTAGTTTATCGATTGCCACTTCAAGGAAAGAAGGATTAGCAAAAACCTCAGGGTGACGTTCAGCTTCGGTCAAAATAGGCAGTACGCCAATGTTATGTACCAATGCAGCTAGGGTCATAGTATCCATGCTCATTTCCCGCTTTTTGGTGCGGGCTATGTAAAGCTGTAATACCGCCATTGCACTGGCAACTATGTTTACCGTATTCGCCCATTCCTGTTGCAAATAACGAGCAACTACATCGTTTTTAGATACGAACAGCTGCTCCATTGCCAGTGCGGTAGAAATATTCTTAATTTGTCGCAGACCAATACGCGTTACCGCCTGACTAATGGAGGTAACTTTAACACTGCGCCCCATATAAGCACTGTTTGCAATTTTAATCATTCTTGCACTAAGTGATGGGTCTTGCCCGATTACCTCACCCATAGCATTAAGATTGATGTCAGGGTCATCTGCTGCTTTACGGACTTTTAATGCAATAGCAGGAAGTGTTGGAAGGACCAGTGTGTCATTGTTTATTTTTTCAACCAAAATAGTTGAAAGCGCGTTCTGTGTAGACATATTTCTACCCTTAGAAAGTTCCAAATTGCCTTGATAAGGCGATAGTTTGCGTTACCCGTTATCCACCTAGCCAACATCAATCCCGATGCGCCAAATAAATCGAGTATTTGTGCGTTGCATTCCCTGCGCTTATTCACATAGGCCTCTATGATTCACGCTAAAATACAAACCGTTTATTGTTTTATTATGGTATTTCTATCACCATACTATAGTAGCTCTCTAGTTTCGACCAACTAAAAAAGACAGGCTTAATACGAATGTTCAACGACCGCATAAGCACAAGAGCTTAACCAAAGTATAGACAACAAGCAGCAAACCACTATTGATATTAAGCAAATAATTTTCATACTTTTGTATAAAATCAAAAGCATAGCTATAGTGAGTTACGCAAACACCTCCCCACATACTTAAATCAATACGGGAAAACGACACGGTAAACCTTATGATTAAAAAAACGACTTCGACTTATTCGCCTATTGCTGCTGCAGTAGCAGGGCTATTTATGCTGACCGCCTGCAGCAAAAGCGCCGATACAACGCAAACTCAAACGGCAAAGCCTGAAACCGATACAGCGCAAACCTTACTTGTAGACGAGTCTCGCTTGTCTATTTATCACGGTGTAGATCTTACCAGCGATTTATCACACCTTAGTGACAACCAGCATAAAATGCTTTCGCTTTTGATAGATGCGTCGAAAATTATGGACGACTTGTTTTGGAAGCAGGCATTTTTTGAAGATAAAGATGCTTTTCTTTCCTCGATAAGCGACGAAAAGGTACGCCATTTTGCCGCCATAAACTATGGCCCATGGGATCGACTTAACGGCGACACGCCATTTATCAGCGGCTATGAAGACAAAGCCTTAGGCGCTGAGTTTTATCCTCATGATATGGAAAAGGAAGAGTTTGCTACGGCAGATTTTAACGACAAGCAAGGCTTGTATTCTATGGTGAAGCGCGATGAAGCGGGTAACCTTTATTCTGTGCCTTACTCTGAAGCATTTAAAAGCGAATTGATGAAAGCATCTGACCTACTAAAAAAAGCGTCAGAGCTAGCTGAAGACGAAAGCTTCAAGCAATACCTGCAACTGCGTTCTGAGGCATTGTTGTCTAATGACTATCTTGCGTCTGATATGGCCTGGATGGATATGAAGAGCAACCCTGTTGAGCTGGTTATTGGTCCTATTGAAAGCTACGAAGATCAACTCTTTGGCTATCGCGCGGCATTTGAAGCCTACGTGCTTATTAAAGATTTAGCGTGGAGTGAGAAGCTGGCGAAGTACGCCTCTTTCCTACCTGAGCTTCAGCAAGGCCTTCCTGTTGCTGATGCTTACAAAGCTGAGATGCCCGGCTCTGATGCCGACCTTAATGCATATGACGTTATTTATTACGCAGGCCACTCTAATGCTGGCAGTAAAACCATTGCGATTAACCTGCCAAATGACGAGCGCGTTCAGTTAGAAAAGGGAACCCGCCGTCTTCAGCTTAAAAACGCAATGCGCGCTAAGTTCGACACGATTTTGGTACCTATTGCAGATACGCTAATTGTGCCTGAGCAACGTGAGCACATTACGTTCGACGCCTTTTTCGCCAACACCATGTTTCACGAAGTGGCTCACGGTCTTGGCATTAAAAACACCCTGGACGGTTCGGGTACCGTGCGCGGCGCACTTAAAGAACACGCTTCAGCCCTTGAAGAAGGTAAAGCCGATATTTTAGGTTTGTACATGGTACAAAGCCTTCTTGAAAAAGGTGAAATTACCGAAGGTACGCTAGAAGATTATTACGTTACCTTTATGGCCGGAATTTTCCGTTCTGTGCGTTTTGGAGCAAGCTCTGCTCACGGCAAGGCGAATATGATTCGTTTTAACTTCTTTGCACAGCAAGGCGCGTTTGAGAAAACAGAAGACGGCATGTATCGCGTAAATATGGAGAAGATGGGCGCTGCAGTAGAGGCACTTTCTGAATTGATCCTGACTCTTCAAGGTGACGGCGATTACGACGGTGTTGCAGAACTTGTGGAAACTATGGGTGTGATCAAGCCTGACCTTGCGTCAGATTTAGCGCGCTTAGAAGCAGCCAGCATCCCGGTTGATATTCACTTTAATCAAGGTAAGAAAGTGCTAGGGCTTGCTGAATAAGTCAATCGATTTCACTTATTTACCTCATTTAGTGCAGCGTAAATAAAAATGCCGCCCTTTGAATAAAGGGCGGCATTTTTTATCTTTAAGCGCAAACGTTACTCGACGTGTTGCTTCATATTCTCAGTATACGGAGGCCAGCCTAGCGGTTTACCTGCCAATACGTGAAGGTGAATGTGATATACGGTTTGCCCACCGTATTCGTTACAATTCATGACAGTACGATAGCCTTGGTCTGCAAACCCTTGCTCCTTGGCAATTTTTGCAGCCACATATGACAAGTGCCCCACTACTTCGCGGTCTTCTTCAGCAATATCGTTTACCGTGGCAATTTGCTTTTTCGGAATAACCAGAAAATGAGTCGGAGCCTGAGGGTTTATATCTTTAAACGCCAGCGCTAGTTCGTCTTCGTACAAAATCTCTGCTGGAATTTCCTTGCTGATAATTTTATCAAAAATTGTTTCTGCCATGTCTCACATTCCTTTTTAATCAGGTGTTTAACTATTGCGTTAGCGATCGATGATGGTTCTCTCACCAACGCAATAACAAATTCTAAACTACAGTGTTTTTACTCGGCTCGATGCCTTGTCTTATGCAAAAACAAACCATAGAAGTATTACGCCTAACGCTAAGCGATAGATAACAAAAGGCAGCATGCCTATACGGGATATCCAGCTTAGAAATAAATAAATACAAAGGTAGGCACTTACGAATGAAAATGCTGCGCCATACAGCAATGCATACCAGTCCACGGCTTCATTTGCTTTAAGCAAATCTAAGGTGGCTAGCAACCCTGCACCTAAGATGACAGGTATAGACAGTAAGAAAGAAAAGCGTGCACAGGCTTCGCGTTTTAATCCTAGCATCAAGCCAGCAGTCATCGTTATACCTGAACGAGATGTCCCGGGAATTAACGCTAACACCTGGGCTAAGCCGATATAAATGGCTTGTTTTAGCGTTAGGCCTTCAAGCTCCTGTTCCCGCTTTGCTGTCGAGTCGGCATACCATAAAAGCAAACCGAAAATAATGGTGGTACCTGCGATTACTAATGCTGTACGTGCATTGCCTTCTATCCAGCTTTTCATCAAAAATCCAATGATGACCGCTGGAATAGTCGCTACAATAACGTACCACGCAAGTTTACTGTCGGTAGATTGCTGCTTGCTGAAGCCTTGAGTCACCCATGCTACTGTCATCTGTCCTATTTCTTGACGAAAATAGATCATAACTGCAAGAAGGCTTCCCACATGTACTGCTACGTCAAACGCCAAACCTTGGCTTACCCAACCGAAAAGCTCAGCGGGTAGCAGCAAGTGCCCAGAACTACTGATTGGAAGAAATTCAGTAACGCCCTGAATAATTGCTAAAATAATGATTTCGAAAAGTGTCATTCCTTTGCTTAACTCCAAGTAAAGTCAATTGGCCATAATTGCTGTTTCTGTTTATCAAAGTTTTGCCACATTTGGGCATAGGTTTCTTGCGTTTCAGGGTGAATGTCGTCGGGAACAAGTTCAGCTAACGGCCAAAGCACAAACGCGTTGTAACAAATCTCTTCGCGAGGCAAAACCACAGGGGATGTGATTACCTTACTATCATAGGTAAGCAAATCGAGATCAAGGGTTCTTGCGCAGAATTTTTTGTCGGTATGCACTCTTCCATTGTCTTTCTCAATTGCCTTTAGTATTGCACACACCTCTTCAACATTTTTTGATGTTGTCGCCCGTGCGGCAGCATTATAAAAAGGGCTGCCGTTGAAGCCTACAGCTTCGCTTTCATAAACGGAAGACACTGAAACATCTGAGAAGTGCTGTTTTAGGGCAACCAAAGACTGCCTAGTGTAATGCTCACGCTCAATATTGGAACCAATGCTGATTAAAATGGTATGTTCAGGCATTAGTTGCGCTCTTTTCGCATTTCAACGGCAACAGTTTGCGCATTAGGAAGAATATTAGGTTTAACGATTTTAAGCGTTATTGTTGAAACCGAGAAGTGAGCAAGTACGGTATCCATAACCTTGCTTCCGAATGCCTCAAGTAGTTCGAACGTACTCTCTTTACCTACTTCCACGATGCACTCGGCTACTTTGGCATAATCTACCGTATCAGCAACATCATCACTTTGCATCGCCGCGCTTAAGTCAACATCAAGTGTTACATCGAGAAGTAGCTGGGTGGTTCTTACTCGCTCCCAATCATAAACACCAATCAGGGTGTCTACTTCAAGCCCTGTTATATAAATTTTTCCCATGGAATTTTTTCATCTTGTCTGTTTTCAAACCAGTTTATTGCCTTACTTTCCGGCTTCAATACTGGTCTTACTACTGCGCTTTCAACCACATATTGCTGCTAAACGGTGGTATATCGCGTTTGGATGGAGTAGCTTTACGCTTGTGTGGCACAACTATACCGCTGTATGACAACTGGGGGCAACCAAGGTTTTGTAATTTAATAGGACACAAGCCTTTAACCTCCTACAAGAGAAGTGAAACCTGACAGAAGGCAGTGCTTCTAAAACGCTTTTGATAATTAGAATGAAAAAATGATTTCGCTAACGCTTTTAATGGCTGCTGTTGCCTACCTCTTCGGTTCACTATCAAGTGCGGTGGTTATAAGCCAATTATTTGGTTTACCCGACCCCAGAACCGCTGGCTCTAAAAACCCTGGAGCAACTAATGTGTACCGCTTGGGTGGCCGTATTCCTGCGCTGCTTGTACTTGTTATGGATATTTTGAAAGGCACTATTCCCGTTTACGGCAGCTACTTTTTGGGTATAGAACCAATAATGCTTGGCATAATTGCTATCTTTGCCTGTTTAGGTCATATATTTCCGCTTTATTTTGGTTTTAAAGGCGGTAAAGCCGTCGCTACCGCCTTTGGTGCCATGTTGCCTATTGGGCTCGATTTAGCAGGGCTGCTTGTTCTAAGCTGGGTAGTGGTGGTTTTTCTTACCGGCTATTCTTCGCTAGGTGCGCTCGTTGCGGTGTCGCTTGCGCCGCTTTTCACGTTTTTAATCAAGCCTTTGTATACCGTGCCGGTAGCAATGCTTTCACTACTTATTATTTTACGCCATAAAGACAACATTGCCCGCCTGTTAGCAGGCAATGAAAGTAAAGTGTGGGATAAAGGAAAAGTTAAAGAGTAAGTGCCTGCTGCAGTACATCCAGCTTTCCATCTATAGGCGTAACAGGCGAAATACCCAATAGTTTAGCTAGCGCTGGATAAACCTCTAAATTGCTAAATGTAGGTATAGTGGTGTTCGTTTTAAACGCCGGCCCCACTGCAACAAAGGTCGCTCCCATATCAGGTAACGTATTTACGTAGCCATGGCCACCTTTGCTCACATGCATACTGTTGGCGTTTTTGAAACGGGCTGGTGGCGCAATTTCGATAATGATATCGCCCGTTCTGTTTCCTACTTCCATGTGACGCTGAGCGCGCTGGGTATCATTGAGTACAATGAAGCGGTTTTCGGCTATATAGGTAAGACGTTCTATTTCTTCGGTGATTTGCTTATCTGACACGCCTTCTCTGGCGTAAAGGTGCACTTGCGCCCCTTCATTTTCAATAATGAAGCTATCAGGAATGGATAAAGACTCAACCTCTATAAGCTGGTTTTCATCAATAGGCGTCATGCCGTGGTCAGACACCACTACCAGATTTACTGGTAAGTCTAATGCATTAATGCGCTCATAAAGTTGACCGATAAGTGCATCTACTTCTTGTACCGCGTCATTGGTTTTATCGGCAAAAGGTCCTTCATCGTGTCCTACCGAATCGGTAAGCGAAAAATAGCCCGCAATAAAGCGAGGGCGCGATACCTCGGGCAATTTTAGCCAGTTAATGATCTGATCAATACGCATCTGGTAGTCAGCATATTTTGAATAGTGATAGAAGTAAGTCGGAGAAGCACCCGATATGCGTGCGTCAGACTCTGGCCAGAAGAAGGTTGCAGCCTTCATACCGTGATATTCCACTAAGTTCCATAGCGGCGTTGCCGTAATCCAAGTGCTATCCATGCCGCCATAGCCCAACTGATATTTTGCATAACCCTCTTTTGTAGGGCGGGATTTATCATAAAAACGGTTATTCACAATACCGTGGTGTTTGGGAAGCAGCCCTGTGATCAACGAAATATGGTTGGGAAAAGTATTCGACGGATAAACAGGGGTCATAGACGAGGCTCTTACCCCCTGCTTTGCAATGGCGCCAAGATGCTCCGCATTGTGTAACTCTATATAGTCGTGGCGAAATCCATCAAGAGAAATGAGCACGACATACTGGTCTTGCTGAGTCTGTTGCTTTTGCTTTAACTCTTTTACTGATTCATTTGAAGGAATTTTGCTTGAGGCAAGTGCATTAGGCGAGGTGAGCGCTGCAAAGAAAATCAAAATAAATAACGACAGCGCTAAATATAATAGCGATGCATTTCGTTTTGTACCGTCTGTTGCTAAGCGCATGGTTTTTTTACGTCCTTACTCAATGTTTATTTTGGTAAAATAAAAGGCAATGGGACGCGCTCCCATTGCCTTTACTTTTTGTTTGTCTGTTTTGCCCGCTTGTTAAACTTGATATCTGCCTTTTGCACATCTTATGTATACCTTGATAAGCAGTATCAATTTCACAACATCATTTAAAACCCAGTCGACGTTTTTAAATAGCTGACAAGGTATCAAGAGGCCATCGCGGTTTGGCTTGTGACGATAACGCCAAGGTTTCGCCTGCTTTCAAGCGCTGCATCCCCGCATAGGCAATCATGGCACCATTATCAGTACAATACGCTAAGCTAGGGTAAAACACCTCACCTTTTAGCTCTTGCATCAGGGCTTTCATCTCACCGCGCAGCATTGTATTTGCACTTACACCGCCAGCAATAACTAAACGCTTCATGCCAGTCTGCTTTAATGCTCGCTTACATTTAATGATAAGCGTATCCACTACGGCTTCTTGAAACGCGTAGGCAATATTCGCTTTAATTTGCTCAGCATCATCACCGGTTAAATCAGCATCGCGAATGGTGTTTGCCGCAAAGGTTTTTAAGCCGCTAAAACTGAAATCTAAGCCTGGTCGGTCGGTCATTGGACGTGGGAATTTGTAGTGTCCCGCTTCGCCCTTTTCCGCCAATTTTGCCAAGAGAGGGCCGCCAGGGTAATCAAGACCAAGTAGCTTAGCGGTTTTATCAAAAGCTTCGCCTGCGGCATCGTCAATTGACTCGCCAAGTACTTCATACTGGCCAATGCCTTCTACTTTAACCAACATCGAGTGACCGCCAGACACCAATAGCGCAACAAAAGGAAATTCTGGGGCATCGTCTTCAAGCATAGGCGCTAGCAAATGCCCCTCCATATGATGAACACCTACTGCAGGTACGTTCCACGCATATGAGAGCGACCGTCCTACCGATGAGCCTACTAACAGTGCCCCTACCAAACCTGGGCCTTGAGTAAAGGCAACGCCGTCGATATCTGATGGCTGGGTATTCGCATCTTCCATGGCTTTTTCAATTAAAGGAATGATTTTTCTTACATGATCCCGTGAAGCAAGCTCGGGCACCACACCGCCATAATCAGCGTGCAGCTTTACTTGGCTGTATAGTTCGTGTGACAACAAGCCTTTTTCATCGTCATAAACGGCGATGCCAGTTTCGTCACAAGATGTTTCTATTCCTAAAATACGCATGGGGAGCAACCCTTTCTACTACTAACTTTAACGCCTAGCTTTTGGATGTATAGCAAAGCTGCTTAACACATAAATTGCTCACTACAGTGCTGTGAACAACACTTAGTAGAGCGAATACCAAAAACTGTGAAAATAATTCTGGCGATCTGGCGGGATCATCTTTATGATCCCGGCGCGATCATAACACTACCCTCGTCAGGATCATTTGCTTTCTACTTTTGATCAAAAAAGTATATCAGTAGAAACATGAGCAAAAGGCATTCTGAAAAGGGCGCTTATACAAGCCGCGTTAAACAACACAGTGCTTAACGAGCGCAGAGTTTACCTTTTATCCTGCATTCATGGAATGCCAGTGAACAGGTAAATGAACGGTAAATGCACAATATTGGCTATTTTTTGGCAATTCATCCTTTACTTTCTCTGTAGATATGATTAGAATTTCGCACCATTTTTAACCCGGGTGGCCTTTTTAGCGCACAATTTTACCCGGATTTACACAGTAAAAGTTTTGAGGTGAGTGTTTAATGCCTATCGTTAAAGTTAGAGAAAACGAGCCGTTTGATGTGGCGCTGCGTCGTTTTAAGCGTTCTTGTGAAAAAGCAGGTGTTCTTTCTGAAGTTCGTCGTCGTGAATTCTTCGAAAAGCCAACTTGGGAACGCAAGCGCAAGAAAGCTGCCGCTAAGAAGCGTCATCTTAAGAAGCTAGCTCGTGAAAACGCACGTCGCGTAAAACTCTACTAATATAGGGTTAAGTAACGAGTCTGAAAGGTGTTGCAATTGCAGCACCTTTCGCGTTTCTGGGCCTCTATTTTTTGGTATTGATTTTAGTTTTCTAAACTAAACCCGTTTTTCCCTTTCGAATAATTGCATTTGATTTTCAACCTGGGGTTTAATAATACCAGTCCGCATAAATCATTATCTTCTGAGTGGGCAATGACCTATGCGGATTGATATAAGCAATCTACTAATAAAAATCAGGAAGCATCATGGCACTAATTGATGATTTAAAAGCAGCGCAGAAAGATGCGATGCGTGCAAAAGAAAAAGTACGTCTTGGTACTATTCGTATGGCTATGGCTGCCATTAAGCAAAAAGAAATCGATGAACAAATCACGCTAGACGATAGCGCAATCTTAGCAGTATTGACCAAAATGGTTAAACAGCGTCAAGACGCGGCAGCGCAATACGACGCAGCCAATCGCGAAGACCTAGCGAGCAAAGAGCGTGAAGAAATCACTTATATTGAAGATTTCTTGCCTCAGCCTTTGACTGACGATGAACTCAATGTCCTTATCGACGAAACTATGGCTGCGACAGGCGCGTCGGGTATGCAAGATATGGGTAAAGTAATGGGCGCATTGAAGCCTAAAGTTCAAGGCCGTACCGATATGGGCGCACTGAGTGCTAAAATAAAGGCACGCTTGAACGCTTAGGCTTAGTCCTTTATTAAAAGTGAAGTATTTTGAAGGTGTGTATATCCACACCTTCGTTATTCTCATTTAACCACTTCCCTGTTACAGTACTTCACTGTTTTCATCATGTCGTTGCCTTTTGTTTAGAAAGCCGTCACGACTTGTGCTTTACTAATCCTTGTTGAAAATACCCTCATGGCTGGAAAAATACCTCGCGATTTTATAGATGATCTACTTTCACGTACTGACGTGGTAGAAGTAGTAGATAGCCGAGTCAAACTCAAAAAAGCAGGTAAGAATTACCAAGCGTGCTGCCCTTTTCATAATGAGAAATCGCCGTCTTTCACCGTTAGCCAAGACAAGCAGTTCTATCACTGTTTCGGATGTGGTGCTCACGGTAATGCTATCTCGTTTATTATGGAATTCGACCGTCTTGAGTTTGTAGAGGCTATTGAAGAGCTAGCGCGTTATCACGGGCTTGAAGTACCTCGAGAAAAAGGCAGTCGGCCTGCCATGAGCGAAGAGAAAAAGCAGCAACAGCAAGACGACTATGCAGTGATGGAACAAGTCACACGCTTTTTCCAGCATCAGTTGCGCCAAAACGGAAATAGTAAAAAAGCCATCGACTATTTAAAAAATCGTGGGCTAAGTGGTGATATCGTCAAGCAATGGGAAATTGGCTACGCCCCTGACAGCTGGGATGCGCTGCTAAATACATTTGGTAAAGACCCACAGCGTATCAAGCAGCTGGTCGATTTAAAGCTGGTTAATAAAAACGACCAAGGACGTACCTACGACTTTTTCCGCGACCGCATAATGTTTCCTATCAGGGATAAACGAGGTCGGGTTGTAGGCTTTGGTGGTCGTGTTTTAGATGATGGCGGTCCTAAATACTTAAACTCACCAGAAACCCGTATTTTTCATAAAGGCAGCGAGCTTTTCGGGTTTTACTCAGCGCGCCAGAATAATAGAACGCTAGATACGGTTGTTGTTGTTGAAGGCTATATGGATGTTGTGGCATTGAGTCAGTTCGACATTAATATTGCTACCGCAGCCTTAGGTACAGCTACCACGCCTGAACATATTCAAATGCTGGTTCGTGCTACGTCTCATATTGTATGCTGTTATGACGGCGACCGCGCTGGACGTGAAGCTGCATGGCGCGCGCTAGAGAACGCCTTACCGGCGCTAAAAGATGGCGTGCGCATATCGTTTTTATTCCTACCCGACGGTGAAGACCCAGATACTATGGTTCGCCAAGTAGGTAAAGATGCCTTCCTGAAAATGCTCGATAGCGCTACGCCCTTGTCGCGTTTCTTTTTTGAGAACTTGCTAAAAACCCACAACGTCGGTACGCCAGAAGGTAAAATTGCTCTTAAAAAAGCAGCAATGCCACTTATTGAAAGCACTTTAGGTGATGACCAAAAGCAAATGTTGCTAGAAGAATTAGCCAAGCACACTGGCGAGTTCGATCGATTTAAACTTCAGCAAGACATTACTAAAGCGAATCAAGGTTCAAAGCAAGCTTATTCACCTAACCGCAATCAAGTAAATAAGCCTAAACTTTCCCCCCTTCGTATGCTGATACGCTTGCTACTTGATAAACCGGAATTAGCCACGCTATGTGAAGACGTTCAAATTGATATTTTCGCGGGCAGTAACGCTGCGGGCATGGATTTATTGCGCGATATTCACAGCTATTGTGTCAGCCACCCTCACGCAAAAACTGCGCAGCTTGTTGAAAATTTCCGCGACCATCCCCATTCTTCTACTATCGCGAAATTATTGTTGCAAGAACACTTAGTCAAAGATGAGGATGCTGAGCGTGTATATAACGACAGCTTCGCTCGCTTACTAGACGGGCATTTCGATAGCCGCATTGAAACCTTAATTTCACGCTCGCGGGTTCAACCGCTGACTCAAGCGGAAAAACAGGAATTGAACCTGCTTATGAGGGAAAGACAGAAGAGTTAACCTGAGGGTAATGACCTTTGGGTTAATCTGTTTTTGCGTAGTAAGCTTTACGTTTAGCTCGCTTTCACCTTGCAATTATGGACTATGCAAGTAGTAAAGGCGGAAATGTAAAAAGCACTGGCTAAAAAATCGGCCGTCAATCTGGTAAAACCACCGCTTATTCTGCTATACTGGCTAATTCGCTGCGGGCATGTTTAAACATGGTCCACACTTATAAGTGAACAAAAATGCAGCAACACGAGTAGCAAAGATATAGCCGAACATAACGGGCAGAACCGAACCCGAGCAGATGTGCATCGTAAATATATTGGTTTATACCAGCGTGGCATCTAGCATTAACGGCCTTGATACAAATGCAGTACTACAGCAGAACGGGGAACATACCTAGGCGTATGTTGTCTTTTCTATTGCAAACTAATTGAATGTGAGAAGTGTAGGTTATATGGCGCAAAGCAAGCAGTCTCAGATTAAACTCCTGATTGCAAAAGGTAAAGAGCAAGGTTACTTAACCTTTGCAGAAGTAAACGACCACCTGCCGCAAGATATTGTCGATTCTGATCAAATCGAAGACATAATCCGCATGATTAATGACATGGGAATTCAAGTTTCTGAATCAGCTCCTGATGCAGATGAACTTCTCATGCAAGAAGCGAATGCTGATGAAGACGCTGCAGAAGCAGCAGCTCAAGCACTTGCTACTGTAGAAAGTGAAATTGGCCGTACGACTGACCCAGTTCGCATGTACATGCGTGAAATGGGTACCGTTGAACTTCTTACACGTGAAGGCGAAATTGAAATCGCTAAGCGTATTGAAGACGGTATTAACCAAGTACAGTGTTCGGTTGCTGAATATCCAGAAGCGATCACTTACCTGTTAGATCAGTGGGATTTATACGAAGCCGAAGAAATTCGTCTAAGTGATATTATCTCTGGCTTTGTTGATCCTAACGATGATCAAGATCTCGCGCCAACTGCAACACACGTAGGCTCAGAGTTATCTGAAGAAGAGTTAGATGACGAAGATGACGATGATGACGATGACGACGACGAAGATGAAGACGATAGCGGCGTAGACCCAGAGCTAGCGCGCGAACGCTTCGCAGAACTTCGTGAACAGTACCTAAAAACTCGTGAAGTTATCGAGAAGAAGGGTCGTTCTCATGCCGATTCTCGTACACAAATCAACGCACTAAGCGACGTATTTAAAGAGTTCCGTCTAGTTCCTAAGCAATTTGATCGCATGGTTAAAAACATGCGTGCAATGATGGACAAAGTACGTATCCAAGAACGTCTTGTAATGAAGTTCTGTGTTGTTAATGCAAAAATGCCTAAGAAAGATTTTATAAAAGCTTTCGCGGGTAATGAAACATCTACTGCGTGGTTACATGAAGCAGTTAAATCAGGTGCGCCTTATGCAGCTGAACTTGCAGTTAACCAAGAAGAGATTGAGCGCTGCATTAGCAAGATGAATCAAGTTGAGCAAGAAACTGGCTTGGTTATCGCTGATATTAAAGACATCAACCGTCGCATGTCGATTGGTGAAGCGAAAGCGCGTCGTGCGAAAAAAGAAATGGTTGAAGCTAACCTTCGTCTTGTTATCTCAATTGCGAAGAAGTACACCAACCGCGGTCTTCAGTTCCTTGACCTTATCCAAGAAGGTAATATTGGTCTGATGAAGGCGGTAGATAAGTTCGAATACCGTCGTGGTTATAAGTTCTCAACTTATGCTACATGGTGGATTCGACAGGCGATAACTCGTTCGATTGCTGACCAGGCGCGTACTATCCGTATTCCTGTGCACATGATTGAAACGATTAACAAGCTAAACCGTATCTCTCGTCAAATGCTTCAGGAAATGGGTCGTGAACCTACGCCTGAAGAATTGTCAGAGCGCATGTTAATGCCTGAAGACAAGATCCGTAAGGTACTTAAGATTGCTAAAGAGCCAATCTCGATGGAAACACCTATCGGCGATGATGAAGATTCACATCTTGGCGACTTTATCGAGGACAGCACTATTATTCAGCCCCTCGATTCAGCAACTGGCGGTAGCTTAAAAGGCGCAACGCAAGAAGTGCTAGCAGGCCTAACGGCTAGAGAAGCGAAAGTACTACGTATGCGTTTCGGTATTGACATGAATACCGATCACACGCTTGAAGAAGTAGGTAAGCAGTTTGACGTTACCCGTGAGCGTATTCGTCAGATTGAAGCTAAAGCGCTTCGCAAACTTCGCCACCCTAGCCGTTCTGAGCAGCTACGCAGCTTCTTAGACGAATAGAAAGATATTACCTTAAATAAAAATCCTCAGCCTTTGCTGGGGATTTTTTTATCTTAATTTCCCGAACCTCATGTTTCTATAACAAACTAAAACTCATTGTTCTCCCATTGCGCTGCGCACATAAAAAAGCCCCCGTCAGGAGGCTTTCAATACGCTTTAGAAAAGTTAGGTAGAGCTTACACTCTAAACTGCTTAGCGATTGATTCAAGGTGTTGCGCAAGGTCAGCAAGCTCATTACACATAGTCCCCAGTTCGCCTGAGCGGCTTGCAGTTTGCTCTGTTCGCACATGAATTTCATCCACGTGACGTACAATATCTACCGCAACAGTGCGCTGGTCTTCAGTATTATGGGCAATCTGTTCATTCATTTGGTTGATGCGACCGATAGTACTGGTAATGGTTTCTAAGCTGCTGCCCGCTTTATTGGCGGTTTCTACGCTATTTGTGGCCTGCTCGGTACCACGAGCCATTACTTCAACCGCTGAATGTGCGGCACTTTGAAGCTGTTCGATTGTGCTTTGAATCTCTTCTGTAGATTGCTGCGTGCGTGAGGCCAAAGTTCTAACTTCGTCGGCAACTACTGCAAAGCCTCGCCCTTGCTCACCCGCTCTCGCTGCTTCAATTGCCGCATTTAAGGCAAGTAGATTGGTTTGCTCTGCGATACCTTTAATGACATCGAGTACCGAGCCAACCTTGTTTGAATCAGATTCTAGGCGACCAATAACGTCGGCTGTTTCGCGCACGTTTTCAGCAAGCTGCTGAATACTAGTCACGGTTTGCTGCACAATTTGACGACCTTCACTTGCCGCTGTAGTCGCTTCGTTGGCGTCACTGGCCGCTTGGGCTGCACTGTGTGCAACACCATCAACTGAGCCGCTCATAGTATCTACTGCACTTTTCGCATTAGTAGCAGACTGCTGTTGAACGTCTATGGTGCGCTGCGTTTCCTCTGTAACGCCGCGTAGGTTTTGCGCTAAGTTCGATAGCGGTAAACTCGCTTCAACCACATCACGCACTACGCCTTGTAGCTTATCCATAAATTGATTGAACCAGTAAACCAGCTCACCAATTTCATCTTCGCTTTTCGTATCAATACGTACCGTTAGGTCGCCATTTTCTTGCGCAATATCTTTAAGAGAGCGAACAACATCATCAATACTCTGCTTAATACCACGAACAATAGGTACTGCGGTTGCAAACAATAAAATGGTAACAACAATAGCTAAAATAACGCCCGTGCTAATCAGTGATGTATTTGCGCTATCTGTGTTTTCAAATGCTTTTTCAAACGCGGCTTGCTGTGCATCGCGAAATTGTGACATAGCGGCAATAGCACCGTCGTAAGACTGATTCATTTGAGCAGACAGTTCACCTAGGCGACTAAAGTCAGCTGTGCCGTCTACCATGGATTGTGAAACTTCGTAGGCGACGTCAAAGTATTTGTCGAAACCTGAGGATATACGAGAGATATCTGAACGAAATTCAGGGCTGATATTCGCGATTTGATTAAGCCCTTTCTTCGCTTCTTCTGCCAATTCTTGCGCCACAGTAAGGGTATCTTGCTCCCCTGTTGTTACTGCACTTGCTAGGGTGTCACGCACTTTTTGCATGTCGACCAGTGTCGATGCTGAAAGCTGTAACGCCGGGAACTGAACTTTCTGTACTTTTTCAAGTGTTGCGCCATTATTGAGCGCGGTGTAGATAGTGATAAGCAAATAAATAATAAAACTTAGCGCTGCGATCCCCGGTATAAGGAAGATCTTAGTCGCAATTGGCATTTTCTTTAGAAAGTTCATCAACTATCCCACTGTTTTTTGTGATAGTGCAACTGCCTTTCACTTAACTTTTCAAAAAGCGCTGCACTTTGTTTGGTCTACCTAATTTATCTACCTATTAGTAAAAAACTTTAACGAAATTATGGCCTCGCACAAGTACAAGGCCATAAATAGGTAGTTAGAACGTATAATTTACGCCAACTTTAAGTAGTGTTGCATCATTCAGATCATTTAGATCGTCTGAGTACCAGGTTACATCGGTTTTAAGTGCAAAGCCTGGCTCCACGTCGTAGCGTAGGCCCACAGTAACTGCTGATACATCTAGCTCTTGTTGAGCTGCAATGCCAGCAGCACCTTGATAGATAGAAGCCCAGGTAGCATCAGTAACCGCGTCTCCAGTAGAGATAGTTGATGGAAGTGCTGCTACAAGGCCAAGCTGAGTACCGTTATCCGCTTCTTCAACTTCATAAGTAATGTGCGGCGTAAACTTGCCGAAGCGCATACCTGCAGTAACGTACCATGCTTTATTATCAGCGATAACAGAACCATCAACCTCTGTCTGCGTAAATTCTGCGCCTACAAACCAGTCATACTTATCGATATCAACCGCTACTTCAAAGAAGGTACCAGTATCATCATTAACACTGAAGCCTTCTGCCGCAGCTGACGCATTTGGTACCGCTGCACCGAACGCCGACATTCCCTCTATAAACGAATCAAAATCTTCGTTTGCAGCACTTGTAGTACCGCGTGCAAGCAAGGTACGAGCGCTGAACCAGTCACGAGTCGCTTCAAAAGAAACCGCTACTACATTTTTTAAATCTAGCGCTGCAGGCGTACCTGAAATCGTCGTATCTGTTTCAACGCGCCCCATAGTAAGCTGTGCGCCGTACTCCCAGTCACCTGAGTAGTTCATGTAATCAACGCGAACACCATCAATGTTGTTAAAGTCGATACCGTAAATAGCATCCGGCGGTGTTAACCAGTGATAAGAGTAACCAATATCAAGAGATGCTGAGTATTTGAAAAGTGGCATACGTAGGCGACCGGCACTAATGTTGACATTGTTGTTCAACATATAAGTCATGTAAGCCCACTCGAAATCTGCGTCATAGTCTTCACTACCACGGCCCACTAACTGTGCTGTAGCAGAAAGTTTATCGCTAACGTCACCGCGGACTTGTAGACCAAAAACACTGGCTGGATCGAAGTTAAAATCATTGTCGTAGCCATACACCGACTCGTCATCATCCAGTGTCATTCCGCCGATAAGGTTTGCAAAGCCGTTAATTTGAATGTCGGCTAGTGCTGGAGTAGCCAAAAGGCCAGCCATAGATAAGATAGCTAATTTGGTTTTCATGCGTGTTCCTTAAATTCTTTGTATTAACGGTAAGTTAGAAGGTAGCGACTACGCGTACGCTATCGTTAACAGCGCCAGCGTCGACATAACCAATAGCGCCAGGATTACTTGCAACTGCAGAAATAACGTCTGCGTCACTGCCTAAGGACTTTGGAGGTTGACCTTTACCGGTAAAAACAAGTTTTGACCAAAACGCAGTAAGTTGTGCTGCAGTTTTGTTTAATACTTTGCCGTTAAATTCGTCGGTGGCAGACTGACCTTCAGCTAACGCGATAGGTTCTGCTTTTGTACCGCTAGGAAATGCTTTGGCCTTGTTTAAGAAAAGACGGCTTATACTATCTTTATCTAGTGAATCACCATTGCTAGGATGCACTATGACTGCTACATCAGCAATCGCGACGTTACAGCACAGTCCAGCTGCAAGTATCCATTTTTTCATCATATGTCCTCTGGAGTCTTTGTGAATGCTAGCCCATCGCTCTTCACTTTCTTTGAAGACGCTAAAAACGACATTTACGTGTTTGAGCGATATGAAGCAAACAGGTGCTTGTGTGTCCAAACATTTACAACGAGATAAGTATTGGACACAAATGCAATATTTGCCACTTTGAGCTTTAAATATTTATCTTATATAAATTAGTAGCTTATATAAGTACTTGGGAATGGCGCGAAGTGTAGTGTAAGTAGAAAGTTAAACAACTATACGATTGTCTAATACATACTGTTGGCGCTTATAAGTATCAATAAAAAAACTAAATGCATTGCAAAAAAACTAAACTAGTTTATATATATCAGGAACTTAAAAAAATTAAGCATTGTAATAGAAGTGATAGAAATTCATATTAAAGTATGAAAGAAGATACCTGAACTTTTGAACCCGCCCAACTGGCATTGGCGCGGGCCCAAGAGTAAACAATAGTCTATAAGCGAATACCTATGACTCACCTTTCTTGTAAGGAATCGTTTTTTCCAGCGCTTCGATTTCGTTGGTTCGCTGCATTGGAGAGCCTGTTTTCCTTGCAAGCCAGCTATACGCTGTAGGAACAACATAAAGGGTCATAAATGCTGAAACAAGCACACCTGAGAAGATAACCATACCGATTACCATCCGGCTTTCAGCGCCAGGTCCTGATGCAAGCACCAAAGGTAAAGAGCTAAACACGGTGGTAAACCCTGTCATTACGATAGGGCGCAAACGCTGTGCGGCAGCACGCTTAAGTGCGAGTTCAAACTCCATACCTGCATCGCGAAGTTGATTAGCGAACTCTACTATTAATATGCCATTTTTTGCGGCAAGCCCAATAAGCATAACCAAACCAATTTGGCTGTAGATATTAATCGTCATACCGCTAAAAAACAGCCCGATGTATGCCCCAACGAGAGCTAAGGGCACGGTAAGCATTATTACTAACGGATGCACCCAGCTTTCAAACTGCGCGGCCAATATTAAGTAAGTGACCGCAAGTGCTAGCATAAAGACATAAACAAACGAGTTGCCCGCTTCTTGATAAAGCTGTGATTCACCTTTGTAATCGATAGATACGTTATCGGGAAGTTCAGTAGCCACAATATTTTCTAAGTAGGCAAGTGCCTCACCAAGTGTATAACCATCTGCTAAGTTAGCCGATATAGTAACGGCCCGCATTCTGTTATAGCGGTTTAGTCTTGCCGATGTAGCCTGCTCTTCAAAGGTGAGTAAGTTATCCATAGGGATAAGCTCACCGGTACGAGATGACCTCACGTATAAATTTTCAATGCTGTTAGGGCTTCTAAAGTCTTCTTCTATGCCTTCCATGATGACGTCGTATTCTTCACCTCTATCGAGAAAAGTAGACACCCTACGCTGTCCCAGCATTACTTCTAAGGTTCCGCCAATATCACTAATTGATACGCCCAAATCAGCTGCTCTGTCCCGATCGATATTAACCAACAGCTGGGGTGACGTCTCCTTATAATCGGAGTCTAGCCGAACTAATCCCGGGTTTTGCGCGGCTTTTTGTAACACTATGTCGCGCCACTCTACAAGGTTCTCATAAGTATCACCTTGTAAGACGAACTGAACAGGACGCCCTAGCCCACCTCCTGATATCCCGCTTCGCATTATGGCAAACGCGCGAACATCAGGTACGCCGTTAAGCTTGCCGCTGATTTCATCCATTAGTGAAAATGTACTGAAATCACGCTCATCCCAATCTGCAGAACCGACGATCGCTATCCCCGCGTTTCCGCCAAAACCAGGTGTTCTCACCAAGAGACGATTAATTTTACCGCTCTCGCGATAGGGCATTAAAATGCTTTCTATTTGCTCTAAGTTTCTTGCGTTACTTTCAAAACTCGCGCCTTCTTGAGCATTCATTAAGATGAAAAAGTTACCTCTATCTTCTTTAGGAACGAACTCACTAGGTACTTTCTCTGAGAGTTGGACTAAGGCTACAATCGCAATTACAAGCATGAGCAGCATAAGAAAAGGTTGGTGTAAGGTTTTACCCAACGTATTGAAGTAACTGCTTTCAAGCTTTGAAAAACGCTTATCCATCCAGCTTCCGAAGCCTGACGAACGTGGGCGTTTTTTGAGTATTTTTGATGCCATCATGGGCGACAAAGTAAGCGCGGTAAAGCTTGAAAATGCGACCGCTGCAGCAATGGCCAACGCAAACTCGGTGAAGAGTCTGCCTATATTACCTTCAAGGAAAACCAAAGGAACGAACACAGAAATAAGTACCAGTGTGGTGGCAATTACGGCAAACCCGACCTCTTTGGCTCCGCGATAGGCAGCCAAAATAGGCGGCTCTCCCATCTCAATGCGTCGATAGATGTTCTCAAGTACAACAATAGCATCGTCTACCACTAGGCCAATCGCTAATACCATAGCAAGCAGGGTTAGCAGGTTTATCGAAAAGCCCAGCGCATACATCACGATAAAAGCCGCAATTATAGAAACAGGCACGGTAACCGCAGGAATTAGGGTGGCGCGAATATTACCTAGGAAAAGATATATTACGATCACTACCATGAGCATAGCGATCCCCAAGGTCTCATACACCTCGTCAATCGATGCCTCAATGAAAACTGACGAGTCGTAACTTGGTACGATAAAAATGTTATCTGGAAGGGTCGCTTCTATTTTTTCAATCTGCGCTTTAGCTGCGCGAGCTACTTCGAGAGTATTGGCTTTAGACTGCTTGATGATGCCTAGGCCTATCATATTGACGCCATCACCCCGAAACTCTGTCTCGTCATCTTCGGCGGTTAGCTCAACGTGGGCTATTTCGCCTAGACGCACCAGATAGCCATTATCCCCTACTGCAACGGTTAGGGCTGCAAAATCATCCGGCGTTAGAAACGTTCGCGCTACCCGGACTTCAAAGTCACGATCATTACTTTCTACTTCACCAGCAGGCAACTCTACGTTTTCGGCGCGGATCACTTGCTCAACATCGCTAACTGTTATGCCTCTAGCCGCCATAGCATTGCGGTCTAAAAACACTTTCATGGCGTAGCGTCTTCCACCACCAATTTGAATTCTAGCCACACCGTCTACAATGGATAGCCTGTCAACCAGCACACGTTCTGCGTAGTCGGTCAACTCCATAGTATTGAGGTTGGTGCTTCGTAGGTTGTACCACACCACGGCACTTTCATCTGAATTCGCTTTAGATACTTCAGGGGGATCGGCTTGGTCGGGCAAGTTATTTAACGCGCGGCTGACTCGTTCGCGCACATCGTTAGCTGCCGCATCGATGTCTCGAGAAAGTTTAAACTCGATTGTGATGTCTGAACGACCATTACGAGACGTGGAAGTCACGTTCTTTATGCCCTCAATACCCGAAATTCTGTCTTCAAGAAGCTGGGTAATCCGGGTCTCGACTATGTTCGCCGAAGCCCCTGTGTAGTTTGTATTAACTGAGACAATGGGAGGGTCGATGTCGGGGTATTCCCGTAAACTCAACATGGAGAACGCGGCAATACCAAAGATAATCAGCAGTAAATTAAGTACGGTTGCAAAAACTGGGCGCTTTACAGAAACGTCTGACAATAGCATAACTGTATACTCCCTAGCGGTTTAATACATTAACCGGAGATTGGTCACGTACGCGAAGTGTACCTTCGGTTATTACTTCATCTCCTTCACTTAAACCGCTGATAATTTGCACTTGCCCGGGTCGTCGCTCACCAATTTCCACCTCAGTTTGGTGTGCAACATTATCTTTAACCACATAAACAAACTGCTTGTCTTGCACTGGCACCAGTGCCTTTTCTGGCAAGACTAAAGCGCTAAGTACACGTTTTTCTACCACAACGGTTAGCAGCATACCTGGGCGTAGACGACTGTCTTGATTATCAATAGTTGCGCGCACGGGAATGGAGCGGCTAACGGGGTCCAAACGCGTATCAATATTAGTAATTTTCCCTGTAAATTCTTCTCCAGGATAAGCGACTGACGACGCACTTACTGTCTGCCCTTTAGCCACGCTAGCAAGGTGGTTTTCAGCGATACTAAAATCAACTTTGATTTGGCTAATATCATCTAATGTGGTGATAGTGTCGCCTGGCTGGATTAGTGAACCAACGCTAATTTCTCGGTTGCCTAGCAGTCCATTAAATGGCGCGCGGACTTGCAAGTCATTAAGTTGAGCTAAGGCGACATCTAACTGGGCTTGTAATGCTTTCACTCGAGCTTGCTGCTCATCGAGAAGCTGTTCAGAAGTAGCATTTGACTGACGTAAGTCGGCTATGCGGGTAAACTGGCGTTTAGCCTCATCAATGTTAGCTTTGAGCTCTTCTACTCTGGCACGCTCTTCAGTGTTGTTAAGCTGCACCAAAAGCTCGCCTTCTACAACTTTATCGCCATCATCGAAATTTATCGTTTTTACCGTATCGGTAACTTGAGCGGTGATATTCACAGATTCGTTAGCGGTAGCTGTGCCGAGCGACTCGATAGTGATAGGAAATGCCTGCGACGAAACGACTGCTGTTTTGACTGGTGTGGCTCTAGTGCCAGCGCTTGCTTTGCTTTCTTCCTGTGACATATTCAAATATGCGACAACACCAGCAAGCAACAACACGCCAAGTACTAAGGGCGATAACGAGAATCGTGAAGACATAACCTTTCCTATTGGTAAAATAGCATTGCGTTGAGCCTGAGCTTTTTTAAAACTCAACGAATACTTCAGTACACAAAGTTCGCTTTATGTAAGCGCAAACTTTCCCAAACATGTTTTTGTGTACCACGTTATTATTGTTAGTTGTGTTATTTTTATTTTTGCGTAGAGTCTGCTTGATAATATTGATTGCTATTACAACAATCGCAAACACCCGCTAGAGTATTTTACCCAAATCAATGGTCATCTTATTTCGCTTATCAGCTATATTCGCTGTTTTAACGCTTTTCGCATGTTCACCGACAGCGCCTAATTCCCCGATGTGCCGTGTTTCAGATGCGCTGCTATCTAAGAATGTTCACACCGAGATAAACGCTCAAGCTTCCCCCGTTGGCGCGGCCTGTTTAATAAAAACTGAAGGGGAAGTGTTGCTTGTCAAGCACCGCCTGTCAGGCAAATTAGACTTCCCTGGCGGAGGGCTGGTTGAAGGTGAATCACTTGCCTGCACAGCCCATAGAGAAACGTGGGAGGAAACAGGTTTTAATGTAGAAGTTAAAGAATACCTATCAACGACAGCTAATGGTTTGGTCATATTCGGCTGTCATATAGATGCAGGCATTGAAAAGCTTCCCAACACTTTCGATGCACCACCGTGGGCAAAGATAGAAGTTGTCAGACTCGTTAAGGCAGACCCATTTATGCTCGACCATGATGCATTGCGTTATGCCGATGATCTTATTCCCTTGCGCGATGGCTACACCCAATTCGTTATAAAGCAGCACTGACAAAGCATTGTTCATTGTGTCTGGGATTGGTAAATTGTTCCAACTGAATAAACAGGAGAAGTGGCTTGTTTTCACTGCCAACATTAAGCTTAAAAGGCAAAGTATCTGAACAAGAATGGCAAACCCGTGTCAATTTGGCGGCGTGCTATCGATTAGTAGCAGATATGCGATGGGGCGATCTTATCTATACCCACATTTCCGCGAAGGTACCGGGCACAGACCATTATCTTGTTAATGCATTTGGGCTTACTTTCGATGAAGTTACGGCTTCTAACTTGGTAAAAGTCGACTTAGACGGCAATATATTGGACGACACACCCTATGGGATTAACCCAGCCGGATTCACTATTCACAGTGCAATTCACGAAGTGCGCCACGACGCTCAATGCGTTATCCACCTCCATACATTAGCTACCATTTCCGTAGCTTCGGTGAAAGGCGGATTGAAGCCGTGGAGTCAGTATTCAATGTTTTCGCTTCCTTCGCTTTCTTATCACAGCTATGAAGGCTTGGCCGTAGACGATAGCGAAAAGAAGCGTTTGCAAGACGACCTTGGCGATACTAACCATATGCTTTTGCCTAACCATGGCGGTTTAACCCTTGGCCCAACTGTTGGCGACGCTTTTATGCGCTTTTACGATTTACAGCGTGCGTGCGAAATTCAGCTTGCATTAATGCAATCTAACGAATCAGTTATCGAAATACCGCAAAGCATTATTGATGGTATATATGCTCAGGCAAATGTTGTTCACAGCGGCGAGACTGGCGGTCAAAAAGCATGGCCTGCTATGTTGCGCAAAGCCTATAAATTAGATCCAAGTTTTTGCGAATAATTGAGCCTATTTAGCTAAACGCCAACTCATTTTAAACAGGAATTGTTTTAACACATGAAAGTCACCAAAGTAGAAATTTTTGATATCGAATGCCCTAAACGCCCACAGTGGAACCCTGTTTTTGTGCGTGTTTACACCGATGAAGGCATTACTGGCGTAGGTGAAGCAGGACTTGCTTATGACTGGGGTCACAGCGCCGCAGCGCATATGATTAAGGAAATTGCCGAAGCCATGCTAATTGGCTTTAACCCTTTCCACACTGAGCTGCTTTGGTCGAGAATGCTGCGCGAGGGCTTTTGGGGGTTAGGCGGCGGACCGGTAATTTATGCCGCGATGAGCGCGATTGATACCGCGCTTTGGGATATTAAGGGCAAAGCACTTGGTTTGCCCGTTTATGAACTACTTGGTGGTAAAACGAATGGCAAACTTCGTAGCTATGCCAGCCAGCTACAGTTTGACTGGGATAAAGAAGTCACCAAACTTAACGACCCAGCAGATTATGCTCGCGCCACTGAAAAAGCGCTGAAAGATGGTTACGACGCCGTAAAAGTTGACCCTATCGTTTACGACAAAGATGGCAACACTCACTTTGACAGAACTAAGCTGTTTACTAAGCCCGAGCTTAAACTTTTCAAAGCTCGTCTTCAGGCAATTAGAGACACCATGGGCGAAGATGGTGACATTATCTTTGAATGTCACAGCTTGTTAGGTGCATCAACGGCCATTCAGCTCGGCGATATCGTAGAAGAAATTGGCTGTTTGTATTACGAAGAGCCGGTTAATTACCTTAACTCTAAGCTTCACGACAAAGTGGCGAAGAACGTCAACGTGCCGATTGCGGGCGGTGAACGCTTGTATCACCGCTGGGACGTACGCCCGTACCTTGAAGACCAGTCTCTTGATGTACTTCAACCTGATGTTGGCCTTTGCGGTGGTTTTACAGAAGCGAAGAAGGTATGTGATTATGCGGATATTTACGATGTACGCATTCAGGCTCACGTTTGCGGCGGCCCAGTTGCTACGGCGGCAAGTTTGCATCTAGAAACGGCTATTCCAAACTTTTTAATTCACGAGCATCACACCTATGCCATCAAAGATTGGAACCGTGAGCTTTGTATTCAAGACCCTCAGCCAGTTAACGGCTTTATAGAAGCGCCTGACACGCCAGGAATTGGTATCGACCTAAACGATGAGGTGGTTTACCGCTCGCCACACATGACGGTAACGGAACTTAAATAGCAAAGTTACATACCGGCCTCTTGTACGTTTGCACGGCCTTTACACAAAGTACCTGCAGAGCTCGACAGTGCCGGGCTAAGCCTTGAGGCTAGTTTCCGGCTGGCGCTTAAGCGATGTCGTACCATTGCTTGGCGTTTATAGACAACAGCGCCGCTTTTTGAATTTCAGAAAGCGGCGTTGTCATATCTGAGAACCCATGCCAAAGCGCAGCATAAGGCATTCGCCACTGGCACAACGGGAAGTTGCTCGCAAACATGATTTGATTTGTGCCAACTGTATCCAATAAGGTTTCAAAAATATAGTTGGCTCGCTGCCAGTGCCACCTCCGCTCTTGCATTTCTAAACCTGAAAACTTAAACGCAACCTGCCCGGTTTCATTCAAGACTCGAGTATTTTGTCGCCACGTTCTAAACGCCAAGCTGTTTTTATCAAGTGGCGCAAGAGCGGCGTGGTTGATTGCTACTTTCAAAGCTGGGTTTTGCTCTAATACGTTAAGTAATGCAACTACGGCACTACTATCTGCAATATTAAACTGAGCATCAAAAGACAAGCCTTTAGAAGCCATGTGACCAAGCGCCCACTTTACTTTAGGGGCGCGCAAAAGCGTTTCAGCATCATCATCTAAAATATGACGAAGGCCACGTACAGAGGAATACAGCCCTAGCTTATCGATATGACTGCCAACGCTGGTTCCAGCTAAATCTATGCAACCAACAGAGCGAAATGGAAGCGTACAATGACGCTCTAGAAAGGCAATTTCTCGCCACGGTCTGCTGTTATCGTAGCCAGCTTCAATATGCACAAACCCACAAAGCTGACCTAGAGAAGCCCGATGAAGCATCGCCTCTGTGGTATTTTTGGCAATATTTTTCTTATCAGCCCAAAAAGGCGCATTAGTGGGTTTTAGCCAATTGTACTGACCTTCATCTAACGCAAAAAGATGGATATGAGGGTCTACCCACGTTTGTGAATGCTGAACCATTTTGTATTCTTTAACCCTGAATTTGTGCACTGCGTGTAGCGTTTTTTACATCGCTTATTTGCTGTAGCGCTATTTCGCTCTCACTATTGAGCAGCGCTTTCAGCGCCTCTTTTTGCGCCCGTCCTGCTGAGCCCCTTCTATTGAGCCGTGTAGCCCCCATCCACAGCATACAAACTTCCCGTGATGAAAGACGCCTTATCACTACATAAAAAATAGGTCAGTTCCGCTACATCCTCTGGCTGACCTAATCGCCCAATGGGCTGGGCTGCAGCTTCTTCGGCTACCACATCGCTTTTAATTGCGCCTGAGCGAGCAACGTAATTGTCAATCGCGTTATGAAATAAAGGGGTTTCAATGGTGCCTGGGCATACCGCGTTAACGCGAATGTTGTATTGGGCATAATCAAGTGCCGTGGTTTTTGCGATAGACGCCAGCGCACCTTTACTTACCCCGTAGGCAAAGGAGTTTCGCTTTCCTACAAAAGACTGATCAGATCCCATCACCACAATGGCTCCACTTCCCTGCTTTTTCATCGTCGGCAAGCATGATTTAATTGCGCCATAGGCGCCTTTAACGTTCAGGCTAAGTACCTTATCAAGCAAGGCTTCGTCGGTATCCTCAATAGTTGCTGATACGTGGATACCAGCATTACACACTAAAGCGTCTATGCGTTGATAAGCCGTCATAACTTCATCGATCGCAGCCTTAATGTTACTTACCACGCTTACATCACAAGGCTTCCAAATAGCGTTAGGCACAGCTTGCTCAAAGTTTCTTATATCTAAGTTAACCACTTGATAGCCATTTTCGCTAAACAACTTGCATACCGCGAAACCGATACCCAAGCTTCCGCCTGTGACTATACAAACCGGGGCCTGCGCTTCATTACTACTATGCTCAATATTTTTCTTCGCGCTATCTGAATTCATGTCTTTATGTACCGTGTTGCTGGTGCGTATGTGTTATTTCAATGTAGGCTAAGCATGCCAGTGAGAATGTGAATTGCAAGCGAGCTTAGCATTTGTGTTCGTCATTCTATATCAACAGTGATGCGCAAGGCATCATCACTAGCATTTCCATGGGCTGCTCTCATTGCCACATCATCCAAATTTATTATTAACTTTCCTTTAACGGACTATTCGGACTACGCTTTTTGTGACTATAATAGGCAAAATTAAAACACTTGTTTGAAAAAGGAGTCATCCATGCCTCTGTACCACGCCCCTACAACTGATTTTCAGTTCTTATTAAAAGACTGGCTTGGACTTGATGCTCACTACGAAAAGCTCGGTATCAGCGACTTTGATAGCGAACTGGCCAATGAAATTATTGCGCAAGGCGCAAAGTTTGCTCTAGATGTGGTTGCCCCACTCAACCGTGAAGGTGATGAAGAAGGCTGTAAGCTTGAAGACGGTAAAATTACCACGCCTAAAGGCTTTGCAGATGCTTATCAAGAATACGTTGCGAACGGTTGGAATGCCATGTTAGGCACTGCCGAGTACGACGGGCAAGACTTGCCGTACACCATGGCTGTGCCGGTTCACGAAATGTTAAACGCGGCCAATTTAAGCTGGCGCTTAACTACCATGCTTACGGAAAGCGCCACACTTGCGGTTACCAAACACGCCAGTAAAGAATTAAAGGATATTTATCTTGCTAAGCTAATCAGCGGTGAGTGGACAGGTACCATGAACCTGACCGAACCTCACGCAGGAACAGATTTGAGCTTGCTTAGCACTAAAGCTGAGCCACAAGGCGACGGCAGCTATAAAGTAACGGGTAATAAAATCTTTATCACTGCCGGTGATCACGACTGGAGTTCGAACGTTATTCACCTTGTTCTTGCTCGACTACCTGACGCACCAAAAGGTGTTAAGGGCATAAGTCTGTTCTTAGTACCTAAGTTCCTTCCAGATGCTAGCAATGAGCCTGGCGAGGCAAATAGCCTTTCGATAGGAAGCATTGAACACAAAATGGGGATCAAGGCCAGCCCAACCTGTGTGATGAACTTCGACGGCGCAACAGGCTACCTTGTCGGTGAAGAAAACCAGGGTCTTGCATGCATGTTCACTATGATGAACGACGCCCGTTTCCAGGTAGGTCTTCAGGGTTTAGGTGCGGCAGAAGCATCGTACCAAGGCGCGCTAACCTACGCCCGTGAACGTGTGCAGTCTCGCGCGCCTCAGGGTATCCAAAACCCAGACGGCAAAGCAGACCCAATCGTATTTCAACCTGACGTAGCGCGTATGTTACTGACGCAGAAATCATTGATTGAAGGTTGTCGTGCACTTTCACTTTTCTACGCTAAATTTATGGACGTAGAAAAGCTTGGTGAGGGCCAAGAAAAAGAAGATGCCGACAAAATACTTCAGTTTTTAACGCCTATCTGTAAAGCTTTTATGACCGATATGGGCCTTGAAACCACCAGCTTGGGTGTTCAGGTTTTCGGTGGTCACGGTTTTATTCGTGAGTGGGGTATGGAGCAACTTATGCGCGATGTGCGCATTGCAATGCTGTACGAAGGAACAAACGGTATACAGGCGTTAGACCTTATTGGTCGAAAGCTTACCCGCGATGGCGGACAAATGATGGAAGCTACTTATAAAGCCTTTAGTGCATTAGTTAGCGACATTCAAGACAGTGAAGCGAAAGGCCTAGCACAAGGTATTCTTGACGACTGGCGCGCATCTTCAGCAGACTGCTTAGGGATGGATGCGACAACCGCAGCTGCCGCCGCTTGCGACTATCTCGCTTACAGTGCTTACTCACTTATTGGTGTACTGTGGTACAGCATGGCAGACAAAGCCCAAGTCTCGGGCAATGCGGTACTTGCCGCTTCTAAGATGAAGACTCGTGACTTCTATATGGAGCGCATTTTAGTTCGCCGTGACGCGCATAAAGCCGCTTACAAAGCTGGTCCTGAAAGCACGCTCGCTATTTCGGGCAATGAGTTTGATTACCTGTAAGCGACATACGCTTTGTTAGCCCAATAAAGTTGTGCTAACAACACAAAAAAGGTCACTACACGTGACCTTTTTTATTGCCTTTTTAAGGGAATGTATTAATCGTTTGCCGCAACTTGCGTGGAGAACGTATCGGCAAACCAGTCGTTAAGCATGGCTTTCTCGTACGACAACGACTCGGTGCGGTTGTGACGAATATTCGACTCCATAAAGTCCATGTCTTTAAGCTTCACATCTTCACCACTTAGTATGACCTGACCATCAGAATTAGATAGCGAGTAACTAAACGTCATTCTTGGAATATCAATACGTTTGATTATTCGCACATCGCTGCCAGCCCCGCTGCCAAAACCTACAAACTGGCTAGGCCAAACTTGACCAGCCAAATCAACGTTAGTCACTGTCATCGACAGAACCTGTGATTCGGGTAAGTCGCTCGCTAATTCCGTAATGTGCTCTTCCAAGTCTTTTAAGGTTCGCTCACGAAAGCGTTTACGGGATTCATTGGCTGGCCTGACGTCACTGTAAGACTCTGGCTCTTCCCATGTTATCTCTACCTCAGCGGCTTGGGTTGGCGCAAAAACAACAAGAGCCCCTACGGCTGCGGCGCAACTTAAACAAGAAAAAGTACGTAATTTATTCACTTTCATGCTCCTAAATTCAGTCGTTTAACCTTAAGTTAGCAAGCGTTGAAAAAGTTATTAATCAAAAAAACATTAGAAAATGTTTTAGGTTTAACTTTTTCTTACGTAAAACGCTAATGTCACTTTGAAACTTGCATAACCGGAGACTGCTTAACAATTAGGCACAGTTTTGCGCGTTTAGTTCCCGTAAAGTTAGGGTTTATATCGTCGTTTTCACAATAAATGTGATGGAAGCGTTTTACGCTCGCAGCATCGGCAGTAATTTGTTTGACGTAACTTTGCTGGTAAGGTTTCAAAGGGCTTAATTCAATATTTATTTTATCTTGCAAACTACGTAATTCTTTTCGCTCTGGAAGCGTAGCAATGGACACCAGCCAGTCAGAAACAGAGTTTTGGATATCTTCAAATAGATACTGGACAAAAGGAGAGCGCAGTACTATTACCAAAACAATAATTTCCGCAGCGATAATAAAGAACCGTAACATAACTTCTCAGCTAACTTTGATAGGGGTTTACAGCAAGTAGCGCCTACTTTGTGCGCCTTTCACCAACAATATGCTTCATAAATGCTTTACTAATTTGTTTTACAACGAGGTTCACTGTACATGATTTGGATACTTATTGGCCACATAATTGCTCTTCATGGTAGTGTGCTATCTAACTTGCTGTAAACACTGTAGTTTATACTAAGGTATAACTTGTATACTTTTTCAACCAACACTTTTTAGGTCTAACTATTTATCCAATTTTCTGCTCGTAAGCCATGTCGTTGTACGTAGAAATTTACAAAATGACATAATGCCAGAGAAAAATAACAACCGACCCATATTACTTTCTGAACTTTCAGTATTGACTGAAAGTTTAAAAAGGTAGACCATACGCCGCATTATTGATCTATATTAAATATGACGTGTTGAACGCAGTTATACTGCACAGGCAGTTTGTTACGTCACATAAGGTTAAGCTATGAATGAACAAATACCGGTCAAAAACGTTACACCGGTAAAAGTACATAAGCCCAAAGGAGCCACAGAGGGTAAACGACACGATTCCCGTAGCCGTATTTATGTGCGCGCTGTGCAGGGCCCTCTGGAAACATTTAGGCGTTTCTTTGGTCTTTTCTTTTTAGCTCTTTTTGCCATTATTCCGTGGATTCAGTACAACGGCCATCAGGCAGTACTACTTGATATTGGCGAACAGCGTTTTACTATTTTCTCACTTACTTTGTGGCCTCAAGATCTTACGTTGCTGGCTTATATATTCATTGTTTCCGCTTTCGCTTTGTTTTTTGTCACTACCTTCGCTGGCAGAGTGTGGTGTGGCTTTATGTGCCCACAAACGACATGGGTATATATATACACTTGGTTTGAAGAAAAGTTCGAAGGCCCACGAAACAAGCGTATAGCCCTTGATGCGCGCAAAATGGATACTGACAAATTTTTGCGTAAAACAGCTAAGCATACTGCTTGGGTTCTGGTAGCACTATTAACTGCGCTAACCTTTGTCGGCTACTTCACCCCTATTGATGCCCTGTTTGTTGACTTCGTCACATTTGACACCAGCTTCTGGGCGGGTTTCTCGGTTATCTTTTTTGCAGTTTGTACCTACGGGAATGCAGGCTATATGCGTGAAATTATGTGCACGCACATCTGTCCTTATGCACGATTCCAATCTGCCATGTTCGACAAAGATACTTTCACCGTATCTTACGATGCAAAACGTGGCGAACAACGCGGTCCACGCCCTCGCAAGCTCAGTCACGAACAGGTGCAGGAAAAAGGCTTAGGTGACTGCATTGACTGCAATTTATGCGTTCAAGTCTGCCCAACTGGAATTGATATTCGCAACGGCCTTCAATACGAATGCATCAACTGCGGTGCCTGTGTTGATGCCTGTAACGGCGTTATGGATAAAATGGGTTATCCCAAAGGCTTGATAAGCTTCACCTCAGAAGAAGAGCTTGCGGGCGGCAAGACTCACGTTTTTCGTCCTAAGCTAATTGGTTACTTTGTCGTTCTTTTGGTTATGATGGGTTTGTTGTTTGCCAATATTTGGATGCGCAGTCCAACAGAAGTCGACATCATCCGCGATAGAAATTCATTGTACCGCGAGACCAATGAAGGGCTTATTGAAAACGTATATACGATTAAAGTGCTCAACAAAACCCAGCAAGAGCAAACGTATACCATTGCTGTAAAAGGTCTTCCTGACTATGAATACATAGGAGAGCAAGAAGTGACAGTTAAAGGTGGTGCGGTATACAGTACACCGATTTCAGTTGCAACGGACGCTTATAATCTGGAAGATACGGTTACCGATATTTTTATCAGTGTAACCACCACAATTGATGGGGAAACGGTTACTGTTGATGAACCAACCAAATTCCTTTATCGATGACAGATTTTTCTTTTTCTGGGCTTAGTCCAGACACCATACTTGATGCCCTGGAAAGCCAGGGCATTTTTCTTCAAAGCGGCCTGCTTGCGCTCAACAGCTATGAAAACCGCGTTTATCAATTTTTGGCTGAAGACGGTCAGCGCTATGTGGCAAAATTCTATCGCCCAGGTCGATGGACAGACGCGCAAATTCTTGAAGAGCACGAGTTTGCCGCTGAACTTATGGATAACGAAATTCCATTGGCTGCACCTATCGTTTTAAACGGTAACACGCTGCATCACCACACAGTGGCTGAGACTGACTATCGATTTACGCTATTTCCGTCGGTTGGCGGTAGACAATTTGAAAACGACAACCTTGATCAGCTCGAATGGATGGGACGTTTCATTGGCCGTATTCACCGTGTCGCTTCAGCAAAGGCATTTACTCATCGCCCTTCTATTGAGATTGAAAGTTATCTCAAAGAGCCCAAACAGGTACTTGAACAAAGTACCCTGCTACCCGAACACCTAAAAACGGCTTTTTTTGCCATACTTAACCCTGTGATTGACGCGACCCTCAACGCCTATAAGCCGACATCGAATATTCGATTACACGGTGACTGCCACCCCGGCAACATCTTATGGCGCGACGGCCCGACCTTCGTTGACCTTGATGACTGCCGTATGGGGCCAGCTATTCAAGATTTATGGATGATGTTAAGTGGCGACCGCCAACAGCAGCTTTTGCAGCTAGATACCCTAGTAGAAGCCTATGAAGAATTCCATGAATTCGATACGGCTCAGCTAGTGCTTATTGAACCTCTTCGGGCAATGCGCATGGTGCATTACATGGCTTGGCTTTCTCGTCGTTGGGAAGACCCCGCGTTCCCTCGTGCGTTCCCTTGGTTTGCTGAAGACAAATATTGGGAAGGCCAAATACTTGCCCTTAAAGAGCAGCTATCTGCACTACAGGAGCCACCGCTGAAATTGGGTTACTGAGCCTTCTGCCTTACTGCTGAAAAACGCTTTTTCGATGACCCTTGTCCAATAACCGTATGCGGGTTACGAAAAAGCGTAAGGTATAAGAAACCGTATTCGCTATCACTTTTTAAGTTCTATATAATCGCTAGCGTGTAGGTGCTCTTGTCTAGCTCTAATATTAACTACGGCGACAAGAGTTAAACGGGAAATCAGTGAAAATCTGATGCTGCCCCCGCAACGGTAAACTCAACGCATTGTCGTTTTCTTTTCATTCGCCACTGTCTTTTATACGTTAACGCGCTACAGCGCAGTTAGACGCCACTAGATGGGAAGGCAAAAGACCCATTACTTTATCGGTATTGGTGAGTAAGCCCGGATACCGGCCTGTACTTCATGGTGTCGTATGCTTGCTCACATCCATAATTAAGCAAGAACGTGCACTTTCCCTAACCATGTGCTCGGGTGGAGCGCATCAAAGACAATATAAAAACCATGCGTACACATTTTACTAAAGCAGCCCTTAGCGCTGCAGTTATTTCGTGCTTAAGCACACCTGCCTTTGCTCAAACTCCTGATCAAGATATTGAAACCTTAACGGTAACAGGCACGCGTTTACCTATTTCATTGACCAAGCTTCCTGCTTCAGTATCGGTACTAACTGAAAGCGATATTAAAGCTTCGGGCGCGCTTCAAATTACTGATTTAGTTCGCGGCTTACCTGGCGTTAGCTTGTCTCAGTCAGGCAGCCCTGGTGGTTTAACCGAACTGCGCGTGCGCGGCGGTGAAACTAACCATCTACTCGTTTTAATTGATGGTGTTGTTGCCAATGATGTAGGCCAAGGGAGCCTTGTTGACCTTGCTCACCTAACTAGCGCTAACGTAGTGCGCATTGAGCTACTTCGCGGCCCGCAAAGTGCGAGGTGGGGTAGCGGCGCAATTGGTGGCGTACTAAGCATTACCACTAAATCTGGCCAGTTTGCCGACAATGTTTCTCACGTAGATTTTTCTGCTGGCGTTGGCACTCAAGGTACCCTTCAGGGCAGCATGAATGCGCGCTCACAAAGCGATAACGTGGGTGTGTCTGCCTACGCGAGCTATATTCGAACTGACGGCGATAATGTGTCTCGCGTTGGTAACGAAGATGATGGCTACGACAATATGACTGCCGGCATAAACCTTAATTATGCCGCCACCACCGAACACACCTTCATCGCGAATTTACGTACTGTTCAATATGAAAATGATTATGACGGTACTGACTTTGTAATAACCGGCCTTCCCGCTGATACAGATAACGTGACAGATGGCACACAAGTTAGTGCGAAATTAAGATGGGAATTTGCCCCTGAAAACACAGGCTACCGCTCGGCATTAAGTGCACACTATCGTAAAGATGAAAACGATAATACTGAATCGGGTACGGATACAGGCGGCACCACAGGTGAGCGCATTGAGTTAAATTGGACCGGTTTTTACACTATCGATAATTGGGATTTTGCAGGCGGTCTCGAATATCTGCAGCGTCTTTTTGATCAGCGCGGCCCTATTGTATTTGGCGATCCTAATCAAAAACAACACGACAACACCTACAGCGTATTTGCAGAAGCAAACAGTCAGCTAACCGAGTCGCTAACGGCAACATTAAGCGCAAGGTTCGACAACAATAGTGAGTTCGACAATGCCGTAAGTTATCGCGGCGGTTTGACATGGCAACTTAACGACCACTACGCTGTTTTCACAAGCTATGGTAGAGCCGTTAAAACACCAACCTTTACTGAACGCTTTGGTTATTTCCCAGCAAGCTTCATCGGAAACCCTAACCTAGAGCCTGAAACCAGTGAAGAGTGGGAAGTAGGTGTTAAAGCCAACTGGCAATCGCTTTCTGGTCAAATCAGTACCTATACCACCGACCTTGAAGACGAAATTAACGGCTTTGTATTTGTACCTGACTTGGGTGCGTTTAGTGCTGATAATATCGACGGAGAAAGTTCACGAGAAGGGATTGATGTAGAGCTAAATTGGGACAGTGGCTATGGTGACCTTACCGCCGCCTATAGCTATTTAGACGCTGAGCAAACTGACAGTGGTATCACAAGTACCGAGTTACGTCGCGCTCGCCATCAAGGCTCGATAACTTATACCACTGACTTTGGTACAGAAAAGTTCAGCTTTTACACCAAGCTGGCCTACACCGGAAGCCGTTACGATACGTTATTCCCACCATTCCCTGAGCCGTCTCAAACGTTAGCGCTTTCAGCTTATACCCTTGCTACCGTTAACGTAGGTTATCAAATTGATAGTCAATGGCAGGTATCGTTGAAAGTCGACAATGCATTCGATACCGACTATGAAGACATTGTAGGCTACGCTGGGCAAGAGCGCCGTGCGCTACTTTCTGTTAACTACACCATGTAGCTAACATAAGTAAGACTTACCTCTTTACATAAAGGGTGGTCTATATTCAATAAATTGAAGGGTTGCACTTATTTGTAACCCTTCTCTTATGTTTACTTGAACTTGGTTTATTTACAGCGGTACTTTTCAGTATTACTTCTGATAGGGTCCAAAGCATTTACCTACCCCCTGCTACGCTCTCACTTACATTCACACTTCGTAAAATTCATATTCTGTTCATGGTTGAGCATTTATCCTGTATCAGTCGTTCGCCTTGTAGACGACAGAGTTATCCAGCTATTTTTTGCTTTCTATGTAAGAACAGTGTTTTTTCGCGATAAAACGTAAACCTTGTCGTTGAACCCCGTTTTTTAGTGAGCTTATCGCGTACTAAGACTTTGAAGTAAAACAGGTCCTAGTTAAGCGAATAAGGCTGTGATAATCTCAACCTCGAAAGATTGTTTTTTAATACAGGATCATAATCCATGAAAAAGTTTGCAGTAATGTTTGTCATGGCAATGCTTTTGCCATTAACAGCTTGCGCTCAAGAGCCAGCGTCTAAATGGAAAGAAGGCACGCACTATAAAGTGCTTGATAAAGAAGCCACAGATAAACCAGTAATTACTGAGTACTTCTCATTTTGGTGCCCGCACTGCTTCCAATTTGAGCCAATCGTTGCACAAATTAAAGAAAAGAAAAGCGACGGTACTAAGTTCAATAAAGTACACGTAAACTTTATGCGCTTTACCGGCCCAGAAGTTCAAGACGATGCGACTAAAGCTATGCTTATCGCACGTGCAATGAAGCAAGAAGATGCAATGAACGGTGCTATCTTTAACTATATTCATAAGCAGCGCGCGTCTATCACAGGGCTGAAAGACCTTCGCAACATCTTCGTGGTTAACGGCGTAGACGGTGCAGAATTTGATAAAATGGCTAAGAGCTTCGGCGTTAATAGCATGGTGCGCAAAAACCAACAGCAAATTGATGAGTACCGTGAGCACCTAACAGGTGTGCCTAGCTTTATTATTAACGGTAAATATCAGCCAACGTTTACCGCTGATATGTCATACGATGACATCGCTGATCTTATCGTGTGGTTGTCAGAACAGAAGTAATTTAGTTTAACAACCAATTACATCTTTAATTATGAAATGGGCGCTCTTGCGCCCATTTTTACGCCTAGGAGCCCCCGAATGCATGCAGTCAGTGACTTTGCCGAATTCATTTGTGAACTTGATCAACTCAAAGCGGTTAAGCGTCAGATTACGCTTCCAAGTGATGACTATCGCCAAGAAAACTCAGCAGAGCACAGCTGGCACGTTGCATTAATGGCAAATATGTTGAGTGAATATGCAGCCAAGCCAATTGATATTACGCGAGTTATTCGCATGATCCTTATTCACGATATCGTAGAAATTGACGCTGGCGATATGTTTGCGTTTAACCAGCAAGCCGACCATGATGCACAAGCTGAAAAGGAACTTGCGGCCGCTAAGCGCATTTTTGGCTTATTGCCAAGCCCACTTGATAGCGAACTGCTCAATTTATGGCTTGAGTTTGAAGCCGCGGAAACCGCTGATGCAGAGTTTGCTAAAGCCATGGACCGAGTACTTCCTGTATTTCAAAATATGAAAGACAATGGAGGAAGCTGGAAGCGCCACGGTATTGCAAGAGAGAAAATTGAGGCGCGAAATGCACACTTGAAATCGTGTGCGCCAGCACTGTGGGACTATGTTATGCAGCAGCTAGATATAGCCGTTGAAAAAGGCTGGCTAAGTCAGTAACGACTTAGCCAATCAAAGTTTGGTGAAGCTGTAACGCTATGCTAGGTCAGAGAGTTACTTTGCATAGCAATTAAAAACGTGTACCAACCCACATCCAAAAACGGTTAGCATCTACTTTTATATCGCCCGCGTCGTAAGTACCGTACTTGATGCCGAAATTATACTTACCAGCAAACTTCTTGGTGTATTGAACATTAAATTCGCTACCTAAATCATCAACGCCATTGCTGCTGTCGTCAGCGCTGAAATCATGATAAGCCAAAAGCCACTTACCACCGGCTAGGCCACCAGAAAGTGAAAATTTAAGGTCTTGTAAGCCTTGTGCTGGCGTACCCAAAAACTGATCGGTCCAACCGTTGAACTTGTGTAGGGTAGCAAGAGGCGTAGCAAAACCATACAGCCCATCATCTGAACCTAGTACTTCATAATCGACTTTAGCGGTTACACCAGAGAAGGTTGCGGCTAGATAAGCATTTAGGTAAGACGCGTCGAAATCAGTGGCTGTTTCTCCTGCGCCAGCTTCGCTCGATTGCGTAGCAAACTCAGCGCCATAAGCCCAATTTACGCTGTCACCTTTCATCTTTCCATCATAGCTTACACCATACGTATCCAGAGCATTGTCTGTATCATTATCTACTTCTAATAAATACGCGTAGGCCACAAACTTACCGATTTTCGACTTATAAGTAGCGTGAAGGATATGATCTTTTGAATCTAAATCAGCAGCTTCGGCGAAAATGCGGTTACGCTTATATAAATAGCTGTAGAAAAGCTCTAGATTGTCAGTTGCCGCATACTTTGCGCTTACGGCATCAAAGGTCTGGCGGTCCTGTCTCCAACCAACGTGACCAACAAATCTGTGGTCGTCTAGCGTAATAACCTGGCGCCCAACTTTGGCTGTAAAGCCATCTGTTTTGTATTGAATAAAAGCTTGGTCAACTTCGGTCGTTTCTGGGTCAGCAATAACAGAGTATTCACCCACATTGAATCCAGTAGGCCCTACGGTAAACTCATCTTGCCCCATTACAATGCGGCTGTCTTCAACCTCGGCGGTAAATGAGAAACCATTAACACTTCCTGAGCTAAAGCCTAAGCGGGTGCGTAAAGTCAGCGCGCTTGCATCTTCTAGCGCGTTGTCTTGATCTACGGCCTCATAACGCAAATTAAGGTCAACCCATGCCTTTGAGTCACTTAGTGCAGTGTGAATATCATCAGCCATCGCGCTGCCACCGAGTACTGCCATAACAGAGGCAGCTAACATATTAATGCTTAGTTTTTGAAACGTGTTCATGCGTGTTCCCTATCGGTTTTTCGGTTTTGTTTTTTATTAGTCAACACTTACCCAGCCGGCATAAAAATGCCGGTTGAAAAGTGAAAGTTATACGTTGTGGGCGGTACAACTACCGCCCTTATCAGATGCCGATAGTGCTAGGCAGCATCTGATTTTTTAGTGTCTTTTTTTTCAGATGTCACCCCGCTGGGTTTTGATGTTCCGTTGTTAGTACGTGAAGTAACGGTTTCAACCTTTTTCTGCTTATCGTAAAGGAAGGTTAATACCTCATGTCGATAGTGGTTATATTGTTTGTTGTCGGCAAGTGCTAATCGGTCACGCGGGCGAGGCAACTCAATATCTAGAATTTCACCAATGGTGGCGGCGGGCCCATTGTTCATCATTACGATGCGATCAGATAACAACACGGCCTCATCCACGTCATGGGTAATCATGATGACGGTGTTACCCAAATCAGAATGAATTTCCATTAAAGAGTCTTGAAGGTGAGCGCGCGTTAATGCGTCAAGCGCACCGAACGGTTCGTCCATCAATAGTACTTTAGGTTCCATTGCTAATGCACGAGCGATACCTACACGCTGTTTCATCCCCCCTGAGATCTCACTTGGCAATTTGTCGAGTGCGTGAGTCATGTGTACAAGCTCTAAGTTGTGCATGATCCATTCGCGCATCTCGCCTTTACTCTTACCTCGCATGGTCGATTTAACGGCCAGCTCAACATTTTTATAAACAGTAAGCCAGGGTAATAGCGAATGGTTTTGAAATACTACGGCGCGCTCTGGTCCAGGCTGCTTCACTTCAGCGCCATCTAATATCACCCCTCCTGAAGTCGCTTGGTGTAAACCCGCAATAATGTTTAGTACTGTCGACTTTCCGCAACCAGAGTGGCCAATCAATGAAACAAATTCGCCTTTGCTGATTTTAAGATTTACATCTTGAAGCGCAGTAAATGGCCCTTTGGGTGTTGGGAAGTCGATACCTACCTGCTCTAACTCTAAGTGTCTAGTCTGCATAAATTTCTCCTCAAAATTAGCGTAATACGCTCGACTTATCCCAGCTTACCGCGCGCTGAATTGATAACATTAAACGGTCCAGTACGAAGCCGATTACACCGATAGTTAATACTGCCACCATGATTCGGGCTAAGGATTCTGAGCTACCGTTTTGAAACTCATCCCATACAAACTTTCCTAACCCTGGGTTTTGGGCAAGCATCTCTGCTGCTATGAGTACCATCCAACCGATACCAAGCGATAATCGAAGCCCAGTGAAAATCATTGGAATTGAAGATGGCAGTACTATTTTCGTAAGGTGAGCAAAAGGCGTAAGACGCAGCACTTTGCTCACGTTGATAAGATCTTTTTCAATGTTTGACACCCCTACTGCAGTGTTAATAAGGGTTGGCCATAGGCAGCAAAGCGAGACCGTGAAGGCAGAAGTAACAAACGACTTTGAAAACGCTGGGTCTTCGCTCACATAAAGCGCACTTACTACCATAGTAACTAGTGGTAACCATGCTAGTGGCGAAACGGGTTTGAATAATTGAATAAGCGGGTTTATAGCCGTGTAGGCTGATTTACTTAAACCACACAAAATTCCTAATGGGACTGCGACTACTGATGCAATAAAGAATCCAACCATAACCGTGTAAAGGCTGGTCCAAATTTGATCGAAGAAAGTAGGTGCACCGGTAAAGTCTCGTACCTTTGGCTCATAAGTAGGGTCTTGCGCCACACGAGCTGCATTTCGTTCTTCTTGGCGTTGATAAAACGCGTCTGCCTTTTCACGCTGGGCGACATGCTCGTCTATTAAAGCACCCGCTTGTTCAAAAACTTGTGCAGGGCCTGGAAATTGGCCTAACGATGTATCGATACTTTTTGCAACGCCATTCCAAATGGCCAGAAACATCAGCAAGCCGATTACAGGCAGCAACAACGCAGGTGTGGATTGATATAAACGACTCAATAAAGAGTTCGCGTTTGACGGCGATGATGGAAGGCGAAGAATGGTTGTCATCTTGCTCATTGCTTGCTCCTGATATTTAATGTGCGCTAAAGCGCTTTGAATGCCCCGCCTTCACCTTAGGGTGGACGGGGCGACTTTACGAGACACTTACAGAACAGTGTCGCCTTTAAGACCAATATCAAATTGCTCTAAGTAAGCGTTAGGCTTGCTTCCATCAAACGTTACGCCATCAATAAACTCGCTCTGAGGCGGCTTATAACCTGTTTCCGTTTCAAACTCAGGGAAATCAGATGCCTTTGCTTTACCCTCAGCAATAAGCGCTTTAGCAGCTTGGGCATAAACTTCTGGCTTGTAGACTTTTTTGGCCGTTTCTTTGTACCAATCGTCAGACTTAGCTTCTGAAATTTGTCCCCAGCGGCGCATTTGTGTGAGATACCAAATTGCATCACTGTAGTACGGGTAAGTAGCGTTGTAGCGGAAGAACACATTGAAGTCTGGCACGTCACGCTTGTCGCCTTTTTCGTATTCGAAGGTGCCCGTCATGCTGTTAGCCAGGACGTCTTCGTCTGCGCCAACGTAGTTGCTTTTAGCAAGAATCTTTACAGCTTCAGGACGGTTAGCATTGTCGTTTTCATCCAACCACATTGCTGCACGGATTAATGCTTTTACCACGCGTATGTGAGTATTTGGATACTTGTCAGCCCAACCTTGGCTTACGCCAAACACTTTTTCAGGGTTGTTTTTCCAGATCTCATAATCGGTAATTACAGGTACACCGATACCTTTAAACACCGCTTGCTGGTTCCATGGCTCACCTACGCAGTAGCCATAAATAGTACCCGCTTCCATTGTCGCTGGCATTTGTGGTGGTGGCGTTACAGACAATAGCGCTTGGGCATCGATTTGGCCTGCGGTATCACCTTTGTGAGGGGCGTAATAACCTGGATGAATGCCACCTGCTGCTAGCCAATAACGTAGCTCGTAGTTGTGGGTAGATACAGGAAATACCATGCCCATATTGAAAGGTTTTCCGGCGTTGCGGTATTCATCAACGACCGGTTTAAGATAATCAGCTTTGATTGGGTGTACAGGCTTGCCATCTTCCTGTGGAATATGCGCCTTCATTTTCTCCCAAATCTCATTTGATACAGTAATACCATTTCCGTTTAGGTCCATGCTAAACGCAGTAACTACATGAGATTCCGTACCAAAACCAATAGTCGCGCCTAGCGGTTGACCTGCAAGCATGTGAGCGCCATCTAGCTGACCATCAATAACCCGATCGAGCAGCACTTTCCAGTTAGCTTGCGCTTCTAATGTGACATAAAGCCCTTCATCTTCGAAAAAGCCTTTTTCATACGCAACAGCAAGCGGCGCCATGTCTGTCAGTTTAATAAAACCGAATTTCAGCTCTTCTTTCTCTGGCCATCCTACTGCGGGCGCTTGTGCTGAAACAGATGTTGAAAATGTTGCTACAGAGACGACAAGTGCAGCACAAACGCTTGCGCCCACCGTTCTAAAGCGTTTTAGTAATGATGTTGTCTTTAACCCAGTCATACGTGTTCCTCGTAGCCAAAAAAAAACCCACCAGCTATAGACATTTACATGTCTAGCACGGTGGGCTTCGTTGCCGTGTTAGTAACATCGGAGTAATTACTAACGCATCAAGTTGTAATTGGTAAGTCAGGAATTCCCGCTCACACACCTCATCTTAAAGGGAGGTTATATAAAAGCTTTAGCTTAATAAAACCATCTTTTTTATTGTTATTATCATTTGCCATAAATGTAGGAGAAGTTGGAGCTTCCTTACTACTCTCCACTGATTCCTAATAATTTTTCTTATTCACACTATGGAAAATGTTGCGCATGACACGACGCCTAATGAGTCGTGTCGCACTCGCTGCCTTACACGGCACCGTTATTTTGCACGTAAAGGTTTGCAGTCAACGTGCCAAAAATTCAAGATACTGATTATTATAGAAATTATTTAAAACAGGGGCGTATAGTTACAACACAATGAAAGATTTGGTGCACCAAAACGGGGGAGGTGTTCAACCGTGGTGCGAGTTAGTAAGCACCACTATTGAATAAATTTAAACGAAGAAATGCGCCCAACACGAGTGGTAGGCGCTATGCCCTATAGACGTTTTGTGAACTGTCCGATAGCGCTCACTACCTCATTCGCTCCACTTTGAATTTCACTCATCGCGTTACCCGATTGTGTTGAATATTCTAATGCGTCGCGGGCTTTTTCCTGCCCAGCCTCAATAAGCTGAACGGCATTTTCAGTAAGTTTTCTGTTCTCTACCACCACGTTGACTATCTCTTCCGTAGCGCTACTTGTCCGTGAAGCCAATTGTCTTACTTCATCGGCCACTACAGCAAACCCTCTACCCTGATCTCCTGCGCGAGCGGCTTCAATAGCGGCGTTCAGCGCAAGTAGATTGGTTTGGTCGGCAATTCCACTAATACTTTTAACCAAATCAGCAACTTTTTGAGATTGCTCATCGAGGTCTTTGATGCCTTCGCTCGCATTACCCATCTGTGCGGTAAGTTCGTTCATTGCTTTCACTGTAGCATTAAGTACTTCATTACCTTTGCGGGCTTGCTCACCCGTCTCTTGCGATATGTTAAACGCGACGTTAGCCGCTTCAGAAATAGCAAATTCACGCTGCATTTGCTCAGTAATTACAGTGGCGAACTTAACGACTTTATAAAGATTTCCGTCTTCATTTCTAATTGGGTTATACGACGCCTCTAACCAAACTTCGTTGCCTCTACTGTCTATTCGCTTAAACCTACCTGACTCTAATTTCCCTTCAGATAAGTCCCGCCAAAAGTGCTTATATTCTTCTGAGTTAGCCTCTTGTTCGGTGCAGAAAATTCTGTGATGCTTACCTTCTATTTGCTCTAGGGTGTAACCCATACCTTTAAGAAAGTTGTCATTCGCTGTTATTATTGTTCCATCTAGATTGAACTCGATGACAGCAGAAGAGCGGTGAAGCGCATCAATCATATCGCGCAGTTCGTTGCTAAGAGTGATATTTCGCGTTTGTTCGGCCATGTAGAAGGCGATATACTTTACATTACCGTTTGCATCATCAACGGGCTGTACAATACCTCGCACCCACATTTCTTGGCCTTTCGCATCGATAAAGCTGACAGCACCGTGCCAATGGCGGTGCGTTTTAATGGCACCTAGCATATCCTGACCGGCAGGCTTTCTGAGCGCATTTTGGCTCATCATATTCTCAAGAGACTTTCCCTCTAATTCACCTATTGAGTAGCCGGTTGCTTGAGAACACAAGTCATTAATAGCATTAACCCTACCGTCAGGGTTCAACTCTATATAAAGCATTTCTTCGCGCAGCTCCTCCTGAACTGTCTGATATGCTTCAATTTCCTTTTGCAAACGTGAGTTTTCAGCTATCAACTCTTTATTTTTGAAAAACATCCTCTGCTCCTGATGAACTAAGCGCGCTTATTCTTCAGCCTGTAAGTCTTCGGTGAGGCAGCACACTACAGATAAGACGTGCAATATCACTCACAATTACGGTTAGTGTCTGAAACGATAAGCTAATTTTTTCGGTTTTGATTAAAGATAGCAGAGGAATTGAAGTTTATAGTGAAATATCAAAAATAAGATACAAGTGGCAAAATTAATTAGTGTTTTCACAGCGCTTACTAGAAACGCTGCGAGCAAGAAATATTAAGCTGCAATTTGTTAAAAATAAGGGCTGTTTCGCCCACGAAAAGCTAGAATGGCAATGCCGTTTTTTGTCTTTTTGACCAAAGCTCCTTAGCTTGAGATAAGGCATCCGCCACATCACAATTATGAAGAAGTACTAAGTAGCTGCTAAGCGTACTTAAAATGGCCTGTTCACCGTAAAGGCTATTCGCTTTACCTGTCCACACATCAAGCATGTCGTCTACGTTCATATCTCTATCTTTAAGCGCCCACTTGTCAGCAACCACCGGCATTATTACTTCGTCAGTTTTACCATTACGGGTAATGAAGAGTTCGGTTTCTCGTTCTCCGTTAACCTCGGGGTCGCCACCATCGCCGCGAAAACAAAGGGCGTTTATCGACGGGTAATTTTCATTAACGCGACAATGCTTATGGTCAAGGTGCATGTGGTAAACCCCCTGCACACAAAACTCTGCGTGAGTGGGGTTCAATAGCCTGGCTAGGGTGTTAGCACAAGAGCGCAGCCCAAACACGTCGCGCAGCTTAATAATGGTATCAAGCGCGGGCAGTAAGTATGATAGGTCGAGATAGGTTACGCCTTTATCAGCAAGCTGCTGGTTTGCCTCAGCGATACTGGTGACCTCAACAAGGCCTAACTTGGGTAGCGCTATGCTTGCATAAAGGCGCCCTGAACCCGGCTCATGGGCACCGTGAAGCATAATGGAATAGCCGTTTTTGGCCAGTACGGCTACCGCCAGTAAGTACCAAGGAAGCTGGCGACGTTTTCCTGCATAACACCCAATATCTAACGTTGGGGTAAGTGTCTTAACTTCTGGCTCAATCAGTTCTCGGCACGCATCGACAAAACCAATCACTTCTTCTGGCGTTTCTTCACGGGTGCGAAGTAACATAAGAAATGCGCCCCGTTGATCGCCGGTCACTTCATTGGCCAATACCATTTTCATGGCATGATAAGCTTCATCACGGGTAAGGCTGCGCCCCCCTTTTTGACCCTTACCAATAATTTTTATGTAATCGCTAAATGGTTGCTGCATGCTCGGATGAATGTAGTAGAAGTGTATTTACCTGTTGTCGAGACTCTACCACCTTTCCAAATATAAGTAACGTGGGCCCAGTTAAATTTGCAGCCTTTACTTTGCCATAAATATTAGCAAGCTCGCCAGTAATTACGCGCTGTTGAGGTGATGTAGCATTTTCAATTGCCGCTACCGGCCACGAACATGGTACCTTGTGCTGCATCAAACCTTTGCAAAGCCCCTCAAGGCGGCTTAGCCCCATATAAACCACCATGGTTTGCTTTAATACATTCTGCGCCATTGGCGCCATTTCAGGCCATTGCTCTGCATCTTTAAAATGTGCAGTCATAAAACTCACCGATTGGGCACAGCGCCTGTCGGTTAGAGGGATACCCGTATAGGCAGACACGCCCGAGGCGGCTGTAATACCAGGGACAATAGCAAAAGGAATGTTAGCTTTTGTTAGCGCATCGGTTTCTTCACAGGTTCTCGCAAACAAGGCTGGGTCACCACCTTTTAGTCGCACTACGGTATGACCCAAACTGGCAAGTTCAACCACCCGCTTGCAAATAGCGTCTTGGGTAAAACTATGCTTCTTACAGCGCTTTCCTACGTACTCTTTCGCTACACTAGATGGAATGAGCGAAAGAATATCTTCGCTTACAAGTGCGTCAAACAATACCACATCGGCTTGCTGTAAAAGGCGAAGCGCTTTTAAGGTAAGTAGCTCTGCATCGCCAGGACCTGCGCCTACAATAAATACTTGGCCCTGCTTCTGACGCTCATCGCCAAGGTTTGTTGTATTCAGCCACTTGTTTAGGTACGAATACTTAGCTAAAGATTCGAAATTGTCATTACGCTTGCGAGTGGTCGAAGTCTTAGTCGAAGTTGCATCGCGATAAAAAAGATTAAACAGAGGTTTCTGCTGTTTGAATAAGGTGCGCAAAAACGGTAAAGACCAACTAGATGCAATTGACATAATTTAACGCTCCTAAACAGATTGGGTTTCTATAACTAAATGCTTGTCTATAAGCTCAGACAAGGCGGGCTTGCAAGAACCACAGTTCGTGCCGCATTTTAACTGCTTACCAAGTTCGCTTACCGATGAACAGCCTTTGGTGATGACATCTGTAATCGTCTTTTCACGCACTTCAAAACAGCTACAAACTACATCGCCATTTAAAAATGCTTCATCCGCTTGGCCTCGTAATAAATTGCGTTGTGACTCAGTGGAAATCGCCGTATTTAATAGGCTGGCAAGCCACGCATTTGGTACTGACCAAGTGCTTTGTGTGTGTGCCTCCGCTTGAGCGGAACCTGTTTTTTCTGGCTCATCACCTAAAAATGCGGCGAAGCACAGTATGTCATCGACAAGCGCAAGGCATACCGAAAAAGTGTGATGATGAAACTGTAATAGCACCGCGTTTTCCGGTAACTGTGGTATCAAGCTTTGAGTAAATTCACGCCGGCTTTTGTTCGAAGCTACGTTTAACACTGATAGTGCTTCTTCAGAACTACTTCCTTTTGATGTAGCGCCTTTGGCCTCAAGCGGTGTTTTATTCCAGTAATCACATACTTTCTTTAGCGCTTCTTGATTATCGATGCTGGGATTATCAATGCTGGGATTATCGATGCTAGGATTATCAATACTGGGGTTATCAATACTGGTTTTTGAGTCATGTGACGAATGTAGTTTTGATGATAAAAAGAGTTTTCCATACGTAGCGTAACGTACAGGTGCAATAGCCACTGCAGCATGTTTTAATTCCGGCTGCCCTGAAATCGGATCTACCGCGCTCGCGTAAAGTGCACCTAGCTTACTGTGAGAACCCCATTGCGCCGACCAGTGTATGGGTATAAACACTTCTTTTTTGCGCATGTTCGCATCTGTTTTTACCGGATAGATAACTGGGGCGTCTTGACACACCGCACTTGTCAGAGAAACGAGGTCATTATTTGCAACACCTAACTCAGCGGCGTCTTTAGGGTTTATGTAGACAGAGGCGCTCGGCATATGGGCAAGTAACTTTGCAGCTTTCCCCGTGCGCGTCATGGTATGCCATTGATCTCGAGCCCGACCGCTGTTAACGACAAAAGGGTAAGCGTCTGACGTAACCTGCAATGGGGCTTTATAGGTTACGGGAATGAGTTTAGCCTTACCGCTAGGCGTGGAAAACTGCTTATCTTCAAAAGGACGCTTACTGATAAGGTTGGGCTTAGTGTTTTCGTTAAGCTTGGTACCGGATGAAGGCGTATTCAAAACTGTGTTTTGAAAAGGCCACTGGATAGGTGATAGAGCGTTGTACTGCGCTTCATTTAGACTTTGCAAAGGTGATAAGTCTAACTGGCGTTTGCCATTATTGTGATAGCCAGTTAAGCCAGCGTATTCACAGAATATTTGCGACGGATGAGTAAAGCTAAATGCCTCGCCAAAACCCATTTTAGCCGCCACCTCGCACATAATTTGCCAATCGTGTTTTGCACTTCCAGGCGGGGGCAATATGCCCCGCTGACGTGATATACGGCGCTCTGAATTCGTTACTGTGCCGTCTTTTTCTGACCATCCCGAGGCAGGAAGGGCAATGTGGGCGTAGTTAAGCGTATCATTCGATTCGACAATATCAGACACTACGACCATCTCGCACTTTGAAAGTGCGCGCTCAACTTGACCTCGGTTGGGCATACTGACAACAGGATTAGTCCCCATTATCCAAACGAATTTCACCTTACCACTTTCTATTGCGTTAAAGAGGTCTACGGCTTTTAGCCCCTGACCTTTGGGCATAACCGGTGCATCCCAGTAGGTTTTTACTGTTTCGATATGCTCAGGGTTTTCTAAATCCATGTGGGCAGCTAGCATGTTAGCTAAACCACCAACTTCACGTCCCCCCATAGCATTGGGCTGACCTGTGATGGAAAATGGGCCACAACCGTCTTTGGCAATTAAATCTGTAGCCAGGTGGCAGTTAATAATGGCTTGGGCTTTATCTACGCCAGCGGAAGACTGGTTTACGCCCATTGAATAAAAGGTAATGGCACTAGATGCTTCACAGAATGCGTCGAAAAAGGCCTTAACGTTGCTTTTTTCTATATCGCATACGCTAGCCACGTCATCCAGCGTTAAGCCATTTAGACTTTCAAGCGCTTCATCAAGCCCCTCGGCATAGCTCTCGACGGTGGTTCTATCTATTCTACCTTGTGCGTCTGCATAGCTAAGTAAGCCGTTAAACAGCGCCACGTCGCTACCTGGTTTTATAGGAAGATGTAAATCGGCTATCGTACAGGTTTCAGTTTTGCGCGGGTCAACAACAATGACCTTCATATTTGGGTTCTTCAGCTTTGCCCGCTGAATACGTTGAAAAAGCACTGGATGGGCCCACGCCGTGTTACTTCCCGTAATTACCAATAAATCTGTACACTCTAAGTCGGTGTAATCGCAAGGCACCACATCTTCACCGAAGGCGCGCTTATAAGCAGCTACGGCTGATGACATGCAAAGACGAGAGTTGGTATCGATATTGGCACTGCCGATATAACCTTTCATAAGCTTATTGGCAATGTAGTAGTCTTCAGTAAGAAGCTGGCCTGATACATAAAAAGCAACGGCATCCGCGCCATACTGCGCAATGGTAGATGTGATCTTATCCGCAATCACATCGGTGGCCGTGTCCCAATCCACCGATTGACCTGCTATGGTTGGGTGAAGCAAACGCCCATTTAGGTCGTTTGTTTCAAGCAGGTTTGTTCCTTTAACACACAATCTTCCATAATTGGCGGGATGCTCTGGCGTGCCTTTAACAGTGTCCAGGGTTACGGCACGCTTGCTTACGTTGCAACTGATATCTACACCACACCCTACGCCGCAGTATGGGCATGTTGTTTGTCTTAATTGTTCAGACATCATGTCGGGTTGTCGTGTAGCCATATTCATTTCATTACCTTTTTCGATATCGAAGTAGTTGAATGCGTTTTTGCAAGAAGGCTCTATTTATTTGGGCATTCAAATAGGATCTGCTTGCTTAAATGCCTACAAAGACCTTCTCGCCCTCGACCTTCACAGGGTAAGCCGTTACGGATACATCATCGTGTTCTTTACACAATCCTGTTTCTAAAAAGTAATGCTCTTTGTACAAGGGCGAAGCGACAACTGGCGCGCCGCCTATCGACCCCAAAAGCCCGCGATAAAGCACATTTGCTTTACCAATAGGGTCGTAGTTACTAATGGCAAAAACCTGAGTTTCGCCCTTTATTTTCAAGCAGAAAATGGCCACTTGCTGTGAGTCAACAAGGGCGCAAACGCCACTGTTTGTCACTAGGTCCTTCGTCTCACAAACTAGGTGCCATTGCACTGCCTGTTCCGACGCTATTACGTTTTGCGCAGCTGTCATAATTTGTATCTCCTAACAAGGTTGATAAGCCAATGGCTACACCATTAAGTCTATGGACTACACCATAGAGACGGGAATAAACTGATCTTTCCCCGCTACTTTTTCAGCTTCAGTGGCTGGACGAACCTGCCCTCGCTCTGAAACAAACTGAATATTGGTGTCGCTGGCACTACTGTTTACAAATTGACGGAAACGCTTACGAGATTCAGGATCTTCAATCGTGGTTTTCCACTCACATTGATAAGCGTCCACTACAGCATCCATCTGTGCTTCAAGCTCTTCATTAATGCCAAGTGCATCGTTAATCACAACATCTTGCAGATAAGCTAACCCACCTTCTAGGTTGTCCATCCACACCGATGTTCGCTGTAAGCGGTCGGCCGTTTTCACATAAAACATCAGCACGCGGTCGATGTATTTAATTAGCGTTTCCGTATCTAGGTCGGTGGCGAACAAGTCTGCATGTCGTGGTTTCATACCGCCGTTTCCACACACATAAAGGTTCCAACCTTGCTCGGTAGCGATAACACCAATGTCTTTGCTTTGAGCCTCTGCACACTCACGGGTACAACCCGATACGGCAAATTTGATTTTGTGCGGTGCACGTAGGCCTTTGTATCGGTTTTCTAAATCAATAGCCGTGCCTACTGAGTCCTGCACACCGTAGCGACACCATGTACTTCCCACGCACGATTTCACTGTACGCAGCGCTTTCGCATACGCGTGACCGGTTTCAAACCCACCGGCTACTAGCTTTTCCCATATATCAGGTAAGTGCTCTACGCGTGCGCCAAATAAATCGATGCGCTGCCCACCAGTGATTTTGGTGTAAAGGTTGTATTCTTTCGCCACTTCTCCTAACAAAATGAGCTTCTCGGGCGTAATTTCTCCGCCAGGAACGCGAGGCACTACAGAATAGGTACCGTCTTTTTGCATGTTGCCAAGATAGATGTCGTTGGTGTCTTGCAGGGGTAGGTGTGAAGCTTTTAGGATGTAGTCGTTATAGACTGATGCCAGAATAGACCCCACAGCAGGCTTACAAATTTCACAACCTAAACCTTCACCATGCTGTTCAAGTAGCTCGTCGAAGGTGCGAATGCCGTTAACCTTAACAATGTGAAACAGCTCTTGTCGGGTGTAATTGAAGTGCTCACAAATCGCTTTTGATACTTCAACACCGCGCTTTTCAAGCTCGCTATCTACTACATTTTTAAGCAACGCAGCACATCCACCACAACCAGTACTGGCTTTAGTTTCACCCTTTACATCGCCAACGCTGCAACAGCCACCTTCAATAGCTGATACAATGTCGCCTTTCGTTACATTTAGGCACGAGCATATAGACGCGGTGTCTGGCAGTGCATCGGCACCTAATGCTGGTGCGGCATCGGATGATGGCAGAATTAGGCTCTCTGGGTGTTCAGGCAATTCGATGCTGTTAAGCGCATATTGTAATAGCGTATCGTAGTCGCTGGTATCGCCAACGAGTACGGCACCAAGCACGAGCTTTTGCTCGCTATCTACTACCAGCTTTTTATACACGCCTTCAGGCTGATTTAAGTAGGTGTAACTTAGAGCACCTTCCGTACGTTCATGCGCATCGCCAATAGAACCCACTTCTACGCCCATTAGTTTGAGTTTGGTACTCATGTCTGCACCAGCGAACTCGGCATCGCCACCTGTTATATGACTTACTGCCGTGCGCGCCATGGTATAACCAGGTGCAACCAAGCCAAAGATTTTGTTATCCCAAAGCGCACATTCGCCCACTGCGTAAATATTAGGGTCAGAGGTCAGGCAGTGATTATCAATGACAATACCGCCGCGCTCACCAAGTGTTAGCGCTGATTTTCTGCCGAGCTGATCGGAAGGTCGAATACCGGCAGAGAATAAAATCATGTCAGTTTCTAACGCAGTGCCGTCTGCAAACACCATTTTATAGCGGCAGGTATCGCCAGCTTCGATAGTTTGGGTTGCTTTTTGGGTATGAACGGTTACGCCTAAATCTTCAATTTTGTCTTTAAGTACGGCACCACCGGTTTGGTCTAGCTGCACCGCCATAAGCTGTGGTGCGAATTCAACCACGTGAGTATCTAGCCCAGCTTGCTTTAAGGCATTCGCTGCTTCTAAACCTAGAAGACCGCCACCAACGACAACGCCTACTTTGCTCACCGCTGCTGACGCTTCAATAGCGAGTAGATCGTCTATGGTGCGGTACACTAAGCAATGCTCTTGGTCGTTCCCGGGAATGGGGGGCACGAATGGATAAGAACCAGTGGCAAGAACCAGCTTATCGTAGCTAAACACCTGCCCTTCTGAAGTCGTGACTTTATTATTATCACGGTCAATATCGGTCACTAAGGCATTGGTGACTACGTTTACGCCCCATTCAGCGTATTGAGCGGGTGTGGTAAGCGCTAGGTCATCAGCACTAGCGCCACTAAAAAATGATGACAGATAAACGCGATCGTATGCGAGGCGAGACTCGCCGCATAAAACGGTTATTTCTACATTGGCATCGCTTTGGTGAAGCTGCTCTACAAAATGATGCCCCACCATGCCGTTGCCTACGACGACAATTTGCGTTTTTGAGTCCAATGAAGTCATGATATTCCCCTTTTTTCGGGACAAAAAAAAGCCCGCTTCAACTTTCGTTGATGCGGGCTTCGTTGCCTATTTTGCTAGTACTGACACTTAAGATCAGCATGCTCTAGCTAACACATTTTACGGAGTGTTATAAATCACACAATTTTCAGCGATTGACACAAATCACCAAAACACACTTTACGCTTATAGCTATCCAAGTTCAGTGCCAAAATCGTAATCTATTGTTTTTATTTGATTTACTACAAAATAGGCATTATTCAGACTTCACAACTGCACCAAACAAACGCAAATCTGTGTTTACTTGGTGCATTAAGCGCTATCAAATAAACTAGGCCAGTTTATCCGTTGCTACGCGGTAGCGAGGATCTTCGACTACGTTAATTTCAACAAACTTGTCGGCCTTGCGAAGCAACGAACGACACTCATCGCTGATATGACGAATGTGTAGCTTCTTACCTTGCTCTTCATATTTATCTGCAAGGGTATCTAGTGCATCGATGCCTGATGAATCCCAGATACGAGAGTCTTTAAAATCGATAACTACATCTTGCGGGTCGTTAGCGATATCAAACAAGTCTTTGAAATGCGATACCGAGCCAAAGAAAAGCGGACCGTCTAGCTCGTAGACTTTCCAGCCGTCGTTATCAATGTGCGACTTCGCTTCTATATGACGGGCGTGTTTCCATGCAAACACAAGGGCAGAAACGATAACACCGACAACCACCGCAATAGCAAGGTCAGCAATAACGGTAACGCCTGTCACTAGAAATAGTACAAAGGCATCTTCTTTGTTTACGCCGCGAATAATTCTGAATGACGCCCACTCAAATGTTGCAATAACCACCACGAACATAACGCCAACAAGGGCAGCGAGAGGAATCATTTCAATTAGCGGAGCTGCAAATAGAATGAAGCCTAATAATACAACCGCCGCGGTGATACCAGACAAACGGCCACGGCCACCAGAGTTAATATTAATCATACTTTGACCAATCATGGCGCAACCGCCCATACCGCCAAAGAAACCGTTAACAGTATTTGCAACGCCCTGGCCAACACACTCTTTATTACCGCGACCACGGGTATCGGTCATTTCATCAATTAATGAAAGCGTAAGAAGCGATTCAATAAGACCCACCAAGCAAAGAATCACTGAGGTTGGTAGTACTATCATGAACGTTTCCCAGGTGAACGGCACCATAGGGATAGCGAAGCTAGGAAGCTCGCCAGCAAGCGTTGCAGTGTCGCGCTGGTCAGCCGGTAGCAAGTCACGAACAAAGTCGATTACCGTACGTGCTTCTAAGTCGAGGCCGTGTACTAATGCTGTTACCGTAACAATCGCTACTAGCGATGCAGGAACAGCTTTGGTTAGCTTAGGCAGTAAATAGATAATGGCCATGGTTAACGCCACGAGCCCTAGCATCCAGTAAAGCAGCGTACCTTCCATCCACTGCAATTCTCCAGCAGCGTTAGTAACTTTAAACTGGCCTAGCTGAGCTAAGAAAATAACGATTGCAAGACCGTTTACAAAGCCAAGCATTACCGGATATGGCACTAAACGAATAAACTTACCGAGCTTGAATATACCGCACATTATTTGCAGTAAACCTGCCAAAATAACCGCGGCAAATAAATACTGCACGCCGTGTTGGGCAACCAGTGCCACCATTACAACGGCCATGGCGCCGGTAGCACCAGAAATCATTCCAGGGCGACCGCCAATAGCAGAGGTAATCAACCCCATCATAAAGGCCGCGTATAGACCAATCATTGGTTCTACGCCGGCTACAAATGCAAATGCGACGGCTTCAGGGACCAGGGCAAGTGCCACTGTAATGCCTGATAGCACGTCGTTCTTAACGTTGCTGTCTTTACTGGTAATTAAATCGAACATGTTCTCTCAGAAGCTAAGATGTTAAACACAACAACCCACCGTGGCGTAAACCGCGTGATAGCAGTACACCAAGTAGGCAGGATGATTTTTCGGCGATTCTATCACCATTGTAGCTTAAAATCTTTTAATAGATTGTTACTGACGTATAAACACAGTTCAGAGGGCCCAGCGGCAAGACAACAAAAGCAAAAGCCATTTAGTTTCTTGTTAACACCGCTTCTCGTTTAGTTTCAGGTGCGCTAAATTTTTAGGGTCTTTGCTGACAAAAGGCCTCTTACGTGGCATCGTATTGCAGTATTTTAATAACCTAGCCCATCGGTGCGCTTAGCTCGTAGCATTAGCTCGTAGCTTTAACTCGTAGTATTAGCTCGTAACTTTAGCTCGTATTATTGGCCCGCTACTTCGCGTTAAGTTGCACTTAATGATGTGGCAATGATGTAAGGCATAGGTCTTATTTAACGAGGAGTTTACGTGGTACCTTATATTCTTACCATTTTGTGCGTGTTAGTTGCAGGCGCTATTCATTGGATGTCGCCAAAGGCTTATTGGAAAGCCACCATTATGTCTACCGCCGTTATCTTACTATTTTCTGTCGCTGCGCTGTTTATTTTCAAGGCTTCAGGAATGCTGGTAAGTGAACATACCGGGGAAAATGCAGACTTCTCAGGACAGATGCTCACCATTACAACGATGATTGCCTTCTTCGGCTTCTTGATTTCTCTCTTTGTCGGTTGGTTTCTTCGCGTAGTAAGAAACTAGCTTTTGAAATTAAATCTAAGTATCTACAGGCGGATTGCACCACTAAAGTGCAATACCGCTTGCGCTCTCTCCTAAAGTGCCCGTCATTTTTTGACTCATCAAATAGCAATTAATTTTGCTTAACACCTATAAAAGTCACGCCTGTTGCGTATTCAGCACATTACAAACCCGTCTAAGCCTTGCCTAACTACATTTTTATAAACAGGGCATAAGTGTTGCTTAATTTAGTGTGCTTTGAAGCAATACTTCGCAAAAAACTATCAATAAAAAAGCGAATTGCGTAAACCAACATTTAGCAGGACCTCTTATGCTGCACGAACCTGAACAAAGCATTGCGCTTTGTAGCGATGCGACCAAACGTTTTTTGCTGGCCGCAAAACATGCAGAAATCACGGTGTTAGAACAGCTTTCTAGTAACTGTCGTATTGTTATTGCGGTTCGTGAGCTTATACATGAACTGCAAAAAGAGCGCGGAGCCAGCAATATATTTCTTGCGTCTAAAGCCGAGCGCTACCAAGTTGAGCGAATGCAGTATGTCAGTGCTAGTGAACAAGCAGAGTCAATGCTAAAAAGCCATTTGAAGTCTCTTTACTTAACTGATGAGATCACCTCTGGTAACCCGCGCTTATTAAGCAGTATTACTTTAGCCATGCAGGCGACAGACTATTTGCCACGCTTAAGAGAACAAGTCAGTAAGCAGCAGCTAACGCCACTAGAATCAACACGAGCTTACAGCCGCTTAGTGGCAAGTTTGCTTACTGTCATTTTTGAAGCAGCTGATATAGCAAGCGACCCAACCATTACCCGTTTACTTGTTGCTTTGTTCAACTTCATGCAGGCCAAAGAGTATGCTGGGCAAGAGCGAGCGTGGGGAGCAATTGGTTTCGCAGAAACCCATTTCGACGCGCGTTTATGTGAAAAGCTTACTGCGCTTCAGCACGCCCAAGAACATCACTTTAATATATTCTGTGAGTTTAGCTGTAAGCCGCATAAAGAGGCATTCGAAGCTTTAAATAAAAGCCCTGCCGCAATAGATATTACACAGCTTAGAAATATGATCGCGCAGCTTGGAGACGGCAGCCCGATTGCCGGTGAAATATCAGAAGTTTGGTTCGATGTAGCGACTCGTCGCATAGATGCAATGCAAGGTATCGAGGTAGCACTGACCGAAGCCTTAACACAGCAAGCTAACAGTAAAGTAGCCAATGCAAAAAATGAAATGGCCAATCATCAACAGTTACTTACGCGCTTTAACGATGAGCACGCCAATGATGGCTCTCCGCTCACCTTACTGTTTGACCCCAGCATGCCCGGTTTAGCAGAAGATACAAAAGACGACGAGATTAAAACGCTATCACTCGATGAGCAGACTAAAACCTTATCGGCCCACCGCTCTTTTTACGACTTACTGCGTTCACAAGCCCAGCATATAGAAGACATGGGGCGAGAGCTTGAAGAAGCTAAACGTGCAATTCAAGATCAGAAGCTTATAAGCCGAGCAAAGCTGGTAGTAATGGAGCAATTTGGACTAAGCGAAAACAACGCTTATCGCCGACTGCAAAAACAAGCTATGAGCGAAAATACGACCATAGCGGCTATTGCCACTAAGATAGTTGATATTACTACGAAAAATTCTGCCGTAAGGTAAGTAGAAACTAATACTGATTCTGCGGTCTTCAGTAGCGCTGCTGTCAATTATTGGCAGCAGCCACTACATTTTAGTTTTATATTAAGCTACCACCTTATTTAAGTTCGAACACTTGCTCTACTGGAATAGCAAAATGGGCAGCAATTCTTAGCGCTATAACAACCGATGGTGTGAAGCGTCCTGTTTCCACGGTACTTATGGTTTTTCTGGAAACACCAATCGCATCGGCTAATTCTTGCTGAGAGATTTTATGTTGCAATCTGAGCTTGTGAATGTGGTTATCTAAATCTTCATTCATCTAGGTCTTCCTCTCGCAGTTTCCATAAAATAGATGTTCCATGGGCGGCTGCGGCTACACCGAGTAATACTTGAAGTGCATTGGTAATCTGATAGGGAGCAATTAATTCTACAAACCACCTGCTATCACCGCAAATAGCGAGCATGATTGTGCCAAAAATCAGTACATGACAGGTAACGCGCAAGCTAAATGAGCTGACATAGTCAACGTATTCATCGTCAAATGTAAGTGTCCAAAAGCCCAAACGAGATATATTTTTGGCGAACTTCATTGATTTAACCCCTAACACTACACAGTAAATAACACTTACTAAAGACGCTAACCCTAATGAAAAGTAGATAGCTGAGTCCGTATCGTTAGTCATTGATAATGCGGCTCTGACTAAAACAAAGAAGGCTAAGGCGAGGCTGATTTTGCCAGTTAGTGTTAAATACTCTTGCTCAGTCTCTGGTGGTACCAAAATTGATGTTGCCATTTTTAAATCCTTTAATATTTAACGGCGCATTAATGCCGTTTACAGCTCACTGCGTTTTAATGTCACGTATGATACCTAAACAGCCCATATGTAACCCATAGGTATCAATGATACCTTAAGGTTACATTGTTGCAAGTTTTTTATGCAACTTAAGTGTTGCGCGTTTGCTATAACTGCGTTCGTTGGTAATTTTTCGATGAAAGATACAAAGGAAATACTGGGATAAAATGTCTATTTATTAATGCTTTACTGATGGTATGAGTTCAAAAAAGAACAACGCTTTGTTATGCAGAGAAAGGTCAGCTATTGCTTTACTCCAACACGGTAAATTCTTAAATGGTAAGGCTTAATACGCTTAAATACGCACTACTTTCTGGCTATCTTTGAACCTTAAGCAAAGGCCACACATCAAGCCAATTCTTAGATGCAACTCGCTTACTAAAAATATCGGGTCTTGGGTATTGGGGGTTAATACTTATGGTGCCGGCGAAGTTGGCTTCCAAGCCAAATGGTGCAAGTACGTCTAAATCATCATTCGTTAATAAGCGAACCGCAACACAAGTTTCACGTTCTATCCAATGTGAAATGGCTGCGTGACTGCTTTTATAGGGAGAGTGCCCGTGAGCTAAGTGCATACGCGCTTGGTTTTTCACCTGCCAATTAGCTTGGGGCATTATTTGGGATAACTGGCGTTCAATGGCTTTTTCTTGGGTTTTTATTTCTGATTTAGCGGCTGCAGTTATTAGTGAGTGTTCTTGTTGTTGAAATGCTGGTTCTGTTGAAGTCTGGGCTATTGCAACATTGTGAGATACTGTGATTTCATCGCTAAAGTAAATCACATCAATATCGTTAAGCGGCGTTGGTTTAACCCTTTCATGCAACTCATCCCATATTGCATTTCGCACAAACCCTGCACCTATGTAGCCCTGCGGTAAATCAAGCGACCGCAAGGCATGAAGGCAATCCATTCTGAAAGGATCCCGCTTGATAACATCACCAAGCCGTTTGAGATCTTGCACGCTTAACCTTTGTCTTTAATACGCAGCTTTCGCTTCCACTTAATCACGTAAAAACAAAATGCCGCCATGCTTCCGCCAGCAAACCAGCCTGCGATAATATCACTAGGCCAGTGCACGCCCAGTAAGACACGGCTAAGGCCAATACAAAATACCAGCAGAGTAGTCGCAAGGTATATCCATACTCGTACCTTCGTACTTTGCGTTAAATGTGTGAGCAAATGAGCTACATAAAAGTAAACCAAGGTTGATAGCGTGGCGTGAGCCGAAGGAAAACTTTGGGTATACACATCAACATGTTGCATGTTCAGCGATGGGCGCGGTCTGTCGATACCCGCTTTAAGAAGAAACGTCATCGCAATTCCCGCCGCAACAGCAATAATAAAGGTAACGGCCTTTTTCTTCTCTCCCGCCATACCTAAAGCACCAGCAACGGCTGCCACAACAAAAATTAGTACCGTATTGCTACCTAGCGCTGTGGTATCTCTAAGCACATCACGCTTCCACCCCGACACATTGCCTAGCTCGCTAATTGTATTAAACACTGCATTATCAAATGAAGTTAAAACGCCCATGTAGACAAACAGCATCATTAACAAAAAGCCTGTCCCAAGTAGTAAAACCTGAATAGCGGGTGTTTTTATTATGCTTAGATAATCGGCGATGGCGCCATTTTTTGTCTTTTCACTGCTTGTCATGTTTCTACTTCCATTTAGTACGATTGAGGGAGCTATTTATCGTGCTTGCTGCCGCCTAGACAGTTAGGTGATGCTAGCGACTCTCCACCTCGCGCTTCCCACTCGGCCGGTGTATATGTGTGAAGCGCCAAAGCGTGAACAGGCCCCTGCAGCGCTTCTGCCGCAAGCCCGTTTATTTCTCTGTGCCTTGCTATTAAACGCTTACCTTCAAAGGCGTCGCTCACAACGGTAACTTTAAAGTGACTCTGCGCACCGTCTGGCACATTGTGCATGAAGCTTTCATCTACAACCTCAAGATAATGTGGACTAAGTGCAGACTCGATCTTAGTTTCTAGAAACGCTTTTACTTGCATTTGGCTTACCTAGCTCTTTGAATAAGATGTCGAAATGTAAGATTAATTCTACCACCGATAGGCTTAGCAGTCTTTGCAATACCGTGCACATAATGGCTTTGTGTCGCGCCTGCCATAATCAATACGCTGCCGTGTTCAAGTACCTGCGTATGCTTTTCCTTTGTTTCTTTATGCTTAAAAACGAAAGGTCTTGCCTCGCCTAATGTAACTGATGCAATCACGGGGTTGATGCCTAACTCGGGTTCATCATCGGAATGAAAGCTCATGCTGTCTTGACCATCTCGGTACCAGTTGGCTAGCACGCTGTTGAACCTTGCTTTGTACTGTGACGCGCACAATTTTTCACACAGTTGCTCACAGCGCGCTTTAATGTTTGCAAGGCTTTCCGTCCAAGGGTTCGGTGACATGGTTAAATTTGAATAGGTGTAAGTACATTCGGGATCGCCGTGCCAGCTTTGAAGCCGAGGAATTTTTACCGGCTTGCCAAACAGCCTAATCGTATCCTGACGCCAGGGTAACTCTGCTTGCAGTTTTGCAAAAAAGGTATCTGCAGTAGCCTGCGATAGCGCGTTAGGAAAATAAGTGACATCACCTTCAACTAACGGGAGCTTATAAGACGTGCGCTTGTCTTCAGCCGTGTCGAACAGGGAAAATTGCATGTGTAAGAACTATAATTCCTTTGATATTTAATACTCGCTATCTACATAGCGGTTGACGGTGCCAATGCCCCCTTTAGAGCTTGTGTAATTACACCTTATTTTTAATGAGTACGCATGCTTTTCCAGTGCGGATTGCTCTGTCATCATTAAATGTCGTGCTTCATACAAGGTGCACCCAATACCGAAGAATAACGGGTTATTCGCTAGAGCCAAGTGGTTGATATGATAAGATAGACATTAGCACGTAAACTGAATGAGCATTCCCTAGTAGATAATGCTTTGAGCCTTCTCTAAAAACAGACCCCAATGAATACAGAATTTATATTTGCCGACCGCCAGTTCTCGCTGATTCGCTACCCTGAAAAGCACCAGCACGTAAGCCTTCAAGCATGGGATAGCGCAGATGAGCTTGTTATTGAGCACATCGAAACTTTATTAAGTGAAACATCACTCTCAGTTGGCAGCGATGGGAATGATGGGTCAATGATGATCTTCAATGATGACTTCGGTGCGTTAGGCTGCTGGTTTTCCCATTTAGCGCCTTACTGGGTGTCCGATTCCTATATTTCATTGCGTTCACTGTCTGAGAACTTAAAAGCCAATCAGTTACTAAATGCGTCAGTAGATGACAGTACAAGTGAGCTAGCGACCGCACCGCTTCAAACGTTAACCAGTGTACAAAGCTTAACGTTTAAACCAGAAACTGCACCTAGCCTTATCGTCATAAAAGTCCCTCGCGCCCTCGCTTTGCTAGAACAACAGCTTATCGATTTACAGAAATATGTTACGCCTGATACTCGCATCGTCGCAACGGGTAAAGTGAAGGCCATTACGAAGTCGGTACTTAACTTGTTTGAGCGATATATTGGCCCTACCACCACCTCTCTTGCTAAAAAGAAATCTCGGCTTATTTTTGCAACGCCTCGCGAGTCTCTGAAACTCGCTAACTCTCCCTATCCTACGCGCTGGCAGTGTAAAAGCACCATGGGCGCAGAGCTTACTCTCGATAACCTTGCCAACACATTTGCTCGGCAGTCGCTGGATATTGGCGCGCGTATTATGCTTGAACACATGACGGTAAGCGCCAATGACGTTGTGGTAGATTTGGGCTGTGGTAATGGTGTATTGGGTGTAAACGCGCTGTCTCTTGCCCCTGATGCCAAAGTAATATTCGTGGATGAGTCTTACATGGCGTTAGAAAGTGCCCGACTCAACGTGCTAAACAACTTTCCGGATAAAATCGGCCAGTGCGAGTTTGTGGCAAGTAACTGCTTAGAAACACTCTTAAATCGGGAAAATAAACCTGCTGTTACCAAGATTTTGTGTAACCCTCCGTTTCATCAGCAAAACGCGATCACCGACCATATTGCATGGCAAATGTTTACTGACTCTCGTGAATTGCTTATTAAAAGTGGTCACTTGGTGGTGGTTGGCAACCGACACCTCGACTACCACATTAAACTTAAAAAGCTGTTTGGTGGCGCCAAGGTACTTGCGAGTGATAAAAAGTTCGTTATCTTAGGCACTGCAAAACGCTAAGCGCAAAGAAAAGTGCATAAAGAAAGCTGCGCAAAGAAGCGCTCAAATTAAGGAATATTTTTAAAGGCATTTTTATGAAGAAAATACTTTTATCACTTATGACCGCTGTTATGCTGATTGGCAGCAGTTCGTCGGTAATGGCCAAGAAAGATGATGGGTCTCATGTTCAGCCCGATAATTATTACCCACGAGTAAAAATTGAAACGACCATGGGCGATATCGTGGTTGAACTAGACAGAAGACGCGCGCCAATTACGGTAAATAACTTTCTTCGTTATGTGGACAAGCGTGCCTATGAAGACACGATATTCCATCGCATCGTGCCCGGCTTTGTTGTGCAAGGTGGAGGCTATACTGCTGACTTCAATGGCAAATCAAACTTCCCCGATATTTTTAATGAGTCAGGTAACGGTTTAACCAACGACCTACACACCATTGCAATGGCAAGACAAAATGACCCGCATACCGCAAACCGACAGTTTTTCTTTAACGTGAACGATAACAGCAGCTTAAACCCAGGCAGAGACTGGGGCTATGCGGTGTTTGGCGTTATTGTGGAAGGCGAAGATGTTGTTGATGCGATGTCAGAAGTAGAAACTGAATACTCCCTTCGCCTTAACGCGAATAACGTCCCGATTGAGCCAATTATTATTAAAAAGGTGACCGTTTTACCACCGCTATAAGGTTGTAGCGGCTTTGGCCGCAAAGCGTTAGACATCAGCCATAGAGCGACCTCATCTATGGCTGAATATCCAGTCTAAACAAATGCTGTTTTGAAAAGGTTTTATCGAAGTAGAGGCCCTGCTTTTTAAACCCTAGTCGCTGCAATAGCTTTTGCGATGCCTTATTGTCTGGGTGCGTCATAGCGGTTAAAAAGCCATACCCTTCAGCAGTAGCCCAAGCTATAACCTTCTTGCATGCCTCGTGGCATAAGCCGCTTCCTCTTGCTTCAGGCAACATGGCGAAACCCAAGTCTGGGCATTCAAAGGCAAAGCGATTAAATAACCCACAAACTCCTAACGGTTGTTTAGTGTCATTTAACTCAACAGCAAGTAAACCGTAACCCCACTCTTCTCGTTGAGCATTGGTTTTCCCAATGTAGTCGCAGGCGTCATCGAGTGTATTTACATTCTTACTTCCAATGTATTTAAGCCACAGCTCGTCTTGCTGTAATGCTAATACCCAGTGTTGATCATCAAACGTAAGCGGTCTTAAAGTAATTCTGTCGGAGGTTAAAATTGATGCTTCAGTATTCACACTAAACTCTCTGCCTAAGGGCGTTTGTTACTGCTAAAACTAGCGCTTCGCTAGAATTCTGTCTATATGCTCAATAGTTTCATTATTTACTTTTGCGGCACGTGGGTATTTGGGTTGTGCTCTATCGTTTATTCTTGGGTGTTCCCATAGCGACGTGTGCATTACAAATCGCTCCGCTTCTTCAATGCCGCCGTGTTCTAAGCAACCGGCCATACAAGTATCAACATAGGTTTGGCTAACAGGAAAAGCTTCGGTTGCTGGCTCGCAAGCGAGTGTTTCACAAATCCAGAAAGTGAACTGAGCCAATCGCTCATTTAACGCGTCTGTTGCTTCACACTGGTGAAGTCGAAAACTAAGCGCTTTAGGACTTACTTGTACAAATCGATAGTCTTTCTCGCGTTCCTGTAATGCGGGGTTAATTTGCGTGGGGATAAGCTGAGCGTTCAGCTGGCTATGAGCGTTGGCTAAGGCGCCTACATAGGTTTGCTCTTCATGGATACTGCGCGTCACCCAAGCTCGTTCGAACCCTGATACGGTTACAGGGATCCCTTTTGTGAAAATGTTCGAGTAGCGCTCTCGACTATCTTTGCTGAGTAAGCTTCCGTAACCTAAAACCATGTGCTTTTCGGTTTGCGCACTTAGCCAATTCGCTATCTCATTCATTTGCACCTCTACTTCATAGCTGCATCATCGTCACTATTTTAGGGCTGTTTATCTTTACTTTATATAGCCCTAAGAAAAAATTGCGTTACGCATTTTTTCTCGCTGCATAAATACTTTTTCACACTTCATAAATGATAAAGGCGGTGTAACACGTTACACCGCCTTTGCTTACTACAGTAAAACTGTTAATTAAAACAAGGCTCGCACACCCATAGTAAAGTTTCTACCTGGAAGCGGTGCTTGGTCTTTTAAGAAAGACGTATGAACACGAGCTTCTTCATCAGTCAGGTTTTCACCTCGGGCAAACACCACCCAGTCGATACCTTGCGAACCAAATTCGTATTGAACGCTAGCATTTACTAGTGTGTAACCATCGGTTGAGGTTTCAAACGAGGCGACGTGATCTTGATCGTCGTACCATGTAAAGCCTACGTCAGCACTTAAACCATCGTTCACATAGCTTAATTCACTGCCAAAGCGCATAGGTGGCGTACGCGGAAGGTTGTCATCTTCTACTTCTGCGCGAATATAGTCACCAAATACAGTTAAGCGTAGCGTATCTGTTAAGTCTACGTAAGTTTCTGCTTCAAAGCCCCAGATGTCAGCATCAGCTTGTTGGAAGTAGTAGATAGGCAAGCCTTCTTCATCGCTGTGCTCTTCGTGTTCGCCTTCTAGCTCTTCTTCCTCATGCTCGTCGTGTTCTTCATGTTCACTAAGTGCAATTAAACCCGTGCTCGTTTGGAATATATAGTCATCCGCCTGATTGTAAAAGAACGACGCGCTGTAGCCCCAACTTCCGGTAAATTTACGGAAAGTAATATCTAAGTTGGTGCTAACTTCTTCGTTAACACTTCTTAAGTCTTCTTCAATATGGCCTTCTTCGTCCATATCGAATACCAGACCCACTTCGTAGCTTTGAGTTGCTAAGTGCTGACCTGCAGAGAAAAGTTCTTGCTGGCTAGGCGCGCGTTCGCTGCGTGATAAGGTCACAGCAACTGAGTGGCCTTCCTGGTATTCCCAGTTAGCGCCCGCTGAAAGCGACAGGCTGGTGAAGTCATAATCAGGGAAGTTGAAAGCAACAGCGTGCTCTTCATGCTCTTCACCCTCATGCTCTTCATCGTGCTCTTCGCCTTCGTGCTCCTCTTCTTCATGTAAAACGTCAAGCTCTACTTCGCTTGCTTCAGCATCCAAGGTTGTGCGTTCAAGTCGGCCACCCAACTCAAAGGTAACGTCACCTACTTTTTTCTGCTCAACTACATAAAGTGCATAGCTTGACGTGGTATTGGCTGGCGTGAAAGCTTCTTCGCCGACAGCATTATAATCGCTATGGTTAAACTGTAACCCGAATACGCCGTGCCATCCGTTTACTTCTTCATGGTAAGCAGACAGGCGAATATCGCTTGATTCGTTGGTGAATACAGTACCCGGCTCGCCGTCTTCAATTTCTGCGTGCTCATAATCGGTATAAGCCGCGGCAAACTTAAGATTAGTTAGTCCCTCGAAAGGAGAATGCCATTCACCGGCTGCTTGATAGCGAGTCATATCTACATCAAGTAGCACGCCTTCTTCTTCATGGTCGTGATCGTCTTCGTCGTGGTCACCATCTAGCTCATCATGCTCGTCTTCGTCATGTTCTTCTTCGTGCTCATGACTGTGGCCCGGTACGCCATACTCGTTGTCTAACTGCTCAACCGCGAAACCGAAGTAACCTTCTTCTGCTACATAAGATAGGCCTGCAACCACGTTGCGGGTCTCCATGGCGCTGCTTTCTAATTCACCGTATGGTTCATCTTCATCAGGTTCGACAGACGCGAAGCCTGGGATGTCAGCATTATCTGTGTCGCGATAGAAACCGTCTACATGCCACACAATATTGCCACTACCGCCAGTCACATCAGCGCGAGTGTACGAACCATTGTTAACCGTGCTGTAGCTAGTTTCTGCTTCGCCTTCTACGCCGTCTATTTGGTACTGGGGAATGCGTTTATCTACTACGTTAACCACACCACCGATAGCACCGCTGCCGTATTGAAGTGTTGCTGGGCCGCGAAGTACTTCTACCTGGGTTGCGCTTGAAAGCGTAGTCGCTACGTTATGGTCTGGCCCAACACGCGATACGTCAGAAACATCTAAGCCGTTTTGAACTATCTTTACGCGAGGACCATCGTTGCCGCGAATAACTGGGCTACTTGATACTGGACCGAAATACGTGCTGTGTACACCCGGCGCGTTTTTAAGGGTCTCGCCTAGAGTTGGCGCTTCAATTTTACGTAGTTTATCAGCCCCGATGACAGTTACAGGTGTAACCGATTCAAGTACCGATGATTGAAGCGCATTAGCAGTTACAACAATATTTTCAACAGATGCGGGCTGTAAAACAAAGTCGACGTTTTGATCTGCGTTTACGTCACCTAAGTCGTTATCACCGTGGATATAATTTGAAGAGTAAACATGTAAATGTATATGAGGCTGTTTTACGTCATCGAAGCGGTAAACGCCATTTTCATCGGTGTAAGCAACGCGACGGCTACCTTCAATTTTAACTTCTGCACCAGCAACTGGTTGGCCAGCAGTATCGGTTACTTTTCCCGTTACTGTAGTGGCATACACAGGCGCACTTAAAAGCCCTGCTATGGACAAACTTAGCAGCGAACGCATTTTCATGAGGTTTCCTTCAAGGATGTTATAACATTATCGAGTGATGTTATAACATTTTTCAGTATTGACCTGCTTATGTCAACCGCTGCCTAGCGTAACTTCCCTTTGTTCTAACGTAATTTAATGTTTTATGACTATTTAGGTGCAAAGTTAACACTTTTCGCCCCCACATACGCAACAGTTGTTTAAGCTCTGCTTACATTAAAGTTAATAACTTCTTTAATATGTGACGCGCCTGTTTTTAACATAAGTAACCTGTCGACACCTAAGGCTACGCCTGCACATGCAGGCAACCCAGTATCAAGGGCACTTAAAAAATTCTCATCAATGGGCTTTGTTGGCAACCCGTTTTCTTTGCGCTTTTCGTTATCTGTCTCAAAGCGAAGCCTTTGCTCATTCGCCGCACTTAGCTCATGAAAGCCGTTGGCCAGTTCAGCACCTTGGTAATACACCTCAAAGCGTTCAGCAACCCGCTCATCAGCAGAACTTAACTTTGCAAGCGCAGCCTGAGAGGCCGGAAAGTTGTAGACAAAACAAGGCCGTTCAATACCGATCTTGGGCTCGATAACATAGCTAAATAACAGCTGTAATTTGCTGTCATAGCTAAGGCTTTGTGGCGCATGAATATCTATATGGTGCTGCTCCATTGCGCCTAGCAAGATTTCATCATCAGCGCTTAGTGGGTCAATATTTAGATAGTGCTGAAAGGCTTGCTGGTAAGTCATTTTATCGGCTGAGGCGGTGTTTAAGGTTTCTTGCAATAAGGCGTCAACCTCGTCCATTAAAGCGAAGTGATCATAGCCTAAGCGATACCACTCTAACATGGTAAACTCTGGGTTGTGCCAGCGCCCTTCCCCTTCGTGGCGAAACGCTTTACACACTTGATAAATACTGCCGCTACCAGCGCACAGTAAACGCTTCATGGCATATTCTGGCGAGGTCTGAAGATACAACTTACTTGGCTTACCAGATGAGGCAAAATTAAACTGTGTATCAAAAGCATCTAGGTGTTCGTCAGTAACTGTGCCATTTGAAAGTAAAGGCGTGTCTACCTCTAACACGTTTCTTGCGTAAAAAAACTCTCGGATGGTTCTGAGTAATTCTGCACGCGCTACGCGCGCATCGTGTGTAGTAGTCGGCTGCCAAGGTTGCATGTATTAAAACCTAAATAGTAAAGCTTAAACAAAAAACCGGTACACAAGGCACCGGCTTTTATACGTTAACAATATGCGCCTATAGCGCTTTAGTTTTCGCTATTATTTTTGTGCACGAGACACATATTCGCCAGAGCGCGTATCAACGCGGATAACTTCGCCTGTTTGTACGAATAGAGGAACGCGAACAACTGCACCAGTGCTAAGTGTCGCTGGTTTACCGCCCGTACCTGCTGTATCACCTTTAAGACCTGGATCCGTTTCAGTGATTTCTAGCTCAACAAAGTTAGGTGGCGTTACCGTAATAGGAGAACCATTCCACAGTGTAATAGTACAAACGTCGTTTTCTACCAACCACTTTTGGTTCTCGCCTACCGCTTTTTCGTCTGCAGCGATTTGTTCGAATGTATCGTTGTTCATAAAGTGGTAGAATTCGCCATCGGTGTACAAGTAGGCAAGCTCTGTATCCATTACATCAGCGCCTTCTACTGATTCACCTGAGCGGAAAGTTTTTTCTAAAACTTTACCTGAAATAAGCTTGCGGATTTTTACGCGGTTAAACGCTTGGCCCTTACCCGGCTTTACGTATTCGTTTTCTAGAATGTTGCAAGGTTCGCCGTCCAGCATGATTTTCAGGCCGCCTTTGAACTCGTTAGTGCTGTAATTAGCCATAATTCCTCTGTCTAAACATAAGGTACAAAAAGTTTCGTGGAACAAATAATACCTAAAAAACCGATTTCTGTAGAGCATAACTGGCAAAAAGAATTGGCAAGTAGCTACACCGATCCTGCAAAACTGTTGCAGCACTTAGGTTTAGACGAAGAAAAATACGCTCAACATATTAAAGCACGCCGCCTTTTTCCCATGCGTGTTCCACGGCATTTCGTTAGCCTTATGGAAAAGGGAAACCCTAACGACCCCCTGTTTTTACAGGTTATGCCGCTTAGCGACGAGTTTCTCACCTCACCGGGCTACAGCGAAGATCCTTTAGATGAGCATGACACAGCAGGTAAGGGTATTTTGCATAAATACGATTCTCGTGTGCTGTTGATGGTACGCACTGGCTGTGCAGTAAACTGCCGTTACTGTTTTCGTCGCCACTTCCCGTATGCCGACAATTCGGTAAGTAAACATCAGTGGCTTGATGTACTTGAATACCTTCGCAGTAACAGCAAAATTAACGAGGTGATTTTTTCAGGTGGCGACCCTCTTATGGCGAAAGATAATCATTTGTCGTGGTTAGCTAATGAAATTGCAGCCATTCCCCACATAAAACGCCTGCGCATACATAGCCGCTTGCCTGTGGTATTGCCAGAAAGAATCAGCCATGACTTTATTGAATGGTTTACGGCCTTGCCTCTTCAAAAAGTGCTGGTGCTGCACGCGAACCACGCGAATGAAGTCTCTGAGCCCTTAAAAAGGCGACTGCGCACATTGCGAGACAAGGGCGTCACCTTGCTCAATCAGTCGGTATTACTTAAAGGTATTAATGATTCTGGCGAGGCCATCAGTAACTTAAGCGAGTCACTTTTTGAAGCGGGTGTCCTGCCTTACTACTTACACGTGTTAGATAAAGTGCAGGGTGCAAGCCATTTTTATGTCAGCGATGATGAAGGTCGCCTGATTATGGAAGAAGCGATAAAGCGCCTGCCAGGCTTTTTAGTGCCAAAACTGGTGAGAGAAATTGGCGGTCAACCCGGCAAAACGCCTATCGACTTACATTTGCATCCGTAACTTACGCGTAGGTATCGATGTTGGCGCCTAACGCGGGGTTTGAAGATGACGATTTTGGTACGTCAGCGGCTGATTCCAGCAGCTGAAGCGACGCTTTACCCTCTTGCTCTTGTTGGCTTTTTGCCAACTTAAGAGAGGCCAACTCAAGTGACGCACCGGACGCTCCAGAGGCACTAGCACCTTGTAGATCCATACCATTTTCCTTTGTTGCTTGTAGCAAAGTAAAAAAATGGGCAGAATTGCCCACCCTTACAATGTGTTGAGCGTTACGTAACCAGCGAGTTCGTTAGTGAACCGTAGGTTTTGTAATTTACAACATCGTTACGTTATCGGCCTTGAAAGGCGAAACTTTAACCATTATTTACCGAAATACATTTGGCGTGGCAAAAAATAATTGCGACGCAAACCATATAAACTTAGGTGTGCAGGTAATACGCACACCTAATCACATTAGAAATAAAAGGCGTGACTATGCAACAGAGCCAAGAGATGCAAGCTGTCCATCAACAACTTCAAGAAACACTTCAAACGCTGCACCGCAAAGCCGTTGATGCCGACCAAATTTTAGATAACTTACAGCGCGATCAAAAAGGTAAGTTTGCAGCCGTATTCGCTGACGATAGCGGTTTTACCACATCAGCCAAGCGCTTTGGCCCCTATGTACAAGAGATAGCGAACGACTGGCAGTCGCTAAAGGAACTGGATGACGATGCCGCTAAGCAGGCACTTGCGCCTTTGGTTAAAAAAATAGAGTTGGCTCTTGTAACCATTGCACAGTTTCAGCAGTCTCTTGCTAAAAAGTAGTGTAGAACTGCAAGTGAGTAAAACAAAGCCCGCTTTAACAGCGGGCTTTTTAGATTAGCCTCTCACTTTCGGCGCACTCTTACATGCCTTAGCGCTTATTTTTGGTAAAGCGGCAACAAGCTGATTCTACGCTTAATTTCCTTTACTTCTTTTAAATAGGATTCACTGTCCACGCGCTGATATTGTTCAGTGAAGGCTTGCTTACTCAAGCCTTCAGGCAGACCTTCAATAGGCGGGACTATTTCCAATTCACTTTGAATGCGCGCCATGGCGTTTTGTACTTCCATTGCGGTGTTTGGATTTGTAGCAACCTTAGCAAACTCAGTACCCGACATATCTGCCGCTAAATCTACAAAGCTATAGCCCGAGCCACCGTTGCCTCGGTCCATTAACTCTTTAAACTCGCCAATTGCTAAGGACATACCTTGTTCGGCCATTAGCTCTAATGCCGCAGAGATAATAAAGTGACGAGCCAAGTCATTGCGATTATGAAGTACCGCGCCCCTGCGCGGCTTTAACGCCCTATCGGGATCTGGTTGGATATCGCCGACAAGTGCACCCACGCGGTGATGACCCACGTAAACCGCTAGCGCGAGAATTACAGCATTGTTGTGAAGTACGGCATCTTGCGACGTTTGACTTTGCTCTCGCGCTCTAGCCATCCCTTCACGCAAGTATTCAGTAAGAGAAACCGGCTTGTTTGATAAGGCTATTTCTCTTCCAGACAAGTAGCGTAGGTAGTAAGCGGAAAGCTGCTGAAGCTCAGTCTGTTCGCTAACCGACATATTTGATGTCACGACGTTTAACTCACTTAGTAGCTCATCTAAGCGCCCAACATCAAGGGTTAGTTCACCGCGCCCCATTGTTACTCGCTCTACCCGAGACAGCGCAATAGTGGCTATTTCCGATTGGGTATAAGAATTCACTGTGCGTTCTAAAAAGCCGAGTAAAAAACGGCCTGGAATGGTTAAGTCGCCTACTTGAACTTGCTCTATACGCAAGCTATCTCCGGGTAATACTAATGCCGAGGCATTAATGTAATAGCCTGTATTATCAATGGCGTAAGTAACATTTACAGTGCCTGCTAATGGGGTGATGTTTACTACGCCTTTAAACTCAGGTAAGGCCCGCTGTAACACGCCCACCAAGCTTTCGACTTGCGTTTCGGTAAGCGTTACCTGATGACCTTCTTCTCGGCGTGAAAATGCCTGTTTTAGCTGGCCGAGAAGTTCGTTAACACTGTCAGCACCATCGAGCTGCGTCGGCGCTGTCGATGCCACCAAGGGTGCTTTTTGTACAGCCATAACGGTAACCGTAGCCACGCCTACTACAAGCAGAACAAGGATGATGGCGATAGTTATTAAAAGCCATTTGAGGCTACGCAAAATCATAAGAAATCAGCTTTACCTGTAATTACAACTAATCAAAAGAAATTAGCGCCTAATGCGTTGTCGAGAAACGAAACACAATAGGCGCTAAGGTGCTGGTTATACTACGTTATCTATTTTCGCGCCACCAGTGACAAGTGGAATGACAAGTTGTCGTATATAACCTTTATAATTAACGTGTCTTGAGCTCGCTATCGCTCCACGCTTTCAAGCTATCGTAACGCACAGTAGCACGGGACAAATCGTGATGCTGCGATAAATCTGTAGGTATTACAATACAAGCCAACTTTGCTTCAAGTGCTGCTGTCATACCGGTTTGCGTGTCTTCAATGGCTACACACTCGCTAGGCGATTTACCTAGCTTATCCATTGCTAGGGCATAACAATCCGGGGCGGGCTTACTGTTTTCTACGTCTTCTACGGCCACCACACAGGAAATATAATCACTTAACTCATATTGAGATAACGTTTTTTCTACAGCCTTTTTACTTCCTCCCGTCACAATGCCAATAGTAAATCCCTTCTCTGCACATTGTGTAATGGTCTCCCTAGCAAATGGCATCAAAGGAAAAGCTTGTTTATCGAGGTAGTCACTCACGCTTTTGTGTTTCTGCTGAGCCAGTAACTGCGGTTCAATATCAATATTAAAATGCTCAACTAAGTCCACAGCATTTTGTTTGACCGGTATCCCCGCCATCACTTCGCAATAAAAATCCTTGCTTAGCTCAACATCATATTTCAATAAAATGTCTTTCCAAAGGTCAAAATGTACGGTTTCTGAGTCAATCAGGGTGCCATCGTGGTCAAATAATAGCGTTGTGGTGTTATCGCTCACCGCTAACTGGCGTGTAGATGAAGAAACTGAATGCAATGCCAAAATAAACCTCCTTGCTATTAAAACTACATTTCGGTGTTGAGAATACATAGAACGCTATCGGCACCGAAAAACCGATATCCTTCCACTTTAAGATCCAGACTTTATCCAATATTTCTTCGCGCCCAGCTTACTCCTGTAAAGCATAGGCCGGCTGCTACGTGGTACACTGGAAGCCTCTCACCAGTTTAAACATTGTTAACGTGGAGCTGACTGCGTGCTTTACCACATATTAGGCTTTGCTAGTGCCGCGCTTTTTTTACTGACTTGGTTAGGCTTATGGTCACAGATTAAAGCTATGACGCACCATCAAGTGTCCGTTACAAGCGAGAAAAGCGATGCGAACCACAGCCTGTCGCTAAACCAGTTTGGTTCTAGCTATTTTGCGTTTTTCTCTATTTTCCTATTCGGCATTTCGGTAGAGCCTTTTAACCATTACTTGGTTTGGACGCGTTTTGGCGCGCTCATTCTTACGCTCATAATAATTTGGAAAATATGGCAACACAGGCGAAATACAATTTCAGGCTACGTTGCCGCTATTGCTCTGTTTGCGCTTGTTGGCGGTACCCTTTCCATTGCTTTTCGCCCCTTCCCAACGCTTGCGCAACTTGGCGCAAACACGTTGATGCTGGTAGTCACCGTCATATTATTTCAAGGTTCGCTGCATCAGTGGTTTGTGTTGCAGCGTAGACAAAAAGTAGGCTCGCTGTCCTTTGCGTTATTTCGAAACATCTTGATTAAAGACGTTAGCACCTTAATGTTCGGCTTAACAATGCCGTTAAGCCAAAGCTGGCCGCTACTCATCTTAAACGGCACCAGTGTCATAATGCGTGGCAGTATTTTATTGCAGATGCACAAACTAAAACGCCGAGAACTCCATGTTTCAGGATAGTATCTCGGCGTTTTCTATTCACTTTTTGTGACGTTTTGCTATTTGACCAGCTTTTAAAGCATCGACGTTAATTCTGTGCGTTAGCCCTTACAAGCGCTATAGCGCCACTTCTGCCATATTGCCTTTGCTTTCAAGCCAAGTTTTACGGTCGCCTGAACGCTTCTTAGCAAGCAGCATATCCATTAGCTCCATCATCTCTTCAGCATCTTCAATAGTCAGCTGAACAAGGCGACGGGTGTTCGGGTCCATTGTAGTTTCGCGAAGCTGTAGCGGGTTCATTTCACCCAAACCTTTGAAGCGCTGTACGTTCACTTTTCCGCGTTTCTTTTCTGCTTCAATACGATCCAGAATACCCTGCTTTTCGCCTTCATCTAGAGCGTAATACACCTCTTTACCCACATCTATTCTAAATAGCGGAGGCATGGCGACATACACATGGCCTTGCTCTACCAAGGTTCTGAAATGACGTACAAAAAGCGCACATAGTAAGGTTGCAATGTGTAGCCCGTCAGAGTCAGCATCGGCAAGAATACAAATTTTACCGTAGCGTAAACCAGACAGATCTGTTGAATCTGGATCTATACCCAGCGCCACAGAAATATCGTGAATTTCCTGTGATGCCAGTACTTGAGAAGAGTCTACTTCCCAGCTATTTAAGATTTTACCGCGCAGGGGCATGATTGCCTGAAACTCTCTGTCACGCGCTTGTTTAGCCGAGCCACCTGCCGAGTCACCCTCTACTAAAAACAACTCAGAGTAAGAAGTATCTTGCGATGAACAGTCGGTTAATTTACCCGGTAGTGCAGGGCCTTGTGTAACCTTTTTACGGGCAACTTTTTTCACCTGTCGAAGACGACGCTGTGCATTGTTAATACACATTTCAGCCAGCGCTTCAGCAATTTCAGTATGTTGGTTTAGCCACAAACTAAATGCGTCTTTCACCACACCTGATACAAACGCACTGGCCTGACGTGAAGACAAACGCTCTTTGGTTTGTCCCGCGAACTGAGGGTCCTGCATTTTAGTTGAAAGAATATAGGCGCAGCGGTCCCAAATATCGTCCGGCGATAGCTTAACGCCACGGGGCATTAAGTTTCTAAATTCGCAAAACTCGCGCATCGACTCAAGTAAGCCTTGGCGCAATCCATTAACGTGTGTACCACCTTGCGCGGTAGGAATAAGGTTAACGTAGCTCTCTGTAACCAAATCACCACCTTCAGGCAACCACATCACAGCCCAATCGGCGGCTTCTGTGTTGCCACTAAACGTGCCTACAAATGGCGTATCTGACGGTAAGGTTTCGAACTCTTCCACCGCTTGGTAAAGATAGTCTTTTAGGCCATCTTCGTAATACCACTCTTGGCTTTCTTTGGTAATTTTGTTGTCAAAGCGAATGCGTAAGCCAGGGCTCAATACCGCTTTGGCACGCAGATTATGAACAAGACGGCTAACCGAGAACTTTGCAGAATCAAAATATTGCGGGTCGGGCCAAAAATGAACACGGGTACCTGTGTTGCGCTTGCCGCAAGTATCGATAACCTGTAAATCTTCTACCTTGTCGCCATTTTCAAAGGCGATTTGATATACGTTACTGTCTCGTCGAATTGTCACTTCTACGCGGGTTGAAAGCGCATTAACTACCGAAATCCCCACCCCGTGAAGACCACCAGAGAAGGCGTAGTTTTTATTTGAAAACTTACCGCCTGCGTGAAGCTTACATAATATAAGCTCTACGCCTGATATTCCCTCTTCAGGGTGTATATCCACCGGCATACCACGACCATCGTCGATAACTTCTAACGATTGGTCTTCATGCAAAATAACTTTGATATTAGAGGCATGGCCGGCGAGCGCTTCATCCACACTGTTATCGATAACTTCCTGCCCTAAATGGTTTGGGCGGGTGGTGTCGGTATACATACCAGGACGGCGTTTTACGGGGTCAAGGCCGTTTAAAACCTCGATAGCTTCTGAATTATATTGATTTGACATAGTTATGGTTGTTATTTAAGCCAGCGATAAGGAAAGAAAGCACACACTACTGTGAGTAATTACAGCACTGCACGGCGTATATTTGATGTTAGCAGGGCTAGTAAAGACTGGCAATGCGCTTATTTTAGCAAAAACTCTGCGATAGCAGGTAAGTGGTTTTCATAACCAACAAAGCTGTGATCGCCACCTTCTTCAATAAGTAAGTGACTTTGCTGGTACTTCTCTGCAGCCAAGCGGTAGTCTAGAGTTTCATCTTCCGTTTGAAGCAGCACTTTGTAACTAGCTGGCTGTTTAATTGAAGCAGCCTCCAAGGCTTTTATAACCCCCATATCGCTTTCTACTATCTCAAACTTTTCTCTGCTGTATGGGTTCTCATGAGTGCCTATGAAGTTTTGCAGCAGTTCATAGGGGCGTACCGCTGGATTTATTAATACGGCTTTGCCACCAAACTTCTCTAGTAAATATGTAGAGAGATAGCCGCCCATTGAGCTACCAATCAGTTTAAGCCCGTTTTCGAGCAGTGCTGGGGTACTATCAATAAGCTCAAGCAGCTGACTTTCAACTTTACTAGGAAAATTAGACAGTTCAGGTATATGTAAGGTGACGTTTGAGTGATGCTGCTCAAAATATTGTTTAGTGGCTTGGGCCTTTATGGACTTCGGGGAGCTCAAAAAGCCATGAAGATATAAGATGTGCTGCATACTGTTCTCTACTGTGTTGCTCTCTACTGTATTGTTCTCTGTACTTTGGACTATTTTAGACCTAGACCTCGATAACCCTAACGTCTACCGTTCCATTATCCATCAAATTAATTACCTGGTACCCAGGTGCCGCTTCGCTTACACCGAATTCAGCGCGCATTTGCCACTGCCAGCAGGTAGACGGGCTTCCGAAAGAAGGCGTGCTATTCCTTCCTATTTCTTGGCGCAATGGCGAATGGATATGACCGTGAATTAACGCCTTTATTTGCGGATATTCATTGATAAGCAACTCAAAGTGCTGCGCATTAACCAAAAAATGTTTATCCATCCAGCTTTTCGAAGGCAATACATGATGATGGAGCGCAACAAGGTGGTTAACGTTCGATGATGCATCTAGCGATTGTTTTAATGCAATTAAATCGCTGTCTTTTACCTCGCCCGCAGCCGTGTGCATATTGCCTGAAGTGCGGGTATCCATACCGTGTATTTGCCAGTTCGAAAAGCTTATCGGGTTGGTACTCTGCAAGTGACGACTACCGAGATAGCTTTCGAAATGCGGATTATTGTCGTGATTCCCCGCAAGAACAAACCAGTCTATATTTTCTGGCTCGATATATTGCTCCATCAATGCGGTAAAGTGCTGATAGCTTTCGGGGGAGTTATCGCCACTGATGTCTCCAGTAATCAGCACTATCACTTTCGGCTCTTGACCAATAGTTTCTTTATTAGCGCTTTGCTTTTTTGAATCAGCAATATCTGCAAGGACCTGCCGAACAGCGCTAAGTACACGCGTTAGTGAGTGATAAGGCGCTATACCCGCGTAACCGGTTTTGTCTTTGTCCTTAAACAAGTGGCAATCACTTATCTGTATTAGTGATATCACGCTTCTGAGGTAACGTTTGTTGAATGTTGCAGGCAAAAGTTTAGCCACTCAGCTAAAAAGATATTTACCATATGCTTTTCGTTGCGCTGGCGCATTTTCAAATTAGGGTATTCGTAAGAAGGCTCAAGGGCCCCGGTATTTTGGCTATTTATCACTTCAGCCATGCGCGCATCATGATATAGACGAACCGTCATAGTTGGCGTTAGATACGACGGCATATCTTTGGTAGTTTGCTTGATGCTCAGCGTGCTGGTGTAGCGTGCAGAGTCCACTATCCTAATCTCATAGGCCAACCCCACGCCAACGGAAAATTCATAACTCAAGTCTTCCGTATCGCAGTCAGGTAGCATTCTAAGAACGTAAGAATAGTTCAGTTCGCAAAGCGCCTGCATTGACGGAAGATGAGGGATGTATTTTCGTTGCTTGCGTTGTGTCACGATGTCTGCCACTGCTCCAGAAGTTGTGTTTTATGCATAAAAAACCATTGTAGCGCAATTACTGCTGCGGCGTTGTCTATATGGCCATTTTCTAGCCATTCAAGAGCGGTATTCTCTTTTACGCGATGCACTTTGATATCCTCAGACTCGCTTTCAAGCCCGTGAATCCCCTTTGCCAAGCTTGCATCAGTCTTTGCTATAAATATATGTAATCTTTCAGTAGTACCGCCTGGGCTCGATAAATAGCTTAGGGCCTTGGTCAAGTTTTGTAACTCTATTCCCGCCTCTTCCATCGACTCTCTATGGCACACATTTTCTGGTGTTTCCCCCTTATCTATCATGCCTGCGATAATTTCTATTAACCAAGGGCTTGAAGATGTGGCTAACGCCCCAATTCTAACCTGCTCAATTAGCACGAATTCTTGAAGAATAGGATCGTAGGGCAAAACGCCCACCGCATGACCGCGTTCAAAAATTTCGCGTGTCACTGTGTTGCTCCATTCTCCATTGAAACACTTGTGCTTAAATTGATACTGATTCATGGTAAAGAAACCACGATACACTGGCTTAATGTCGGTGATTTCGACGTCATTTGAGGTAAATGAAAGGAATTCCTTGCTCATTTGCTGACACTTATGGTTCAAATAGATTTATCATACATAGTACATTTACACATCAACCATGTATACGCATGTAAAATGCGATGTTGAGTGTGTACGAATAACAGAAAACTCATATTACAAGTCGTCTATTACTATAAAAATTGCGTGGGTAGATCACATATTCTGTTACAGTTAATCGAATACTGTTACGAGTTTGGACTTTCGGTTTGTGGTTGAATTTTCATACACTTGGTTTTAATAAGTCGTCTTAACGAATAAATGACGACGCAACTTGAACACAACAGGAAGACGTAAGCATGAAACGAACACTTCTGTCGCTGGTTATCGGTGTTTCGATGACAACTGGTGCACTAGCCGATGACCTAATGCAGGTATATCAACAAGCACTGGCGAACGATCCATTGGTAAACCAAGCGAAAGCGCAACGTGATGCTGCGTTTGAAGGAATTAGTATTAGCCGTGCAAGTCTACTACCGCAAATCTCTGGCTCTGTGGCCTACACCATGTCAGATTCTGAACGCTTTCAACAAGCTGCTGGTGACAACGGCCTTCAGGTATTTACCACAGATACAGAAGTAGACACCATCGACTACGGGTTAACACTTTCAATGTCGTTGTACGACCACGCTAATTGGTTAGGCTTAGACCGCGCTGAAAAAATTGCTGAACAAAGCGATGCACAACTTGCGGCAAGCATGCAAGACCTTATTGTACGTACGGTTACGGCTTACTTTGACGTGTTGCGCGCCCGTGACAACGTAGAATTTGTAGGTTCAGAAAAACGTGCGATTGAACGTCAACTTGAACAAACCCGTCAACGTTTCGAAGTGGGTCTTACGGCTATTACGGACGTTCACGAAGCACAAGCAAACTACGACAGCACAGTCGCTCAGGAAATTCAGGCTAAAAACGAACTCGAATTTGCTCTTGAAGCGCTGCGCGTGATTACAGGTAAATATCACGACCGTCTTTACGGATTAAATAAAGATAATTTCTCGGCCACAATGCCGGTGCCTGAAACCGTAGATAGCTGGCTAGAAACCGCTCAAGACAAAAACTTAGCATTGTTGGTAGACCGTTTAGCTATGGACGTGGCGAAAGAAGACATTGCCATTGCCCGTTCTGGTCATTTACCAACCTTGTCGCTGTCTGGCAGCTATGGCCGCTCTAAAGACGATGTAGACGCTGAAATTCTTAACGACGATGGCTCAACGACTCCATTTGGTTATGAAACGCCGTACTTAAACAGTCAGTCTATTGGCGTGACGTTGAGTGTACCTATTTATGAAGGCGGCAGTGTAAGCGCGCAAACATCGCAAGCGAAGTACAACTACGTTGCTGCTAGCCAAGCTGCTGAGCAGACGTATCGTCAAACCGTACAATCTGTTCGTAGCTCGTTTAACAATGTAAAAGCATCTATCTCAACTATTCGCGCTCTTGAACAGTCAGTGGTTTCAGCAGACAGCGCCCTTAAAGCGACAGAAGCTGGGTTTGATGTAGGTACACGTACTATTGTTGATGTGCTTGATAGCACACGTAATCTGTTTGATGCGCGTCGTAATCTTGCTGGTGCGCGCTATGACTTCATTCAGTCTGTTATTACACTTAAGCAAGCGGCGGGAACCCTTACAGGTGAAGATGTGGCTATGATCAACCGCGGTCTTAAGCCGGTCGAGAGCAATAGCAACAAATAGGTTGTTTTATATCGCTAGATAAGCGTTTGAATACGACGTAAAGAGGGTAGCTACTGGCTGCCCTTTTTTGTACGTGTTTAGTGTTTATACACTATATATTGTGGTGTAAAAGCGTGCTTATTTGCCGCAAGAAAACTTTTGTAAAGCACCCAGCAGCTGCCGGTAGTCAGCACATAAGGCTTCGGCATTTTGCTTCGTCATTACAAAATTAGATAAACGCATTGAAACGACGCGTAATTTCTCTTGCAACAGCTGTAACTCATCATCCATGATTATGCCCTTTAAATTTGTCTCTATTTTTAGTGATGTTATTTTTGCCGAGTTTAAGGCTTTAAAGTCGCCTTTTTGCCCCTACATTTTGGCGCATAAAGTGTGGGAACAACAACTTTAGTATAACGCCAAGTAAGCTTACGACAAGCCTCTTGGTTTATTGTTTTTTTCTTGAGTGATAAATAAAAATGCAAGCCTCTGAACTACAAAATAAATTTGAGCGCATAAGAGCAAACAAATGGTTTGAAGCCTTTGTTATCAGCGTCATCGTGATATCCGCGTTATTAGTCGGTGCGAAGACCTATGAACTACCTCCTGGCATGTCATCTATTACTTTGTTTTTAGACTGGTTTATTAGCGCTTTCTTTCTAACTGAAATCACAATTCGCTTTTTAGCGGAAAAGCAAAAGCGTTACTTTTTCAAAAGCTTCTGGAACTGGTTTGATACCCTCATTGTAGTTATCAGTCTCATCCCGGCGGACGACACTGAACTTGCGCTGATTGCGCGTTTAGTGCGGGTCTTCCGCGTGCTTCGTATGATTTCAATCATCCCAGAACTTAGAATACTCCTTGTTTCTCTAGTGAAAGCTCTGCCACAGCTAGGCTATGTCATGCTGCTGATGTTTATCATCTTCTATATATACGCAGCGGTAGGCAGCACATTGTTTGAAAATATTAACCCTGTGCTGTGGGGCGATATCACCATCTCTATGCTGACGCTCTTTAGGATCATGACCTTCGAAGATTGGACAGATGTGATGTACGAAACTCAAGAAGTGTACTCACTAAGCTGGATTTTCTATTTAACCTTTATCTTCTTTACCGCATTCGCCTTCCTCAACATGGTTATCGGCATTGTGGTAAATGTGATGGAAAGAGAAAACGAAAAGGCAAGAGCAGAAAAAGAAGCCGCCTTACTTGAAGAGCAAATTGCACAAGGGAATATCGAACCTACGCTGCACGACGTGCTCAAAGAGTTACGGGAGCTAAAAGCGCAGGTCGCATCACAAAATAGCAGAGAATAACTGCCTGAGGCTGTCTAGACACAGGTTGTTAATCAAAAGCAACACAAGCAGTCAGGCAGACAGGTAAACAAAAAGAGAAGGCCACGATAAGTGGCCTTCTTTCATTTCAGTTTTTGCTACTAAAGAAAACTAACAAAGTCAGATAAATAGCTAAAACCTTTATCAAAGCGCTTTACACGCCGTATTGCTGCTTAAGGCTTTCTACTCTTTGCTTCGCGGCTTCAGAGGTAAACTCCCTACTTGCTAAGCGTCGTTTTGCTAACTCTTTTTTATCGAGCTCAAGCAATAAGGCGACGTGATTTAAATACACTTCATCGCTAGCAATGGGCCCTGTCGATATTTGCTCATACAGGGTTAGCGCTTCTTCTTTCTCGCCCTTAGCGATATAAATCTGCGCCAATGTATCCACAGCATCAGCATTTTCACTTTGCAGCGATACCGCTTTTTTCGCTAGCTCTTCTGCTCGCTGAAGGTCTTTATCTTCAAACGCTAAATACGACAAGTTGTTAAGCACCACAAAATTATCAGGCGTTTTAGTAAGTATAAGCTCATAGGTATCTATAGCTGCGGCTCTATCATTACCTATTTGACGCTCGGCTAACAACATTGCACTTTGTACGTCGTTATTGTGCGCATCTACATGCTTTTGCAAAAAGCTAAACGCTTGCTCTTTTTTACCTGACATCTCAAGGGCTGCAACAAGCAGCAAAGCATTATCTGAGTTTGAAGTAGCATCATAAGCGGCTTTGGCGTGGTCTACCGCCTGCTCTGGTGCTTTATCGATAAGATGTAAACGCGCAATAACGCCTCTTACGAACGGCAATGCCTTAACCTCGTCAGAGACATTATTGATAATTTCCCATGCTGGTTTAGATTGACCAAGACGGCTATGAAAATACGCTTTCAAAAGCGTTAGTTGGGCGTCTGGCCGCTTAGATAATACCTTGTTTGTGAGCGCTAACCCTTGCTTGAATTGCTTTTGAGAGTCGACGATAAGCAGCTTGCCCAATACCGCATTTTTATCTTGTGGGTAAAATGATAACCAGCGATCAAAGAAGGTCGTGGCTTCTTTTACGTTATTAGTGGCAATAAGTGCCTGGCCTTTTAAATTCCAGAAAGTCTGAGGTGATGACTCATCACCTTCAACAGCCCTTAACAGCGAAACAGTTTTATCTAACTGGTTAGTTAGCGAATACATTCTCGCGAGTAAAAGTCTTAGATTAATATCGCCTTCATTAGCATTAAACTGCGTTTGTGTATGCTTAACCACGGCGTCTGCATTGCCGCTTTCCATTGCGAGCGCGAACCACAGCGCCAAAGCTTGGACGTCAGCAGGGTTCTCGTCGATAAAAGCGCGGATAAACGCAACTGCATTTTCTTTATTGCCCTCGGCAACAAGCAATTTAGCTCTGGAGTACGTAACCTCATTACCAGCGTCGTTAAGCTCGCTTGCTTTATCTAGGTACTGCGCCGCGTCTTGATAAGCGCCTTCTGCTGTTGCAATATTTCCTAAATAGATCAAGGGAGCCGCAGTCTGTGGCGATGCTTCGTGCCACTCTTTGGCCGCATTTTTCGCCTTCTCAAGCTGGTTAGTCGCTATGTAGGCGCGCAGTAAGGTTGCTTGTGAGGTGACAGACTCAGGCGCTTGCTCAACCGCCTGCTCAAGGTTTACTAACCCATCAATGTCGTTTAATGAAAGCTGTAAAACACCTAAACGTGATAAGTCTTCGGCTGTGGTGCTAACCCCTTCTGATTTTTCTATCATCTGCTGAGCGCCAACAACGTTGCCTTCTCTAAGCAATTGATAACTGGCTTTCGAAAACAGGGCCGCATCAACACCTTGTTCACCTTCAACTCTAGCCAGAACTTCAAGGGCTTCATCGTTTTCACCTAGTTGGAGCATGCTGTCTGCCAGCATTCGAAGGCCTGGGTGATTGTCGGGCAAGCTCGACGCCACCATGGTTAAGTGGCGCTGGGCCGCCTCGAAATCTTGAATTTGATAGGCACTAAAACCCGCAACCAAACGCACAACCTGATCACTCCTACCGTTTTGAACGGCAATTTCCAAGTGTTCAAGGGCTTTCGCATAATTCTCGTTTGCCGATTCAATAATGCCTTTAAAAGTATTTAGCAGAGGATGGTTTTCGTTCAGCACCAACAAATCATCCACAATAGGCTGAGCTTTATCCAGATCTCTTATTTCGATAAGAAGCGCGGCATACGCAAATTTACTGGTAACGTCATCTGGAAACTGACTAACATAAACGCCATATACCTCTGCGGCTTTTTCAGGTTCGCCATTTTGCAGGTAAATTTTGGCAAGCTGTTGCAATACGTCTTTGTTGGTCGGCGCTTGCTCACGCAAGGCTTCTGTTGCGGCTAATGCGCCTTCCATATCGTTTTCTAGCACAAAGGCGTAACTATCAATAAGGCCCTTGTAAACCGAACTGGTATCTAGGGTAGAAAGCTCGGCTAGAAGCACTTGCGCCTCTTCGTTTTTACCAAGCTGCATAAGTGCTTGAAGCTTATAAAAGCCCACTTCTGCGGATTCAACCGCGGTCATTCCTTCTGCGCGATAATCTACTTCAGCAAGGGCATTTTCTGCTCCTGACTGCTGGTAGGCAACTGATAACAATGGAATAACTTGGCTTACGGGGTGGCCTAAGTCCATTGCCTTGTTAAGTTCTTTTTCTGCTGCCGCATAATTATTTTGTTGTAGGTACAGTTTTCCAAGCTCAAAGCGAGGTTCTGCCGCATTAGGCCCCTTTTGAATAGCGTTTTTGTATTCAACGATGGCGGCATCAAGCTGCTGTTGAGAGGCATAGTTTCTCGCATCTGCCAAATGGCTTTCCATCGACTTCTCGCTACACCCTGACAAAAGTGCACTGGTTAACATAACTGCTAACGTGGTGCGTTTAATTAATTTATTAGTTCTATGCTTTGTCATTGTAATTCCTTGCCCTTCCTCAGATTTTTGTCGTCACATTCCAGCTCTTTGTCAAAAGCACTGACTAAACTGCTTATTATTTCATCGAATTTGTGCAATTTCGTGGCAACCTGTCCATTATTCGAATATAATACTGTTTTTTGCAACACTGCTGGCAAGCATATCGCGAAATACGCTAAGAATACGCTTCATTAACTCGCCGGACAGGCCAGTTCAACGCTGTATAGCGTCTTGCGATAATAAACCGAAAAAGTACGGTTTAGTCGTATGCCGCACCCTCCTTACTTAATGCACCAGGACCCTTAATGACAACAACTGTCGACATGACATTTAAAGACCTCAATTTACCAGAACCAATCTTACAAGCCCTTGAAAAAGTTGGCTACGAGAAACCGTCTCCTATTCAGGCTGAGAGTATTCCTCTTATTCTTGAAGGACACGATTTACTCGGTCAGGCACAGACAGGGACAGGAAAAACCGCTGCGTTTGCCCTGCCTATGTTGGCAAATATCGATCCTGAGCAACGTAAGCCGCAATTACTGGTATTGGCCCCAACCCGTGAACTAGCTATTCAGGTTGCAGAGGCGTTTCAGGTTTATGCGAGCTTTAGTCAAAAAATTAAAGTACTTCCAGTATACGGCGGTCAGTCGTACGACAACCAAATTCGTCAGCTTAAGCGCGGCGTTCAAGTGGTTGTGGGTACACCAGGCCGTATCATCGACCATATAAAGCGCAAAACACTAGACTTAAGTGAACTTAAGTTCTTAGTGTTAGATGAAGCTGACGAAATGCTTCGTATGGGCTTTATTGATGACGTTGAACTTATTCTTAGCCACGCACCAGAAGAACGCCAAACGGCGCTGTTCTCGGCAACTATGCCTGGTCCAATTAAGAAAATTACTCAGCGTTACTTAAAAGACCCTAAGCACGTTAAAATTGCCTCAAAGGTAAGCACAGCAAGTACGATTCGTCAGCGTTACTGCCAAATCGCACCGCACCACAAACTTGAAGCGCTAACCCGCATCATGGAAGTGGAAGTGTTCGACGGTATGATCATTTTCGTACGCACGAAAACCGCTACTGTTGAATTAGCAGATAAGCTGTCTGCGCGTGGTTACGATGTAGAGCCACTAAACGGTGATATTCCTCAGGCAGCCCGTGAGCGCACTGTTGAAAAGCTAAAGCAGGGTAAAATCGACATTCTTGTAGCTACTGACGTAGTTGCCCGTGGTCTTGACGTTGAGCGTGTAAGTCACGTTATCAACTACGATATCCCGTATGACAGTGAGTCTTACGTACACCGTATTGGTCGTACCGGTCGTGCTGGTCGTCAAGGTGATGCAATCCTATTTATTTCTCACCGCGAAAAACGCTTGTTGTACTCTATCGAGAAAACCACTAAGCAGCCTATTGAAGCGATGCCTATTCCTTCAATCAGCGAAATCAATGAGACACGCTTAAGCCGTTTTAAACAGTCGGTTGCCGAAGCTACTCAAGACGATAGCATTGAATCATTAATGCCTATTGTTGAGATGATTAAAGAAGAAAACGAAGCATCGCCTGAAACCATCATGGCTGCGCTACTTAAAATTGCGCAAGGCGACGAGCCGCTAATTCTTAAAGAATCAGATCGACCAGACATTAATAGCAAGCCTCCGCGCGACAACCGTGATAGAAACTCTCGCGATGGTCGCGAAAGAAAGCCAAGAGTGCCACGTGGCAACCGCAAGCCAGAAGAAGGCATGCAGCGCTTCCGTATTGAAGTAGGTCATGTTCACGGCGCTAAGCCTGGCAATATCGTAGGCGCCATTGCGAACGAAGCAAACATAAACTCGAAGCACATTGGTGCTATCGAAATTTATGACAACTTCAGCACAGTAGACCTTCCTGATGGCATGCCTAAGGAAACCCGCGATACACTTCAAGGCACACGTGTTGCAGGTCAGCGTTTAAATATTCGCGAATGGTCTGATACGCCACCAGCTAAGCGTGAAGGTCGTGGTAATCGCGGCGACAGAGCACCTCGCGGCAACCGTGAAGACCGAGGCAATCGCGGAGACCGCGAAAACCGTAAGCGTAAGAACTAAATAGCAACACATTCAGCCTTTATATAACTAATTGCAATATGAAGGCTGTTTTCGTTGTTTTCTAATTAAAAAGAATTGGCGCAAAATAGTGTCAGTTCTTTTTTTGTATTTAAAGCTAAGAAAACCTTTATGGATTACTTTCCGCTATTCCTAGACGCTAGAAAACTCAATGTCCTTATTGTTGGGGCCGGTGAAGTGGCCGCCCGTAAGCTAGAGCTTATTATGAAGACGCCTGCGACCATTACAGTAGTTGCTCCTTGGGTTTGTGACACGGTTAAGCAACTAGCGTTAAATGAGAAAGTCACGCTGATTGAACGTGAGTTTGAAAATAGCGACCTTACCCATAAAGACATGGTGTTTATTGCCACCGACAAGGGCGATGTTAACCAGCATATTCATGACTTAGCTCGCGCCAACAAAGTGTTGGTTAATGTGGTAGATAACACGCCACTATGCCAGTTTATTACCCCTTCTATTGTTGACCGCTCCCCTATTATCATTGCTATGAGTAGTGGCGGTGTAGCGCCTGTACTGCTTCGTTATTTGCGCCAGAAGTTAGAAACGGTATTACCTGCTAACTTAAGTAGACTTGGTGCGTTTTCTGAAAAATTCCGCGAAAAAGTAAAACAGACACTCAACGGTGTAACTGCAAGACGTTACTTTTGGGAAGACGTTCTTGACGGCGACATTGCAGAAATGGTTGAAAAGGGTCAAGACCAAAAAGCTGATGAAGCGTTTGACTTAGCGCTGCAAGCTGCCGCTGAAGACAAAAAAGTCGAAGGACAAGTGTATTTGGTCGGGGCAGGTCCTGGCGATCCAGACTTACTTACCTTTCGCGCCCTTCGCTTAATGCAAAAAGCTGACGTTGTTGTTTACGACCGCTTAGTTTCACCACAAATTCTTGAGCTTGTGCGTCGCGATGCTGAGAAAATCTATGTAGGTAAGGCTAAAAGCAATCACACGCTTCCTCAGGACGATATTAATCAGCTAATGGTTGATGAAGCGAAAAAAGGTAATCGCGTGGTGCGCTTGAAAGGCGGCGACCCTTTCATATTTGGTCGTGGCGGAGAGGAAATTCAAACCCTTATTCAGCATGGTATTGAGTTTCAGGTAGTTCCCGGCATTACCGCAGCAAGCGGCGCATCAAGCTATGCTGGTATTCCGCTTACCCATAGAGACCATGCACAGTCTGTCGTGTTTGCTACAGGCCATTTAAAAAACGGCACTATAGAACTTAACTGGCCTGCTCTTGCCCAAAAAAACCAAACCGCTGTGTTTTATATGGGGCTAACAGGTTTGCCTATCATTTGTGAAAAAATGATTGAACATGGGCTTGATGCCTCAACGCCAATAGCACTGGTTCAGTCGGCCACTACTGAAAAGCAGCAGGTGTTAACCGGTACGCTAGAAGACATTGTTGCTAAGCAGGAAAAAGCGCAGCTTCAGCCGCCCACACTGATTATTGTGGGTAGCGTAGTAAGCCTTCATGATGAATTAGACTGGTTTCAAGAATAGGCGACATATGTCGCCTTTTTATTTATCGCGCGACTGCTCGTGACCACGTTTCTCAACATACCCAGACCGAATTCAGCATAAACTTGTTTTTTACACATAGGCGCGCATACTCAGTAATGTAATGAATATGTGGGATATGATGTGGTAAACAGTGTGAAGTGCAGTGCACAGACAGTAATTAGAAATGCGTTGAAAAGATATGTATTCGTGTCTCAATTTCGCGGGTTTAGCACATTAAAACCAGCCAGCATGCTTATGCTGTTTTCTAGCCTCTGTTTAGTGGCTGCAGCACACGGCGAACAACTCAAATACAGCAAAGTTAACACGGATACTGGGGTAAATTTTAGCTACGAATGGCTAGATAACAATAACAGGCTACAATCCATTTCTTTTGAGTTATCTAATAGTGCATTAAAAGAAGCCCCCTCTCAGCAAGCTAACTACAAACCGAAAATAGCACAGCGATACATCATTGTTGCATTAACCAAAGAAGCTAAAAAAATAGACCCTAAAGTTGCGCGTGTGAAGATAACGCCGAAACGAGAGTCTATTGATATTAAGGTTACAGGCTCAGACGAAGCGCAAGTTGAAGAAATACTCAATAATTTAAAAGCTATTCAACAGCAAGAGTACGATAGGTACTTGCGAGATCATTACTTTACTCGCTTCACTACTTTGTTTAATCAAAAAGCGATAAAACCGGATCACGTGCGATATGCAGCCGAATCGGTAAAACCATTGATAGCAGCATCCCAAGCGTTTTATGAAAAGGTAGCTTCAAAATCAGATTCCAGAGCCTATTTTTCATTACTTCTTAGTTGGCTTCAAAGTATCCCTTACGACACATTGGAAGACAGAGTTGTAAGTAATGGCTCTGGCTATTCGCCGCCTGTCAGCGTACTTATGCAGAACCTTGGTGATTGCGATAGTAAGGCAGTACTGGCATCGTCGATGGTGCGCGCATTTTTACCGTCCACGAAAATGATCATGGTATTTTTACCAAATCATGCCTTGCTCGGTATTGCCCTGACGCCCATGGCCAATGACAGAACTATAGAGCACGAGGGCGACACCTACGTGCTTTACGACCCCACTGGCCCGGCACTTATTCCATTTGGACAAGTATCTGAAGATACCGAACGCCACATTGTCACTGGGCGCTATCAAGTGGAAACTGTCGAATAAAAGGAATAAATTTATCCTTGGTGTATTGGGAAAATATCTTCACTGAATATAAAAATAAAAAGCGCCTTTTTGACTAAGGCGCTTTAAATAAAACACTTGGGAAGAGTAACTCGCTAGAGGTTTTCTTCTGCAAAGCTCGCTAGTCGACTTCTTACAACGCCATCTAGATTAATGGTGGCACTGCCCGAGAAGTCTTTAAATTTCTCAACTAGATAGGTCAACCCCGAAGTCACAGCACTTAAGTAGTTACTGTCTATTTGCGCCAGGTTACCACCTACAATGAGCTTAGTTCCTTCGCCACAACGGGTGATGATAGTTTTAAGCTGCGACGCGGTTAGGTTTTGCGATTCATCCAAGATTACGATCGCGTTTTGAATGCTTCGCCCCCGCATAAAGTTTACCGACTTATACTGGATATTGGCCTTTTCCATGATGTAATTCATAGAGCCTTTGGTGTTTTCATCATGCTTGTGAAGCACTTCAAGCGAGTCAGTAATCGCCGCCAACCAAGGCAGCATCTTTTCTTCTTCAGTACCCGGTAAGAAGCCAATAGACTCAGCAATTTCTGGCGTACTTCGCGTAACAATGATTTTGTCATACATGTTGCGCTCTACCACCATTTCAAGGGCAGCCGCTAGCGCAAGTAACGTTTTACCGCTGCCTGCTGGGCCTGTAAGAATAACCATATCAATATGCGGGTCTAGCAAGGCGTGAAGCGCCATTGCCTGACCTATATTTTTTGGTGTAATGCCCCAAGCGTGGCGACCCATTAAGCGTTCGTAACCTAAATCCAGTACCTCTAAATGATCGTCTGTGATCTCTTCAACAAGGCCTGCAAACTGCCTTGTTTCATCGAGTAAGAACTCGTTTATATACGCCTCGGGCAACATGGATTTTGGTATGGTGTGAATGGTGTCGCGTCCCTCACTACGACTATCCACACTTTTTACGCTGTCCCAGAAATTTCCTTCAAAGGTATGGAACCCGCGAGATAAATATTTGATATCGGTAATAAGCTGGTCGGTTCGATAGTCCTCAACATGGGCAAGGCCGGCCCCTTTTGCCTTAAGGCGCATGTTTAAGTCTTTGGTTACCAACACCACTTTTTGCGGCGCAAAGGTCTTTTGCAAGTGCAGCGCAACGTTGATAATACGGTTGTCGTTCTCGTTGCTGGTAAAAACTTGCTGAGCTTCGACCATATTGAGATCAGCAAAGATAGATAGGCTACCTGTAGGCGCAGTTTGTCCCGCGCCAAGTCCTTCCATCGATACACCTGCAAGCATATCTTCTGGCGTTGCGTCGTGGAGTAAGTCCTCCATCGCCCGAATGGATACCCGTGCGTCGCGCGCCACGTCTTTCTTACTGTCTTTTATGTAGTCGAGTTCTTCCAATACGGTCATTGGAATAACAACATCATGTTCTTTAAAGGAGAGAAAAGCGTGAGGTTCGTGCAGCAGAATATTGGTATCGAGGACGTAAATCTTAGTATCGGTAGAATTTTTTTTTGGCATCCTTCACTCCGGTAAATAAAGCCAGGTTAGGCGTATAGTTCGTTTATGAACCCGCGCACTAACAAGCTACAGTTACGGTTGTAGGAGAATGCCGCTCGAAACAGGACTTCTTCCCCTACTCGCGTCGACTGAGAAGCAGTACTACACTTTCTGCCTCAAAGGTTCGTCAGTTGAATTAGCGAACCCTTAATTCCACCATAATCCAGTTTTTAAGATTTAGCACTGTTTTTTCTTTTTTTATTTTCATTTAGAACAAATGTAAAGCGCAATCGTCTTAGCCTTTTTTCACATACGCCATGCTAACAAGCTAGTTTCCTTTGTTCGTGAAGTACCCAGCGCGCTCTAAAATTATTTCTGTTTGGTTTTGGGCATTGTCTAATGCCACTTTCACGCTTTTTTTACCGGTAACCACGTCATTAATTTGTGCCCCTACTGCGTAGCCAATAGCAGTAAACTCTGGGATAGGAATAAACTGACGGCCTATCATAGAATTGCTCAAGTCATCGCTTGAAAGTAACTTCAATGCTTGGTGTTCAAAAGCTGCATAAGGCACAGCTTGCTGATAGGCACTTGAATACGTTGAGTGCCTAGTACCTGAAGGGGCCGCGTATTCACCGCTAACTTTCTTGAGGTCATCAATAAAGGTTTTTGATGTTAAAAAATGCGCAAGTTGCTGGGACTCCTTCACATAGCGCGATTGTTTCGGAACGGCAAAATTCCATGACCAAAACCACTGCGCTCCTTTCTGTTGCTTTCCGAGAGGCGCATAAGTAACGCCAGTGAATTCAGTAACCTTAGAGAAGTTTTTATCAAATAACGCGCCGCCTAAAGAGGAGGCGTCAACGAAAAACGCTAATTTGCCTTGAGCAAAGAGTTTTTGGTTCTCTTGCCACCCCATATCCTCATTTCCTGGGGGGCCAACGTTCTTTGCAAGGTCAGCATACATTTTCACGGCATTAAGCCACGCTGCGCTGTCTAGGGTAGGTCGCATTTTTTCATCTAACCACGATGCCCCATAGGTATTGGCCATGGTGCTCACTAATGCCATATTCTGTCCCCACCCCACGCGCGTTCTAAGCCCTACGCCGTAAATTTCTTTTTCGGGCATATGTACTTGTTGAGCTAGCGCCTTAACGTCGGTATATGTAAGCACTGAGGGAAGGCTTAAATTAAACTTCTCAAGCAGGTCCTTTCGGTAGAAAGTCAGTGTTGTTTCAGCGACAAACGGTAACCCGTAAAGTTTTCCGTCAACGGTGTTTGCATGAAGAGCAGCAGGAATGACGTCATTAATGTCATAATCGTCAGGATGCGTGTTAAAAGGGACGAGAATATCCCGCTTCGCCCAAATAGGAAGCCCGTAATTACCAATTAGTACCAAATCAAAGCTATTTTCATTAACTGAAAAATTACCGAGCAATCGGCGGCGTAAAACGGTTTCATCCATTATTCGCCATTGAATATTTGACTGTGATAGAGGGGAGCCGTATTTATCCAGGTATGCTTTTGCATTAAAAACAGCATTAATATCTGGCGCGCCAACAATTAATGCATCTTCGTTTTGTGAAGTGTTATATACACCATACTTTTCGAGTGTGCGCGCCAAAAGCCCATTCTGTTTTTGTTTCTGTAAGGCTAGGTTGAACTTCTCAATTAGCTTGGAAGACTTAGGGTTTTGTTTTGAAAGCGCTAGATGAAAAGAGCTTTGTACTTCCTCCCCAGGGATAAATATAAACTCACCTATGAGGCTAGGTCGCTCGTTAACTAATGCTTCCTTGGCGCTATACTTATCAATAAATAAAACATCAATTCTCTCTCTTCCAAGTAAATCTAATAGATTAACCGTAGACTTTCCTGGGTACATATTGAAAAACGCTTCATTTGATAAAAATTTCGGCGCTACTGTGCCTCTGAGGTACCCAATTCCTCGCAAGTTTTGTCGTTTGAGCCATTCAACTAGATTAGGTATTTCACTGCTACCCTTAAAGTCTTTCGTCCTAATTAGGAATCCACTCGCTCCCGCTGGGATAGCATCAGATAGAAGAAATGAATCATTAACACGTTCGTAGTCATGAACAGGAAATACACCGTCTAAGGCGCCCGTTTTCGCCAACATTAAAGCTCGGGCATGAGGGTAACGCTCTACATTAAGCGGCTCGCCCAACTCTTCAAAAGCCTTTACCACTATTTCATTCACGTACCCTTTCGACACGTCTTGGCTGTCGCTAAAGGGGCTTACCTCTGATGTTGCAAGCGCAATAGGGCGTGCATAGGTAAAATTGGTGCCAAGTAGAAAAACCAAACATAGCAAGTACAACCCTATCGCCTTTTTAGGTATCGACGTACGGGTAAGAGGGTAAACAACATCACCCGCTAAATTTGGCATTATATAGTTTCCAGTATTCATTAGATGTAAGGTTAAATAGCAGAAAAAAACAAAAAGTGCGTTACTATCACTTAATAAACTAACATTAAATTAGCCAATCCTCATTAACATTATTTTAACGCCGTTTGCGGGAAACAAACGCAAATACTGATATTGGCTACATTCGTAATACGCGAAAGAAAGCCATTATCACTACACTTAAAAAGGACCTTTTAGTTTTGATGCCCTCCTTACGAACTATAGCTCATCCCTTTCTTATCCTTTTAGTGTTGGTAATCACTAACTTTACGAATGGCGTAAGTCTCGCTAGTCAGGTCGACACCGTAATTGAAAAAACTCAGACAGAGAGCGGTGCTACCTGGGAGCTAAGCTATACCCTTAATAAGCCTTCACAACAGCTAGTATTTGTCCGAAATCCTGACGCATCTAGAACCACTCGCTGGCTACCAAAAAGTAGTGACATTGAGATTGCCTACGACACCATTTCACAACAAGAAATTGTGCGTTCTAAAACGGGAAAACCTATTTCTAAGGTTTCTTTTGTACTCACCCCCACTTACAAACACTTGGGTAAAGACTATGCGCCGTTTTCGCCTTTTTCGAACGGTGGCAATGCTTTTCATTCTGGTCGTCTGTTTGCTTGTGCTAATACTTGTGAAGATGAACATAATGAATGGCCTATTACCCTTAAAGTGCCAAGTGGCGAACACATCGTTTTAAACGGAAAAGTAGTTAGTGGCAGCGCCTCATGGGTAGATAAAAATAATGGCAGACAGGTTTATGTAGGTAAGCAGCAACCGATTATCACAGACAGCGCTGTTGCACTTATTGACCCAGCCCTACCTGAGAGCATACAAGCTAAGCTAGAGTACGACATGCCCAATATCATGGCTTATTTTTCACACTCTCTTAAACCACTTGCCACCGAAAAACCTATGCTATTTGCATCTTACGCCATGGTTAACGGTCATTCCTCACAAGGCGGCACGCTGCCAAATCAAATCTTTATGCACTGGAACAGGAATGATTTAGACAAACGCGCTGAGAATAGCGACTTTGCCAATAAGACGTTGTGGTTCTTTGCCCACGAAGCAGCACATTTATATCAGCCAGGTAATACCGCCGGTGTTTCAGAGAATGACGAACAATCATGGTTACATGAAGGTAGCGCCGACTACTTTGCGGCACTAGCTATGAACTACCTTTATGAAGATGCCAATAGCTATGTAAAAAGGCGTATAACCCACGCGTTTGAAAGCTGCACGCTAGGTTTAACGCAAAGCACACTTGCCAACGCTTACAAGAATGGACACTTCAACCTTTATTACTCGTGCGGAATGGTAATGCACCGCGCCATCGATAGCGTGGTGCAGCAAAAAACGTTGGGTGAGGAGTCGCTGTTCAGCGTATGGAAACGACTTCAAAAGGCAGTAAGTAGAGGCTTGCCGCCTGGCACAGCGACCTTCTTAGCATTACTTGAGCCTTATAATGCACCTGAACTTATTGACGCCATAAACAATGCAACAAGCGACAACGATAAAAAGGCGATACTGGGCTTACAGACCCTGTATCGCATGGGTGAGTGATAAAAGGGTCTACTTGATGAAGTACCCTATTGCTTTATATTCACCATTTACCTCTACCATAGAGAGTGTTTCTACATTCATAGAGGTACTTTCAGTGAACTGGGTGCTGAATGATAAGATTAGGTAATTACCTTTTGGCAACCCTGGTAGTGAAGAAGGCGCTTGAGCTAAAGCAAACTCTCGATTTTTTAGATCGCCTAGAGGCTTTCTAACAAGCTGAAGTGCTTCAGCCCATTTCGCTTGGGAAATATTACTTCTGAATATAGCCGCACTCTCTTGCCAGCTTTGTTCATATTCACCGCTATCAATCAAGCGCAACCAGTCTGTTGCGTTTTCAAGGGCTTCGCTACTTACATTCACTGGTTTGCCAGCTTCGATTACTTGGTTACTACCGTTATTTGCATTGACCGTTTGCGCATAGTAAATCGCTACAAACAAACTAATAGCGAGCGCTAACGTAACCCAAAGAACATTTTTGTGGTTTAACATTGTGGGACGGTAAACTTGATGCGGTACTGTATGATGTGCTGCTCGATTTTCCCTCGCAATAGAAGTTTGCGAGGCTTGCTGCACTTGAGCATGACTTGCGGCGGCATCGGGTTCATCCATAAAGAGGGCACCTGGCGTCGTTTCGAACACTGATGCAAGTGCTCCTATCGAATCATGGGATGCAGATTGGGTTTTCTCAATTCGCTGAATAGTGCGTAAACTCAACCCAGACACATCAGCCAGATACTGCTGACTCCATGCCTTAGCATTGCGTAGTTGTATAAGCTTTTGACTGTCTACTTTCATATCCATCTCGCGCTTCCTCCTGTTAACTGCGCTTCACATACGTTAGAAACGTGACCTCGTTAACAGTAAGAAATATCCATGGTCAGTGATACGACAGTTTTACGCCATCCCTATGACAAAGCAAGTCTGCTGAACATGTTAACGCGACTTTGTTCTTTCATTGGTATCGTGTGTTAAGTCATTTGTACCGCGTCTTAGAGGGGCAACAAGGTAGGTTTGGTTTGGTACTGATGCCTTACATACGACAGGAGTGCCGTTTAAAGACCATATGACTATGTTCATGCACGTCGTTAATTCTCTCTTTGCGCTCATATAGTAAAAACGACAACCAATAGTCTAGTATTAATGACTTATCACAACGCAATGCGTACAATACCGCCCCCCGAAAAACAGGTTGGTGATTTATGAGTTCAGATAGTCAATTTTTAGTTGGTCAGCGTTGGTTAAGCAACACCGAAATAGAGCTGGGGCTGGGCGTAGTTATCGGTAGCGATTTCCGTTCAGTTGAAGTGTTGTATCCGGCAACAGGCGAAGCGCGAAAATACACAAAGCAAGACGCGCCGCTTACGCGACTAATATTCGAAATTGGCGAAACGGTCAAAAGCCAAGATGGCTGGGAAATGACCATTACTGAAAAAGAAGAGAGCCAAGGTTTATTTATTTATCACGGGCTTCGTGAAGATACCAAAGCCCAAGTGCGCTTACCTGAAACCATGCTAGACAGCCACATTCGCTTAAACCAACCTGAAAAGCGCCTGTTTAGTCAGCAACTAGACAATCCGAAATGGTTCGACTTACGTGAACGCGCCCTAGATCATCAATACGAATATTTGCGTTCAAGTACTATCGGCCTTGCCGGTGCCCGTATATCGCTTATCCCGCACCAGCTACACATAGCGTCAGAGGTAGGCGGAAGACACGCGCCTCGCGTGTTGCTTGCCGATGAAGTAGGGCTTGGTAAAACTATCGAAGCCGCGTTAATTATTCACCAGCAGCTTAAAACTGGTCGTGCCGAGCGCGTGCTTATCTTGGTTCCAGACTCGCTCATGCACCAATGGCTAGTTGAGATGCTGCGCCGGGTAAATCTTCCTTTCGCCATTTACGATGAGAGTCGTTGCGAAGCAATAGAGAAGAGTGAAGGTCTAGAAGATGACGATACAGCTGACACAGGCGCAGTAAACCCATTTGAAAGCGATCAGCTGGTACTTTGCAGTATCGACTTTCTAAGTAAGAGCGAAAAACGCCAGCAGCAAATTCAAGCCGCAGGTTGGGATTTGATGGTTGTCGATGAAGCCCACCACCTTGCGTGGTCAAGTGAGGCTCCTTCTGCCGAATACCTGTGTGTTGAAGCACTAGCTAACCAAACACCTGGCGTATTGCTACTTACCGCAACGCCTGATCAACTTGGTCACGAAAGCCACTTTGCACGCTTACGCCTACTCGACCCGGCTCGCTTCCATAGTTACGACGCTTTCTTAGATGAAGAATCGAAATACAGTCAGCTCGCCGATGCGGTCGCGCCATTACTTTCAGACGCCGAGCCTAACGACAAGCAACGTAGCAAACTTGCTGAGTTTGCGCCTGACGTAATGGAACATGCGGGTGATTTAAGCTCGCCGGACAATCGCCATGCGTTGCTGCATCAACTTATTGACTGTCACGGTACAGGTCGCATGCTATTTAGAAATCGCCGCGCCAATATCGAAGGGTTCCCAGAGCGTAAACTAAGTGCATATGAATTGGCGTTGCCGGAGGTTTATTCAGAGGCAGTGAGCGGCGGCGACCTAACCTATTCACTCTACCCTGAGCGTATGGCAAGTGTTGTTAATAGCTGGACTAAGCACGACCCTCGCGTTGAATGGCTGCTAGATTTCATGCAAAGCGTTAAGCCAGAAAAAATTCTGCTTATTTGCGCCAGCGCTCGTACGGCACAAGAGTTAGGCGAAGTCATTCGCACGCAAACAGGAATTCGCCATAGCGTATTCCACGAAGGCATGAGCATAGTAGAGCGCGATAAGGCGGCCCATTACTTTGCTGACGAAGAAGACGGCGCACAAATACTACTGTGTAGTGAAATTGGCAGTGAAGGCCGTAACTTCCAGTTCGCTCACCATTTGGTTCTGTTCGACTTGCCTATTACGCCAGACCTGCTTGAACAACGTATTGGTCGACTTGACCGTATTGGCCAAACTCAAACTGTACAAATTCACGTACCGTATTTAGCGAAAACCGCTCAGCACGTATTGCTAGATTGGTATCACGAAGGACTTAATGCCTTTGAGAAGACCTGTCCGACCGGCTCTGGCGTGTTCGACGACGTGAAACCTTTGCTTATTGGTGCATGCTTACACCCTGACGATATGAGTGCCCGTGACGAGCTTGTAAACATGAGCGTTACACTAAACAGCCAACTGGTGGCACAGCTTGAAGCCGGTCGCGATCGACTTCTTGAGCTTAATGCTTCTGGCGAAGGCCGTGTAGAGCAACTGCTCGAAGATATTATCACCCTTGATAGCGAACAAGATTTATCTCGCTTTATGGGCCGTGTATTTGACGCTATCGGCGTCCAGCAAGACGAGAAAGGCAATGACTGCTTTATTCTTATGCCAACCGAGTCGATGGTGAGCCAGCTTCCAGGTCTTGACCCAGAAGGCATGACGGTTACTTACAAGCGCCGTGTTGCGACCACGCTTGAAAACGTACAGTTTCTTAGCTGGGACCATCCGCTAGTACATACCGCGATTGATGTAGTGCTGACCGACGTTCACGGAAAAAGCAGTATGGGCTTTATTGCTGAGCCTTCTCTGCCGAAGGGCGCCTACTGGATAGAAACCCTTTTTGTGCTGCACGCGCAAGCGCCGAAAGCACTTCAATTAAGCCGTTTCTTGCCACAAACGCCAGTGCGGGTATGTTTAGATGCGCAGGGCAATCCTTCTGACTTAAGTTTTGATGTTAAGCGTAAAATTGGTCGCAAGATTTCTTCTCAACTTCTAAAAGCACTGCAGCAGCCCCTTGAACTTGCTATTGAGAAAGCGCGTAAGCTTGCCCATCACGAGGCTAACCAAAAGCAGCATGATGCCCTTAACGATATGCACAGCACATTGAATGATGAAATACAGCGCTTGCGGGATCTTCAAAAGCGCAATCCCGCTGTGCGCGATAGCGAAATTGAATTTATTGAAACGCAAATGAATGCGCTCGATAAGGTCATTCAGGAAGCTGATGTTCAGCTAGACGCAATACGTATTGTGGTGAACAACCCGTAAATGCGAAATGTTAAGCACTGAAAGAACAACGTTGAAGTAACGAGTACATAATGCCAAACCCGAGTTTTGTTTATAACCCGCCTATGACGCCTTATCTTGATATCCTTTATCAAGATGAGGACATGCTGGTAGCGCACAAGCCTAGCGGGCTATTAAGCGTGCCGGGTAAGGCCTTAGAGCACCGAGACTCGCTCATTAGCCGGGTTAATTGTGTATACCCCACTGCCACGGTAGTTCATCGGCTAGATATGGCGACATCGGGTATCTTAGTGCTGGCACTGAATAAAGAGAGTCATCGCCATATATCAAAACAATTTGAGCTTCGACAAACTAAAAAGCGCTATTTTGCCCGAGTACATGGTCATGTAGCACAAGACAGTGGAGAGGTTAATTTACCCCTTATTTGCGATTGGCCGAACAGACCGAAGCAAATGGTAGACTTCGAGCGCGGTAAGAAAGCAGTAACGCATTTTGACGTTGTCGAGCGTTCCCATGATGAAAAAGGTTTGCCCTACTCTTTAGTTGCCCTATACCCCATCACAGGTCGCTCTCACCAATTGCGCGTGCATATGCTTGCTTTAGGCCATCCTATTTTAGGTGACAGACTTTATGCCCATGAAGAAGCGTTATCTATGGCCTCTCGCTTACAGCTACATGCAGAAAGCTTAAGCTTTTCCCATCCTACATTCGGGCATTGGCAGCATTTTCACATCCCTATCCCTTTTAGCCAGTACCAACCCAAAGCCCTTTCTGAAACTATTGAGTAGTGCTGCTCTATTTTATCTATAGACTTCATTTCAGTTTTAAAAGGTACTGCCGATAACCTTCGTAGAATACTTGGTGTATGAATTGATTTGATGCTTCCGTGACCGCGCAAATCAACAATAGGTAAAGGCAAACCGTTTTTTATGAAAAGGCACGCTCTTCTTATAACATTTGCAGTTATCGTCTTGCTGCTGCCTGTAACGGCTCATTGTGATTTTTTCACAGATGTAAGTAATGCCTATTTGCCCGGAGAAGTGGACGCGTTAATGGTTGGCGAAGAGAAAGCCCCTGTTATTGTCATCGAGGCACAAACTCCGCTCCCTTTAGGTGTTGCAGTCGTACTCACTGAACCCTTTCCATCTAGTCTTACTCTTGCTCAAGGTAACAGCTTAGCGAGTATGCTTGCTGAGAAAGGATGGAACGTAGTTATCAGCCCATTTAATTTGTCGCCAAACTCACCATCAGTGCTAACTACTGAAGAACAAACCAGTGAAGCGCAAGCAGAAAGCGCATCATCATCGATGGATAGCGAATCAATCATCCACCCTAGAAGTGATCAACTTACTCAGTACCTTGACTTTGAATCAACGACGACGGCACTAACGCTGCAACTCAGTGCTTTAGATAATTATTTGCAAGATAGAACGGGATACCGCATGGTGATTGCGCAAGGAATGCTTGCAACGGCCTACTTGTCTGCAGTCGAAATGCAGCCTGGTTTACAACCAGATTCATTTGTCGCTATATCGCCATTTTGGCCACAAGAAAAGACAAATAACTTAGTGATTGATACTATCGCGAAAGCCAGCTTTCCCATTCTTGACTTGTCTTTAATAAACTTTAACGACTGGGAAGCAAGCACCACAATGAAAAGAAAAGTTCGTGCAAAAAACGAACTAAAGTTGCACTATAGACAAGTCCACCTGCCAAATAATTCTTTAACCTTTAGTATAAAAGAAATCAACAAAACCCCAAACATTCATATAGTTGCAAATAGCATCATAGGCTGGACCAGACATCTAGGCTGGTAATTCCTCTATCTTAGGATTAGGCTAAATCATTACCCAAAACAGTTACCTACCTATATTCATACGAATAATGGGGTGTAGAAGTCAATGGTAATCATGTAATGGGCTATACTATTTTTAGCAAACAACGACGGTTGAGTGACTTGTGAATGTTCAGAATTTTGTAGATAACAAAGCGAAACAGCTGTGTTTCTATTTGAGAGCATTTTGGCAGGGAGAGCTTCCTATCGAGGAGATCGAGCTATTCTTTTGGGATAGTATGGAAGAATGGGGGCAAATTGAATGCACATTAACCCAGCCATATACGCAAAAAGAGCGTGTTTTTTGGCATTTGCTTCATCAAGTGCATTACTGGAATGAAGATAAACTGACAAAAGACCAGTTTCTTGTTGATGAGTTAACAAACTGCGTTAACTTTCTGGAAGGTTTGGGACATTGCCCTTTAGACTGTGTTGGTATTCGCCCGTGAACAGGGTTCACTTTACGGCGGCTCACCCTATATTATTAGTATCTCTTGCTTACCTCTAAATTATTAATATCGCCTTCACAGTTTTATTGCTAAACACAGTGGTTCGTGGCTCAATATACTTTTGAGTTACCGCTGAAGGCCGAAGTATTGCTTACTGCATTAAAAACGTTCAACGACAAACGCTACCTAACGATTTTTCTATTTGGCATTTCCAGTGGTTTTCCTTGGATCATGATTGGTTCAGTGTTATCGGCTTGGCTAAAAGATGAAGGTTTATCGCGTTCGGCTATTGGCCTTTTCGGTATCATCTTCGCCACCTATTCATTTAATTTTTTATGGTCGCCCCTTGTCGATAAGCTTAAGCCGCCGTTGCTAGGACAACGACGCGGTTGGATCTTTTTGATGCAAAGCGTTGTTGCTTCACTGTGTCTGGCGATGTCCCAACTGACCGCAAACCAAGACCTATTCTACGTAGCCTTAATTGGTTTACTCATTGCCATTGCTTCTGCCACCCAAGATATTGCTATTGATGGCTTTCGTATTGATTGCATTGAAAAAGAAGATAAAGATGGTATGTCTGCTGCTTCCTCAGTAGCAACAGCTGGATGGTGGACGGGCTACGGTGGCCTTGGCGCTATCCCTTTTTTCTTAGCAGACCTCACTTCCTGGACTTGGCCAAATATTTACTTATTACTTGGCGCTATCATGGCCTCTTTGGCAATAGCTACCTGGTTTGCTAATGAACCCGCAGTTAATAGGGAAGCTTTGCTTGAGCAAGTAACGGATGTAAACGCAAACAACTCTGCAGTGATTAACTGGGTAAGAACAACGCTCATAACACCATTTTCGGAGTTCTTTAACCGCAATGGCATCAAGCTGGCCGCTTCATTCTTACTGTTTATTTTTCTTTTTAAAATTGGTGAAGCGTTTTTAGGTCGTATGAGCATCGTCTTCTATAAAGAAGTTGGATTTTCAAATAGCGATATCGCCACTTACTCAAAGTTACTTAACTGGTGGGTGACCATTATATTCTCTTTACTTGGCGGGTTAGTAAATATCCGCTATGGCATTTACCGAGGGCTAATGATTGCTGGCGTCGCCATGGCGGCTTCAAACCTTCTTTTTGCACTTATCGCACAGACTGGACCTTCAACTTCACTGTTGGCCATCACTGTAATTGTCGATGGTTTTACCGGGGCATGGAGCACAGTTGCTATGGTCGCCTTTATATCGCTTTTATGTAACCGCGCTTTTAGCGCAACACAATATGCGCTTATGGCCTCACTAAGTGTTGCAGGACGAACATTGGTTGCTTCTAGCAGTGGTTTAGTTGTCGATAGCCTCAATGGAAACTGGAGTTTGTTTTTCATTTTGACCGCTGTCATGGTGGTCCCTAGCCTTTGCTTTTTATATTCCATAAGAGATCACATAAAGCGCGTCGAAGCGCCATAAATTTTTACACTCTGTTGCAGTCTACATTTAGTGACCTTGCAAGTTTGCATTAGTTGCCTACATTTAAAGAAGGTAGTTAATGCAAACTCTTGCAAGGAAGAAATTTGAGCGCAAACAAGGCTGATCCACCGCAACGCAAGTCATCATTGGTATCCAGCGCTTTTACCTTTTCAAAAGTAAACGCCACGGCTATGTTTTTCGCTGCCATTATTATTTCAATCTTGCTTGTGTTAAACACCAAACAGCAGTCTTTCATTACTAGCCTTAAGCAAAAGAGTGATTTAGAAGACAGTATAATTACCGCTGAATATCGAATACACCAGTTCAACAGCCAAACTCAAAGCAATAATGGCACTCATACCGCTTTAGCCCATCAGTTACAGGTAACGTACCAAGGGTTAAATCGATATGTAGAAGACAGGTGGAGGGTCAGCGACAATCTAGCCCCTGTTTCTAAAGAAGAGTTTACAAAGGCATATAAAGGCTTAAATAGAGCCACAGCCGAAGAAAGCGCCAAAACAACGCGAATATTGCTTTACACGCTTATGGCGCTCTCCCCTACTGAAATGACGCTCTATATCGATGATGGCTTTAGCCTTCTTCCTCTTCTAAGCACCTTACAAGCAGAAGAAAACGCGGTGTTACTCCGAGTTCAAGGACTGCGTGAAAAGATGTTGCTAACTACTTTATTTGGCACGGTTGTTATGGTTCTTTGGTATCTTGGTGCCTGGCTTGTTAGTAAAAGCTCACCCAAGAAACCTCTGCGAAAGCTCCACAAGTCGAATGTACGGCTTGCTGTAGCTGATTATGGTCAAGACTTACAGAACAAAGAATTTTTAAAGCTTATCAGCCATGAGTTTCGAGCGCCGATCAGCGCCATAATAAGTGCCTTAGAGCTTATTCCCAATTTGGAAGACCAGCGTACCCGGTTAATCCAGCAAGCTGAGCAATCAAGCTATAGACTGCTTAATCTAACCAGCAACCTTACGGATATACTCAATAATCATGTAGAGGATGACCTACAGCTTTCAAAGGTAGACTTGATAAGTCTGTTAGACGAATGCATCTCGCCTTTTTCGGTAAGAGTGAAAGATAAAAAACTCGAACTTAACATGCATTGCAGTCATAGCGTGCCAAGTTATGCTGAAACCGACGCTATGGCCCTTTCCAAAGTCATAGTGAATATTCTCGATAATGCCGTGAAATTTACTTCAACGGGATTAATTGACGTGACCGTTACAACGCTGGTTAAAAACAAAAAAGTCTTTCTAGTAATCATTATTAACGACACGGGTATTGGTATTGATGAACAAACCCAAAAACGCATGTTCGAGCGCTTTTATAGAGGGGAGCACTCGCAAAGTCAGCGCTACCCAGGGGCGGGAATTGGGCTATCGGTTGCCAAACGCAGTATTGATAAACTTGGCGGTACGTTACAGGTAAATAGTACAGTAGGCGTCGGGTCCGAGTTCAATATATCACTGCCAATTACGCCCCTAGAAGACTCGCCATCAGTAACATCGACGCCTTCTAGTGCCAAGTTTGCTATCGTCGATGATTTAGAAATATCAAGGCTACACCTACAGTCTATTGTCACAAAAGAAGGCTTTAGCGTTCGCACATTCTCATCTGGTGCCAACCTTTTAAACCTTCACGATGAATTGCTTCAATTCTCCGGTATCATCGCCGATCTCTATATGCCAGGAATGAATGGTCTTGAATTGGTTAAAACACTAAAAGCCATTTACGGGGAGCGCGTGCCGCCGGTTATCGTGTTGTCTGCAACGCCGGATATCGCCAATATTATCGCCAAAAGTGAACTGCCTATATTTCAGAGCTTTGTTAAGCCCATCGACAGAAACCGGTTTGTAGACGCCATACATCAGCTTTCAGGGAATAACACAAAGGCCATCAAAGCGTTGACCAAAGCAAACATTCTAGTGGTAGAGGATGAGCCAATAAATGCAGAAATGGTGGAATACATGCTACAAAGTATGGGGCACGATGTCACCGTATGCTACACGGGCGACGATGCAATAGGCAGAGTAAATGAGACCGCCTTTGACTGTATATTACTTGATATTAATCTGCCTGATATCAATGGCTTAGAAGTGGCTAATATTATAAAAGAGGGCCACCCTAACCTGCCCATTATTGCGCTTACCGCTAACGCCCATAGAAACGATAAAGAGGCTTCACTACGGGCCGGTATTCGATATCATCTCGTGAAACCTGTTACATACCAAGAACTTAAGAATACCTTGCGGCTAGCGCTTTCTTAACAAGTCTTTTTTAAGTGTAGATACAGTACTGGTTTCGACCGTTTTCTTTTGCCTGATAAAGCGCTTGGTCAGCACATTCAAGCCATGCCATCGGTTCCTTAAAGTCGGGAGAGAACTGAGCAAGACCAATGCTTACAGTGAAGTTTATTGATTCGCCCTCATGCTCAACCACTAAACGCTGTGCAAATTGACGAATACGCTCGGCAACCGCTTTTGCATCGTCTACCGTTGAATCGTTTAGGATAATAGCAAATTCCTCACCGCCATAACGCCCAGCAAGGTCGGTTTCCCGCACACAACGTTTAATCAAAGCAGCAAGCATTTTTATAACTTTGTCGCCAGCTTGGTGGCCATAGGTATCATTAACCCGCTTAAAATGATCGATATCAAGCATAAGTGCAGTACTCGGCTTTTCTCTGCGAACGCATAACTTGTGCATTTCATCAAAGCGCTCTTGCCAATAGCGACGGTTAAATAGCCCAGTAAGCCCATCGACCCGGCTTGCCGTTTTCAACTCTTCGTTAAGATGCTCCATCCCTAATTTACCCAGGGCCTGTTCGGTAACATCGTAAACCAGCATACAAAACCGCTCTACTCGCCCGCTTTTATCTACGATAGGGAACATGGTCACGTTTTGGTACATAAACTCTGCGGCGCAAGTAACCGGACGATTACAATCGAATTTTAATAAGTAAGGACGCTGCTCCCAAATGATAAACACTGGGCTTTTTAAATTAAATACAGGGTCAATTTTGGTCCTGAGCCACTTCTCTTCTATTTCTGGAAAGTGAGAAAACAAGCTAGTTCCAATAATAGCGTTTGCTTTTTTTGCGCTATGGTTCTCAAGAAATTTATTCCAGACCTGCACGTTGAAGTTGCGATCAATTACCGCAACGCCTACTTCAATTGAGTCGAGTAATTCTGCAGGTACGTGAGATGAACTAACGAGGGTTTCTGCTGCGAGTGTACCAGTTGAAGCATTCATAGACTTTCCTTGTCTTGTTTTATAAAGCCATCATCGAACAGCCGCGCATAAATGTGACTCATAGCATCACCAGGGAACAACAATAGAAGGTCAAAGGAAATATCTCTCGACTTTATTGCATAGCCAATCTCAATAGCCATTAATTTCCCCCAGCGCTGTACGTTATCACTTAAAAGCGTTGATAAGCCTTGGTGCTGCCCGAGTAAGATAGGATGCGTATGACTAAAAGCAACATTGAGCTGTTCTGACAAGCCATTTAAACAAGCACCTATTAGAATATTCGATACGTCCATAAGGGCTTCTAGGGCAAGTTTATCTGATGAGGCAGACGATGGGTATTTCAACAGCTCAACAATGTTTTGCGTATTTGTATCGTTGAAAATAACTAGGGCTTCACCACTTATACCCTCGCTAATAAACCCTTTTGAAACCGCAGAAACGCTGTCATTACGATTAATCTCGGCAATCGCCATAGACAGTTCGTTGCTTTCAATTAAGTTAACATTGGGTATGGGTAAGTCAATAAACTCACCTAGCAGCTGGGCTAGATTTTCTCCCGCGCGCCCCATGGCGATATTGACCATTTCACGGCATGCATCTAACTGCTCTTCGTTACTCGTTGGGCCCTTGGCTTTAGGCGCACTTGACTCACTTTGTCCCTGCGCCTTTTGTAAACTAGCTCCTGATGAATGGCTCTCACCACTATAAATACCGTAGGAAGATAAGATATGACTGAGCTTTTCATTATCAATTGGCTTTCGAATGAAATCTAAAGCACCAAGGGCAAGCATTTTTTCCCGCGCTTGCGCCTGAACATCACCAGACACTACCACCACTAAGCACGGCAAGTCCTGTTGACGTATGGCTTCCATAGTTTGGTAGCCATCCATTACCGGCATGTTTAAATCGAGAAAGACCACGTCGCCCTTACCTTCTTTGATAAGAGCTAGGGCTTGTTCACCATTTTCGGCAAACGAGACATCTACATCCCACCCATCGGGTAAACTGCGCGCCATTTGTCGCCTTGCGAAGCCCGAGTCATCGCAAATCAATATTGGAGTACTCATGGTAACTCCTTAAATAGCGACAGGGGCTTTAATATGCGGGTGTGACTGATAATTCTTTAGCGTGAAGTCTTCGTAGGAAAAACCAAAGATATCTTTAATATCTGGGTTAATTTCCATCGTTGGACGGGCAAAAGGTTCGCGACTAAGCTGAAGCTCTACCTGCTCAAGGTGATTTGAATACAAGTGTGCATCACCTAGCGTATGGATAAAATCACCCGGCTCTAAGTCACACACTTGTGCAATCATCATGGTAAGCAGTGCGTAGCTTGCAATGTTAAACGGAACGCCAAGAAAGATATCACCGCTACGTTGGTAAAGCTGGCAGCTTAGCTTGCCTTCTAAAACGTAAAACTGAAAAAGCGTATGGCAGGGAGGTAACGCCTGCTTGCCCATTGCCGCATTTTCTTTTGGTGAATAGCTAGTATCAGGCAATACCGCTGGGTTCCAGCCGCTAACGATAAGACGACGTGAATCAGGGTTATTTTTAATTTGCTCTACCACTTCGGCAATTTGGTCAACGGAGGTACCGTCACCGCGATCCCAACTACGCCATTGATGGCCATAAACAGGGCCAAGCTCGCCTTCATCGGTAGCCCATTCATCCCAAATTTTTACGCCATGCTCTTTTAAATAGGCAATATTTGTTTCGCCTTTTAAGAACCAAAGTAGTTCGTGAATGATTGATTTTAGGTGACATTTTTTTGTTGTCACCAAAGGGAAACCTTCCTGTAGATTAAAACGCATCTGATAGCCGAATACACTTAAGGTACCTGTACCAGTTCGATCTTCCTTTTTCACACCCGTATCACGTACATGGCGCATTAGTGCGAGATATTCTTTCATCGTTATTCTTATATTTTTTGTTGTTCAACACGGTCTTTTCCGCGCATGTATGCACGGACTATTAATCCTATTCCTAAAGCTATCATAGGTAAACAAAGAAGTTGCCCCTGGCTTAGGCCCATTTGGTATAAGCCAATATGAGCATCAGGCTCTCTGAAGTACTCAACGATAAACCTAAAGCTACCGTAACCGAGCAAGAATAAGCCACTCACCGCCCCTACTGGGCGCTTCTTGGCAGAATAAAGCCATAGGATAATAAAGAGCAGCACGCCCTCTAGCGCAAACTCGTAAAGCTGTGACGGGTGGCGAGGCACATAACCTGCGTTAGGAAAAATAACAGCCCAAGGTACGTCCGTGGTGCGCCCCCATAGTTCTGCGTTTAGGAAATTGCCGATTCGCCCAGCCCCCAAACCAATGGGCACAAGTGGTGCAACGAAATCCCCTAAACGTAAGAAGGTAGTATTCATACACTTTGCGCGCCAAAACAGGGCTGCTAACACCCCTAACAAGCCGCCGTGGAAAGACATTCCACCCGCCCAAATTTTAAATAGATACAGAGGGTCATCTAAGAACATGCCAAACTGGTAGAAAAACACATAGCCAATGCGACCACCCAAAATCACGCCCACAAAGCTCCAGAAAAGTAGGTCACTTAACTGCTCACGGCTCCAGCTGGTTTGAGATAGGCGCTTTTGTGCTAACAAATAAGCTGCAATAAAACCTACCAAATACATTAAGCCGTACCAACGGACACTTAATGGACCGACACTGAAGATAACGGGGTCGATACTGGGAAATACCAGATAACTGCTCTGTTCCATTATATTATTCAATTCCTAAAATCATTCTAATGCTTACTAAAACAAGTAAACATGCCAACATCGCTTTTAACACACGTATATTAACGCGCTGTCCAAGCTTCGCTCCTATGTTTGCGGTAAACATAGAGGTTGCAACAATACCAGCTGTAGCAGGCAGATAAACATAACCCATACTGTATTCTGGTACATCTATCTCACCCCACCCAGCGATAACAAAACTGGTGGTACCAAAAACGGCAATAACTAGCCCGCAAAAAGCAGCACAACCTATAGCCGCGCGTACATTAACACGAAACCACACTAAAGCGGGTACAAGTAATGCGCCACCGCCGATCCCCATTAGCGCACTTAGCATACCTGCTCCACCGCCAACAGCGGCTAACGAACCTTTAGAGGCTTCGTTCTCAGACGCTTTTTGTTTGCCAAAAATCATTTGCAGCGCTATCAATATAACCAGTACGGCGAACACATCTTTAAGCACTTCGCCCGAGATATGACTTGCTACCTGCGCACCGACAATTGCACCAAGCGCAATCCCTAGCCCTGTATAAAGCACTATATGACGCTGAATATTACCCAGTTTATAATGTGCTAAAGCCGACGACATACCCGTGAAAATAATGGTAGATAAAGAAGTTGCGATAGCGACAGGCATAACCGTTTCGGTGGTCATGCCCAGAAAGTGAATCATTAGGTACGACAGCGCGGGTACGATAATTAAGCCGCCACCGATACCCAACATACCCGCAAGAATACCAACAATAGAACCTAAGATAAGACAGCTGGCAACAATTACAACGAGTGGTTCCATTTTTTAAGCACCTGCTCGGATAAGGCCTCCTAGGCCCTTAGTTTCAAGATACTGATTCAAGTGCACAAAAACTTCGTCTTGGCTAACAGAGGTTAGCGCTAATGCAAGTAACTGCTTACACTCATCAAGCGTTACTTTACGAATAAGCCAGTTTATCTTTCTTAAGTTGAAACCATTCATACTCAAACGGCGGTAACCCATCCCCATTAGCAGCAGCGCTCCCGCGGGTTCCCCTGCGATTTCTCCGCAGATAGTCACAGGCACTTGATTTTGGTTAGCTTTTTGAACCACATCGTAAAGTGCCCCTAATACGGCCGGATGATAGCTATTGTAAAGCCCCGCCACCCGCGTATTGTTTCTATCGACTGCCAATAGGTACTGGGTCAAGTCATTACTGCCAACTGAAAAGAAATCAACATGCTTGGCCAGCTGAGGTAATTGATAAAGTACCGATGGCACTTCAAGCATAATGCCTAATTTTGGCTTATTCAGAGTTTGCCCTGATTCTGCAATTTCGTCAGATATCTCATAAAACGCCTGATTGATAAGACGCTTAGACTCCTGCACTTCAGATACTGTAGATATCATGGGCAGCATAATTTGCAGATTGCTTAGCCCGACGCTTGCCCGAAGCATAGCGCGAACTTGAACCAAGAATATTTCGGGGTGATCAAGGGTAAGTCGAATACCTCGCCAGCCTAAAAACGGATTCTCTTCGTTAATAGGAAAATAGGGTAGCGGCTTATCTCCTCCCACATCCAAAGTACGCATGGTGATGGGTAATGACGGTACAGCCTCAAGGACTTGGCGATACAGCTTTACCTGCTCTTGCTCCGAAGGGAATCGCTCGCGCAGCATAAAGGGGATTTCGGTGCGATATAAACCCACGCCTGCCCCAATCTGCTCGGCGTTAAGTTCTACTTCAGCAGAAAGGCCCGCGTTGATGTATAAGGACATTCTGCAACCATCAACGCTTTCACACGGTTTATCTGCCTCTGCGTCAATTTTCTCTGCAATGGCAGACTCTTCTTCAATAAGCTGAATAAACTCAGTCTTAATATTGCGTTCTGGAGAAACAATGACTTCCCCAGAGTAGCCATCAAGCAGAATTTCTTTGTCTTCAAGTAGCGCTGGTGTAACGTTTTGACAGCCCATTACGGCAGGCACGCCCATAGCCCTTGCTAATATGGCTGCGTGAGAGTTGTTCGAGCCTCGAATGGAGATAATGCCTTTGAGCTTATCTCGCGGAAACTCAGCAAGCATGGGGGCTGACACTTCATCAGCGACCAAAATACTGGCCTCAGTAATAACCTGCTCAGACACTTTTTGTCCATTCGCTTCATACAAAATATTGGCTAAGATACGGTCTGATAAATCGACAATATCAATAGCACGCTCTTGCATGTAAGGGTCGTCCATAGCCTGAAAACGTGCAGCGTAGCTTTCGACCACCATTTTCAACGACGAGGCAGCGTCCCAACCTTGGCGAATTTTTTCTTCTACCTCACGCCCTAAACTATTGGCATCTAAAAGGTGATGATAGAGCTGGAAAATTGACTTAACGTCGTCGGGAATACCGTCATCTAATCGCTGAGATAGTGCGTCAACATGGCCTCGTGTTACCTCAACACCTTTACGGTAAAGCTGAATTTGCGTTTGTGGTGATTGAGTGCGCTTAACCACCCAGTTTTTGAGGTTGATAGACTTATCGGGTGAGACCCCTTTACCTATAGCTAAACCAGGCGAGCCAGCAATACCACGAACGTTTTTTTGCCGTGCCGTATTGTCGTTAGAGTTTGATAACGTTAATGCGCCACGTATATCGGCATTGGTGATCTCTAGCGCTAACTGTGCAGCGAGGGTAACTAAAAACGCTTCTTCATCTTCGCTAAAGCGTCGCATCTGAGATTGCTGAAGTGTGATAACACCCAGTACACGCCTTTGATTGATAATGGGCGTACCTAAAAAAGCATTATACTTTTCTTCTTTTACTTCAGGGTAGTGTTTGAATCTAGGGTGGTTGTGTGCGTTTACGATATTTAGCGGTTCTTCCCGTTGACCAACTAAACCGATAAGGCCTTCCGAAAAACCAATGCGAACTTGTTCTACCGCATCGGGGTGAAGGCCGTCAGTGGCTTTGAGGATGAATTCTTGCGTATCGTAATCGGCAAGGTAAATAGAGCACGAGTCAACACTAAGAGTATGCTTTACACGTGAAGCTAGCCTAAACAAAGCGGTATCGAGTGCAGGAATTTGATTCATTTCCTGCACGATACGTTTTAATGTTGTTAACATTGCGCCTTGTTGGCTCTGAGGGCTCACTGGTTTTTCCTTGTGTAATCGCAGTTTGCTCGTCGCTTACTATTGCATATCGCTACTTTTGACACTTTCACCATCTCGCCACCTTGCACACTTTTCCCATTAGCGGCTTAACCGCGCCTACGCTTTTTACCGCGCTTATGCGGGGCTGCATTTTGGCGCTGTTGAGGTCGATGTTGCGCAGACATAACTACAGGCGAGAACTCTTTCATTACTCGTCTGTATACATCTCGCTTGAACGATACAACATTTCTAATCGGATACCAGTAACTTACCCACCTCCAGTCATCAAATTCAGGATGGCCTGTTTTAAGCACATTAACATCGCGCTCGTTGCAATCTAGCTGCAACAAGAACCATTTTTGTTTTTGCCCTATACAAACAGGGTTGCTGCCTTGTCGAATTAATCGCTTTGGTAGCTTATATCTAAGCCAGTTACGGGTAACACTTAAAATGGTGACATCTTTCGGTGTCAGCCCTACTTCTTCGTGAAGCTCGCGGTACATAGCTTGTTCAGCAGATTCCCCTTCATCAATTCCGCCTTGAGGGAACTGCCATGAATGTTGGCCATAACGTCTTGCCCAAAATACTTGACCCATTTTGTTGCAAATCACTATGCCCACATTCGCACGGAATCCATCGGCATCTATCACATAGACTCCCGGGCACACTATACTTGTATATGTTTTCATTCTTCCACAAACTATGCTCCAATCATAGTCTTAATGTTCGCCTTCGCTTTTAAACAGGAAATTAACCACCTTTATGCAACCTCCTTCATCGCCTCCATCTTCGCCAGACAGCCTTTTGGCGCGATGTCACGCCATTGCAGGTTTAACCTTAGGAGAATTGGCTGACATGGCCAATGTTGCCATTCCTGCCAATTTACAGCGCCACAAAGGGTGGCCGGGCATGCTTATTGAGAAATGGCTTGGCGCGAGTGCAGGTTCAAAGCCTCAGCAGGACTTCCCCGAGTTAGGCATAGAGCTTAAAACCATACCCATCGATGCTAATTTTTCCCCACTGGAAACCACCTATGTTTGTTTTGCGCCCCTATTAATGGCGCCGGGTATCACGTGGGAAACATCAAATGTGCGAAACAAGCTACAGCAGGTGTTGTGGCTACCCATTGAAGGCGACAGAGCCATTCCTTTAGCTCATCGTCGGGTGGCTACTGGTTTTTACTGGCGTCCCAATGAGCATGAAGACGCAATGCTAAGACACGACTGGGAAGAATTGGTAGAACAAATTGCTACGGGACAGGTGGAATCTATTACTTCTCGGCAAGGCGAGGCACTTCATATTCGCCCCAAAGCAGCTAACGGCAAGGTGCTTACCGACGCATTAGGACCAGAGGGCCAGCGTATTAAAACTCGCCCTAGAGGCTTTTACTTGCGCAAAACCTTCACCCACCAAATACTGCGCAATGCATTTGGTGTTTAAAGGATGCGGGACGATATAAAAGTATTTTTCACTTGGTAGGAGCAGCATTCAGATGCTTAACGAGGTATTCGCTTAAGAACTTTTCTGAATTAACGCCAAGCCGTTTTGCCACAGCTTCTAATTTGGCATCGCTATGGAGCAACACTTTTTTCGCATATTCCAAGCGGTAGTGGAATATAAACCGCCTAAAGTTCTTCTTTTCAGTAAGCTGAAGCGCGATAGCCAAAGATGTAGGGTCGATATCAGCCCCTTTGCAAAACTCACTAAGCGTAAGGAATCGGGTTTTATAGGCTTTTGACTCAATGGTATAGCGCTCTGCTTTAGAAATAATATTGCTTATCTCATAGGGTGTAGCTTTACCTTCATCCAGTCGCTCGTAGTTCAATGGCGACGGCGCTGTTCGGCGGATAAAAGTAAGTGAAAACAACACAACTAACAGGGCGCAACCAATCATTAAGTGATGAAAGCTTTCCCAAAAAGGTACGGGGAAAAAGCCAAAAGTTGCGGCGGTAACAAGTAAAATACTCATAAAGGCAACACCGACCAAACTTCCCATTACTCCGGCAAGCTTAGGCATTTTTAAATTTTTAATGTCTACTGCCTGCTCAGGTAAATGTCTGTGATACATCTGAATGTGTTCGGTAATAAGAATACCAATAAGCAATACACTAAAGCCTGTTAAAAGCGAGGCAAAATAGGCTGGCCATAACAGTAAAGGCTCGCCGTTCGGCGAAGACGAAAGCCATTGTTGTTTGTCATCTATCGGTATCAATAGCACTGTGCACTGGAAAATTGCCGTTACCACAGCAGGCCACCATAGCCGCTTTCTTGCCGTGGGATAAGCCAATAACATGGGCTTTATGGCACGATAACAACAAGTGATTGCGATAACCGCGAATACGTCTGATAAACCATACAAACCTGCTAGTGAGCTCGCTTGTGCTATTCGCAGCCATTCATCTAGCATAAATAGTGGCCAGCAGATAAAGGCACCCACTAGCCAGCGCATGCTTGTTAAATTTACTTTCTGAACGAACAGACGCGCAAAACAGAAAACATAAACGCCTAGTAGCGAATAAAGAAAATAATCATAGTAGCTTGAAGTCATCAGCGCCCTCCTTCCCTGAGATAAAATTTGCTAACGCAATACGTGTCCATCGGCACGGGTTACCAATAGATTTCACGTTGCATAGCCACAGTGCGCGTTCGCTCCATAATTCGAATTAACGTACTGAGCTTCTCTGCTGTCCATTTGCGTACCTCATCATGAGAGTCAACTTCCGCATCGTCTATTGATTGTTTCAGCATGAGCAATGCGTTTAATTCATCAATGCCGGTAAGTAAGTCTAACCAAGGCGCACGAAAGTTACCCCGCTCTTCAACAAACAAGTCACCAAGTAAAAAACCACTCCACAGGGTTTGTCTTAGCATTATTTCCACTGCGCTGTAATTAGCTGGCCCCATGGTTTTACTGAGGGGCATACTTTGCTGCACGGTTTGCCACCCTTGCGATAACCACCCTTTTGCATGGTCAAGTACAGGGTGATCAAACCCCGTCGCTACCTTTTGCCAAGGCTTATTTTGTATAAGGCTTATAGCGTGAATCTTAATGTCTGTAGCGTCATTGTCGAAAAATAGCTTTTCAGGCTCATGGGCTTGCATCAAACCTGTTTGGCGCCCTTGCAGGTAGCTTACTACCGCTGGGTGTTTGCTTAATGTTTTGTTAAACATGCTCTTTTTAGACAGCAAGTAGCGCAAACTTTGTAAATCGTCTTGCCAGCCCCACTTTTGCGCATGGGTTACCAGTTTTTTGTGCAAGGCTAACAGCTCTGGGCACTGCAATACGGGTAGATAAAGCGACACACTCTGAAGCAGCAACCTAACGCTTTTAGCAACCTCAGCCAGCATTTTTATCGAGCCACTTTCGCAGAATACATGCTCGTGATGCTGCCAATGTGCCAGAGCGGTTTGCACTGCTTGGCCGAATGCCTCTTCTGTGGTGGTGGTCTCTTCAAGGGCTAGAAAGTCTGGTAGGTGGCGAACTTTAGCGTTAAAGCCGTGTAACAACTGATAGCCCTGAGCGGCTTTTGACACATCACTTAGACGCACCGGCATGTTGTCGTTTATTAGTACAGCGAGAGAAAACAGACTGTTGATCTCCCCTGACATCAATTCAAGCTCAATCTCATTGATGGGGGAGCTGGCTTTATCCGTACTAGCTTCACCGCAGTCTAAGACAATTTCAACTAGGCTATCGCCTAAAGCAACCACATAGGCATTGCGCGTAAAGTGTGTACTAAATTGTTTAGAAAGACTCGCATTCTTAGTTGCGATGTCCCAACCTTCAGGCCATACATTTGACTCGAACAACGTGAGATCCGGTCTTGCGTTATCAAGACTTACGTTATACTCCATGCGCTTGTGCAAGCCACCGCTTACTACACCGTTGGTTTTTAACGTTTGTTCGTACTCGCCATTATTACCACGAACCCGAAAGCCCATTTTGTTGTTTTGAAAATCGAGCTTATCCGTATCGTAATAGTCATTCTCTAAGCGCATTTCGCGATGAGAATTAACCTGGATATTGTGTTTTTCAAAAAGAGGGAGTACGCGTTGGGTAAACGCCTGGTGAGCATTGTCACCCGTTACAAATTTTAATTCTATTTCTGACATGGTTGCGCTAAGCACAGCTTATGATGCTGACACCTTACCTTTGTCGTTCACTTTTCGCAATGTTGCTGCTGTTAAAGAAGTCGCTTAAATTAGACAAAAGTGGAACAAACTTGCCTTTATCGCGGTCAACCAATACCATCTTCACGTTTTAAATTCTAAAATTGGACTTCATATGATTCGAAAGTGGTTAGCAGCAGCCCTTATTGCATGCTCTTTTCAAGCATTTTCGCTACAAGATACCGCTGATTTAGAAGCGTCTTCTTCGCACTATATAAGAGATGACTTGTTTATCTTTATGCATACTGGACCTGGTCGTAACTATCGCATTCTGGGTTCAATTGAAGCTGGCACACCTATTACGGTGCTCTCCCGCGACAATGATGCTGAATTCACGCAAATTACCGACGATGAAGGGCGTAAAGGCTGGGTTGAAAGTAAGTTTGTGTCTAATACTATGTCGCAAGCTGAGCAGTTGCCAATTGTTAGTGAGAAGCTTGCTGAGAGCCAAAGTAGTCTGCAAGCGGCACAATCAGAAAATGCCAAACTTCGTCAGCAGCTTAACGATGCTCGCCAAAAGGTGTCTAAACTTACCACCACAAACGACGAGCAAGCGTCTCAAATTATTCGTTTAACGGCAAAGGTTGAAAGCGCGAATAAAGACGAGCTTGTTACTTGGTTTACGCGCGGTGGCATAGTTGCAGGCGTGGGGATATTGCTTGGTGTAATGCTCACTTACCTTCCTAAACGCAAGCGTAGAAACAGCGAATGGATGTAGTGTTAGCATTTAAAATGAGCGCTTAAACAGACAAAAAAACGCCGATGTTAAACATCGGCGTTTTTTGTAGGTGCCTTTGGAAGGTTTAGTACAATATTTCTACGAATAGGGCAGCAATAATAGTGTATTAACTTATACGTACTTACCCTGTGTCTGATTATTTAAGTGTAAGAACAACGCTATATCCTTTCGCCGAAGAGTCCATCCCACCGAGGCCGCCCTGAGTATCCTGTGTAATAATTTTTTTGTGTGAATATCCCCATTCTAGCTTCGCACATAGCTTATCAATAAGCTTTAAACCTATCCCAAAACCGCCATCTAACCCACTATTAGGCGTAATCGATAGCGAGGCATTTTCGCCTTGCTCTAAACCTTCTTCTTCGTTAAGTACAGTAAGCGTTGCACCTGAAAGTGTGATTGCAACATTGCCTTGTTGGGTATGTTGGTAAGCATTTCGAATCACGTTGCCTATCACTATTTCGCTTGCTGTTTTTGGTAGCAACAATGCACATTCGCTCAAGTCTAGCTGTACGTTTACGTCCTTCCCTGAAAGCAAATACATTAAGTCTTGGCTAAGCGCCTCAACCATGGCTTTTAAATCAACGTTCTCTTTAGGCAGCGCAGTCTCTTCATTTCTTCCTAGCCAAAGTAAAGTTTCGGTCAAATCCGCCATGGTTTTTGAGGCGTGATCCACCCGCGCTAGAGCGTTGTTGCCTTTGGTATTCCCACTATCTATCACTCTATGCAGCAAAGCCGCACTGCTTCTAATAACGGCAATGGGCGTTCTTAGCTCATGGCTGGCGTGATTAACAAACTCCCGCTCTCGGTTAAGCGTAGTGCGTACGTTCTGCAAGCTACCGTGAATTATCGCCGCAAGCGCGTTAAGCTCTTTGTAGCGAAACTCAGGGATAGGCTTATCGAGCTCTTTCTCATCAAGAGAGGCAGCCCAGCACTGTAATGACTCTATGGGGCGGGATACGCTGCGCATTAAAAATAGAAGCGCGACAGAAAACGAAATAAGCGCGATAACCCCGACTGCCGCGCTGTAAACAACATGGTTAATGCGGAATTTTTTATAATCCTCAGGAGGCGGTGCCCTAAAGGTTTGCGATACGTAACGCGTTTCACCATTGCCTAAAGTAACCATTAAAGCAAAATGTGCCCAAGTCGGGCGGGTAAGCCAGTTAGGTTTATTTATGTTTTTTTTCAAAGCAAATGGTGTGAAACTATCTTGAGGAAAGCTCTGTTTTATTTCATCGGGCAAATCATCGTAATTTGCGTATACATGTAAATCTAGGATTTGCGCATGATTACTGTTATCAAGCTCTGCACTTTGTGCCGCTCGAACCATGGTATTTCTCAGCATGCCGTCCATACCATCGAAAAAGCTATCGCTGCTCTGTATAGAAAAAAGCACAATGACTATGGTAGCTAAACTCAGTAACGACCATAAGACATAGCGCCTTAAGCTAATGCGAAGGCCGTTTACCATTGGTCAGTGTCCTTATTTTTGTTTGGCGATAAAGTGTTACCCAAGCCCTCATTTGCCATTTGATCAACTTTCAAGGCAACGCAAAAACCTGCGCCCGGTACAGCTTTAATTTCTATGTTTGCGTTAGCTTGAACGAGTGATTTGCGCAAATTGTGAAGGTGAACTTTTAGCGCATTACTCTCGGGCGTGTCTTCTCCCCACACCGCATCAAGTAACCGCTGTCGAGGCATAACTTTTCCTTGTTGCTGCAATAAGGTTTTTAGCAGGGTAAAGCCCGTAGGACTTAGCTTAATAGGCGTGCTATCAACACTTGCCAACTCGTCTCCTAATTCTAAACTTACATTGCCGAAGTTTAGCCTCTTCACTTGCGATGAGCGCCTATGCGCCAACACTGACACTCGTGCTACGAGTTCAGGCATATCAAAGGGCTTTACTAAATAATCATCAGCCCCCTTTTGAAACCCTTCGAGCTTATTTTCTAGCTGGTCTCGGGCGGTAAGCATGATAATAGGTGTATCGTTGCCGTCACCACGTACTTTTTCGCATACGGTTAAGCCATCAAGCCTTGGTAAATTGATATCTAAGACCACAACGTCATACGGATTATTTTGAATAAACGTTAGTGCTGCCACGCCATTAGCGGCGTGGTCACATACCATATCTTCAAGTTCTAAATAGTCGATAATATTGCCCGCAAGGCCCATATCATCTTCCACTAGTAACACGCGGATCATTAACCGTATTCTCCGTTAAGGGTTTAACGAAATATCTTGCCATTAAACGGCTTACATCTTCATAAATTAACAGTAATGCTGGAATTAATAAAAGCGTGATAAGGGTGGCAAACAAAATACCGTAACCCAAAGACGCCGCTGCCGGAATTAGAAACTGCGCCTGTACCGAGGTTTCCCCCAATATGGGATATAAACCTACAAAGGTAGTAATTGACGTTAAAAGCACAGCACGTAAGCGACTGGTGCATGCTTCAACAACCGCTGCATTCGCAGGCATACCATTCTCACGTAAAGCATTAAATCGCGAGACCAATAACAAGCTATCGTTAACTACCACGCCGCTAAGCGCCAATATGCCGTTTAACGAAAGTAGGCTTATCATAAGGCCATTTGACCAGTGTCCGATAATGGCTCCCACAATACCAAAGGGAATTGCAGTCATGATAATAAGCGGCTGCACATAGGATTTAAGTGGTATCGCTAATAATGCAAATATAGACAGCAAAGCCAAAATGAACACGCTCTGCATTGAGCTTTGTGTTTCCGCTTGTTGTTCAGCCTCACCGGCAAAGTAAAGCGATAAGTCTTGGTATTGGCGTTCCAACTGAGGTACAAACTCGCTATTAAGATAGTTAACCAACTCTGTAGAAGTAATAACATCGCTATCCACCGACGCACTTACTGTCAGGGCACGCAATCCATCAATACGTACAACCTGTTTTTCTTGTACATCTTGAATAACATTCGCCACTACAGAAAGTGGTACCACTGTGCCATCGTCTAGGCGCACCTGGGTATTCATTACATCTGACGGATTCATCCTATCTTTTTCTGGGTAACGCACCCTCACTTTTACTTCATTTTTATCTCGCAAATAGCGCTGAACAATTTCGCCGCCGAATGCTTTTAGAAGTTGCTGTGACAAACTTTGCGTATTTAACCCCAAAGCTCGTCCTTCAGGGGTAAGTTCAAAGCGCATCATGGCTTCGCCGGGTGTAAGCGAACTTTCTACGGCATATACGCCATCAATATTGTTAAGCGCCTCAACAAAAGCATCGTTGGCGGCTGTTAGCGTATCATCGTTGATGCTTTTAATTTCAACGTTGAACCCGTCGACCATTTCTCGTCGAGAGCGTATTTTTAAGCTTTTTACGCCTTCTAAGCTGCCAGTTAAGGCATTCCAGCGTGAAGAGAGTTCATCTAACGAATAAGGCGAGTCTTCATCAAGGGAAATAGTGATTGTGCCGCTTTGATCACCACTTGCCGTCACCTGTAAACTACTAATACCGCTTTCATCTGCGCCGTTTTCTTGAGTTAGTTGGCGATCTGCTTCAAGCGCATTTTTCTCTAGCAGCATTAAGTTGCGTTCGTTTTGCCCGTAGCTAGCATCGCTATAAAGCGACATATTGGCCGAAACAGTATCACCTTGCATACTGGGGAAAAAGCTTACTCGTACTGCACCCGTTAGCGGTAAACTAACTACGAAGATAAATAGCGCGATAAACAATAAAACGGCTGCATAGCGGTAGGCTACAGTGACTTTCAACAAGCGTTGATAGACTCGGTAGTTAAACCATTGAAGTCCACCATCTGCTTTTTGCTGCACTTTATTCCACAGGCCGCCTATCCCCTTTCGGGTTTTCTGTTTGGTTGGCAAATGGGCTAAATGCGAAGGCAAAATTAACTTCGACTCCACTACCGACAGCAGTAAACACAAAGTAACGATAGTGCCAAACTGCGAGTACAAGGTACCTAAGCCGCCCGATACGTTCGATAGCGCGAAGAAGGTTGCTACCGTGGTCAACACCCCAAACAGTGTGGGCACCGCTACTTTATGTGTACCTAAAATAGTGTTTTGAAGCGTATCGCCGTGCTGTTTTCGCGTGGCGTACACGCTCTCTCCAACGACTACAGCATCGTCCACTACAATGCCGAGGGCCATTATGAAGCCGAACGTGGTCATCTCGTTTAACGTCATGCCCGTGTAGCTATCGGTCATGAAGTACAAAGTGCCGAAGAAAATAAACGGCAAGCCAGCCGCCACCCAAAATGCCACACGTAAATTAAGAAACACAGCAAGGGTGACAAACACCAACACAATACCCATTAGTGCGTTACTGGTAAGCAATTCCAAGCGCTCGGTAATAAGCGTGCTTTTGTCATACCAGGTTTCGAGTTCGACACCTTGAGGTAGTAAACCTTTATCATGCCACGCATCCACTACCTCGTGAGCCTGCTGCACCATTTTCGTTACATCACCGTATTCATCCATAAGCACCTGAATACCATATCCATTGGTTCCGTTGTAACGGGCCAAGTGGTAGCTGTCATCGGCAAACATATCGCGTACCGTCGCCACATCGCCAACGGAAAGTATTACGCCACTGGTATCGGTAATAAGGGGAATGTCAGCAAAATCTTTCGCCCAATAAGACTGCTCAGAAGCTTTTAAACGAATCACTTTTTCTTTGTTACGCAAACTGGTTGTAAGGGCGGTATTAGACTCCTGGTTTACCGCATCTGCCACATCAGATAGCGTTAAACCATAGGCCTGAAGCTTACCCTCGTCTATTTCAATAGACATCATGGGGTCAACAAAACTACCCGCGCTGACTTCTCTAATGTCGTCTTTTGCCAGCAAGTCTCGCTCTAATTGCTCACCTAGGTACTGAAGCGTAGCATGGTCGACATCGCCAAAAAGCTGCACCCAAATAGCATGTTCTTGCCTACGCGCTTTGCTAATAACTGGGTTCTCTGCATCCGACGGGAAGTTAGAAATACTATCTACTTCGGTTTTGATGTCGTTGAAAAGCGTGTCTAGATCGTATTCGGTTTCCTTTTCCACCTGCACACTCGCACCGCTGGCGTTTGAGGTAGACGTGATTCGCTTAATACCGGGAATGGCCTCTAGCGCGGTTTCAATTTTTATGGCAATCCCTTCTTCGGCTTGCTTGGGGTCACCGCTGTCATATGTCATTGAAATGGTCACGAAGCGAGGCTCCATACTGGGAAACGCCTCTTTACGTATATCGTTCATGGACACCAAACCCAGTACGATAAGACTGACCATCAGTAAGTTGGCCGCCACCGAGTTTTGCGCGAACCAAGCGATAATTCCTCGAGGATTATTTTTGCTATGCTCGCGTCCGTTGCGATTATCACCCTCGTCGAAAGGCCCTCCATTTCGATTATTGGTCATTGGCTTGCCCTCCCGTTTGCCCTTCTACAACAGGCTTAACTTTCGTGTTGATGAGGTAACTGTTTAGGGGGCGCGCAACGACCATCGCTTGGCGTACTTCGCTTTCAGGTTCTGGCTCGGCTTCACTGCCCGCATTGCCCCAAGACTCACTTGCAATATTGCCCTTAATATCACTTGCCTTAGGTGGAGTGATGTAGGCATAGCCATCGCTTTCAAAAAGCACTGAGGGAGTAAACTTCGCTAGTTGCCCGGTGGCCGGCATCACCAACCATACTTCTTGTTTTTGTGAAATGGCAGAAGCCGGCAGCTTCCATACATTTTCGAGCTGTCTTCCTTCAATTTCTGCCTGTACAAAGCTACCAAATAAAAGAGGGGTTGCTTGGTCTAATGGATTTTCAATAACCGCAATAGCGTTGCGCTGGCGCGTTGTATCGCTTTGATGCCATTCGGCGCGAACGATATTGGCACCCCATTTATTACCTGTGGTGGTATCGGTAAGCGTTACCGACCAATTGAGAGGTGTATCATTAGATAGCTGTGCTCCAGAAACCGAAGGTAGCTGAGTCCATTGGCTTGGAGAAAGCCCTATAGCAATTTCGGCAGCATCAGTAGAATAAAGTGTTGCGACAGCACTGCCGGCCTGAACAAAGCTTCCCAACGCTATATCACGGCTAACCACCACAGCATTAAAGGGTGAACGTAATGCTGTAAAAGCTAAGTCTCGCTTCGCCGAGTTTACCGTCTGCTCGGCTTCATCCAAGGTTGCTTGCGCAGCTTCTAGCTGTGGTTTTCTTAATACCAATGCGGATAATGGCTCACCGTCAAGCCCTGAACGTGTCCACTCGTCTTTAGCTTGTGTCCCCTGTAAGCGCTCTTCTTCTAGGCTTACTATAGCGGCTTGATAAGTCGCATTAGCACTTGCTAAAGCCTGCTGATAGCTGGTGTCATCAATGCGCGCTAAAATTGTGTCACTTTCAACTAGCGCGCCCGTCTTAAAAGCTGGCGATACGTGGGTAACTTGTCCGCTAACCTGTGCGACTAAGCTCAAGCTATCCTGAGGAACAACCTGACCATACCCCTTCACTTTGGCCCTATAGCTGTCGGTGGTTACGTTGATAACCCCTACTTGAGCCAGTTGAGAATCAGCACTTTGCTCGTCTTTTTGGGTGCGATAAGTAGTGCTATCTGCAGATAGCCTTTCACTTGCTTCGTTGGCTACTTCAGTATCGCTTTCTCTTGGTGGGCGACGCATAGCGCTTTCAGCCAGTTCTCCTTTGGGAGGTTTTTCATCGCCTATCGGCCTCATTGCAGCAGCGCCACCTTTTAATTGTTCAGCATCATCGGGTATTTGCGAAGACGGTGGCGCTGACTTAGGCGCCCCCTGCGGCCGAGCGCCAGGGTGCTGAGCCCCCATATTCATCATGGTATACATGACTGCCAGCGCAATACTCGCAGCCGCAATTAAGGTTACAATAATTCGTTTGTTTCTCATTGTGACACTCCAAGGCCAAGGGCTAGGCCTAAGTCAATTCGGTTTTGTAATTTTTGGGCGTGAAGTTCAACAGCTTGCGCTTGTAAGTCAAAGCGCGTGTCATACACAGAAAGTAAATCCAAGATATCAGCAAGGCCTTGTCGATATTGACCTTCAATGGTAGTTACACTTCTCTCTGCATTGGCGAGCGCCACATTTGTGTGGCCAATTTGCGCGCTGTAGGCAGTCTCACTATCTAGTGCGTTTTGGGTTTCCTGCACCGCAGTTAATAGCGTTTCGCGATACTGCCACCAAGCATTTGCTGCGGTAAGTTTTGCGTCTTCAATTTGCGCCCTCAATGCGCCCCCCTGAAAAAGAGGTGCCGTCATCTGTCCAAGCAATGTCCATACAGGGTTTGCAAACAAAGCTTGAGAGGGTGTAGAGGCTGCATCAGATAGCGATGCCGATAAACTGATGCTAGGCAGCAAAGCTTTATAGGCCACATCAACTTCAAACTCTGTTGCTTGTATCGTATAGAAGGCCGCCTGAAGGTCGGGCCTGCGGGCAAGGTCTTGTTTTGGCAAATTAGCAAGCGGCAATAAGACATCTGGGAAATTTACCTGCGTATCAAGCTCGCTTAGAGATTGGTCCTGCCTGCCTAGAAGCACTGCCAATGTGCGCTTTGCTGATAACAGTGCATTTTCATATTGAGCAATGGATGCACGGGTATTTGCGCTGCTTGTACGGGCGGTATCTAAATCGTCTAGGCTTCCTAGTCCGGTGCGATAACGCATTAAAATTACTGCTTCATTGTTTTCTAGTACCGATAACCGAGCCTGTTCAATATTTAGTAATTGCTGTTGAGTGAGCACATCGATATAGCTTCTTATTACGCTGGCTACCAGTGAGTCTCTAGCCGATTGATAACTGGCTCTGGCACTTGCTGCATCGAGGTTTGCGGCACTTATGCCATCGCTAATTTTTTGCCACAAATCCAGCTCCCAACTAACGTTTAAACTTGCGCTATAGCTTGGGTTGTTTAGCTGACTACTTGTATCTGTATTTGCGCCCGTACTAGTAGATGAACTGCTGCCTGTAGTTTCACTTTTTGATGACGAAAAGCTTGCGTCAACATTCAGGTTTCTGTCTGCTTTTGCGCTATCTATGGCAACTTGTGCTTTACGAAGTGTAATAAGCGATTGCTGCAGGTTTGCATTGGAAGACAGAGCTTCTTCAATAAAGTCTGCTAAGTGCGGCAGCTGATTGAGGTCTATGACGTCTGTTAACGCAGTATCTGAATTTAACACTAGGGTTTGCGCCGAAGCTTGCTGCTGCGCTTGCGACTGCCACACAACATCATTCCCCGTTGTTAGGGATGCAGATTCGCTCAACGCTCTGTCATCAGTACTTGTGCATGCAGACAATAAAATACAAAGGGTAACAATGTTTACCGTCAGTTTTGCCTTGCCCATAATTTATGCCTATTGCTTGGCGCATAGCCTACTTTTAAAGGCCTATACGCAACTTGTTTAAATTAACTGACGCTAGTATTTCAAACGCGGGGTTAAGGCAGGGTTAAGGCTTAAAAAACCGAGAAAGGTAAAAAAAGAGATAGTACGGAAGCAAAAGAAAAGGCCAGTGCTATACAGCGCTGGCCTTTAGTTCGCATTTATTGTGAAAACACCAGCTTTATTAGATAGCCGCTGGTGACAAGCCCGAGAGCTTATTCATCATCTTCAACAAGGGTCATCAGCGATGTGTTACCACCTGACGCTGTTGTATCGATACTGATGGCTTTTTCAGTCATCAAACGCTGAATAAGGTTATCGTTATACTCAGCCGTGATTACCGGCAAAATAGCCCCTTCACGTGACGAGAGCATTGCAGTAATACGCGCGGTACGATCAGTACCAGAATCGACCACTACGCCAGACAAGTCTTCATCCATCAACAAGGTATCTAAATGCGCTAGACGTGCCACTTGGAACAAGCCTTTCGGTGCCCCCGTCGATTCAAACTTGTTCTGAATCTCTACTGCTTCTTCGTAGAAAATTTCAGAAACCACTGATACCACCGGGTTACCCGTTGATAGCGCCGTCACAATTGATAACAACCAGTATTCGAAGGTTACCTCTTTATCGGCGAAACATACCAAGATACCTCGAGGCTCTAAATAGAGCTTATTCGACTCACCTGTGGGCCCTGGCAATACCTGCGGCTTGGCAAGTTTGCGTTCAACGCTGGTTAGCTGTTGACGTGCCGTTGCTAGCGTGCGGTTTAAGTCGTCAGCCAGCTCATCAACAATGTCCACTTTTGCAATTTTTGCTAGAAGCTGACGCACCATAGATATACGGTCATTAAGCGGCGTATGACGCCACTGTACTTCCACCGCTTTTGCCTTGTCCATCATGACATGGGCACGCTCAGCAATTTTTTCATCACCTACAAGCGCTGCATCGGTACCGTCCACATCGTCAATGCGCGAAGGCTTAGGCGTTGCGCGTTCCATCATTAAGCGAGGTAGATAGTTTGGACCACCCGCTTTTGGACCTGTGCCAGAAAGGCCACGGCCACCAAAGGGCTGTACGCCAACAATAGCACCAATCATGTTGCGGTTAATATATACGTTACCCGCGCGGCTTTTCGCAGCAAGCTCGTTAGCACGTTCTTCAATTCGCGAGTGAATGCCCATAGTCAGGCCGTAACCTGTACCGTTAATTTGCTCTAGTACACCATCAAGGTCTTTCGACTTAAAGCGAACAATGTGCACCACTGGGCCGAACACTTCTTTTTCAAGCACATCAATGTTTTTGATTTCATACAAAGTCGGCGCAAAGAAAGTACCGTTTTCAAAACCTGTTGGCATTTCGTTGCGATAAAGCAACTTAGCTTTGTCTTTCATGAAATCTTGATGATCAGTAAGGCTCTTAAGCGCTTTTTCATCGATCACAGGGCCAACGTCGGTGGCAAGCTGTGTTGGGTCGCCAACGGTAAGCTCTTTCATGGCACCGATTAGCATATCGATAAGGTCATCAGCAATTTCTTCTTGTACAAACAAGACGCGGAGTGCTGAACAGCGTTGACCAGCACTCTGGAAACCCGAATGAATAACATCATCAACCACCTGCTCTGGCAATGCGGTTGAATCAACTATCATACAGTTTTGGCCGCCCGTTTCTGCAATGAGAGGTACCTGCTCACCACCACGCTCTGCAAGCACCTGTGAAATTAAGGTACCGGTTTGCGTTGAGCCCGTGAACATGACAGCTCTAATGCGCTCATCTGGTAGCAAGGTTTCACCCACTTCTTTACCTGGTGATACGATAAGCTTCAGTGCGTCTTCCGGTAAGCCTACCGAATGCATAATATCTACCGCTCGCTTGGCCACCATGCTGGTTTGTTCGGCGGGCTTGGCAATAACGGTGTTACCTGTTACCAGTGCAGCCGTAACTTGACCTAAGAATATGGCCAGTGGGAAATTCCAAGGGCTGATACAAAGCACAACACCACGCGGCTTTAAGCGCTGGTCTTCAGCAAGCTCTTCGGCGCGCGCAGCATAATAGCGACAAAAATCAACCGCCTCGCGCACTTCATCAATACTGTCTTGAGCTACTTTACCTGCTTCACGCATACAGATAGCGATAAGCTCAGCCATGTGACGCTCAAGTGCATCAGCAGTACGATTAAGAATTTCAGCACGTTCGCTGACATCGCGTTTAGACCATGCTTCAAACCCAGCGTCAGCTTCATCTAGCGCCTTGCGCATGTCATCAGGTTTTGCATAGTAGTGATAACCCACCACATCATTGTGGTCTGTTGGGCTAAGTACTGCTGTTGCCCCCTCTGGTACTTCACCCGTTACTTTGTAGTAATCCTGCCAGCGCTCAAGCTCGTGTTTAAGCGCCGTTACCGCATTGGTATCGGTAAGATCTAGACCTCGCGAGTTGTCGCGCTCTGGCGCATACAACCCACGTGGGGTTTTAATTAGCTTGTTATAACGAACTTTCAAACGTTGAGTTTTCTCTACTGGGTCTTCAAGTAACGCTTCAACGGGCTTTTCATCATCAACGATAGCGTTAACGAATGATGAGTTCGCACCATTTTCAAGAAGACGGCGCACCAAGTAGGCCAATAGGTCTTCGTGTTCGCCAACTGGCGCATACACGCGGCACTGAATCTTATCCTGTGTTACCACCTGATCGTACAGGGTATCGCCCATGCCGTGCAGACACTGAAACTCAAAACCTTCTTTGTCGTCACCAGCAAGCTCAACAATCACAGACGCTGTGTAGGCATTGTGAGTGGCAAACTGCGGGTAAATGGTGTCGCGATACTCAAGTAAGCGGTTCGCACAGGCATGGTATGACACATCTGTTGACGACTTACGGGTAAATACAGGGAACTCTTCAAGGCCCGCTTGTTGGGTAAGCTTAATCTCAGTATCCCAATAGGCACCTTTAACCAAACGCACCATTAGCGGACGACCTACCTCTAGGGTAAGTTCACGCAAGTGTTCTATTACGTGAATAGCGCGCTTTTGGTAAGCCTGTACGGCCAAGCCAAAGCCTGTCCAGCCATTTAAATCTTCGTCGCGGAATACGGCTTCTATGATATCTAACGAAAGCTCAAGACGGTCGGCTTCTTCCGCATCAACGGTTAAGCCAATATCGTATTCTTTCGCCATCATACACAAGGCTTTTAAGCGCGGTGGAATGTCAACCATGGCCCGTTCGCGGTGAGAAAACTCAAAGCGTGGATGAATAGCAGAAAGTTTTACAGAAATACCTGGCGAGCGCTTGGGTCCGCGACCATTGGCCGCCTTACCGATAACTTTAATCGCTTTTTCATATGACTCATAGTAGCGATCAGCGTCAGCCATTGTGCGGGCTGCTTCACCTAGCATATCGTAGGAGTATACGTAGCCTTTAGTTTCTTTCTCTTTAGCGCGCTCTACTGCATCTTCAATGGTTTCGCCCATAACAAATTGGCGGCCCATAACGCGCATAGCAATGTTCATTGCGCGGCGGATAACTGGCTCACCTAGGCGACCTAGCGTTTGCTTTAGCAAACCAAACTGTTCTTTTTTGCGCTTGTCAGCATAGTTCACCATGTTACCGGTGAACAATAAGCCCCACGCCGATGCATTAACAAATAAAGATTCTGAGTTGCCTAAGTGCGGTGTCCACTGCCCTTGAGATAGCTTGTCACGAATAAGCTCATCTTGCGTAGCTTTATCTGGTACGCGTAGCAAGGCTTCAGCCAAGCACATCAATACCACACCTTCTGCTGTAGATAGCGAGTATTCATTTAATAGTGCATCAACACCACCGTGCCCTTCTTGCTCCCGGCGAATTTGAAGTACCATCTTACGTGCGCGTTCCCATGCACGACTTCGAGCACGCGGGTTGACCTCGGCGATAGGAAGAATCTGGTCCACAGCCACTGACTCACTAATACGATAGTAGTCTCTTATACGCTGGCGTAGGGGTGATGTTGTATGAAGTGTGTCGTTAATGAGCATTGCAACCCTTTCATAGAAATAGCTGTAACAAAAAGCGTTCCCGCCGTGTATGACTGCCCACGGTTACATGGAAGCGGCTAAATAACAAGCAAAGTCGAAACCCTGCATTGACCTGTCATTCTTCTTTAAACTTTATACTTTTGGATGAAGATCACGACGGGCCAAATTTTCGCGGATAGTAGCACACAAAAATGCCCTGCCAAGCCCCCACTATCAAAGTTTTTAATTTTCTCTGTCAAGCTACGTATTCAGTGCGTTAGATGACATATATCATCCTGTAAAAGCCGCTCTATTTTTGGTTCATTAGTCCATTTATTCACTACGCTAAAGGTCGTAGTAAAAGATTGTTGAAAATGATGTATTTTTAATTGCGATAAAAAGCGGCTAACTAAAAACCGACTACACTATTAAAAAACAAAAAAATAACTAGGTATTGCCAATGTGGTTACGAAAATTTAGCTTGATTCAACGACTGGGCATAATTGTAGCCCTTATTACTTTGCTGTTTGTATTGCTAACCGCTGTTGTCTTAAACAGGCACTATGAAGCTTTAAAACAAAAGTCCTATGACGAAAACCAACACTTGGTTGAAGTAGTTCACACTATGCTCGCCAGCTTCGAAGCGCGTAGCGACGTAGATGAGACTACGGCTAAACAACAGGCGTTAGCAGCGGTAAAGGCGCTGCGATATGACGGCAGCAATTACTTTTGGATCCAAGACCAAACCCCCTCTATGGTTATGCATCCCATTAAGCCGGCGCTCGATGGTAAAGACCTAAGAACATTTAAAGACGGAAACGGCAAAGCCTTTTTTATAGAAATGGCGCGGAAAGTTAAAGCGCAAGGGGACGGCTTTGTTGATTACGTGTGGCCTCTTCCCGGCGAAGAAACCCCTACTGACAAAATTTCTTATGTAAAAGAATTTAAACCGTGGGGCTGGACTGTGGGTTCAGGAATCTACCTTACAAACCTTGAAGAAGAGTTCGCGCACCTTCGCAACCTTATTTTGGTATTTTGCCTAGTGAGCATTGTATTGGTTGTATTGCTGGTTTATGTAATAGGCGGAAGCATTGTAAAGCCTGTCCAAGAAGTGTCTGAACGGATGAAAGATATCTCTCAGGGAGAAGGCGACCTCACTCGCTCTCTTCCTGAAACTGGGCAAGACGAAGTTACTCGGTTAGCCCGCTACTTTAACGAGTACACCGATAAAATGCGTCAGTCTTTGCTGGGTATTCGCGAAAATATCAGCTCTCTTACCCAGCAAGCTGAACTCGTAGAGTCGTCCAGCCAAAATAGTAATGCACAAGCGCAAACACAAAACGAGAATATGCTGCAGGTTGCCGCAGCAATGGAAGAAATGACAACGCAGATTAACGATGTAAGCGGCAATGCGGATTCTGCAGAGAAGAGTACAAGTAGTGCCCGAGGGAACGTTCAAAACGGTGCAGCAGTGGTGGAGAGTACAGTACAAGATATCCGCTCGTTAACCTCTGATATAGAAAGCGTGAGCAACGTAGTGACTGAACTCGCTGCACAAACAGACAGTATCGGAGCTGTGCTTGACGTAATTCGAGGCATCGCGGAACAAACCAACTTACTCGCCCTTAATGCCGCTATTGAAGCTGCTCGAGCCGGTGAACAAGGAAGGGGGTTTGCCGTAGTAGCAGATGAAGTTCGTACCTTGGCAAGTCGAACCGGACAAAGTACCGATGAAATTCAAGCTATGATTGAAAAGCTGCAAAGTAACGCGAAAAGTGCGGTAGACGCAGTACAAATCAGTCAGTCTGCGTCAAACAAAACTGTAGATAATGCCATACAAGCAAACCAAAACCTTCAGGAAGCTGACCGCCTAATGACGGAAATTGCAGACATGAGCAGTGAAATTGCCCGAGCCACTGAACAGCAAGCGGAAGCCGCCACTGAAGCGAATATGCGAATAAATGCATTATCGGGGGCTGCAGATAGTAGCTTGAAAACAGCAGATGAACTGGCAGCTGCAAGCCAAGCACTTAAAAGCAGTTGTCTGGCAATTATGGATATAGCAAACCGTTTTAAGCTGTAAACCTTTTTTCGACTGCGGCCTAGAGAGCCCGCGAAGCAATTCGCGCGTGTTCAGGCCGCTCATACCTTTCTTTATGTCCTTCCCTGCTTTAACTCGAACTTCAAATTCGATTATTTTCGATACTAAGAACGAAACTTTGTAGCATTTAGACGCTCTTAAACCATCAGTGACAAGCTCTGCCTGTGGAACAAAAGCCCTGAGTGCATTACACTCAGAATCACATTAAGTGGCCGAGTGCCGATTTCTTCTAGGTAATCGGCTATGCTATCGCAATGTGGCAATGGCTTAAGCGCTTGTAACGTTAGACGCGTATCAAATCAAGGAGTTGAATATGAGTAGTGGTTCTAAGGGGAAGCCTATTTTACTATGGGTTGCCGGTTTTTTCGTGTTGCTATTCTTGGTGTACTTTTTGTTCGCCAACACCATTATAAAATCTATTCTTGAATCAAAATTAGGGGAATCATACGGCGCCGAAGTCAATATTGACGAATTCGACCACTCTCTTTTCCCCACTACCGTTACCCTAAAAGGCATCGCGCTAACCAACCCAACCAAGCCATCTCACAACCAAGTTTTTGTAGGTGAGGCTAATGCGGACGTCGAATTAAAGCCACTGCTTGATGATCAGGTTATTGTTAATAACCTAGACCTTTTAGAAGTACAGTTTGATACCAAGCGCGAGTCAGAAGGTGAAGTATATCGCGTTCCAGAGCGCTCACTGTCGTTTGATGAAATCAAAACGAAAGCGAAAGAGGCCGTGCCTACGGTTGATGAACTACTTGCACGCAACCCGCTAAAAACGACCGCAGCCATCGAAAATGCCAAGTCTGCCTACGAAACGTATGGCAAAGGCCTTAAAGATGATTATGAATCTTTGCCTGACAAAGCGCGTATTGACTACTACAAAACACAGGTCGCTCAGCTTAAAGAAACTAACTACAAAGATCCGCAGGCATTAGTTCAAGCGAAGTCAGCATTCGATAAGCTGAAAGAAGAAATGCAGGCAGACCGCGCGCTTATTAGCAACTTCACTGAAAAGGCTAGCGATGCAAAACAGGCCTTAAGTGAAAGTATTGAAGCGCTCAAAAAAGCACCTCAGGAAGACTATGCCTTACTCAAAGGTGTTATCGCGGGCGATCAAGCCGCCCTTTCTCAGGTAACCTATTTTGTATTTGGCGATAAAGCAGCGGAATACACCGAATACCTGATGGCAGCAATGCAAATAGTTATGCCGCTTATTCAGGGCGAAGAAAAAAGCGAAGCGCCTGCTGACGTACCCTCAATTTTAGTAAAAGAGGCTAATGTCTCAGTACTATGGCAAAACGAATCTATCACGAGCAAGTGGAACAATATTACTAACGTTCACGAAGTATTTGGTAACCCTACCACCTTCACCATTGAAGCGGCTGGCGATTTATTAAAGTCGTTTACCTCTAGCGGTGAGTTTTGGATTGACGGTGAAGGTGTTGATGCTAGCCAGGTATGGGAGCTAGCTGGCGTGAACATGTCAGACATTTCTTTTAGCGGCAATGAAACACTTAATGCGGTGCTTAAATCGGCGCTAATGAAAACCAACGGGTCGATGAAAGTCACTGATAACATGCTTACCGGTACCGGCGAAGTCGACCTACAGCAGCTTGTCATGGAAGCAACGGGTACTAGCGATATCACTAGCGCTATCGCGCAAGCACTGCAAACCTTAAGTAGTCTGAACATGACCATGTTGCTTGATGGCACCCTTTCAGACCCTGGCTTTAACATTAAGTCTGACCTTGACAATAAACTTGCAAAAGCAGCACTTTCGCAGCTTACGGCTAGCCAGAAAGATAAACTAGACGAGTTAAATACTAAGCTCAACAGTATGATAAGTAGCGAGCAGTCCCTTCTATCTGGTGAGCTTGTTGACGTAAACAGTATGCTTAGCGCAGCCCAAGGTGACAGTGCAGCCCTTCAGGAACTACTTCAAGCTCAGCTTAACAACGTTGTCGAACAGCAAAAAAGTAAACTGTTTGATAAATTGAAGGGTAAATTTGGTCAGGGTGAATAATGCACCTTTGACTCGGCGCTGCTTCGCGGCATAATACAACACAGCAGAGGCATAGCGCCTCTGCTTTTTTTCCGCTTAACCATATTGTCAGGTGAATCTGTGTTACAAGGTAAATGGCTTCCCATTGTGTTAATAGTACTTCTTGGTCTATTGCAATACAGACTATGGTTTGGAAAAAATAGTATTCCCGATTACTTCAACCGAAAACAAGAAGTTCATACACAAGCCCTTCAAAACGCAAACCTTGCTCAGCGCAATGCGTTACTTAAAGCTGATATCAGCGATTTAAAAATTGGATTAGAAGCCATTGAAGAAAGAGCGCGAAATGAACTCGGTTTGATTAAAAAGGGAGAAACCTTTTACCGTATTCTACCCGCAGATGCTAAGTGAATAAAATGACATCGCCCCGCGTTGTTGCGGTTATCCCCGCAGCCGGAGTTGGCAGCCGCATGAAAGCCGACCGTCCCAAACAGTACCTTACCTTAAACGGTAAAACCATTCTTGAACACACCATAGACGCATTGTTAACCCATCCATTAGTTGACGAGGTTGTGGTGGCCATCAGTCCAGGCGATGCATACTTCGATACCTATGGACTGAGGGAAAAACCAATTCATGTGGTAGACGGTGGCAAAGAACGGGCAGACAGCGTACTTAGCGGCATCATGTCTTTGGGCGATAATGATTGGGCTCTAGTACATGATGCAGCCCGCCCCTGTATTGAAAAGAACGACATTTCAGCGCTTATTGCCTTAACAGACAACGAGTCGGTTGCCGGCGGTATTCTGGCAACCCCCGTTAGAGATACTATGAAGCGAGTTGCGCTTGATACGAACAAGGACACCAATGTTATTTCTCACACCGAGGACAGAGACGGCCTGTGGCACGCGCTAACGCCACAGTTTTTTCCCGCAACACTTTTAAAGCAAGCCCTTCAGGAAGGTTTAGCGAAAGGCGCAGCGATTACTGACGAGGCGTCGGCTATGGAGCTTGCTGGCTACAAAGTAGCTATGGTTAATGGAAGCCCTGCTAATATTAAAATTACCCACCCAGCCGACCTTCCTTTGGCAGAATTCTATCTTAAGCAAAAATTTAACGCGCAAGGCGACAATCTGCAAAGCCAAAGCGCGCAAGATCAAAAGGCAAATTTATAATGCGAATAGGACACGGTTTTGATGTACACAAATTTGGCGGCGACGGCCCCATCACCATAGGTGGCGTGCGCATCGACTACGAACAAGGCCTTGTGGCACATTCTGATGGCGACGTATTGCTTCATGCACTTTGCGATGCAATGCTAGGTGCGGCAGCACTTGGTGATATTGGCAAGCACTTCCCTGATACAGACGATGCCTACGCAGGTGCAGACAGTCGCGTACTGTTACGCCACGTTGTGAATGTAGTGAAAGAAAAAGGCTACAAGTTAAGCAATGCCGATATGACGATAGTGGCGCAGGCGCCGAAAATGGCCCCACATATTGAAGCTATGCGCGAGATTATCGCGCAAGACTGTAATGTAGCGCTTGACGACATTAATGTAAAAGCTACGACGACGGAAAAACTCGGTTATACCGGCCGCAAAGAAGGCATTGCCTCTCACGCTGTCGTGCTATTGGAAAAACTATGAAGCCCTTAAACACTGATCACTGGCAGTACTATTTCACAAAGCCTGTATCTACTGGCATATTTAAATTCCAAGCCGACGACTTTCAAGTTGTTGAAGATTTAGGCTATACGCCCTGCGGTGAAGGTGAGCACCAGTTTGTGTTTGTTGAAAAAACCAACACAAATACCGCATTTGTGGCGGAGCAACTTGCGCGCTTCGTTAACTTGCCACTGCGCCAAATTACTTATGCTGGTCGTAAAGATAAATACGCAGTAACACAACAGTGGTTTGGCATACATGCCCCCGGCAAACCTGATTTCGACTTTAGCAATTTCGAACTGGAAGGCGTTAAAGTACTCAAACAAATGCGCCATAACAAAAAGCTGCGTACGGGTCAGCTTAAAGGCAATCACTTCACGATTACCTTGCGTCAGGTATTACACCCAGAAGCTATTGAAGAGCGTTTGCAAGAAATTGCAGAGCACGGGGTACCTAATTACTACGGCGAGCAACGCTTTGGTGTAATGCGCTTAAATGATATGGGTGAAGTGCAGCGTGGCGGAAACCTGGTAATGGCCGAACGCATGGTAAATGGTGAAACCATTAGGCACCGCAACAAACGCTCTATGGCACTTTCTGCTCTACGCAGCTGGCTGTTCAATGAAATGCTTTCAACGCGCCTAGAAAAAGGCACATTTGATAAAGTAAACCAAGGCGATGCACTGGTGCTATCCGGGTCTAATAGCTTTTTCATTAATGAAGGTGCTGAAGGCTCAGAACAGCAACAAGATGCACAACGTCGCTTTACTGCAAAAGATGTGTGCCCTTCAGCGCCACTTTGGGGTAAAGGAGCACTCGTTACGCAAGCTGACGTATTAGCAATGGAACAGTCTGTTGCTGCGCAAAATAGTGAAGTTATCGATTTTTTAAGTCAATGCGGGTTCGAACAAGAGCGCCGAGCGATAAAAATTTGGCCTTCACAGCTTGAATGGCAGAGTAAGGGTGATACATTTACTATCTCGTTTGCGCTTCCGAGCGGCTGCTTTGCAACCTCGGTCCTAAGAGAATGCGTGGAGACCTTATCCCCCATTAATCGGGTTTAAAAAGTATTGATAAAAGTGTGGCGCGCAACAGATTTAACCTCGCGTGGCTGTGAATAAAAATAAAGGAAAGTACGCAACATCATGAGAGCTTCTAGAAAAGGAGACGCGTTAGCACAACTGCTTTATAACGAAGGAATACGTTCACAAGCAGTATTAAACGCCATTGCTGGTACGCCGCGGGAGAGCTTCTTGCCCGACGCGCTTAAACATAAGGCTTATCAAAATACGGCATTGCCTATAGGGCAAGGCCAGACAATTTCGCAGCCTTATATCGTTGCGAAAATGACCGAGCTATTGCTTGATAGCCCCAATAAACCTGAAAAAGTGCTGGAGATAGGCACAGGCTCAGGTTATCAAACGGCTATTCTTGCACAGCTATTCGCGAAGGTTTTTAGTGTAGAGCGTATTAAATCACTGCAGTTTCAAGCGAAGCGCCGAATGAATCAACTCGACCTTCACAATATTGCAATGAAACACGGCGATGGTTGGAAAGGCTGGGCGTCAAAAGGCCCATACGACGCTATTATTGTTACCGCTGCTGCTGCGAGCCTTCCCCAGGATTTGTGCGAACAGCTAAAAGAAGGTGGGCGACTTATAATTCCCGTGGGTAACGAACAACAATCGTTGCTGTGTATTGATAGGATTGAAGGGGAACTAAAAACGTCGACCATTGAATCGGTTCGATTTGTTCCTCTTGTAGCAGGAGAGCTAATGTGAAGCTTTTTGAGCCGTGTTATGACATGGCGTTACGCTGGGCGAGGCATCGCCACGCAACCAAATATTTAGGTGGGTTAAGCTTCTCAGAGTCGGTTTTCTTCCCCATTCCCCCTGACGTGATGCTTGCACCGATGGCCTTGTCGCAGCCTAATAAGGCATGGCAGTTTGCTCTGATTACTACCATTGCCTCTATTTTGGGTGGTATTGCGGGCTACTGGCTTGGTTACTTTGCGTTTGATGCTTGGCTCGCTCCGCTTGTAGAAAGCTGGGGGTATACCCATAAAATTGAAACCGCAATGCAATGGTTTAAAGACTATGGTGTATGGGTAGTCTTTCTTGCAGGGTTTTCCCCCATTCCCTATAAAGTATTTACGGTAAGTGCCGGTTTCTTGCAAATGGCTTTTCTACCATTTTTACTTGCATCTGCAGTAGGGCGTGGCGCGCGTTTCTTTTTAGTCGCGGGCCTAATGCGCTGGGGTGGAGCTCCCATGGAACAAAAGCTAAGACAGTACGTAGAAGTGCTAGGGTGGGCAGTTGTCATCCTTGCAGTACTCGCCTATTTACTGCTGCGATGATATGCATAAGCCTCTTTTTTATATAGGTTTTTTGTTATATTTCTGTGTACTTATTGGGGGATGCGCAGGAAGAAGTGCTCCTGCCCCTGTTGTTTTATTAAATAGTCAAGTTTCAGATGGAAGCGAAGAGTACACAAAAAAAACCTATAAAGTGCAACGAGGCGACACACTTTATGCAGTAGCTTGGTACACCGGAAACGACTATCGCGATCTAGCAAAATACAACCATTTATCAGCCCCTTACACCATTTTCCCTGGTCAGATTTTAAAGGTTACCCCCCCGTCAAATGTAGCTGTAGCCCCCGTAAAATCTAAGGTAAAGACCAAACGGTCAACAACTCCGACCACCCCAAAAGTAGACAAAAGTTTGGTTGACCCCCCATCGCCACAAGCGTATCGTGAAAGTGAAAAAGTTGTTAAGCCACAAAAAGTTACGACTGTCAAGAAGCCGTCACGAAGCGTCAAAAAACAAACGCCGACGAGCTTTCCAAGCAAAGTACAAAAGTGGGTTTGGCCTGCAGAAGGTAAGTTAGTTGGTACCTTCAGTAAGACAGAATCAGGCAACAAAGGAATTGATATCGCTGGTGCTAAAGGCAGTAAAGTCGTCGCAGCAGCAGATGGAAAAGTTGTTTACTCAGGGAGCGCCTTAAGAGGTTACGGTAAGTTAGTTATTATCAAACACACCGATACTTTCTTAAGTGCTTACGCCTACAACGATACTATTTTAGTCAAAGAACGAGAATGGGTGTCAGCGGGGCAGCAGATTGCAACCATGGGTGATAGCGGAACAAATTCGGTAAAACTTCACTTTGAAGTTAGGTATAGAGGGAAATCATTAGACCCGATGAAATACCTGCCAGTATTAAAATAATAAAAATAAATAACAATAAAAAAAGACAAAGGAGAAACGTCATAAGGTAAACCTTGTAGCAGGAGATTCATGATGGGTAAGTCAAATAAAGCCTTGGAATCAAAACCGCAAGATGACTTAGATGTCATCGATATGCCAGCTGATATGAAAGCTGACGAAACCTTAACCAACGACGCTGAACTAGAAAATGACGATGCCATTTTCAGTCAGGATGACCAACCTAAAAACCTAGATGCCACACAGCTTTATCTAGGCGAGATTGGTTTTTCACCACTGCTAACCGCAGAAGAAGAAGTTTATTTTGCGCGCCGCTCACTGAAAGGCTGCGAAGCCTCTCGCAAACGTATGATTGTTAGCAACCTTCGCCTTGTTGTTAAGATTGCTCGCCGTTATAACAACCGTGGACTAGCACTTCTCGATTTAATTGAAGAAGGTAACTTAGGTCTAATCCGTGCCGTAGAAAAGTTTGATCCTGAACGCGGATTCCGTTTTTCAACGTATGCAACCTGGTGGATTCGCCAAACTATCGAACGCGCGATTATGAATCAAACGCGTACTATTCGTTTGCCTATCCACGTAGTGAAAGAACTAAACGTTTATTTACGTGCTTCTCGTGAACTTTCACAAAAGCTTGACCATGAGCCAACTGCAGAAGAAATTGCAGCGGCCCTAGATAAGCCAGTGGAAGATGTAACAAAGATGCTTCGTTTAAATGAACGCATTACCTCTGTCGATACACCTATTGGCGGAGAAAATGATAAAGCACTGCTTGATATTATTGCTGATGAGAAAGAGTTTAGCCCTGAAGAGAGCTTACAAGACTCTGATATCAAAAGTAATATCGTAACTTGGCTTGAAGAGCTAAATCCTAAGCAGCGCGAGGTACTCGCTCGCCGTTTTGGTCTTATGGGATATGAGCCTTCAACCCTTGAAGATGTGGGTGTAGAAATTGGATTAACACGTGAGCGTGTTCGTCAAATTCAGGTGGAAGCACTTCGCCGTCTTCGCGATATGCTGGGTCATCAAGGCCTTTCATTAGAGAACTTGTTCGACCAAATGAAGTAGCTTCTACTCACATTGTAGAGTAAAACGTAAATGCCAGTGTTGTGACGCTTTTAAACAAGCGTTTCAACACTGGCATTTTTATTTTAGATTCACGGTAACCTAGCAACCCTTTGCTAGTTCTATCTATGCGGATTGGTATTAGTTTCTCTCAAGCGTCACAAAAGTATAAGCATGCGCATTCTTTTCATCGGCGCTATGTGCTTCTCGTGATACTTCAGTCCAACTTGCTGCTGCCTCATAATCAGGGAACTGGGTATCTCCCTCTACTGAAAGATCAATATGTGTAAGGTACAAGGTATCCGCTCTATCTAAAAATGACTGGTAGATAGTACCGCCACCAATAATCATTACCTCGTCATTCTGCCCATTATCGTTACTTAGCGCTTTTGCGACCTCAAATGCTGATTCCGGCGAGTCGACCACAGTAGCGTCAGATAAGCTGTAGTCAGCATTACTGGTAATGACGATATTTGGCCTACCAGGAAGTGCTTTTCCAATTGACTCGTAAGTTTTTCGCCCCATGATAACCGCCTTGCCCAGAGTAATAGCTTTAAAATGCTTCAAGTCAGCAGGTAAATGCCACGGCATATCATTGTCTGCGCCAATAATTCTGTCCTTTGCCATAGCAGCAATCATCGCTATTTTCATTTTTACACCTTCAGGCCAAGTTTTAATTGTTTAAAGCAAAGTATATCAACATCAGATAGGAAATGCGCCAACACCTTAAAGCAAATAATAACAATTATCATTTGCATGAGTTATAAAAGTATTTTAGTGTAGAGTTAGGAGGTGGCTACCATGCTTATAACTTATTTATGCCCTAAACATGCAGACTGGGTTTACAACAATCCAGAGCAAGCGCTACACGTAATGGCACGGGACGAAATGCAGGGCACTATGCTTATGCAAAGTGGTCAGTTAAGTGAAGCGATTCCCTATCTTGGATGTGCATTTGATATCGCCGTCATACTGCTTGAAGTTGACGGTGGCGAAAACAGCGCTATGACATCTAAAATTATGAGCTTAACCAGTTTACTTGAAGATATTTATTTTCATTTGAGACTTACCCATTACAGAAATGCCATAGTAGACAGAGCCCACAGGATAATAGAAGCTTCTAACAATATCGCGAACAACGAAATACCTCTGCGATTTGCGGTGTAGAATTGGTACGCACCTAACAAAAAAGCTCGCACTTTGCTTTGGCAAATGTACGAGCTTAATGTTTTGTGAGCTGATTGATTGTGAATGCTTAAATCACTAACTCACAGAAACTATCTTCGACCAGTGCTTCTCGACGATTGTTTCTCAGCGATTGTTTCTCAACGACTGTTTCTCAGCGATTGTTTCTCAACGACGATACTCAACTTCCACGTCGTAGTCGTCTTCGTCCCAGTCGTCGTCATCGAGATCATCTTCAAATTCATCATGGGCTTCTAGTGTATTCTTATGGTAAGTGTCCCACTTGAATTCCACTTCTTTCTTCTCTTCTTCCTCTTCTATTTCTGCAGGAAGACTTTCAATGAAGTCCATAACATCGTTACAGAGTGGATCGAGGTTCATCTTTTGGAACGCTGAGATTTGATAAACAGGGCCTTCCCACCCTAGCGCATCAATAACGTGCTGGCAGCGCTCTTCGGCTTCTTCTTCAAGCAACAAATCAACTTTGTTAAATACCAACCAGCGTGGCTTTTCTGCTAGCTTAGGGCTGTATTTCTCAAGTTCTTCTATAATTGCTTTAGCATTTTCGGCCGGATCAGTTTCATCTACAGGGAAAATATCTACCACATGAAGCAAGATACGACAGCGCTCTAAGTGCTTTAAGAAACGAATTCCTAGGCCCGCACCATCGGCTGCACCTTCAATCAAACCAGGAATATCAGCGACAACAAAGCTACGCTGTGAATCTTGGCGAACAACACCTAAGTTAGGTACAAGCGTAGTAAACGGGTAGTCAGCCACTTTCGGCTTAGCCGCCGATACAGAGCGAATAAAGGTTGATTTACCCGCGTTAGGCATACCAAGCAAGCCCACATCTGCTAGAAGCATAAGCTCTAGCTTAAGATTACGAATTTCACCTGGCGTACCATTGGTTTTTTGACGTGGTGCGCGGTTAGTACTGCTTTTAAAGCGAGCATTACCTAAACCGTGAAAACCACCTTGTGCCACTTTAAGCTTTTGACCATGACGAGTTAAGTCACCCAATACTTCACCAGTATCGCTATCAGTGGCGCGTGTACCCACGGGCACCATAACGGTAAGATCTTTACCCTTCTTACCGATACAGTTACCGCCTTGGCCGTTTTGGCCGCGCTCTGCTCGATGAAAACGTTCGAAGCGATAATCGATCAATGTATTTAGGTTTTCATCGGCTTGTAAGAATACGCTGCCGCCGTCACCACCGTCGCCGCCGTCTGGGCCACCTTTAGGTACGTATTTTTCCCTTCTAAAGCCAATGGTACCGTTGCCGCCGTCACCGGCTTCAACGCGAATTTCAGCTTCATCTACAAATTTCATTTATCACTCCGGGCTGTAATGCCGTGGGTTATTAACTTTTTAATGCGAATACTAAGTTTACACCAAATTACCCATTGGCGCTTTTGTGTCTGCTCAGCATTCTAAAAAACGAGAAGTAAAACCTTGCCTAGCGTTAATTCGTTCTAGAATTTACACGCTACAAATAAGAACAGTAAAAGAAAGAAAGGTTTCACAAAACAAAAAACCCCGCTTGCGCGGGGTTTTTCTAAGCCTGTTCGGCGAGAAGCTTTCGCGCTTACTCAGCTACGATGCTTACAAATTTACGGTTTTTCGGTCCTTTAACGTCGAACTGAACTTTACCGTCTTTTAGTGCAAACAACGTGTGGTCTTTACCGATACCCATGTTGTCACCAGCGTGGAAACGAGTACCACGTTGACGAACAATGATGTTACCAGCAAGAACAGATTCGCCACCAAAGCGCTTAACACCTAGGCGTTTACTCTCTGAATCACGACCGTTTTTGGTACTACCACCAGCTTTTTTGTGTGCCATGTGTTCGTGCTCCTATTATGCGTTGATACCAGTGATTTTCACTTCTGTGAACCACTGACGGTGACCCGCTTGCTTACGAGAGTGCTTACGACGACGGAACTTAACGATTTTTACTTTATCGCCACGACCGTGTGTAACAACCTCAGCAGTCACCTTACCACCAGCAACGATTGGTGTGCCGATTTTTACGTCGTCACCGTTGCTTACCATTAAAACTTTGTCAAATTCAACCGTTTCGCCTGGGGCTACTTCGATTTTTTCAAGACGAACGGTTTGGCCTTCGGCCACACGGTGTTGTTTACCGCCACTTTGGAAAACCGCGTACATAGTTAACTCCGCTCTGCGTCCACTGACGCTTCAATTCAAAAAACAGGGCGCGAATTGTACGTGAAACATCCGTAAATCACAAGCCCGATTCGCAGAAAAAATGATTATTTTTCCAACATGGGGCGAATTATGCCTCAATTGCTTATTTGATGCAGCTTCAAATGCTCTGAAACTATTAAAATTTCAAAAATAATTTCGATAAATCAGCAGAAAAGTAGGATCGCTAACTATAAAAACTTAGGCTATTTCTACAAAATATTGGCGAAAAGTGCAGGCATAACTACAGCGAATTGATTGTGGCCGCTGGCGGTTGAACTTGCGCCGCTAGCGATCCGCGAAAGCCGTTAGCGGTCAAAGAAGCCATTAGCGATCTAGGAAAGAATTAGCGATCTAATAGAGGCTATTTGCGATCGGCTTAATGAGATCCCGAATAGATCAGCACAATCGGTTAAAGGATAAAAGATCCTTTCTTACGAGATGAATTGTGTCCCTCCTCACTATCTAGTCATAGTACTACTTTTTGTAGTTTTACTTTCCGATTGCCTATTGGATCGCAAGTTTAGATCGTTACGCTCCCCTTTTGCTTGATACAGGATCCGTGAATTTACGTAAACGATCATCCGGTTTAATTGCTCGGCTAAATAGCTCGCTTAAATGCTCGCTTAATTGCTCGTTTTAGTCGACAGTGGAGCGTATTACTATTCAGATATAAAACGTTAAAAAATCGCCCTTTGAAAGGAAAAACAATTAAGAGTGCCTATAATTACAATTAATTGCATACGGAAGTATTAATGGGCAAAGCTCAAGTAAGCGAATACCGCAAATTGAACACTATTGAAAAAACAATATTTAAAAGAGTTGAGAATCTCTGATGAAAAATGCTTTTCCTCAATTTCTAAAACGAGTTTAAGCGTAATTAAGAAATTACACGTAAATACGTTAAGCCGTCATTTTTTAAGACAATTTGGTGGATAGTACAGATGATTAAGGTACAATCGCCAGCAACCATTGCCCAAGACGTAAGAGTAAGTATTTATTGCCATGCCTATGGATATAGATCAAATCCGCGCCCTGTCTAATGATGATATGCAGGCGGTTAACCAGCTGATTCAACAACAAGTCGATTCTGATGTTGCCCTTATTAATCAGCTTGGCTTTTATATTGTAAACAGTGGCGGCAAACGCTTACGCCCCCTACTTACCGTGTTAAGTGCGCGGGCAATGGGCATAGGTAATAACGACCATCACACCCTTGCAGCCATTGTAGAATTCATTCATACCGCGACCCTGTTGCACGACGATGTGGTTGACGAGTCGACCATGCGCAGAGGTCGGGAGACTGCGAATGCTATCTTTGGTAATCAGGCCTCGGTATTAGTAGGTGACTTTCTTTACACCCGCTCTTTCCAAATGATGGTTAGCCTTAAGCGCATGCGCGTTATGGAAATATTGTCGGAAGCCACGAACCAAATAGCAGAAGGCGAAGTGTTGCAGTTGATGAATTGCAACGATGCCAGCACTACAGAAGCGCGCTACTTTGACGTTATTTATGGTAAGACGGCCCGTTTGTTTGAAGCAGCAACACAGTTAGCGGCTGTTTTGACTGACCAAAACGAGCACATTGAACATGCTATGCAAGAATATGGTAAGCACTTAGGCACAGCCTTTCAGCTTGCTGATGATATTCTTGATTACATGGCCGACAGCGAAGAAATGGGTAAAAATGCCGGCGATGACTTAGCAGAGGGTAAACCTACCCTGCCATTACTGTACGCTATGTGGCATGCAAAGAATGATGACGATAAAGCACTCATTCAAGAAGCCATTGAGCAAAGTAACGGCCTACCACATTTAACCCGTATTCAAGGCATTATGGAAGAAACCGGCGCTTTGGACTACACACGAGAATGTGCCCAAAAAGAAGTGCAAATGGCCATTGATAGTCTAAACGCTGTCGAAGATTCTGAATACAAAGAAGCGCTCATTGCGCTGGCGCATATTTCAATTGAGCGCACGAGCTAATTACCAATAAATGGTATGAGAAGGCGTGTTATGAACAACACGCCTTTTTTGTGGGTGGAACTTGGGTACTACTTATAACGTAGACTACTCACTTTTTGATACACAAACGTTTTCGACGCTCTGACAGGCCATTTCAGTACAGAACCTTCTCTTCGTCGGCTCAATATGAAAACACACGTTTAGGCTAAGCGCATGTTTAGCAAGCTAGCCTTCAAGCATGAAACCTACAAGGCCTACTAGGAAGCCAAGAATACCGCCTAGAGGTGGTAACCAATGGTTTTCCATACGAATTTGCGGTGCTATATCCTGGAACACTGAATAAAGAATACCGCCTGCAGCAAACAGCATAATCCCACTCATGACCACTGGGAACTGGGCTAAATAGTAAAAGCCTAGCAAACTGAATAACGGCCCCAGTAACGCCATCAGAACAAAGATAACAATGAGTTTATTACTGCGCTGTTTGTTTTTGGGCAACATTTCTCTGTAGGCGTTGAACCCTTCAGGTAAATTTTGGACCGCAATCAATAGGCCTAATAACATGGTACCTCCACCTAAAGCTGCCGTGGTACCAAGGGCGATAGACTCTGGCACAAAGTCACTGAGCATAGCGGCTAACTGACTGCCAGCGGTTTTCTTTTTCGCTAAATAAATATCAAGGGCCATAAAAGCTAAGGCGCCACCAATAAAACACAATATGGCAGCAAATACCGATACGTCTTTTATCCCTTCGGGTACAAGTACTAAGCCAACTGCTGATATCAGGGCCCCTGCCCCAAGTGCTAAAATGCCGTGGCGTAACTCTTTTTCTAACCACTTAGGTTGAATACCTTGGTACGTTGCTAAGATAGCGCCCGCTGGCATGGCTAGGCCAGCTACCGTTGCCATTACCAATAAACCTACAATATCACCTTGTGACATAAAGACTCCTTTCTCGCTTTTGTCTGTGCACGTCTATTTATTGATTACTACACACAGCCCCATTGGTTTAAAAATAATACTAGTTTGCATAGATTATTACCCACTCAACGAGATTTAAAATGTTCGTAATCGCGGCGTGTTACCGCAGGAATAGTGGTTCTACATCAAGGTGACACAATAAAAGAGAGCAGCCTAACGCTGCTCTTTGCATTCATGAAGATAGTTTGAGCTTGCGGTTAGCTATGCTCAAAAAAGCCCGATTAATTTAAATCTAAATCTCGGGTCATATTTTCGTTCTTATCGCGATGCACAATAATATTATCTTCAATACGAATACCGCCAAACGGCTTGTATGCATCAATAGTATCCCAGTTGATGTATTTAGACGCAGGCGTCGCTTTCAAGTCGCGCAGCAAGCTTTCGATAAAGTATAAGCCAGGTTCAATAGTGAACACCTGACGAGCTTCAACCATTCGCGTACAGCGCAAGAATGGGTGTTCATCAGGAGCAGGCTTAGGCGTACCGCGATCGTCATTTACAAGACCACCTACGTCGTGTACCTGAAGGCCCAAGAAGTGACCAATACCGTGTGGGAAGAAAGTACGGGTAATGCCCATTTCCACGATTTCTGGCGGCGTTAAGTTCACCATGCCGGTATCGTGAAGAATTTGTGCAATACCGTCGTGGGCTAACAAATGTATGTCGGTATAAGCTACGCCAGGCTTCAACGAGTCGACCAAGGTCAGCGTTACCTTGTCTACCGCCTGAATAAGGTCTCGAAACATTGCTGAATTTTTAACACCGTCTTGAGCATAAGTACGGGTAATATCTGCCGCATAACCATGATAATTCGCACCCGCATCAATCAAAAACGAACGTGACTCTTTTGGCGCTACGGTATCGCACTGCATGTAGTGAAGAATTGAAGCGTGTTCGTTAAGTGCCACAATGCTGGTGTAAGGCACATCATTATCGCCTTGTCGACTTGCCGTTGCGTAAGCAAGATTAATATCAAACTCGCTTTTTCCTTCACGAAAGGCTTGCTCAGCCGCTTTGTGCCCAGCTACCGCCAGCTTGTTAGCTTCGCGCATGCAATCTAGTTCGTAATCGGTTTTATAAGCACGTTGATAGTGCAAATAATGCAACACGCGGTCTGGGTTTACGTTATCAAAGCCCAGCGCTTTTGCCACCTCAATGTATTCGCCCACATAGGCAAAACGGCTTTTGTCATAAGGCAGGAATTTTTCTACCGCATCGGCTTGTTGCAGCAATTTAATGTCGAAGCTGTCAGTCCAAAAATCGTTTGGTTCTGGCGGCACCTTGTGCCAGAAGTCTTCGGGACGGTAGAAAATAAGCGTAGGCTTGTCTACCCCGTTTACCACCAGCCAACAGTTAGGATTATCAATAACAGGCACCCATGCTTTGAACTGCGGGTTTACCTTGAATGGGTAATGATTATCGTCTAAGAAAAGGCGCTTGCCCTGCCCCGAGTGAATCACTAGCCCGTCGAGACCTTCTCGTTGTAATGCTTCACGGGTACGAGCCTGAAGCTCTTCGATATGCTGTTGGTAGGTTGCTTGATGTTGCGACATAGCCCCTCTTATCTTTGTAGTCGTTAGATGGAACACATTAGCCACTAGTGTATCACGAGGCCAACATGACGTGCATGCTGACCCCGACCATTGCGCTGTCGTTTACGGTAAGTCGTCGGAGCTCTCCGCCGCACAAGGTAAACCACTGTGTACGCCTAGCCTTACATCGCTATCGTGGCGCTAGTTGCAGTGTGCCTGTTACCGGATGTGTACTGACCGCATCAGCCGATGGGATCATATCGCGGGTAAGTTGAGGGAAGATATTCTCGTTGCCACCTAGCTGTTGGTCGTAGATATGCTGATACGCCATAACCGCTTTTACGTAAGCGCGGGTTTCTTTATAAGGAATATTCTCAATCCAGATATCAACCGGAAGCGCTTCATTAGCAGGCAGCCATTCCAACACTTTGCGCCACCCCGCATTGTAAGATGCAGACACCAGCACTGGGTTATTGTTTAGCTTGTCCATTAAGTAACGAAGGTACTGCACACCATAATCAACGTTATCATCGACTTTAAAAAGCTTGTTTCTACTTACTTTCTCTTTTGCCACATAGCGCGCTGTTCCTGGCATTAGCTGCATTAAACCTGCCGCTCCGACCGGCGATATAGCATCACTTCTAAAAGAGCTTTCGCGGCGAGCAATAGCCATAGCCATAGCCAGTGATTTCGAAATGCTATAGGCCTGCGATTTTTCGCTAAATACATCGCTAAACGCTAGTGGGAATCGGCGTTCTACATCGTCCCAATAGCCGCTTCTAGCGAAGCTGGTAATTGCTTGGTCGTACAGCCCCCACTCATAAGCGAGTATGCCTGCATCAGTCACTTTCGACTCAGGTAAATGGGAAAGCAAGTAGTACCACTCTCTACGCGCTTCTGTGGTTCTGTCTAACCTGAAAAATTCTACGGCGCGCATAGTGGCTGGGGTTTTAGCCACACTAGCAATAGCTGCCGTGTCTCTAGGCGCTGGCGTGTGCGCAAGCGATGGAATTTCGCCAATGTGCGCACTGGCCATAAACCCGTAATAGTGTCGCTCTTGCGCAAGTTCTTTATACAACACAGTTGCCTGCATAGTTTGACCAAGCGCTTCTAAGGCACGGGCTTTCCAGTAACGGAAATTTTCTTCTTGCTGCAGGTTAACTGGGGCGTTATCAATAACATCAATCACCTCCTGCCATTTCTTCATGCGCAGCAAATGAGAAACATGCCATAGCTTTACATCATCACTGGCACCCTGAACATCGGCTAGTTCTAGCCACTGGTGGGCTTGAGGAAGGCGGTCTAACGTGTAGCTAAGCGCAATCGCTCGACGCATAACGTGTTGCTGGGCTTCTGAGAATACTTGCTTAGCCTTGTAGCGATTAAATACCTTGCCGGCTAAATCTGGGTTTCGCCACGCTAGTTTTTCTATTGCCCATACCATTACCTCAGCTTCATGTGATGTATTTTTAAGTGGGAAAAGCGCGGTTTTATTAACGCGGCTGGTGTCGCGGGTTACCGATAGCCATGCATCAGCAATGTATTGCTTATCGCTGGGAAGTTGGCGTTTTAGGTAAGAGATGATACTTCGGTTATCTTCTTTCGCTGCAATTTCGATGCGTTTTATCACCATTTCTGGTGTCATCATGCCCGCTTTTTTCCACTTCGCAAAAAGCGGATCGCATTCGTCAGGCTGGGACTGGCCATGAAGCCAAAGCGCATCTACTTCACGGAGAATATCTTGTTCGCTTTCACCTTCTTTCAAACGGTAATTAAGCGCAGTACATGTTAATCGTGCGCCCATGCCGGGACGATAACTGCTTAAAAATGTACTGCGATAATTGTTCTTTGCGAGATACTTCAGCCACTTGTAACGCAAGCCATAGCTAACCGGTTGACCGTTAAAGTCATCTAAAAACTGTTTAACTTCGCGCTTTGTTTTGATTGACATGGTGCGCTCTAATTTAAGCCGTAGCAGGTACGGATAGAGTGGATAATGCGCTAACTCATAAATGTCGTTATCAAGGTGTTGAAGGCGGTGTTTCGAGTAAGTAAGCAGCTTCTTTTCAACTTCTAAATAGCGGGCACGATCTTTTTCGAAAATATCGTTGGGTAGCGTTAACGGCTGTGTGGCCCATGCGCTAATAGAGAAAACTAAAGAAAGCGAGCAAACTAGCGCCCCCACTAGCGTGGCGAGTAATTTATCGTTTTTTGCCAGCGAGTGCTGACCTAACCTCGAACTAAAATAAAAACCAGACACAATAGAACTCCTACCCTGCTCTACACTCGAATGACCTATGAAAGCCGGAAAATTAGCCTAATCGAGCTGTTTGTAAAATGTTGCTGATAAAGCAGCATTACGACTGACCCACTACATTTGTTTTATAAACAAAGGGAAAATTTCAGTCTGGCTCCGTGCCAAAGAAGATGTTGTGCCAGCTGTCGTTAGCTATGCTTTACAAACATAGTTGACATGATTGTAGATTATTCTTTTGCTGGATTGGCGCTTTGGGCCAATAACGCTCATTATACAACCACCAATACCGAAATGAAGCTTGAATTCGATATTTGCACTTGAATTTAAGTCATCGGACCACTACCTTAGACAAATTGAAACGCTTGTTTGATTTTTTGTTGAAATTTTGTGTGGCTTTGTAAAGAATCTAGCCACCCTAACGCGTTAGTGAATGCATACGACCCTACAAATTAGTTGGATTACTTCACTAACATCCTGGCCAATGCCGAAGGAGATGATAATGATATACACAGGCAAAAGTCTTTCCGTCAGCCTGTTAGATGACGGCTTTGCTGAGCTGGTATTCGACGCCGAAGGTTCAGTAAACAAGTTCGACCGCCAAACAGTGAGCGAACTTGACGAAGCAACCCAAGCCCTACTTGCTAAAGGCGATGTAAAAGGCTTAGTAGTACGCAGTGCAAAACCTGCATTTATCGTAGGTGCAGATATCACCGAGTTCACTGGCCTTTTCGCTATGGACGATGCTGAAGTACTACAGTGGGTTGCTAATACGTCACAAGTATTCGACCGCTTCGAAGACCTACCTTTCCCTACTATTGCTGCCGTTAATGGCTTTGCGCTAGGCGGTGGTTGTGAAATGGCATTGGCATGTGACATGCGTATTGCCGACACCACAGCGTCTATTGGTTTACCAGAAGTTAAGCTAGGTCTTATGCCTGGTTTTGGTGGTACAGTTCGTCTACCTCGTCTTATTGGTGCAGATAATGCTCTTGAGTGGATGACTACTGGCCGCGACAGAAAAGGCGCGAAAGCCTTGGCTGAAGGTGCGGTTGACGCCGTTGTTGCACCAGAAGCGCTAGTTGAAGGCGCGCTTTCAATGGTGAAAGACGCAGCTGACGGTAAGTTTGACTGGCAAGCACGTCGTGCGGTTAAGAAAGCTCCACTACAGTTAAACAAAAACGAAGCTATGATGAGCTTCAGTACTGCTCAAGCTATGGTATTTGCGCAAGCTGGCAAACACTACCCAGCACCGCACAAAATGGTTGAGACTGTTCAAAAAGCAGCGGGCCTAGACCGTGACGGCGCACTTAAGCTTGAAAACGAAGGCTTTGTAGCGCTAGCGAAAACCGACGCTGCGAAAGCGCAAATTGGTATTTTCCTTGCCGACCAGCTAGTTAAGAGCAAAGGTAAGAAGCAAGCGAAAGCGGCTACTAAGCAGTCTAAGCTTAACGCTGTACTAGGTGCAGGTATCATGGGTGGCGGTATTGCCTACCAAAGCGCTGTGAAAGGCACACCGGTAATTATGAAAGACATTAACCAAGGTGCACTAGACCTTGGCCTTTCAGAAGCGGCAAAAATTCTTGGTAAAGGTATGAAGCGCGGTAAAGTTGATGCGACTAAAATGGCGCAAACGCTTAACGCAATTACACCTACCCTTGAGTACAGCACGCTTAAAGATGCAGACCTTGTTATTGAAGCGGTTGTAGAAAACCCGAAAGTAAAAGGTATTGTACTTAAAGAAGTAGAAGACAATGTAGCGGACGACGCAATCATCACTTCAAACACTTCTACTATCTCTATCAATCAGCTAGCTGAAAGCCTAGACAAGCCAGAGCGCTTCTGTGGTATGCACTTCTTCAACCCAGTGCACCGCATGCCGCTTGTTGAAATCATTCGTGGCGAAAAAACCTCTGAAGAAACCATCAATGCAGTAGTAGCGGCTACCCTTAAAATGGGCAAAACCCCAATTGTGGTTAACGACTGCCCAGGGTTCTTGGTAAACCGCGTATTGTTCCCATACTTTGCGGGCTTCAGTAAGCTACTTATCGACGGCGCAGACTTTGTTGCTGTTGATAAAGTAATGGAAAAAATCTTCGGCTGGCCTATGGGCCCTGCTTACCTAATGGACGTTGTGGGTATCGACACGGGCGATCACGCAGCAGACGTAATGGCTGCGGGTATTCCAGAGCGTATGGCTCGTCTAGACAACGACCCTGTAACACTGTTCTACAAAGAAGAGCGTTTAGGTCAGAAGAACGGAAAAGGTTTCTACAACTACGGTGTTGATAAGCGCGGTAAGCCGAAGAAAACACCTGCTGAAGAAGCATATGCACTAATGGCGCCACACGTAGCCGAGAAGACAGACTTTGAAGCTGACGACATTATTGCACGCCTTATGATCCCTATGGCAAACGAAGCAATTCGCTGCCTAGAAGAAGGCATTGTAGATAGCGCAGCTGAAGCAGATATGGCGCTACTTTACGGCTTAGGTTTCCCTCCATTCCGCGGTGGTATTTTCCGTTGGATTGAAACCATTGGCTTGGCGAACTTTGTTGCTATGGCAGACAAGTACGCTGAACTTGGTCCTATTTATCAGATTTCAGATGGCGTTCGTGAAATGGCCGCTGCTGGTAAATCCTATTTCGCATAAGACCCGGAGGAAAAACTAATGAAAGAAGTGGTCGTAATCGATTGCGTACGTACCCCTATGGGTCGTTCAAAAAACGGTGTTTTCAGAAATGTGCGTGCAGAAGACCTATCTGCTGCGCTAATGACTGCGCTATTAGAGCGTAACCCTGGCGTAAACCCAGCGGAAATTGAAGACATCATTTGGGGCTGTGTTCAGCAAACTAAAGAACAAGGCTTCAACGTTGCACGTAACGCGCAATTACTAACACAAATTCCACGCACAACTGGCGCGGTAACAGTAAACCGTTTATGTGGTTCATCAATGCAAGCGCTTCACGATGCAACAAGCGGCATCATGAGCGGCCGTGGTGACATTTACATGATTGGTGGTGTTGAGCACATGGGTCACGTACCGATGAACTACAACATCGACTTCCACCCTGGCCTTGCTAAGTACACGGCAAAAGCGTCGGGTATGATGGGTATGACTGCCGAGCTACTTGGCCGTCAAAACGGTATTACTCGTGAGCAACAAGATGCATTTGGTGCGCGCTCGCACCAGCTAGCGCACAAAGCACACCTTGAAGGCCGCTGGGCTAACGAGATTGTGCCTGTTGAAGGTCACGATGCAAACGGCGTATTAAAGCTAATTGACTACGATGAAGTAGTACGCCCAGAAAGCACGGCTGAGAGCATGGCAGCACTTCGCCCAGTGTTTGACCCAGTAAACGGAACCGTAACTGCGGGTACGTCTTCGGCGCTGTCTGACGGTGCATCAGGTATGCTGCTTATGTCAGCAGACCGTGCGAAAGAGCTTGGCCTGACGCCTCGTGCGAAAATTCGCTCGATGGCTGTGGCTGGTTGTGATGCGGCAATTATGGGCTACGGCCCAGTGCCAGCAACACAAAAAGCCCTTAAGCGCGCTGGCCTAACTATGGACGATATTGAACTTGCTGAGTTTAACGAAGCGTTCGCCGCACAGGCACTATCGTGCATTAAGCAGTTAGGTTGGATGGACCACCTAGATACTAAGATTAACCTTAACGGTGGTGCGATTGCACTTGGTCACCCACTAGGTTGTTCTGGTTCACGTATCTCGGGTACGCTTATCAACCTAATGGAATCGCAAGACGTAAGCCTAGGCTTAGCGACTATGTGTATTGGTTTAGGCCAAGGTATTGCTACCGTATTTGAGCGCGTATAAGCGTTTATATAAAAGCTTTTAAAGCTAAATTTTGAAAAGGGCCTTCGGGCCCTTTTTTGTTTCCGTGAACAAAAAACTAAAACGCTAAATTAGAAAGTGGGCTGACAACACCATTCGCTCCTTGTTGAAGTATATGGGTATAGATTTGAGTAGTTCTTACATCGGCATGACCTAATTGATCTTGCACTGTTCTGATGTCTGCGCCAGATTGCAATAAATGAGTAGCAAATGAATGACGAAGCGTGTGTGGCGTAACATGCTTAATTATTCCCGCATCACCTGAAGCACGACTTACCGCACGCTGTATCTGTTTTTCATCAATATGATGACGCCGTAATAGCTTGCTTTCTGGATCGATACTTAACTTTGATGCAGGGAACAAATACTGCCATTCCAGCGTTTTATTACGCTGTTGATACTTTTTCCTCAATCCATGTGGAATCCAAGCACCAGCAAAGTCTGGCACCATCAAATCTCGTTGCAAAAGTTTTTCACTTTCACTGATATGATTTTTTAAAAGTGGGATAAGTGATTCTGACAGTGTTACCACTCGATGCTTGCCACCTTTCCCAAACCAAATCCTCACACACTTGTAGTCGAAGTCTATATCTCCCGTTCTAAGACGCACGCACTCCATTAATCGAAGGCCACTTCCATAAAGGAGTGCTACCGCTAAGTAATGATGGGTAGGCACTCTACCAAGCAATGCTTTTACTTCTAACTGGGTTAGCACAACTGGCAGCTTCCTTTCCCTTCCACTTCCCACAAAATTCATGTCGGAAGGAAGTGGTTGTTCTAAATATTTATTGTAAAGAAACACTAATGCGTTAAGTGCTGTAGCTTGTGTAGACCGCGCATTTTTTCGCTTGGTAGAAAGATGAGTAAGGTATGCTTCAACATGCAACACGTCGAGATCTTTCGGGTGCTGAAATTTGTGAAAACGAATGTAATCTGAAATCCAGTTTATGTAGGTTTGTATAGTACGCTTTGCATAGCGCTTGAGCATCATGTGCTCGTACAGGGATTTAATAAACTGAGACTTCATATTCGACTCCAAAATAAAAGAAGTCTATTTGATAAATCGCAACGAGATAACTGGCTTTAGTAACTGTTTTGTTGCAAAGGCACTCACGAAATATCCCAAATTCACCTGCAACCCGATTTGGTGTTTTTAGCTTTTGAGTAAAATACACCAAAAACGTATTTTACTAATCCTATCGATAGGTTATGGTTTAATCATATTTATAACCAAACGGACAAAAACCCCGTTCTGGTTCGTTAAATCGCCCCGTTTAGGGAACGATTAAATTGTTATGCATCTAGATAGAGATTGAGAGAAATTGTGTTCTTCGTATTTGGCATCATCTTACAAATAGTGTTTCTGAGTCCGTCATTGTTGATCTGGGCTTTGTGTAAGAAATTCTGGCCAGGTAACTTCTCTATTAATCCGTATCTAGCTACATTTGGCTGTCTTGTTTTGGCAGTTGTTACTGCTCTTATCTTAAATGTGGAGTTTGAGGGTGGGCTAATAACGGGGGTAATTGTATTCAGTGCTTTTTCGTTTGTTTACAGCATTGCCCTCAGTGCAATTACATTTATATATAAATCAGTGCAGGCGCGTAAAAATGCATAACAAGGCGGTGTTGCCGCCTTCGGCTGGGACAGCCAAAAGCGTGCTTCGCACTGGCTGCCCCAAACCTTGGCGTTATGTGACTAGGGGAATAGAATCATCTAATGACTAATGAAGACAAACTACAACTTCCTAAGATACAGTTATTGGCCCTGTTCTTATCTAGTTGTTTCTTCATACTTCCTTGTGTTTTCAAGCTCAATGTTCTAGCTAGCTGTGCTTTTGCATTCGTCATTTTTTTCTACTTGCTCAGTGAAATGGACTGGTTGCGTAGGTACTTTGATCTGTCCAATAAACAGTTAGCGCTTAACATTATCTTAATTGCAGTTAGTGGGCTTCTGGCTTTCGAAGTGTTTTTTATGTTTGCTCTGGTTGCCATATATCCTGTTTCTAAATTCTATAAAACTTAGGTACTCTGTATTGGCAAAGTCACATAACAAAAAAATCAAGTCACTCACTTCGTTCGCTGGGACGCATACACGCGGGGCGGCTTCGCCATTATGCCCCACATGCCTGCGCCCCTTATTTAAAAGTTAGGCGTCATTTACTTACAGCATTAAAAAGTGGGTTTAGGCGTGACACTCCAGCATTGAAGTTGTTTCGCTAGGTTGTCTTTACAGCTTGCTTTTTCGGTAGTTTCAACGGCTTTTGCAACGCGCTTTTTATCAACACCGCAACGCCAACATTCTGCATCACCAGCTTTCTAAACTCGCTCTTTTATCCAGCAATGTCGTTAACATCTGGCATTTCGCACAGGGTTGTTTTATCTTAAATTTAAAAATTTAAACACGCGGCTTAATTGGCTAGTGGTGGCAGCAAAGCTGCGTACTTTCAGTTGTACGCCTAACAAAACGCTGTTGGCACTCCCTTCGGTCGCTGGGACGCTAACACGTGGGCTGGCTCGCTTCGCTCGGATTTTAGCCCACGTGCTAGCGCCCCAAAGCTTAGCGTTAGTTGCCAAGGAGGCTCATGAAGTCAGCACAAATAAGCGGTCTTGCTATTACCATTTTAGCGATCGCCTACCTTTACTCTTTTGCACACAGAATTTCTGACCCAACCGACTCCGCACCAACCGTTGGATTCGGGATATTACTAGTGTTTTTCATGCTACTTATATCGGCTGTAATTTTAATGAATAGCTCTTTCCGGTTATGGAGTAAAGAGGTTCGTTTAAGAGAGGGATTTGTTAATAAATGGTGGCTTACCTTGTTGGGTATCAACTCTATCCTTGCAGTTAGCTATACTACAGCAATCGTTGCCGGGATCGCGTTAATTCTCAAAACTGTGCATGGCAACTAACAAACGCATTAACACTCGCTGCGCTCGCCGGGGACAAAAACACGTAGGCTCCCTTCGCTTCGCTCTGTATTATAGCCTACGTATTTTTGCCCGTTATGCAGGTGTTAGGTTTCTCTATTGAATAAAAAGGATTTTTTGTGAAGAAACGCGTATTAATTCTGCTTCTATTACTTTTACCGTTAGTTGGTTGTGACCAATTTTCAAAGGTACAAGCCGTTAATCACCTAATGGGCTCACAACCGATTTCGTACCTTAATGGCTTTTTAGTCCTTACTTATCATGAAAACCCTGGAGCGTTCTTAAGCTTGGGCGCTTCACTACCGCATGAAACTCGAACTATCATTTTTAGCGCGTTTGTCACTTTGTTTTTGTTAGCAGTATTTGCCTATCTTTGCCTTAAGCCCTTATCGAATGCCAGTTTTATTGTCGGCTCACTAATCCTAGCTGGCGGCATTGGCAACGTTTACGATAGGCTGACAAACACTGGGCGCGTAATAGATTTTGTTTTACTTCAGCTGGGACCACTGCATACTGGTGTTTTTAACTTAGCAGACGTATTTATAATGCTGGGTGTATTTTTGGCTGCCTTCTTTTCTACAAAATGGGGTGAAAACCTAACAAACAAATTAAGCCGTTCCCGTTGGTCACTGGGACGCTAACGCGCAGGGCCGCTTCGCTATTATGCCCTACGCGTTATCGCCCCTTATTTAAAAGTTATACACAATGCGCAACATCAGGAAGATTAAAGTGAACAAAACCAAAACGTCTCTTCTATTTTTTGCTTTTATAGGCACTTGTTTAGTAACGATGAGTGCATTTGCTTCATCAACGATAGAAGGCGTTTGGAAACACGCAACAAAACCAGCTCTAGTCGAATTCAATTTAACAACTGGTGTAGCAAGTGTTAAAGAACACCAGACTCATAAACAAAACTCTGGCCTCACGATCATCAAAAATATTGTTCAATCAACAGAAACTGAGTGGGTCGGGGAAATGTACAATGGCTACGAAGACAAATATGTTTTCGTTACAATCAAGTTAAATAGCACATCGCTATCTGTCTTCGACTCAGAAAACAATGAAGTGCTTAAACTTGTTAAGGAATAGCCTTGTGTATAACAAAAAAATTAAGCTCGCCCGCAGCGCGGGCTGGGACGCAAACATGTGGGCTGCTCACTTCGTTCGGATTTTAGCCCACATGTCTGCGCCCCTTATTTAAAAGTTAGCTGCAAAATGGAAACTCGATACAAAGTCAGAATAAAAACCAAAGTCAAAGTAAGGCTTATTGCAACAATGACGTTGATAGTCTTGCCTCTAGCTTTATTCGGGCTTTATCTCTTCGAATATAAGACTCCGCAAGTTGAAATAAGAAACCACTTTCCAGCAGAAGTCATCGAATTTCCGAAATGGAGTGCTCCGAAAATAGGAAAAGGAATATACTCGAAATATGTAGGTTATCCATATTATGCAGCAGTAAACTACAAAGGCGAGACGTATGGCGTTGGCAGCTTCAAGCCGCTATATCCCGGCACAAAAGTTTGTATTGGAGCTGTTGTTAAAGGAGATTCAAACGAAGTTATCAACTATGTTAATGTCGATTTGAGCAATTGCAGCTAACAAACGCATAAACTCGCTCGCGGGCTCGCTGGGACAAAAACACGTAGGCTCCCTTCGCTTCGCTCAGTATTATAGCCTACGTATTTTTGCCCGTTATGCGGGCCGTTAGGCGTCATTTACTCACAGCATTAAAGTGTGGGTTCGGACGTGGCATTCCACCATCAAGGTTGTTTCACTAGGTCGTTTTTACAGCTTGCTTTTTCTGTAGTTTCAACGACTTTAACAATGCGCTTTTTATAAACACCGCAACGCCAACATTATGCATCACCAGCTTTCTAAACTCGCTCTTTTATCCAGCATTACCGTTAACATCTGGCTTTTCGCACAGGGTTGTTTTATCTTAAATTCAATAATTTAAACACGCGGTCTATTTGGCTAGTGGTGGCAGCAAAGCTGCGTACGTTTCTTTGTACGCCTAACAAAACGCTGTTGGCACTCCCTCCGGTCGCTGGGACGCTAACACGTGGGCTGACTCACTTTGTTCGGATTTTAGCCCCCGTGCTAGCGCCCCAAAGCTTAGCGTTATACCCACTAAACATCGGATGAATATTAAACTTAAAATAATATTTTGCTTAATTGTCATTACTGTGTTCACAGCTCTTACTGTTAGTGCAGGCTTTCCTCGCTATTATTCACCATTTTCATTACCAACCGTTTTGCCTATGTTTCTTGTTTACTCCTCCGGCATTTCTGGGATGACGTTATCATTTGTTTCTGCTATACCAAACGCATTGGTATTTCTAATTAGCACCTTATCGCTAACTGAGCAAGATTCTAAACTCACCAAGCCGTTTACAATATTCTGTGGCATCATCATACTGTTCTCCATTGCTTTTTTTGTATTCAGTTTCAGTTATGGTGTAATTTATCAGGGCCTGAGGCATACGCTCTTAATGTGCATTTTTAGTGGCACTTTTATTGTTGCAATATTTATCGCGTATAAACTTAATAATCAAAAGCCAAACATCAATAATGCTCTTGCATTCAGAGTTTTATTTTTTAGTTGGGTAGGCTGGGTCTCGTTCCCATGGCTCGGTGAAATGATTTAGTGGGTATAACAATCAAATTAAGTCGCTCGCGGGCTCGCTGGGACAGTAACACATGGGCTCTGTCGCTTCGCTCCGATTTTAGCCCATGTATTACTGCCCCTTATTAGGGTGTTATGTTTCTAGGGAAAGAACACATGTTTTATAAACAACTTCTAAAGCTCACACTAACATGCACACTAGCTATAGCCTGCTTTCCAACCAGTGCAGATAACCAAATTAAAAGAAAGATGTATAACC
>NZ_JADOEK010000003.1:0-292433 GCF_027563165.1 Alteromonas sp. PRIM-21 | reverse complement strand
CGTTATAACGTGTTGCGCTCAATTTTGATCTCTTTTTTAGCAAAATAATTATCACAAAAGTGCGTATAGCGACTAAAGTCTTACTACGGCACAAAAAATTGTAATTATATACTACGCTGGATATACTCAGCGGTGCTTCGGAAACAGAATATTTATTCTGTTACAGGCATTAAAGAATAATTCACAAATTGTTAACAACTCAATGGATGAGGCAATTAACAGGTTAAAAATCGAATTCACTTACTCAGGACATAATAAAGGTAAGAAATTCATTATCCCCTACGGATTAAACAGGCATACATTGTGAAAAAGCAAAGACCAGTAAATTTAGAACTCAATACTATTAAATTTCCGCCCTCTGCTATTTCGTCAATTCTCCACCGTGTAACCGGTGTTGCAATGTTCTTCGCGCTTCTTTTTGTTATTTGGGCATGGGCAGTTTCTGTTCATTCGCCTGAAGGTTTCGCGAACGTTCAAGCAATCATGGACGGTTTCCTTGGAAAATTTGTCGCAATTGGCACAGCCTCAGCGCTGACGTATCACATTCTAGGCGGCCTAAGACACGTTGTTATGGATTTAGGTCACTGGGAAGAATTAGAGTCGGGCAACACAAGTGCTAAAGCAGTAATCGCACTTTGGGTTGTACTGACCGTAGTATTGGGAGTTGCATTATGGTAACCAACCAAGCAAGCATTAAGCGTGACGGCGTACAAGATTACGTTTCACTTCGCGCTACAGCAGCAATTATTTTCGCGTACTCGGTTTTCATGGCGTGGTTTTTTATAACCACCGACAACCTAACATTTGTTGAATGGCGAGGGTTGTTCTCTGGCCTAGCTATGAAAGTTTTCACATTGGCAGCTCTAGTAGCAGTGATGATCCACGTGCGCATCGGCCTATGGCAGGTGCTAACAGACTATGTTAAAGCAACAGGTCTGCGCGCAGGACTACAATATATTCTAAATATCATCGCGTTCGGCTATGTAGCTGTTGGCCTATTCGTACTGTGGGGAGTGTAAAATGAGTTTACCCGTTCACGAGTTTGATGCAGTTGTAATTGGTGCAGGCGGTGCAGGTATGCGCGCAGCACTACAGATTTCAGAATCTGGTAAATCATGCGCACTGTTGTCTAAAGTATTTCCAACCCGTTCTCATACTGTGTCTGCACAGGGTGGTATTACCGTAGCACTAGGTAATTCACACGAAGACAACTGGGAATGGCACATGTATGACACCGTAAAGGGGTCAGATTATATTGGTGACCAAGACGCCATCGAGTACATGTGTAAAACTGGTCCAGAAGCTATTATCGAAATGGAGAATATGGGTCTACCTTTCTCACGCTTCGAGAATGGTAAAATTTACCAGCGTCCATTTGGCGGTCAGTCAAAAAACTTTGGTGGCGAGCAGGGCGCTCGTACGGCAGCTGCGGCGGACCGTACAGGTCACGCACTACTTCACCTTCTTTATCAACAAAACGTAAAGAACAAAACCAAAGTATTCTCTGAGTGGTACGCACTAGATCTAGTGAAAAACCAAGACGGTGACGTTGTAGGTTGTACAGCAATCGACATTGAAACTGGCGAAGTAGTTTACTTTAAGTCGCGCGCAGTTGTTCTTGCGACTGGTGGTGCGGGTCGTATCTACGCTTCAACGACAAACGCGCACATCAATACCGGTGACGGTGTTGGTATGGCGCTACGCGCAGGTGTAGCGGTTCAGGACATGGAAATGTGGCAGTTCCACCCAACGGGTATTGCTGGCGCAGGTACATTGGTTACAGAAGGTTGTCGTGGTGAAGGTGGTTACCTTCTAAATAAAGACGGCGAACGCTTCATGGAACGTTATGCACCTAACGCGAAAGACCTAGCGGGTCGTGACGTTGTTGCACGTTCAATGATGACGGAAATTCGTGAAGGTCGCGGTTGTGAAGGCCCGTGGGGTACTCACATTAAGCTTAAGCTTGACCACCTTGGTAAAGACGTTCTTGAATCTCGTCTACCAGGTATTCTTGAATTATCGCGTACATTTGCACACGTTGACCCAGTCAAAGAGCCGATCCCAGTAATTCCTACTTGTCACTATATGATGGGTGGTATTCCTACCAACGTTGATGGCCAATGTCTAACTGTTGATGAAAACGGTAATGATAAGGTAGTTAACGGTCTATTCGCATGTGGTGAAATTGCATGTGTATCGGTACACGGCGCAAACCGCCTTGGCGGTAACTCTCTACTTGACCTTGTTGTATTCGGTCGTGCGACTGGCTTACATCTTGGTAAGACATTATCTGAAATGGCACCAACACGCGACGCGTCTGAGTCTGATCTTGAAGCCTCAATGACACGTTTCAACCGTTGGGAAAATTCAGAGAAAGGAAAGGGCGAAGACCCTGTTCAAATTAAGAAAGACTTGCAAGAATGCATGCAGCTTAACTTCTCAGTATTCCGTGAAGGTGAAGCCATGGCGGAAGGTCTTAAGGAACTTAGCGAAATTCGCGAGCGCCTTAAGCATGCACGCCTTGACGACAAGAGTTCAGACTTCAACACTCAACGTATTGAATGTTTAGAGCTTGATAACCTAATGGAAACTGCGTACAGCACAGCAGTAGCAGCGAACTTCAGAACGGAAAGCCGTGGTGCTCACAGCCGCTTCGACTTCCCGGAACGTGATGATGACAACTGGTTATGCCACAGCATCTACGATCCGAACACTGATAAAATGCTTAAACGTGAAGTGAATATGGCGCCTAAGCTTAGGGAAGCATTCCCGCCTAAAGTGCGTTCATATTAAGAGAGGCAACGATCATGCAATTAACTTTTTCGATTTATCGTTACAACCCTGAAGTAGATGCGAAGCCTCGCATGCAAGACTACACTCTAGAAGTAGAGGAAGGTCAAGACATGATGGTGCTAGATGCGCTACTTGCACTAAAAGAGCAGGATCCGACGCTTTCTTTCCGTCGTTCGTGCCGTGAAGGTGTATGTGGTTCAGACGGTGTAAACATGAACGGCAAAAATGGCCTAGCATGTATTACTCCTCTATCTGCGCTGGGCAAAGGTAAAATAGTAGTTCGTCCACTTCCAGGTCTACCGGTTGTACGTGACCTTGTTGTTGATATGACACAGTTCTATACACAGTACGAAAAGATTAAGCCGTTCTTAATCAACGATAGCAAGCAGCCGCCAGCGCGCGAGCACTTACAGTCGCCTGAAGAACGCGCGAAACTTGATGGACTGTACGAGTGTATTCTTTGTGCATGTTGTTCAACGTCATGCCCATCGTTTTGGTGGAACCCAGACAAGTTCATTGGTCCTGCGGGTCTACTTCACGCATATCGTTTCCTTATTGATAGTCGCGATACTGCAACTGAAGAACGTCTTAACGACCTTGATGACGCATTCAGCGTATTCCGCTGTCACGGCATCATGAACTGTGTGAGTGTATGCCCTAAAGGCTTGAACCCAACAAAAGCAATAGGCCAAATTAAGTCTATGCTTTTACAACGGGCTGTTTAGTACTATATTCTGATAACTTCTTTTAGTTACAGAAAGTGATGCTCTAAATAGCCATCCCAAAAGGATGGCTATTTTTTTATATATTAGCTGTTATAACACTTGGTTATGCTGAGAATAACCTTATAATACATATTGATTGTTAACTAGATTTTATAAAACGTAGCAAGGCAAATTAAATGCAAGAAAGCGTGATGAAAGCGTGGTGGGATTCCTCGCACATGGCAGGTGCCAACGCTGCCTATGTTGAAGAGTTGTATGAAACCTATTTAGAAGACCCTCAAAGCGTCTCTGAAAATTGGCGACAAATCTTCGATAACCTCCCCAAAGTCGATGGCGTAGAGTTAGAAACCAATCATACAACTATCAAAAATCAATTTAGGCAACTTGCTGCGTTAGGGCCCACAGCCCGCATGTCTAGCCCGTCTGTGCCTTCGGCAAATGTTTCGGACGATAGGCAAGTTAAAGTTCTTCAGTTAATCAACGCATTCCGCTTTCGCGGTCATCAGCACGCTAACCTAGACCCGCTTGGTTTATGGAAACAAGAGCGTGTGCGCGATCTAGAACTTTCTCACCACAGTCTTTCCGAGAAAGATTTTGATTCAGTATTCAATGTAGGTTCTTACGCCATTGGTAAAGAGTCTATGCCGCTAGGTGAGCTGTTTAAATCCCTTAATCGCACATACTGTGGCTCTATCGGTGCAGAATACATGCACATCACCGATACCGAGCAAAAGCGTTGGTTACAGCAAAAGATTGAATCAGTTCAGGCCAAACCAGAAATCTCACGCGATGAAAAATTAGGCATTCTTAAAGGGCTAACCGCAGCAGATGGTATGGAAAAATACCTAGGCTCTAAATTCCCGGGTGCGAAGCGTTTCTCATTAGAGGGTGGTGACGCTCTGATTCCTATGCTTAAAGGTCTCATCACCAAGGCAGGCACAGCAGGTACCAAAGAAGTGGTTATCGGCATGGCTCACCGTGGTCGTTTGAACGTGCTGGTCAATGTGTTGGGTAAAAACCCTTCAGTTCTGTTTGATGAATTCTCTGGTAAGCATGATGACTCTCTTGGTGCGGGTGACGTTAAATATCACGCGGGTTTCTCTTCTGATTTTGCAACCCCAGGTGGCAATGTTCACCTAGCGCTAGCATTTAACCCGTCTCACTTAGAAATCGTTAATCCCGTAGTAATGGGGTCAGTACGCGCTCGTCTTGCTCGTCGCGATAACGACACTAACACAGTGCTTCCTATTACTATTCACGGCGACTCAGCAATTGCCGGTCAGGGTGTGGTACAAGAAACCTTTAACATGTCGCAAACGCGCGGCTTTGCAGTAGGTGGTACCGTTCGTATAGTGGTGAACAACCAAGTTGGTTTCACTACGTCAAAAACGGAAGATACCCGCTCTACTCAGTATTGTACTGATATCGCTAAAATGGTTCAGGCGCCAATTTTCCACGTGAACTCTGATGACCCAGAAGCGGTTGCCTTTGTTACACAGCTTGCGCTTGAATATCGTAATAAGTTTAAGAAAGACGTAGTAATTGACCTAGTTTGTTACCGTCGTCATGGTCACAACGAAGCGGATGAACCAAATGCCACGCAGCCGTTGATGTACCAAAAAATTAAAAAGCACCCAGTTCCACGTGTGCTCTATGCTGACCAGTTAATTGCTGAAGGCGTGATTGAGCAACGCGATGCCGACCGCTATCTTGAAGAATACCGCGAAGCGCTAGATCACGGTGCATGCGTTGTTGAAGAGTGGCGTCCAATGACTGAGCACAGTGTAGACTGGTCTCCGTATTTAGGACACGACTGGGATACACCATATGATGGTGCAGTTTCGGTTGAAAAGCTTAAAGAGCTAGGTGAATTAATTACCACCATTCCTGAAGAGCACAAGCTTCAGTCTCGTGTTAACAAGCTTTACCAAGACCGCAAAGCTATGGTAGCTGGTGAGAAAAAGCTTGATTGGGGAATGGCAGAGAACTTAGCTTATGCCACTATCGTAGACGCCGGTGAAGACATTCGTATTACAGGTCAAGATTCTGGCCGTGGTACTTTCTTCCACCGTCACGCGGTATTGCACAATCAAAAAGACGCATCGACGTACATGCCACTACAGCATATTCGCGAAGGTCAGGGTGAAATTGAAATTTACGACTCTGTGCTTTCGGAAGAAGCAGTAATGGCATTTGAGTATGGTTATGCGACAGCAGAGCCTACATGTCTGACTATTTGGGAAGCCCAGTTCGGCGACTTCGCTAACGGTGCGCAGGTTGTTTTTGACCAATTCTTAAGCTCTGGTGAAGCGAAGTGGGGCCGTTTGTGTGGTCTAACCGTTTTACTGCCACATGGTTATGAAGGTCAGGGACCAGAGCACAGCTCTGCACGCCTTGAGCGTTTCTTGCAAATGTGTGCTGATCACAACTGGCAAGTATGTGTACCTTCAACACCAGCTCAGGTATACAACATGCTTCGTCGCCAAGTGGTGCGCCCAATGCGCAAGCCACTTATCGTGATGTCGCCTAAGTCATTATTACGTCATCCAATGGCCGTATCTTCGTTAGAGGAGTTAGCAGAAGGTAAATTCCACAACGTAATTGGTGAAATAGACGATATCGATCCTAAGAACGTTAAGCGCGTTGTTATGTGTTCAGGTAAGGTTTACTACGATTTGTTAGACCAACGCCGTAAAAATGAGCAAACAGACGTCGCAATCGTTCGTTTGGAGCAACTTTACCCATTCCCACAAGAAGAATGCGCTAAAGTTGTGGCACAATACAGCCATGTAAAAGATTGGGTTTGGTGTCAAGAAGAGCCTCAAAACCAAGGCGCTTGGTACTGTAGCCAACACCACTTCTGGCAAGCAATTCCAGATGGTGCAAAATTAACATATGCAGGTCGTGATGCATCCTCGTCACCTGCAGTAGGTTATGTATCCGTTCACAACCAGCAACAGAAAGCCCTGGTTGAAAACGCACTCACAATTAAATAAGGAACAGTAATGACAATTGAGATAAAAGTTCCGGTTCTACCTGAGTCAGTTGCCGATGCCACCATTGCAACCTGGCACGTAAAGGCCGGTGACGCAGTTAAACGAGACCAGAACCTGGTTGATATTGAAACTGATAAAGTAGTTTTAGAAGTTGTGGCGCCAGCGGACGGTACAATTGGTGAGATCTTAAACGAAGAGGGTGCAACAGTTTTAGGCGAGCAAGTGATTGCTAAACTAGAGAAGGGTGGCGCTGCTGCTTCTTCTGAGCCGAAAGCTAACAGCGAACCTAAAGAAGAGTCTAAGTCTGAATCAGCACCGGCTGCATCTGGTAAAACTTCAGATGTTAAAGTACCTGTTCTTCCTGAATCAGTCGCTGACGCGACTATCGCTACATGGCATGTAGCCGTGGGTGAATCTGTTTCTCGTGACCAAAACTTGGTTGATATCGAAACTGACAAAGTAGTACTTGAAGTTGTTGCTCCGGCAGACGGATCACTGGCTGAAATCGTCGCAGAAGAAGGCGCGACTGTTACAGCTGAAGAAGTTATTGCTAAATTTGTAGAAGGCGCTGCAAGCGGTGCTTCTACACCAGCATCAAGCGAAAGTGATGATAGTGATGATGGAGACAGCAGCGATGCGCTTAGCCCGTCAGTGCGCCGTCTACTTGCTGAAAAAGGCGTAGACGCAGCGAAAGTGAAGGGCACAGGTAAAAATGGCCGTATCACAAAAGAAGACGTAGAAAAGTACCTTAAAGGCGGCGATAGCGCTGCTAAGGCTACACCTGCTGCCGAGTCTGCACCAGCAGAACTGCCAACAGGCAACCGTACTGAGAAACGTGTTCCTATGACTCGTCTTCGTAAGACGATCGCTAATCGCCTTCTTGAAGCGAAGAACTCAACGGCAATGCTTACAACGTTTAACGAAGTAAACATGAAGCCGATTATGGACCTTCGTAAACAGTATCAAGAAAGCTTCGAGAAACGTCACGGTATTCGTCTTGGCTTTATGTCTTTCTACGTTAAAGCGGTAACTGAAGCTCTTAAGCGTTTCCCTGAAGTTAACGCGTCTATCGACGGTGATGACATTGTTTATCACAACTACTTCGACGTATCTATTGCTGTTTCTACACCACGCGGCCTTGTGACTCCAGTACTTAAAGATACTGATACACTAGGCATGGCTGGTGTTGAAAAAGGAATTAAAGAACTAGCACTTAAAGGCCGTGACGGTAAATTGTCATTGGCTGAGCTACAGGGTGGTAACTTCACAATTACCAACGGTGGTGTGTTTGGTTCACTAATGTCTACACCAATCATTAACCCGCCACAAAGTGCAATTCTTGGTATGCATAAAATCCAAGACCGCCCAATGGCTGTTAATGGTAAAGTAGAAATTCTACCAATGATGTACCTAGCGCTTTCTTATGACCACCGTATTATCGATGGTAAAGAATCAGTAGGGTTCTTGGTAACCGTTAAAGAGATGCTTGAAGATCCAACACGTCTACTTCTAGACGTATAGGACTTTCGTCTCGCGGAATTGTGGTTAGGTGTTAGGCTTGTGTATGCTAGCTTAGCACCTAACGCAACGCTGATATTTGCCCTATAATATCAGTCAAACTAATCAAGTCGCACTTGCGACTTTTGTCTCATAAAAAAATCGGATAGAAACACCATGAATTTGCATGAATACCAAGGTAAGCAGCTATTCAAAGAATACGGCTTGCCTGTTTCTGAAGGATACGCAGCAGACACTGCTCAAGGTGCTGTAGAAGCCGCTGACCGCATCGGCGGTGAAGAGTGGGTAGTTAAGTGTCAAGTACACGCGGGCGGTCGCGGTAAAGCTGGCGGTGTAAAGCTAGTTAAAAACAAAGACGACATTCGCGCTTTCGCTGAAAACTGGCTAGGCAAAAATTTGGTGACTTTCCAGACTGACGAAAATGGTCAGCCTGTGAGCAAAATCCTAGTTGAATCTTGCACCGATATCGCTAACGAGCTTTACCTTGGTGCAGTAGTTGACCGTACAACCCGTCGCGTTGTATTTATGGCATCTACTGAAGGTGGCGTTGAGATTGAAACTGTTGCAGAAGAGACTCCAGAGAAAATCCTTAAAGCTGAAATCGACCCAATTGTAGGTCCTCAGCCTTACCAAGCACGTGAAATGGCGTTTGCTCTTGGTCTTTCTGGCGTTCAAATCAAGCAATTCACTCAAATCTTCCTTGGCCTAGCTAAGATGTTTGAAGAGCTTGACGTTGCACTTATCGAGATTAACCCGCTAGTTATCAAAACTGACGGTAACCTACACTGCCTTGACGCAAAAGTTGGTATCGATGGTAACGCACTATATCGTCAGCCTAAGCTTAAAGACATGCAAGATCCTTCACAAGAAGACGCGCGTGAAGCTCACGCTGCTCAGTGGGAACTTAACTATGTTGCACTAGACGGTAACGTAGGTTGTATGGTTAACGGTGCTGGCCTTGCAATGGGTACAATGGACATCGTAAACCTACACGGTGGCAAGCCAGCTAACTTCCTAGATGTTGGTGGCGGCGCGACTAAAGAGCGTGTAGCTGAAGCATTTAAAATCATTCTTTCTGATGACAATGTTAAAGCGGTATTGGTTAACATCTTCGGTGGTATCGTACGCTGTGACATGATTGCAGAAGGTATTATCGGTGCGGTTAAAGAAGTTGGCGTAGAAGTACCAGTAGTTGTACGTCTTGAAGGTACCAATGCAGAGCTTGGCCGTGAAGTTCTAGCGAACTCTGGTCTAGATATCATTGCTGCTGAATCGCTAACTGATGCAGCGCAGAAAGTAGTTGCTGCAGCGGAGGGCAAATAATGTCTGTATTAATTAATAAAGATACTAAAGTAATTTGTCAGGGTTTCACTGGCGGTCAGGGTACTTTCCACTCTGAGCAAGCAATTGCTTACGGTACGCAAATGGTTGGTGGTGTAACACCAGGCAAAGGCGGCACTGAGCACCTAGGTCTTCCAGTATTTAATACTGTTCGCGAAGCGGTAGAAGCAACTGGCGCAACTGCGACAGTTATCTACGTACCAGCGCCATTCTGTAAAGATTCAATTGTTGAAGCTGCAGATGCGGGTATCGAGCTAATCGTATGTATTACTGAAGGTATTCCAACGCTAGATATGCTTTACGTTAAAGAATACGTAGAAGCAAAAGGCGTTCGCATGATCGGTCCAAACTGCCCAGGTGTTATCACTCCTGGAGAGTGTAAAATTGGTATCATGCCTGGTCACATCCACAAGCCTGGTAAAGTAGGTATTGTTTCTCGCTCTGGTACACTTACGTACGAAGCGGTTAAGCAAACTACTGACGAAGGTTTCGGCCAGTCTACTTGTGTTGGTATCGGTGGTGACCCAATTCCTGGTTCAAACTTCATCGACATCCTTCAGATGTTCCAAGACGATCCGCAAACTGAAGCTATCGTGATGATCGGTGAGATCGGTGGTACTGCAGAAGAAGAAGCGGCTGCGTTCATTAAAGAGAACGTAACTAAGCCAGTTGTTTCTTACATTGCTGGTGTTACTGCTCCTCCGGGTAAGCGTATGGGTCACGCTGGTGCAATCATCGCAGGCGGTAAAGGTACTGCTGATGAGAAATTTAAAGCACTAGAAGACGCAGGCGTTAAAACAGTACGCTCACTTGCTGAAATCGGCAAAGCGCTACGCGAAACTACAGGTTGGTAAGCTAACGCTTATTAGTCGAATTGAAAGCCCGCATTAAGCGGGCTTTTTTGTTTTTAGTATTTTAACCTAATTTACTTTTTGAGTTTTCGTAAGCTTGCAATCGTATTCACGTTGTTATGATTATGTTTACCAGTAATCTTAACGGGTCAATAAATTACGCGAAGAACTATATGAAGAACTGTATTATGAAAAATACCGCAATAGCCTGTTTAGCTTCACTGATTTCCTGCTCGAGTGTAGCCGATGAGTATTTGACCTTTTTCATGGCTGGCCAATCGAATATGGACGGCTATGGGTACGTTTCTGATTTACCGCGTAATCTAACAAAAGAACAAGATGTCATGATTTTTCATGGTAATGGCGTCTTCGATAATCAAGAGAATGGCGGTGTAGGTCAGTGGGATAAGCTAAAGCCCGGTCACGGTACAGGCTTTAAATCAGATGGCAAAGCTAATGCGCTCTCTGAGCGATTCGGAGCAGAGTTAACCTTTGCAAAAGCCATACAGCAGCAGTATCCAAATAAAAAAATTGCCATTATAAAGTATGCGGTAGGCGGCACTGGACTGGCGCTTAATACGGGTTACAGCAACTGGTACCCCAATTTTAATGAAGGCAAAGGACTTAACCAGTACGACTTCGCTCTAGAAACGATTAACAATGCCTATTCCTTCATTGATATCGACGGGGATGGTGAACCAGATACACTTAAACCTATGGGTGTTATTTGGATGCAAGGCGAGGCAGATGCTCATGCAAGCGAAGCATCGGCCAATGCATATCTAAATAATCTTACTTCTTTAATGGAGTTATTCCGTGCCGCGTTACGAACTGATGATTTACCTGTTGTTATTGGCAAAATTACCGATTCCGAAATGGGCGAAGAAGATATTATGTCTTACATAGAAAGGGTGCATTTAGCGCAGCAGCTTTTTGTTGAGTCAGACAATTGCGCTACTTACATGTCTAACTCTGACACATACTCATATGGCGATGACCCTTGGCACTATACCAGTGAAAGTTTTATACAAATGGGGAAAGACTTTGCGTCAGCTTATAAGCAAGCCGCAGAGAAGTGTGGATTCGGCGTTGAATAAACATTAGTGGGCCGTTATTAGCTACTATCTCTACAAAGCCTCGTTTTTACGAGGCTTTCTTGCTTAAGCTAGCCTGTCACACGAGCCTGTTGAATAGGTTTTTAGTGTTTTGACTGTTACTATAAACTACAAATATACGCGTTTAGCGTCCTTTCTACCCTTTAACAAACCTAGTATCAACACCGCTTGCATGTCTTTTTTCGAGCATAGATACACAATTCTCCTGAAACTTAATTTCATAAAAATTTTACATATCGGCTGGTGCGCCTGATATGTGTTGTAAAATTACATCACTAACTCTTCGCGACTTGTTAAAACCGTGTTGCATATATTTTATTGAATACGTATGCAGGCAATTGTGCAAAACCTAGGGCATCTATAGCATTGTCCCCGTGAGATGTATTGTCATTTATTTGTCATAAGAACAACAAAAAGACAACAACTATAACCGTATGGGACACCCGTTTTATGAAACAATTTAAACCCAACCTAATTAAAGCTGCGCTTATTTCAGGCGGTATGGCATTTGGTAGTGCACCTGCACTAGCTCAAGAAGCAAACACTGATGCTGTTGATGAAGCTAATCTAGAAGTTATTCAAGTAAGCGGTATACGCGGCAGCCTACAGCGTGCTCAAGCAATTAAAATGGATAATACGTCCATTGTTGAAGCGCTTTCAGCTGAGGATATCGGTAAACTTCCTGATACAAGTATTGCAGAATCAATTGCACGTCTACCAGGTGTTACTGGTGAGCGTCGCAACGGTCGAACAAGTGGTATCTCAGTCCGTGGTTTTAACGAAAATTACGTTGGAACGTCTTTAAACGGCCGTGAGCTTTTGGGGATGGGTGACAACCGAGGGGTTGAGTTTGACCTTTATCCTACGGAAATTATTTCAAACATTCTGGTATACAAAACACCTGAAGCGGGCATGACCACGCAAAACATCGGTGGCTCAATTGACCTTCAAACCGTTAAGCCTCTTACAGCAGAAAGTACCTTTACCGTAAACGGTACATTCGAGAAGAACGCTGAAGATTCTCCGAATCCAGATTTTGATAATGATGGACACCGCGTCTCTGTAAACTTTGTTGACCAATTCGCAGACGATACAATTGGTTTAGCATTAACGGTTGCAACAATGGAATCGCCTCGTCAAGAGCAACAGTTCCGCGGTTGGGGTTATGCCGGTATTAATTTTGACAATGAGCGCCGTGCTCTTGACCCTGTAGAAGTACCAGAAGATACAGTTGTACTTGGTGGACATGACTCTTTCCAACGTTCTGCCATGCTAGAACGTGATTCTTTTGCAGCTGTTGTTGAGTGGGCTCCGACAGATAAGTTAAATATCCAACTTGATGCGCTTTACATCGATTTCGTTGAAGACGACGTTCGTCGTGGTCTTGAAGAAGGTGGAGCAGAGTGGGGTACAAGTGCTTATACCATCACTGGTGTTGAAGACGGTCTTGTTACCAGTGGATACTCTGACGGTTTCTATAGTGTTGTGAGAAACGATGCTCGCCGACAGGAAGCTGATCTAACCACTGTAGGTATTAACGCTGAGTACCAAATTAATGATTCTTGGACACTGGAAGTTGATTACTCTACAGGTAAAGTAGAAAAAGAAATCATTGACGTAGAAAGTTACTCAGGTGTTGGTCGTGCAGGCACAGAAGGTCGCCCTCTCACTGCTCGCAGTTGGGAAATGACCTCTACCGGTGTTATGTTCTCAGACCACCCAACTATTGCGCCAGTTGACTTAACTGACCCAGCACTTATCACATTAGCCGGTCCACAAGCATGGGGTGCACCACCTCTATTAGAGCCTGATGGTCAAGACGGCTTCGTAAACCAACCTGTTTTCGAAGAAGAGCTTGATACATTGCGCTTCGACCTTAAAGGTTATGTAGATTGGGGTGTGGTTACAGGTCTTTCGGCAGGTGTTGTTTATTCTGACCGTTCAAAATCTAAAGATAACAACGGTGCTTATTTAACGGCTCCTACATATCCAGGCGATGCAGCAATTCCAGATGTATTAGGTGTAACAAATCTAGATTTCATCGGTATCGAAGGCATTTTAGCGTATGACTCGTTAGGCTTATATGAAAGCGGATATTACATCGAAAGTGATGCCAGCCGTGTTCAAAATGATCGCCTAGGTGATACCTACACGGTAGACGAAGAACTCATTACGCTTTACACCAAATTAGATTTGGAAATGGAGTTCGGTGATATCTGGGTACGCGGTAATGTAGGTGTTCAAGTTGTAAACGCAGACCAGCAGTCTACAGGTTTCTCAACTACATCAGATACAGACGGTTACACTATTGCTAATCCAATTAGCGGCGGTGCTGACTACACAGATGTGCTTCCAACTTTGAATCTATCGGCTGAAGTAGCGGAAGGTCAGTTTGTGCGCCTAGGGTTAAGTAAAGTAATTTCTCGTCCGCGTATGGACGATATGCGCCCGAATACCCAGGTGACTTTCTCATTCAACGATAACCAAATTGAAAGTACAGACATTGAAAACGGTCCTTGGAGTGGTAGCGCTGGTAACCCGGAGCTGCGTCCACTTGAAGCGAACCAGTTTGATTTGGCTTATGAAAACTATTTCGCTGATACGGGTTACGTTGCAGTGTCTTTCTTCTACAAAGATATTAAGAACTGGCACCGCAGCACATCACTCGTTGCTGACTTTACTGACTTCTATATTCCAGACCTTCATCAAGGTTCTGAAGGCCAAGCGCCTGTGTTGTTCGAAGGTCAAGTAGGCAGTGTGCTAGACGGTTTTGAAGGCTTTGTACGTGGCTACGAATTGCAGGGCTCGCTACCATTTGACCTTGTACATGAATCTCTAGAAGGTTTTGGCTTATTTGCAAGTGCTACCTTCATGGACGGTGAAGTTGATGCAGCGCCAGGTCAAAGTGAAACAAGAATTCCAGGCCTTTCAGAAGAGTCTTACAGCATGACTTTCTTCTACGAAAGCAACGGTTTCGAGTTCCGTTTAGCTGCAACGAAGCGTGATCAATACTTGACTGAAGAGCGTGGTTTAAGTCTTGCGTTAGTTGATGCAACGAAGCAGGGTGGAACGCTTGTTGATGCCCAAATTGGTTATGACTTCGGCGAATCTGGTATCGATTACCTAGAAGGTTTACGTGTAACGCTTCAAGCACAGAACTTGACTGACGAGGACGACGTTCAAGCATCTGCTGCTGACGGACGCCAAATTACACAGTTCCAGACTTACGGAACAAACTACTTGTTAGGTTTTAACTACAAGTTCTAATCACTTCGTGTGTGTAAAGCCACCTGCTGCTTTTTGTTTTAGCTTATGCTAAAAGAAAGCAAACGGTGGCTTTTCTTTTTTGTATAAAGAAAAATCGTTAATAGTAGCTGATAAATTCGAGACGTTTATGCTTACCCCTCTTAAAAAATCTATAAATCGCGTTGTAATAGCAGGAGGCGGTACTGCCGGTTGGTTAGCTGCTTCACTTTTGAAGAAGCTGCTTGGCCAGGCTATTGAAATTACGCTTGTGGAATCTGAAGCCATAGGTAAGGTTGGTGTTGGAGAAGCAACCATTCCTCCAATTCGACTCGTAAATCAAGTATTGGGTATAGACGAAGCTCAGTTCATCCACGACACTAAAGCTACGGTTAAACTCGCCATTCGTTTTGAGAACTGGAAGACTAAAGGAGAATGTTACTACCACACCTTCGGAGCTCCTGGCAGAAGTATGGCGTTTTGTCATTTCCATCACTATTGGGTGAAGGCTCGCCAACAAGGTCTAAAGAACGATTTGTGGGATTATGATCTTAATTACCTCGCTGCTGAAGCGGGAAAATTCGCCCAAATTAATGCAAAAGACCCCGTCTTAGAACTTCCGTTTGCATACCATTTTGACGCCAGTCTGTATGCGCAGTATTTGCGAAAGCTAAGTGAACAAATGGGCGTAGTGCGTGTAGAGGGTAAGATCGCAAGGGTACAACGTTGTAATGACAGCGGATATATACAAGCGCTGCACCTGGAAAGTGGAGAAGTCATTGATGGCGATTTATTTATAGATTGCACCGGTTTTAAAGGCTTGTTGATTGAAGGTGCTTTAGGGGCGGGCTATGACGACTGGTCCCACTTATTACCCTGTGACAGTGCACTGGCTGTTCCGTCAGAAAGGCACGAAAAAACCGCACCGTACACGCGCTCCATAGCACACGATGCAGGGTGGCAGTGGCGAATTCCGTTACAACATAGGAATGGTAACGGTCATGTTTATAGCTCTCGTTATATAAGCGATGACCAAGCCTGTGACACTTTATTATCAAACCTAGATACTAAACCGTTGAGCGATCCAAAGCTGATAAAATTTACAACCGGTAGAAGGCGAAAGCAATGGTATAAGAACGTGGTGGCGGTAGGCCTATCAAGCGGATTTCTAGAGCCTCTAGAATCAACTAGCATTCATCTTATTCAATCAGCAATTGTGCGTTTAATTCAGCTGTTTCCGCACAATGGTGTGACAAAGAGCTTAATTGACGAATACAACAAACAATCAGAACTCGAATTCGAACAAATCAGAGATTTTTTGGTATTACACTATGTAGTGAATGAAAGAACGGACAGTGCCTTTTTTAACGATATGCGCAACATCACGCTGCCAGACTCATTAGCCCATAAGATTGAGCTTTTCAAAGAAAATGGTGTTCTTCAAAGGGAGCAAAACGATCTTTTCCTTGAAAGTTCTTGGCTTCAAGTTTTATACGGGCAGGGTGTAATGCCAAAGGATTACCATGGCTTAGTAAATAGCGTATCCGATGCACAATTAAATCAAATGTTAACAAAGTTGCTAGAACTTAAAAGAGAGCCTATTGCTAAATTGCCTTCACATGACGATTACATAAACGGGATGGTTGCGAAGTACAAGCGTTCAATGAAGTAGGTTACTCGAAGATTTTCCATGTTATTTAGCGTATTTTTAACGCATTAGCGAGGTAAATAAACGTATTCTATTAAGCAGCCATATGGCTGCTTTTTTATTTCTGATAATAAAGTGTTAACTAAATTGCTAAAAAAACATGATTTATTAAATATATGTTTCTCATATGTAAATGAATACGTATGCATAGCATTGCTCCCTTTTTATACAAACCAGTAGTATTTGGTGTTGAACCATAAGAGGCATTTTTGGGTGTGGTATTCCTAAAAATGTCGATAATAAACAAGGATGGGACACCAATGAAAACATTCAAACCCAGCACTATCATGGCGGCCTTGATCAGTAGTGGGGTCGCGTTTAGTGCGCTGCCGCTCTATGCTCAAGAGTCACCAGACACACCCGTAGGTGAAGTTGAACGACCGCATGAAGATACCTTAGAGCGTATCGAAGTACGTGGTTTCAGTACCAGCTTAATTCAATCACTAAACCAAAAACGTTTCTCTGACACGGTTTCTGAGCAAATATCTGCAGATGACCTTGGCGGGCTTCCCGACGTATCTATGGCCGATGCTCTGACCCGCTTGCCGGGTATCTCGGCAGTGCGTACCGGCGGACAAGCAGCGCAAATCAATATTCGCGGTTTATCAGGCGACTTTGTTTTTTCTACGTTAAACGGTAGAGAGCAGGTATCCACCAGCGGAAGTCGCGCTATTGAATTTGACCAATATCCGTCTGAGCTTATTAGCGAGGCAGCGGTTTATAAATCTCCCAAGGCATCGCTAATTGAAGGCGGTATTGCGGGTACGGTTGAACTAAAAACAGCATCACCGCTGGCCATTGAAGAGCAACATAAATTTAGCGCTAATATGCGCGGTATGTATAACGATAGAGCATCCGAAATAAGCGATGCTACAGAATACGGTCATAGACTAAGCTTTTCTTATCAAGGCAAGTTCCTAGACGATACCCTAGGTGTATCGTTGGGCTATGCACGTCTATTCCAGCCAAGCGTTTCTACGCAGTTCATCGGTTTAGCTTATAACGGTCAAGTAGATGTTGATGGACTAGAAGGGGATACCGACGGCCCGGCAGATTGTCCAAACTGTGAGCTCATTTCAGAAGGTTTTGAGATGCAGCACAAAGGCGGTGAAGAAACGCGCGATGGCTACGTTGCGGCGTTTGAATGGGCGCCTATCGATACGTTTACCTTAAAAGCTGATGCCTTCATTTCAAAATTTGATTCTGAAGCATTTGCTCGAGGCTTTCGCGTTAAGTTAGGTGGTATTAATGCGGGTATTACTAACCCGGTTGTAGTTAACAACAGCGTCGTTGGCGGTACTTTTTCTCGCACAGACAATAGCTTCACCCGAGTTGAACTGGTAAACGACGACAATCAAGATTTCGACAGTGTTACTAACTTAGGTGTTAATGCTAGCTGGGAAATATCACCGGATTTAGCAGTTCAGTTTGACGTATCTCGTTCAAGTGCTGAAAGTGACTTTAGAAACGGCTTGTTATGGTCGCTTGTAGGCGAAGATGCGACAGCTGCGAACCCAGTATTTGATGAAAACGTTCAAATATCTTATTTGCTGAACGGCTTAAACCTACCTGATATTGGTTTTAACCAAACAGATGCCTTTACCGATTTAGACCGGGTCATGGTGAGCAAGTACGGTATCTATCCATTTGAAAACAAGGATGAGCTAGATGCATACCGTGTCGACTTCCAGTATTACGTAGACGTACCAATCATCTCTGGTTTTGAATTTGGATATCGTTATTCAGATCGGGAATACAACAACGATCGCTCTGTCTTTGAATACGGTAATGACAGTGCCTTTTCAGTCAGTGAACCGCCACTTCGTTTAACGTCAGACATGGTTGAACAAGTTGATTGGAGCGGTGATTTTGGATATTTCCCAAGCTATTTATCAGTCGATTTAAACAGTGCGCTCAATGCTTGGTTCCCAGAAGGTAGACCGCAGCCTGTTCAAACATGGGGGCCTGGAGCTGCTGGCGTTATTAATGGCCCAGGAACAGGCCCCGCTACAGCGTGGACACTGCAAGAAAGCGGTGATGTATTTGAAACCGTAAACTCGGCTTACTTAATGGCAAACATCAACACTGAAATTGGTAGTATTCCTATTACGGGTAATATCGGTGTTAGATACGTTAAAAGCAAACAGAGCTCAACTACACTGCAGCGTGCTACCCAGCTTATTCAAGACTTAGAAACGGGGACGTCGGTTGAGGTAAGCGACCCTACGGCAGGCGCGCAAAACATTACAGATGACGTAGGGCTCATCAATAATTTTTATCGTCCAGCGTTAATTAGCCACGAGTATTCAGATGTACTGCCCTCTATTAACCTGAACTTTAAACTAACTGACGATACTCAGCTTCGAGTAGCTGCCGCAAAAGTAATGGGGAGAGCGCCAATTAACCGTTTTGCGGCGAATGCGTCTACTACTATTGAAACAGTTACTGCGTTCCAAGACAGAGACTCAGGTGAAATCACGCTTTCAAACCCAACAGCAAGGGTTAGTGGTAATGCCCGTAATAGCCCGTACTTAGAGCCGTTTTACGCTACACAGTACGATGTGTCATGGGAATATTACTTCTCAGATACAGAAGGGGCTCTGGTTGTAGCGGGTTTCTATAAAGACATTGAGTCATTTGTAGAAGACATTGAAATAGAGCCTTACGACTTTGAAGCAAACGGCATAGTCATTCCAGACAACGTAAGCGTTCCAGTCTACTTAACCCCTGAATTTGCAGGGCAAGAAGCTGAACTAGCAAGGGATGAAAACGGCGATCCTATCTTTGTTACTGTACCTACAGAAAATGGTAGCTATAGCACTGCGGTAAATAACGCAGAAGGTGGCTACATTAGAGGGCTAGAAGTCGCCTACACGCAAATTTACAGCATGCTACCTGGGTTATGGTCAGGTTTAGGGGTTAGCGCAAGCTACTCTTATACGGAAAGTGAAATTCAGCGCACCCTTGGCGATGGCGTTTATGCCGCTAATTTACCAGGGCTTTCTGAAAATGTAGCAACATTAACCGTTTTCTGGGAATACGAAGGGTTTGAAACCCGCCTATCCAGTCGCTATCGCGATGCCTTCGTATCTCAGCAAGTAGCGGTTAACGATCAGGTTGTTAACTTTGATGACGAACTGGTTATTGATTACCAAGCGTCTTACGAAATTAACGACAATTGGAGCGTTCTGTTTCAAGTAAACAATCTAACGGATGAGCCAACCAAAAGCTATTTCGCTTCACAAGAGCAAACCGGCACTATTCAGTACTTTGGCACCCAATATTACCTAGGGATGACATACCAACTATGAAAAACAACATCTTAGGTAATTTATTTGGCGACGCACAAAAACGTTCGGTCGCCAGAAATAGCGAAAATATTCAGGAGAATTTTATGTTTGCTAAAAAGAAAGTAGTGCGCACCGCGTTACTTTTAGTAGGCGCTTATACACTTACGGGTTGCGGTGGTTCTGGCGTAGAGTCAGGCACAAACGATTTGCTTACTTGTGAAGTGCCCAATGTACCTAATGCAGCAGGAACGGCCTGCGAGCCGCCGCCACCTATTCAATGTGACGCACCGTTAGTACCTAACGAAGCAAACGACGCGTGTGAAGCTGGGGCCGACCCGAGTCTACCTGCGCCTGTATTTACCCCGTCATCTAATCAAGCGGTACTATATTACAATCGCGCTGCGGTAGACGCGGATAATTCTAGTAACGACGCTGCTTATGAAGGATGGCGACTACATACTTGGAACAATGACGAATGTGATGCCTATGCTGACGCAGACACGGATTGGGCGAACGGTCGAATTCATAGCGGTATCGATCCGAACTATGGCGCCTATTGGATATTAGACCTTAAAGAAGGTTACGGCAGCTGTCATAACTTCATCATTCACAAAGGTACTGATGATGCCGGTAAAGAGATGGGTGGCGGTGATTTTCAAGCTTCATTAGTACAAGACGATGAAACTTTTGTGCGAATGAACTTTACTCTTTCGGGCGAGCCAACGATTTTTGAATTCCCGATCATGTCGCTTGGGCCACAGCCGGTTGATATAGAAGGCTTTGGTGCCCATTGGTTAGATGCAAACACCATTTTATGGGATGTTCCCGAAACTGTATCAGAAGTGAAACTTCACTATTCAGCTCAGGCTGATTTAGAGAGCACCCTAGAAGAGGGTATCAATGGAACTGAAGTAGCGCTAATGAGTACAACACTTACCGAAGAGCAATCTGCTCGCGCACCGCATTTATCTTCGATGCAAGCGTGGGAAGGAGACTGGTCGGTTGAAGATGCTAAAAGTGTATTGACCACACAAGCGGTCGTTGGAGGATATGATGCAGACGGTGCACTTGTAGCAGCAACCGGTATTCAATTGGCAAACGCAATTGATGCACTTTACACCATGGGTGAAGATGATGCCGACGAGGCACAACTTGGCGGGGTTTATACAGACCAAGGTATTACCGCTGCGCTGTGGGCGCCTACCGCTTCGAATGTTGACCTTTTGCTTTATAACGATAATAAAACGTTAAGTCAGCGTATCGATATGGTACGTGATGACGCGTCAGGCGTATGGCGCTATGAAGGCGATATGTCGCTAGACCGTCAGCTTTATCGCTATGAAGTTACGGTATATCACCCTGTTACAGGTAACGTAGAAACCCTGCTTGTAACAGACCCATATTCTGTGTCGCTTAGCACAAACGGTCGTTTCTCACGCTTTGTAAACCTTGCCGATGAAGATTTAAAACCTGAGGGGTGGGATACTCACACCATTCCTACGGTAGAAAATTATGAAGACGCGGTTATTTACGAAGGTCACATACGTGATTTCAGCGTACGCGATATGTCTACTTCTGAAGAAAATCGTGGGAAATACCTTGCCTTTACCGAAGAGGGAACGGCACCGGTTGAGCACCTTAAAAAGTTGGTAGAGGCAGGGCTAACCTATTTTCATATCCTTCCAGCGAATGACATCGCAACTATTGATGAAGACCCAACTAACACTGTTGATTTGTACGATACAGTGGGCAAACTTTGTCGCTTAAATAGCAGTGCTGCGGTATGTGAAGAAGAAAGCGCGGACACATTGTTGATTGATGTTTACAACGCTTACGACCCGTTATCACAAGCGGGTAAAGCTCAGCAATTGACCAATGACTTACGCAATCTGGATACGTTCAATTGGGGGTACGACCCTCATCACTTTAATGCGCCTGAAGGTAGCTATGCATCAAGTGCTGAAGGTGTTGAACGTATTGTAGAAATGCGCGCTATGATCCAAGCGCTTCATGAAATGGGGCTTCGTGTTGCACTCGATGTGGTTTATAACCATACCAATGCATCTGGTGTTTTCAGTAAGTCTGTTCTAGATAAAGCGGTACCAGGGTATTACCACCGTTATGAGGTAGATAGTGGGGCGATTGTCCGCGAAACGTGCTGTGATGACACAGAACCACGTAACGTGATGATGGAAAAATTCATGGAAGACTCCTTGCTTATGTGGGCTGAACAATACAAGTACGACTCTTTCCGTTTTGACATCATGAGTCAGGCAACCAAAGATACCATGATACGCCTTCGTGATGCTGTTAAAGCTATTGATGAAGACAACTACTTTTATGGCGAGGGTTGGACCAAAATAGACCGCGGTTACGAGCAAGCCAGCCAGCTCAATATGGCCGGTACTGAAATTGGTACTTATAACGATCGCATTCGTGAAGCTATTCGTCAGGGCGCTATATTTCGACCCGAAGATGATGGGCTGTTAAGTGCACAAGACCGTGTGAAAATGGGCATGATTGGTACGCTTAAAGACTATGTATTGGAAACCTCTTCAGGCAGTGCTGGTGCGACGAGTAACTTGGGCGGCTATGCAGAAGACCCCGCAGACATCATTAACTATGTGTCTAAGCACGATAATGAAACCTTGTGGGACCAATTAAATTACACACTTCCACAAGACATCACGTTAGAGCAGAGAGTGCGCGCACAAAATGTGGCTATGGGCATCAACCTAGTGTCTCAGGGGATTCCATTTCTACAAATGGGCGGCGATATGCTTCGCTCTAAATCAATGGACCGAAACACCTACGACTCGGGAGACTGGTTTAACTATGTAGATTTCACATACGAGACTAATAACTGGAATGTAGGCTTACCGTTAGCACAAGACAATGAAGCCCGTTGGGAAGAAATGGGTGAATTTATTTACAATCCTAACCGTGCAGCTTCTATGGCGGACATTATGTTTGCATCAGACGTATTTGCGGAGTTGCTAAACATTAGAATGACCAGTCCTTTGTTTAGATTAACCTCGGCGGAAGATATTATCGATCGTATTGGGTTCCACAATATTGGTTCACGCCAACAGCGTGGTCTTATCGCAATGAGTATTGACGATGGTGTATCAGATAACAGCGAAGTATCTCGTCAAGATCTAGATATGATGAACGATGCGGTAATGGTTCTGGTTAACACGGGTTACGAAGAGAAATCTATCACTGTAAATACAGCAACCGGCTTTTCACTTCACGCAACACAAATGAACTCAGTTGATGCCGCAGTACGTGGTGCAACTTTTGTTGAGGGTGAAGACGGTAACGGAACCTTTACTGTACCTGCACTGACTATTGCTGTGTTTGTTAAGCCTCAGTCTGGTGCTCAAGGGTACGGTCTATCAGCGTATGCTACATCTGGCGCACCTGACGTTGTGCCCTACGGCGATACCCTGACTTACCTACGTGGAGACATGAACGGTTGGTCAACGGATGATGCATTTACTTATCAAGGTGACGGTGTATATACGGCTACTGCTGCGCTTGAAGGCGGTGTAACTTATGGCTTTAAGTTTGCCTCTGAAGACTGGAGTACCGTGAATTTTGGTGCTGCAGATGGTGAAGATGGGCTGGTGATATCAGGTGAAGAGAAAGTACTTGCCCGCACAAATACTAATTTGTCGTTTACACCTGATATCAGTGCAACATACCTGTTTACCATCGATGCATCAGACAGCGAAGCGCCTATATTAACGGTTGAAAACGAAGAACCCTACGTTGGAACGCCTGTGTACCTTCGTGGTGCAATGAACGGGTGGGGTACAGACGATGAGTTTTCTTACCAAGGTGGTCGTATCTATACCTTTGCTCGAGATATTGAGCCTGGCACTTACGAGTTTAAAGTGGCGTCCGAAGACTGGAGTACAGTGAACTTTGGTGCTTTGTCTGCCGACGATGCCGATCGTAACCTAGCGCCAGGTCAAACCCTTGGTTTGGCTGCGACTAACGATAACCTTGTTCTAAACATTGAAACTGCTGATCGCTATGTGTTTGTGTTCAACGTGACTGACTTAGATGCCCCTACCATTGGTGTATTTAAAGAAGCGTTTTGGGGAGACACCCAAGTTTATATCCGCGGTGGTATGAATGGTTGGGGTGTAGCAGATATGTTTGAATATCAAGGAGAGGGTGTTTACGCAGCCGACATCGAGTTAAGTGCAGGTAGCATCGAATTTAAAGTTGCCTCTGAAGATTGGTCAACGGTAAACCTTGGTAATCCTAACGATGCAGCGAGTAATATCGTCACGCCAAGTGAGCCTAAAATTTTGGGAGCGAGCAATAACAATTTGATGATTGAAATCGCTGAATCTGGCCTGTATGAGTTTAAGGTTGCCGGGCCCGATGGTAATGCACCCATGTTGACTGTAACGATGAAATAAATGCTCAGCAGAAAATTTAGTTAACGTCTAAGTGTTAACCATTTAAAAGCCGCGACCTTGTTCGCGGTTTTTTCTTCTTGGCATACCTCTTGATTCTCTTGTAGGATAGTTGTTACCGTAAGTGGTCCTACCAGAAGGTTGTGAATGTATCTACAGGGAGAGAACAGATGAAAAGTGCATTAGTTGTAGAAGGTGGCGCTATGCGCGGAATATTTGCGGCTGGCGTACTAGATAAATTCATGGAGCAAGACTATTACCCCTTTGATTTTACGCTAGGGGTGTCCGCTGGGGCGACAAATTTGTCGACTTACGTTTCCAAAATGCAAGGCTTGAGTAAAACTATTATCACCCAATATGCAACGAAGCGAGAGTTCTTCAGTCCGCTTCGTTTCATAAAAGGTGGTCATATGACAGATGTTCATTGGTTATGGCATCATTCAAAGCAATCAATGAACATTCCCTCTCCAGGTGAAAAGAGCAGTATGCCCTTGTTCGTGGGTATTACGAATGCAGAATCAGGTGAATGTGAATATATTCAGGCCACAGAAACTAATGTAGACGAATTGATGGTAGCGTCTTGTGCGCTACCTACCGCATATCGAGATGAAATAATCATTAACGGTACGCGCTACCTAGATGGCGGAGTTGCAGATGCAATACCTGCAATTAAAGCTTATAACATGGGTGCAAGGGACATTACCGTAATACTTTCTCAACCACTTGGGTTTACTAAGCCTGAAGTAAAATCAACCTGGTTGATGCAAAAGATGTATGGAAACCAACCCGCAATTCTAGAAAAAATGCTTAAGCGTGCGACCATTTATAATGAAACCCTCGATTTTCTTAAACAACCACCGAGCGACTGCATCATTCGAGTAATAGCACCAGATGAAGCTTTCTGCGTTAAACGACTTACTATGGATAAGAAGAAGTTATTGAAAGGTTATGGGCAGGGTAGGCGTATGGCCCGACGTCATCTTAAAAATCTTAATTCAAATGCCGATGGTTTAAATTACCAAATAGCCTAGAGAGTCCGCAGCAATTACACGAAAGCCCTGTATGAATTTAGCAACAGTTATCATTAAGAGCTTGGATATCATCCAGGCTTTTTTTTGTTCGTAAAGAAAGTCAATATTTACAGAGGGTTATCGTGTTTCAAAATGGCAACACACTATCGGGCTTATCGTCTATAGTTTATTTATTACCTTCAATTCTTATCAGTTCTTGGCCCTAATCAGACAATTGATCTGGCAAAACAACTACTAGCTCCTACAATAAGCCAAACGCACCAAACCCTATTTTTTATCATAACTAGTTGATAAGAAGCGTGTTTATCTTTTACATGTTATTAAAGATGTAAACTTTGCACCGAACTTGCAAAATTTTCACACTCTTGGTCTGCAATTTGCTGTAACCTGAACAAGATTAGTTATTTTCTTTAATACGTTAATTGCAGACACGTGAAACGCTTGCCAATATAAGAAAAGCGTAAAGTTGTAGACGAGAAAATGGCATTTAGCGCATTAAATGGCCTGATTTATAGGGTTATGCTAAGGCGTAAACCAATAACTGATTACCTGCAACAACGTATCGGTCACGATGACGTCGCTGTAGGCTTTATGTATTTGTTCTAATACTTATGATTAATTTTTGTGGTTACGCGTAGCAGCTTGTTTTAAGTCGTGGCAGTATCAAACTCAAATAATAAAAAGCTAATAAAAAGTGCAAATAGCAAATCAAAAAATTTCGATTGGGCTAGTTAACCCAAAAAATCCAGTCAATGTAGCATCTATTTTACGGGCTGCAGGATGCTACGGTGTCGCTAGCGTATTTTATACGGGGCAGCGTTATCGTTTCGCTAAAGACTTTAATGCAGATACGAAAGCGTTTCATAAGGTTATTCCAACGGTTGGCGTTGATAATTTACGGGATGTTGTACCAGAGGGGGCGTCCGTAGTTGCGGTTGAACTTGTTGAAGGCGCTGAGCCTTTACCAACGTTCGAACACCCAGAAAATGCCTTCTATATTCTAGGCCCTGAAGATGGAAGTGTAGGCGAAGACACTCTATCGTGGTGCGACCACGTTGTTTATGTACCCACGTATTCGTGTATGAATTTGGCGGCAACAGCGAATGTTTTACTGTATGACCGCCTATCTAAGTCTGATTTTGTAAGTGGGGATGCGCTTATCAGACAAAGCCGAGATACCAATAATAAGACAAAGATAAAATAGCGTTTTAAATATTAATTTAAAACAATATACCAAAGGCTACTGCTGCGAACAGGAAGTTACCCACAAGCCTAATAATTAAGATAAATTAGGGGACTTTTGCGTTGAAAACAACAACAATGAGCGCTGCTCGTGCGCTAAATAGTGCTGTAACTAACAAGTTAAACCAGTTACCTCGACAACTGCTTAAAGCATTTCCACGCCGATTGTCACTTGAAGAAACTATTACCAGCTTCTTTTTTAGCCGTTATGAACTCGTTATAGCTAACGAAGAAAATGAAAAACAAGTGAGCTATAAAACCCGTCATAAAGTTTATTGCGAGGAAATGAAGTTTGAGCAAAAAAACGCGGCAGCCATTGAAAAAGACAAATACGACGATCGCGCAATCAACTGCTACATAAAACACCGACCAACAGGCGAATGCGCAGGTACCATCCGTTTGGTCTTGCCGACCGAAGCAGGGTTATCGCTGCCTTTAGAAGAAAAGTGCGCAGGTGCTTTTGATGACGGTTCATTGCTTCCCTCTAGTTGCGACCCTACGAGCATTTGTGAGATATCAAGATTGGCAATTCCAAGAGAGTTCAGAGTTCGCCAAATGCGCTCGAAAATCCTGCCTGCCGATAAGCTTGAAAAGATAAAACAAAAGAAGAGTACACCCTTTAACGTAGAGCACTTTCCTTATCTTTCTATTGCGCTGTATTTAATGGCAACCAGTATCTGCCAACACTTAAATATTAAGCATGCATACGTTTTGATGGAACCCAAATTAGCAAGAAGAATGAAAGCATTTGGTATTCATTTCAATCCAGTAGGAGATGCCGTAGAGTTTAACGGCAAGCGTGTTCCCTACAGGCTATCTACGAACGTATTATTAGAAGACTTAGCTAAGCCGCTAAAAAGTTTTCACAAGAAGATCCACAGTAAGCTTGATGATGCGTTACACGCTATTGCAACTGTTCCGACACATACCGCTCCTCCCATACAGAAACCATTGCGTGTGGCACAAGCGGCTTAGATATTGTTGTAAAGCCATTTTTAAAAGCCGTCCTCTAGGGCGGCTTTTTCATTTCTGAATACGTATGCATGTTTTTTAACATACATTTAACGCGTATCCTGTTGGCATCATTTACATTTTTGTCACGAAAACTATGTTTAATAAAAAGTCGGGTTTTTCCCTTAAGCCTCTATCTGTTGCTATGCTTTCCTTGGGTTTGATGGCGTGCACTGGTCCGTCGCCATCAGCAAATAATCAAACACACGAGGGCAAAGGAAGTAAGCCTTCAGCATCAAATCAACAAAGTGATATGTTAACGCATACGGATAACAGTGAAAGACAAGGTAAACCTGTGGTCTATCAGGTATTCACTCGACTATTTGGAAATACTAATTCTACTAATCAGCCTTGGGGTACGATCGAGCAAAATGGCGTAGGCAAATTCAGCGACTTTACCCCTAAAGCTCTTGAAGCCATCAAGGCTCTAGGCAGCAGTCACATTTGGTATACCGGTGTACCGCATCACGCCGTAATCAATGACTATACTGACTTCGGTATATCAAATGACGACCCAGATGTAGTAAAAGGCCGCGCTGGTTCCCCATACGCTGTAAAAGATTACTACAATGTTAATCCTGATCTAGCTGATAACCCAGCAAAGCGCCTAGAAGAGTTCGAAGCCCTGATTGAAAGAACTCATGCTGCAGGTATGAAAGTCATTATCGATATTGTGCCTAATCACGTTGCCCGTGATTATCATTCGCTGTCTGCCCCTGAAGGCGTAAGTGATTTTGGTGCAACAGACGATACGTCTGTAGAGTATGCCCGCGATAACAACTTTTATTATGTCGTTGGCGAAGCATTTAAAGTGCCCACCGCTGACAACTACCAAGTGCTAGGTGGCGCACCCCACCCATTGTCAGACGGTAAGTTCGATGAGTTTCCTGCAAAGTGGACAGGCAACGGCGCAAGAGCTGCGCAGCCAGATATTAACGACTGGTATGAAACGGTAAAGGTTAACTATGGAGTTAAGCCAGACGGCACTTATGATTTTCCCTTGCTACCTGACGAATACAGTCAAAAATCTATCGAAGAGCACGCCGCGTTTTGGCAAGGGAAAGATCTTCCAGACTCATGGTACAAATTCAGAGACATTGCCCATTATTGGGTTGACAAAGGGGTCGATGGATTCCGTTTTGATATGGCCGAAATGGTACCAGTAGAGTTCTGGTCTTTTCTCAACAGCAGCATTAAGCAAAAAGCACCTGATGCATTCTTGCTGGCAGAAGTTTATCAGCCTGACAAATATCGCGATTACCTTCATAAAGGCAAGATGGACTATTTATACGACAAGGTAGGCTTTTACGATACGCTAAAAGCAATTATGCAAGGAAAGAGCAATGTAAGTGACCTGGTCGCTGTTCATAAAAAAGTCAGCGATATTGCACCACACATGCTGCACTTTTTAGAGAACCATGATGAGCAACGTATTGCTAGCCCTGATTTCGCAGGTAGCGCTGAAAAAGGTAAGCCAGCACTTGCTGTGAGTACGCTTATAAGCAGTTCTCCAACGCTGCTTTATTTTGGCCAAGATGTGGGCGAAGACGGTAGCGAAGAGACAGGCTTTGGCGACCCAACGCGTACGTCTATTTTCGATTACGTTGGCGTTCCTGCTCATCAGCGGTTTATGAATAATGGAAAATTTGATGGTGGTCAATCTACAAAAGAAGAAAAAGAACTGCATAAGTTTTACAAACGCGTGATGTCTATCGCAGCTACTAACCCGGCCGTTGTTGGAGAATACCAAAGCCTCCATGCGCTCAATCTCGGCGTCGAAAATTCAGCGTATTCGGAGCAGCAATTTACATTTGCTCGTGTACAAGATGATCATGGTTTCTTGGTTATCGCAAACTTTAGTGATGCACCAGTAGGGGAAATAGAATTTACAGTACCAGCAAGCGTATTAAGTGCAAATTACAAAACGATTAGCCTTAAGCCACTTCTCTCTCATGACGGCATTATCTTAGAAAAAGGTGATGTTAACTACAGAGCCTCGTTATCACTAGATGGGCTAGAGACGAAAGTATTTGCCTTCTAGATAGTGTGTAAAGCTATAAACGAAATCTAATGCTAGAGATTTTATTTAAACGAGACACCCTGTGTATTGACTTGGTGTCTCGTGAATACGTATGCAGAGCATTGGTCAGTCAGGCTATGCAATGTAGTATCTCGGTAATATTTTGCACTTAACGTATTTTTAACATCGGTGTCTATATGTTTAATCGCAACCGCGTAACTAATGCTATTTTCCCATCACGCAGTGTCTCGCTCTCACTTGTTGTTAGCCTTGCTACTTTATTTCCAGCATTTTCTGCTTTTTCTTCACAAGAAAGTAACCTAGACGTTTATCCACCTAACTGGTGGGCAGGCATGCAACATACTGAAGTAGAACTGATGATTTTTGGCAAAGACGTTGCTGATGATAAGGTTTCCGTGTCCGAAGGGCGTGTGCAAATAAAACAAAGCAGAGCACTTGATAGTGAAAACTATCTTTTTGTAACGCTAGATATTGCCGACGCGAGTCCGCAAGAATTGGTGTTATCGTTAAAAGACGAGGACGGTAGTTCACGGGACATTCACTATTCATTGGAAAAACGTGCTAAAGGTTCGTCAGCGAGAGAGGGCTTTGGGCCAGAAGATGCCATATACCTAATTGCCCCCGACCGGTTTGCTAATGGCAGTTTAGAAAATGACAACGTTGATGGTTATCAGGATAAGGTCGATAGGACTTTTAAAGGTGGGCGCCACGGTGGTGATATCGAGGGCATTGCTAATAACCTCGACTATATAAAAGAGATGGGCTTCACCCAAATATGGACGATGCCCATGCTTGAAAACGCAATGGAAAAGTACAGCTACCATGGCTACTCTACCACCGATTACTACAACATTGACCCGCGCTTTGGCTCTAATGAGACGTTTGTTGAACTAAGTAACAAAGCAAACGAAAACGGTATCGGCGTTATTATGGATATGGTGCTTAATCATATTGGTAGTGAGCATGTATGGATGGAGGATACACCGTCTTCTGATTGGATAAACAATAACGGACAGTTTGTCGGTACTACCCACAAGCGTGAATCGCTTCACGACCCTCACGCCATAGCGAGCGATATCAAAGGATTTAGCGACGGTTGGTTTGTACCAACAATGCCAGATCTCAACCAGCGCAACCCACATTTAGCAAATTACTTAATTCAAAATGCCATTTGGTGGGTAGAAACCGCAAATCTGAGCGGCATACGAGTAGACACTTATTCATACCCTGATAAAGGGTTTTTAAGTCAGTGGACCAACCGTATTATGAAGGAATATCCTAACTTCAATATTGTCGGGGAAGAGTGGTCGGTAAACCCTGCTATCACAGCCTATTGGCAAGCAGGCAGCCAGCGACACGATGATTATGATAGCGCGTTGCCTTCTGTGATGGATTTCCCTCTTCAAACTGCAGTTGTTAAAGCGCTTAATAGCGATGAAAGCTGGAATTCTGGGTTTATTACCGTTTACGAAACCTTAGCTACTGATTTCTTGTATGGTGACCCTAATAATCTGGTTATCTTTCCGGATAATCACGATATGAGCAGAATATTCACCCAGTTAAACAACGACAAAGCTAAATGGAATATGGCAATGACGCTGTTTTTAACAACACGCGGTATACCTCAAGTATTCTACGGTACTGAGATTTTGATGGGCAATGAAGGGACAGAAGACCATGGTATTATTCGCTCTGACTTTCCTGGCGGGTGGCCATCGGATAGCGAAAAAAATGCGTTTAGCGGTAAGGGCCTTTCTGGCGACGAGCTGTGGGCGCAAGAGCGTATAAAAACCTTATTAGCGCTGCGCCAAACTCATCCTCAATTATTTAAAGGTGAGCTTAAACATTATGCGCCTGTAGACGGGGTTTACACATATTTTCGAGTAGCTGAGGATACAGCACAGAAGCTTATGGTTATCCTTAATAAAAAACCGGTAGATTTGCCTTTACCAAAGTACGCAGAGGTATTGGGTACGGATGTATCAATAACTCGCGTGAGTGACGGCCAAACATTTAACGCCTCTGAAACCATAAGCCTTCCTGCTATGTCGGCTAATGTTTTCATTGTGCAATAACCGTATCAATTAAAGTAAAACAATAAATAGAGCAAAATATGCAAGCAACTCAACCACGCCTTTCTTTTTGGCAAATATGGAATGTCAGCTTTGGCTTTCTGGGTGTTCAATTTGGTTTTGCACTGCAAAACGCAAACGTCAGTCGGATCCTATCGGACCTAGGTGCAGACCTTCATTCACTATCGCTATTTTGGCTTGTAGCGCCCATTATGGGCTTGATAGTACAGCCTATTGTTGGCTCGGCATCGGATAGAACCTGGAATCGATTAGGTCGCCGTCGGCCGTTTATACTTGCCGGTGCGCTTGCTGCAGTGGTAGGTATGATCTTATTACCCAATGCGCCGATCTTCGTTGCCTTCTTAGCACCTATGCTTATGGGGGCCTTAATGGTTGCACTGATGGATGCATCGTTCAATGTGTGTTTCCAGCCGTTCCGCTCACTGGTATCCGATATGGTACCAGCGTCACAACGCAACATAGGTTATTCAATTCAGTCGCTTCTTATTAATATCGGTGCGGTTATTGGTTCTATATTGCCATTCGTTCTAACCAATGTGGTAGGGCTGGAAAATACCGCTCAAATGGGAGAGGTTGCGCCTTCGGTAATGTGGGCATTCTACATCGGTGCGACTGTACTACTAGGTACGGTTATTTGGACCGTTATACGCACTAAAGAGTATGCGCCACAAGAATATAATCGCTACAAGGGCCTTACCGATGAAGCAACTTTAAATGAAAGTAAGGCTAAAGCACCGCTTAGCCAACGTTTAGGTGAGTTTTTTGCTCTAGTTAAAGACATGCCTACCACCATGAAACAACTGGCAGTTGTTCAATTCTTCTCTTGGTTTGCGCTTTTTATTATGTGGGTTTACACCACGCCAGCTATTACTCAACATATTTGGAACGTTGACAAGCAATGGTTTGACCCTGCTTATATTGCTGCGGCCCCTATGGTGCCAGAGACTATTGTTATGGCAAAGGGTGCTGCTGGCGACTGGGTAGGCATACTTTTCGCGGCATATTCTGTGTTCGCTGCAATCTTTTCTATTTTCTTAGCAAAGCTGGCTGATAAATTTGGTCGTAAAACAGTGTACGCTTCGTCTTTAGCGCTTGGTGGCTTGAGCTATGTAAGCTTCTTGCTATTTCAAGACCTTACTATGGTGAACGTAAACCTGCTTATTACTGAAGTGACAGTGCCACTAGGTGCAGTAAAACTTCTTATTCCAATGATAGGCGTGGGTATTGCGTGGGCGGCTATTTTAGCTATGCCTTACGCTATGTTAGCCGGCGCATTACCAGCGAATAAGACCGGGGTTTACATGGGTATATTCAACTTCACCGTGGCAGCACCGCAAATTGTTTCAGGCCTAACGGCTGGGTGGATCTTAAGCAGTGTATTCGATAACGATGCCAAGTACATTATTGTGGTTGCAGGTGCTTCTATGCTAATTGGTGCCGTGTCGGTCTTCTTTGTTAAAGAGTCTGATAAACAAGAACTTGAAGCGGAGCAGGGAGCTTAATATGTTATTTAAACGTTCAGCAATTGCATTAACGATAGCTGGTTTGCTTTGTTCGGCTTGCACCAGCACGGCGACATCGTCTTCAGACAAAAAAGAGATGCATACTTCACAGCCTATTGTGGGTACCAGCACGCCCTTTGCTAGCGAAGCGGTGTACTTTGTAGTAACAGATCGCTTTGTCGACGGTGACCCTAAGAATAACCACGAAGATCAGGGTGGTGAACACCCTACTTGGCAGTTGCCGCTTGAAGGGCCCGACGGTAAAAAAGCCTATGTGGGTTATATGGGCGGTGATTTAAAAGGCATCTTAAATAACGCAGATTACATCAAAGATATGGGGTTCACCGCGGTATGGATGACACCTGTACATGATAACCCTGACTATGCGTTTAATGGCGACGAGCCTATTACGTACGGCGGTGCATTTAAAGACGGCGGTAAAACTGGCTATCATGGTTACTGGGCAACTAACTTTTATAAAGCGGATGAGCATTTAATTAGCGACGATTTGAGCGTAAGTGACTATACCGCACGGATGCGCCAGCACGGTCTTAAATCAGTGTTTGATATCGTTGCAAATCACGGCACACCCAGCTTTACCATGAAAGAAGATTTGCCAGGTTATGGTGAGCTTTACGATAAAGATGAAAACTTAGTTGCTGACCATCAAAACCTAGCACCTGAAGAGTTAGATCCTGAAAACAATCCGCTACATAGCTTTTTCCATAATTATCCAGACTTAGTAAAGCTTTCAAACCTAGATGATGAGAACCCAGAAGTTCGGGATTATTTAATTAACAGTTACCTTTATTGGATATCGCAAGGCGCTGATGCATTTAGGATAGATACCATAAGGCACGTGCCGCATTCATTTTGGCGTGAAGCGTCTGACCGTATTCGCAAACAAAACCCAGACTTCTTTATGTTTGGTGAAGCGTTCGACTACGAAGCTAACAATATTGCGCAGCATACGTTACCTAAAAATGGTGGTGTAAGCGTTCTAGACTTTCCTATGCAAAAAGCCATGGTAGGCGTGTTTGAAAAGCCGCTAGAAAGTGATTTTGCAGACTTAGAAAAGGTACTATATCTCACTCACGGCCCTTACAATAACCCCTATGAACTAACCACCTTCTATGACAACCATGATATGGCGCGCATTAATGCAACAGATGAGGGGTTTATTAACGCGCACAACTGGCTGTTTACTGTTCGCGGTATACCGGTTGTTTACATGGGCTCAGAAATCGGTTTCATGCGCGGTACGGCTGAGCATGCTGGTAATCGTAACTACCTTGGCCAACAGCGTATCGATCAGGCTAAGAGCCATCCTATTCAGCAGGCGCTAACAAAAATCGCCAATGTGCGTAAAAACACTGTTGCCTTGCAACGCGGTGTGCAGGTAAATCTGGAACTTAGCGGCCATCGCGCGGCATTTTACCGCGTTATCGATACCAAAGATGCGCATCAAACAGCGCTAGTGTTGCTAAACAAGGGGGATAATGCCCAAACGTTTGAGGTGAGTAACCTAATGCAGTCGGGCGATTGGGTAGAACAATTGTCTGGGCTAACCCAAAACGTAGAGAACGGCGCTGCGTTAAACGCTACCGTTAAAGCTAATGGCGTTCAAGTGTGGGTTCGAGAAGGCAAGCCTAGTAACCCTGCGTTACTCACTCAAATTGAACATCAACTTGCTCGTCAGTAAAAAAACAACGAACGCAATAAACTGAAAGTCAAAAAAAGCCCCGAGCGTTAAACGTTCGGGGCTTTTTTATGGAAGTAATAGCTATTCAAAAAGGCACAAGTTAACGCCGTTTATTCGCTGCCACAAGATTGGCGTACAATGATGTCTGCGGGCATTAAGTAATCCTCCACCTCTTCATTGTTTATTGCTTTCAATAGGGTATTTACCAATAGTTCACCAGCAAGCTTTGTGTTTTGCTGTACCGTGGTGAGCGAAGGCGTGGTGTAAGCAGATACGGCAATATTGTCGTAACCTACCACAGCTACATCGTCCGGAACGTTCACTTTCGCTTGTCGAAGTGCGCGCAAAACACCCATAGCAATAAGGTCTGATGCACAGACAATAGCTTCAGGTAGTTCGCCAGATTGTAGCAATGACTTGACCGCTTCAAAGCCTGCATCTTCGGTAGAAATGGCGTTACGTTGGGCACTTGATTGCGCCAAGCCATGAGATTCTAATGTTTTAAAATACCCATCGAAGCGCGCTTTAAATTCCGGTGCGTGCTCGCCATTGTCGCCAATAAAGGCAAACGATGTTTTACCCAGTCCGATGAGGTGAGAAGTAATGCTTTGGCCACCTTGATAGTTATCACAGCCGATACTGACACCCGGGTGGGCTTCATCAGGTGCCCCCCAGCGAACAAAATGCGTACCTTGCGATTCAAGCTGAGCAACTTTGTTCTGATAGTCAGTGTAGTCACCGTAGCCTAACAATATAATACCGTCAGCCTTGTTTGAATCTTCGTACTCCGCATGCCAGTCGTCTTCTAAGTTCTGAAATGATACGAGGAGATCGTAGTTTGCTTGCGCACAAGCGCGAGTAATACTACCGAGCATCGCTAAAAAGAAAGGGTTAATCATCGAGTCGTCAGATGTTGGATCTTCAAACAAGAGTAGGGCAATTGTGCTGCTCTTTTGTTTTCTTAAATTACTGGCGTTCTTATCTACCTTGTAATTAAGTTCCCGGGCGATGCGCTGAACGCGGTCTCGAGTTTCTTGGTTAACCAGCGGGCTGTTGTTGAGCGCTCGCGAAACGGTTGATTGAGAAACCCCTGCCAAGTGGGCAATATCAAAAGAGGTTGCTTTTTCTTTCATAAACACCATGTTTTGCTGCTACGACAATGTTGTCGCCAGATTAGATTACCATATTTTTCATATATCGCGCGCTTTTTGCTAATGCTACTGGAAATTAATGAAGCTTTACTCCTGAGTTTTGTTTCAGCAGGTGCTAGCGTGGTTTTTATAGTGCGCTTCATATGTAGATCGCTCTTAAATCAATCACTTGTTAGGCTTCTTTGAATAAAACATGGTTGAAGTAATTGCGAGAGTGTTATACTCAGCGAGATTTTGAAATATTACGTGCATAAGGGGAACAAGCGAATGGCCGAGACTGAACACCGTCCGACCAATTTTATCCGTCAGATTATTGATAAAGACCTGGCTAGTGGTCTACATGACGCTATTAAAACTCGGTTTCCACCAGAGCCGAACGGCTTCTTACATATTGGTCATGCCAAGTCTATTTGCTTGAATTTTGGTATTGCACAAGATTACACAGGTTCGTGCAATTTGCGCTTTGACGATACTAACCCTGCAAAAGAAGACATTACGTTCGTTAATTCTATCAAAGAAGACGTTCAGTGGCTGGGATTTACGTGGGATGGCGAAGCGCGTTATTCATCGAATTATTTTGACCAACTACATGCGTATGCGGTTGAGCTTATCGAAAAAGGTTTGGCTTACGTAGATTTTTCTGCGCAAGAAGTGATGCGCGAAATGCGTGGTACGCTAAAAGAACCTGGTCAAAACAGCCCTTATCGCGACACCGACGTTGAAACTAACCTTCGCGAATTTGCCAAGATGACGGCAGGCGACTACAAGGAAGGTGAGTGTAGTTTGCGCGCCAAAATCGACATGGCGTCGCCATTCATGTGTATGCGCGATCCGGTAATTTACCGAGTCAAACATGCACACCATCACCAAACCGGTGATAAATGGTGTGTATATCCAATGTACGATTTTACTCACTGCATATCTGATGCTATTGAGGGGATCACGCATTCATTATGTACCTTAGAATTCCAAGACAATCGTCGTCTTTACGATTGGGTTATCGAAAATATCTCAATTGACTGTACGCCTCGTCAGTATGAGTTTTCACGTCTTAACCTTGAGTACACGGTATTAAGCAAACGCCGTCTTATTCAACTAGTCGATGAAAATCATGTAAGTGGGTGGGATGACCCCCGTATGCCTACTATAGCGGGCTTACGCCGTCGTGGTTATACACCAGGCTCTGTGGTTGAGTTCTGCAAGCGAATTGGCGTGACCAAGATGGACAATATGGTTGAAATGTCTATGTTGGAAGCCTGTATTCGCGACGACTTAAATGCTAACGCACCACGTGCGATGGCCGTGTTAGACCCAATTAAGCTTGTTATTGAAAATTACGATGAAGGGCAGACAGAAACGCTTACTGCACCGAATCATCCTAATGATGAAGCCATGGGTACACGTAGCATCAGCTTTAGCCGCGAAGTGTATATTGAAGCAGAAGACTTCCGTGAATCGGCAAACAAAAAGTTCAAACGTTTAGTACTAGATAAAGAAGTACGTCTACGTAACGCCTATGTCGTTAAAGCTAATCGCGTTGAAAAAGACGAAGACGGCAATGTAACTACTGTTTACTGTACTTACGACCCAGATACATTGGGTAAAGATCCAGCTGATGGGCGTAAGGTGAAAGGCGTTATTCACTGGGTAGACGCAGCTACGGCACAGGCAGCAGAATTTAGACTGTATGACCGTTTGTTTAATGTGCCTAATCCGGCGGCAGAGGAAAACTTTACCGATGCTATTAATCCTGACTCTTTGGAAATCAAACAGGGCTGGGTAGAAGCAGGGTTGGTTAACAATGTTCCTGAAGTTGGCGCCTGGCAGTTTGAACGCACGGGTTACTTCTGTGTAGACAAAGACAGCACAGACGACAAGCCAGTTTTCAACCGTACAGTAGGTCTAAGAGACACATGGGCAAAAATGGGCGAGTAATTTAACTATTGATTACGCGCTATTTGCTTAAATGAAAAAAACCGCTTAAGTGCAGACTTAGGCGGTTTTTGTTTAAAGAAGCATGAAAATTAATTGGCTACTTTGGCTGGCAATCAAGAGACTGACCATTTACTTCCTTACTTTCATCACCCATTAGGTAAAGATACATAGGCATAATATCTTCTGGTGTTTTTAATGTTTCTGGGTTTTCTGCAGGAAAAGCTTGTGCACGCATATGAGTACGGGTACCGCCTGGATTAATACAGTTGAAACGCAGCGACTTGTTCTGATATTCATCAGCGAGGGTTTGCATTACACCTTCTGTAGCGAACTTGGATACAGCGTATGTTCCCCAGAATGCGCGACCTTTTCTTCCTACACTCGATGTAGTGAAAATAACTGATGCATTTTCGGCTTTTTCTAATGCCGGGATAAGGGCCTGCGTCATATAAACCATACCATTTAGGTTTACTTGCATTACGTCTTGCCACTCTTGTGCATCAATATCTTTAAATGCACTTAGGTGTCCTAAAATGCCGGCATTGTGAAGGACACCATCTAATCGACCAAATTGGTCAATAATGGTCTGCGTCATCTGTTGATAATGAGAGGGCGTTGCACCTTTTATATCTAAAGGAACAATGGCAGGTTCCTGACCGCCGGCTGCGATAATATCGTCATACACGGCCTCAAGTTTAGATACGGTACGACCTAATAAAATACAAATAGCGCCGTGCTCGGCATAAGTCTTTGCAGCTTGTGCACCAATCCCATCGCCAGCCCCGGTGATAAGAATAACTTTATCGCGTAGTAAATCCGCTGGTGCGTTGTAATCGTTCATCGTCTTCCTTTAAAAGGTTAATTTGTATCGCGTTGCATAGGGCGTTAATACCCAGCTTAGAATATAACTGCAAATGATACCCAGCCTAGCGTACAAGTAAAACAATGAATGAAAAATTCTTCAAACGTAAAAAAAGTTAACAAAAGTAGTTAACAAAACTTTGCAAAGTTGCAACAAAGTCAATAAGATTGAGGAAGATACAACTGGTCTAACATGTTTAAAACTATCAACTACACCTGTAAAGACAGGGTAGACCAAGCTACTTTTAATAGAGTTAGGTTTTAGACACAGAATAACAACAATGCTTGTAGGGAGTAGAGATGAGAAAACTCGTATTAAGTTCCAGTGTGGCCCTTGCGCTGGGTCTAGCAGGCTGTGGTGGCTCCGATGAAACCCTTTCCGACATTCAAGCCGAAACAGAAGTTCAAACACCATTTTCACGAATTGTTTTCGACCCAGCTAATGGGAACCTAAACATACCCAACGACCTTCTAATGCTTCCGGGCGATGACGGTTTTTTTGATTACACACTGAATATACCGGTCGATGACCCTACAGATTTCGCTGACCCGCAAAATGCTCTTAACGTGTTAGACGGTTGGTCAACTCAACACCCGTTTGTAATTAACGTAGATACGCCTGTCGGCGCATCGCTTGACGAAAGTACGCTAGCATCTGGCGTACTATTATTTGAAGCAACATTAGGCCTTGATCAAAGTGACCCGGAATGTGCGCAAGTAACAACGCCTTCTGCAGGATGTAAACTTGGTGATCAACTTACCTTTGGCGTCGATTACGTACTTAGCCTAGCCGATAGTAACACTATAACGTTTGTTCCTTTAAAACCGCTTAAACCTGCTCAGGGTTATATGCTGGTTATGACCACAGATTTAAAAGATTCGTCTGGCAAATCAGTACAGGGCTCAACTACGTGGGACTTAGTAAGACAAGATATCAACACTAACCCTTTATCCAGTGATGCACAGCTTCAAATACAGGGGTTAGTTAATTCATTAGTTAATCCTGTAATAGGCGCCGGTTATGACCGTGAAGACATTACTTATGTCTCTGCCTTTACCACTCAGTCTACCGCCAACTCTCTTGATACTATTAAAAAGGTAATGATAAGCGGTTTTGCACAACTTGCCGCCGGGGGCGACCCGTCAGCAGCAGCTGCACTTCCAGCTATAACCGTCAGCGATGTTTCTGCTGCGCCAAATGCCATGGAAGCGTTAGGACTAGTTAACGAAACTGTTGTAGCGGGCGCGGTTGAACTTGGTAGACAAGGTCTGCCTGATAATGTTCAAGCGGCTATTGATGCGACTGACTTTAGTCTACTCGAAACTTGTGCAGGCCTTGCTGGTACTGTGTCAGGTCAACTATCTGCTCAGTGGGGGGCGTTGAACGAATTTGCTGTTGGCGTATCAACAGGCATTCTAGCGCAAGCAGGACCATTTTGTGCGGCGCAACGTTATGAAGGTAACATCGCTTTGCCTTATTTCTTAGGTGTACCAAGTGCTGAAAACCCATTAGCGCCGGTAAATGATTTTTGGAAAGCAGCGTGCGACAGTGGCATTGTGTTAGCTGGCGCATCGCAAGAGTTGCTAGCTGATGCTCAGCCAGGTCCGAATGCAGAAATATGTACTTCCCTTGGGCTTGCTGATGTTCGTATAAATGGCGAAATGCTAGACAGCGCGAGAAACATTACTAAATTTAACCCGTATCCACAGCCAACGGGTGGAAATATGGGCATGGAAACGTTAGACGTGCAGGTAACTATTCCAGATCCTGCAATTGCGGGCGCTCTAGGCTTCCCAATTAGCATGCCTGAAGCTGGCTGGCCGGTGGTTATTTTGGCCCACGGCATTACCAGTCAAAAAGAAGACATGCTTGCGATTACCGGTACTTTATCTCTAGCAGGTATTGCATCAATCGCTATTGACCAACCTCTACACGGTAGCCGAGGCTTTGATCTTGATGGTGACGGTACTGATGACTTAAACGCTACAAGCGTAAGTGCTACACACTATATGAACCTTGCTAGCCTACCAACTGCACGTGATAACTTGCGTCAAAGTGTATCTGACTTGCTAGGCCTGCGTTTAGGGCTTAATGCTGTTGTAGATACAACCGCAGCACAAAATGTCAAATTTGATATGTCACGTGTGTCTGTTATGGGTGTGTCGCTAGGTGCAATGACTGGTGGTAATTTTGCCGCGGTTGCAAATACATCAATGGGTGGCGATTTAGCAGCGCTTGACGGTATGTTCGCTGTTAGACAAGCTTCTCTTGAATCTCCAGGAGGTGGTGTAGCGCAATTCTTATTAGAGTCTCCTTCATTCGGACCTCTAATTAAAGGCTTGTTGCTTTCACAGGCGTCAGAAGACTTTGTTGCATTGCTAAACCAGCTTTATGAAACAACTGATGTCACTGAGGAGCAGCTTAGTGCGGCGGTTTCTATCTTTGAAGATAATCTAACTGCAGAGCAAGCAGCTGAAGTAAATGCAGTATTTGCAGAATTCGCATTCGCTGCGCAAACAGTAATGGATGCAGGTGATCCAACTAACTATGCACAAACGCTAGGAAGTAATACACCTGTTCACATGATGACGGTTGTAGGTGACGGTAGCGAAGAAAACCTACCTGATCAGGTAATTCCAGTTTCAACAGCATTGCCTCTGTCAGGTCAGCTTCCACTAGCAGCGACAATTGGTTTAGAGCAAGTTACTACTACTCAAGGTCCAGGTACAGACCCAATTAGTGGTGTTGTTCTGTTCAATAGTGGTGCGCATGCTTCTAGCTTAAGCCCTGCAGCAAGCGCAGCGGTAACCACAGAAATGCAAAAAGAAGTAGCAGGGTACATTGCGTCTGACGCACTGGCGCTTCCAATTTCTGATGAGAGTGTCGTTGCAAACTAGTTACCTATAGTTTGCTCGACAAAGCAGTGTTACACCTGCTTACATTTTAATGAGTTAAAGCCGGCTTCAATGCCGGCTTTTTTGTCTTAACGACTTAAATGTTATTTGAATGTGGCTGCATGTTAATGTAGTGTAAATTAAAGGTCCGATCAGTCTTATTGACACTAGAAATCAACATATTGAATAAACATAACTTACGAAAAAACGGACTATCTCATTCATCATTAGGGAATATTTGCGATGACCAATCAAGGCACATTTAATACTAAACGAACGCTTATTGCGTTTACACTCGCCGGGCTATTAACCGCATGTGGCGATAACGACAACGACTTCTCAGATATAGAGCAACCAGCGCCGCCCACAGTTATCACACCTGAACCTGCGCCTATACCTATTCCTGCTTTTGCACCAGACGGTACTTTGTCAGCTGACATAACATGGACGACCTACGGTGTCCCGCACGTAAAAGCTGATAATCTTGAGAGCATGGCCTATGGGGTGGGGTACGCATTTGCAAGAGATAACCTTTGCGTACTGGCTGACCAAATTGTTAAATACAACTCAGAGCGTGCCAAGTTTTTCGGCCCAGACCAAGTGCCTGGTAGCGGCGACTCTGAGCACCTTATCAACGACTTTGGCTTTTTAACACTTGGTATTAGGGAGCTCGCTGAAGAGAATTTACCACGTTTGTCTGCAAATTCTCGCGCAATGTTTAAGGGTTATACGGCAGGGTATAACAGGTACTTGAATGAAACCCCTTTAGATGAGCAAGATCAAAGCTGTGCAGGACAGCCTTGGGTAACAGAAATTGATAGCGTTGACCTTTTAACATACTCCTTAGGCGTGGCGCTTTTACCCGGCGCTGCTAATTTCTTAGGTCCAATGTTTATTGCCGCGCCACAAGGTGAGAGCTATTTACCAACTCCTGCCGAGTCATCAAGTGTAGTTGCCTCTTCATTAAAAATATTGCCTACAGTGGGTTTGCCAGATAGAAATCCACAGGAAATGGGTTCTAACGGGTGGGGGTTAGGAAGCGATAAAACGGCAAATGGGAAGGGAATGGTATTAGGTAACCCCCATTTCCCTCACACCGGAAACTTGCGTTTTTGGAACTTCCACGCTCAAGTTCCTGGCCATCTAAACGTAACCGGTAGCTCCCTTACGGGTTTACCAGGTGCAGTAAACATTGGTTTCAATGAAAACGTAGCTTGGACCCACACATTCTCCACAGCTGAGCATTTCGTTGTGTATCAGCTAACCCTTGATGAAGGTGATGCATCAGGCCTTACCCATTTAGTTGATGGAAGCAAACGCACTATCTATGAAAAAAACCTTCAAATTGACGTTGCTGTAGGTGGCGGGCAAACCATCAAGCTAAATAAGACTGCCTATTACACGAACTACGGCCCAATGATTGAAGTTCCGGGTAATTTTGATTGGAATGCTAGCAATGCGTTTGCTATTAAAGACGCTAACCTGCCTAATTTTGATATTGTCGATCATTGGCTGGCCATGAATATGGCCACATCAATGGATGAGTTTAAACAGGCGTTCAAAGACTATGACGGGGTTATTTTTAATAACACCATGGCTGCGTCAGCTGATGGTCAAGTATTTTATATCGACGACTCTACAGTGCCGAATTTAACTGAAACGGCTATTGAACAATTAACAACGAACCCGCTGCTTATTCAAACGAAAGCCGCTGCTGGTTTTACCGTATTACCGGGTAATATTTCTCAGTTCGACTTTGAAGGCCCGGTTCCTTATGAAGAAGCGCCGAAGTATGAAGGCACTGACTCGGTACAGAATTCAAACAATAGCTATTGGTTAACTAATCTAAACTCTCCCATCGTTGTCAGTAATCCGCTATTTGGAAATGTAGAGAATCAACAGTCATTACGCTCACGAATGGGGCAGCAGTTTATTGAAAATGAGGCTGGGAGTGATGGTACTTTTACCCCCGAGGAAGTTGAGGGGCTATTACTTAATAACCGAAGCTATCTAGCAGAAAACATATTGCCATCTTTGCTTGAACTATGCGCTGAACAAGGTGATACGCCGGTAGATGTAGACGGAGTTAGTGTTGATGTATCACAGGCCTGTGCGGCCTTAGAGGACTGGGATGGTACAATGAACCTTGCGAGTACTGGTGCACACGTCTTCAGAGAATTTGCTTTTCAGTTTAACCAAGCTCCGCAGTGGGAAGTACCGTTTTCTCTTGATGCCCCTGTAACTACGCCATCAGGTTTAGTAAAAAATGATACTACCCTTGAACAATTGGCGCGAGCTACGCAGGTGATCGAACAAGCAGGGGTAGCCTTTGATGCCCCGCTGGGTGAAGTGCAATTTGTCGAACGTAGCTTACCAGATGGCTCTGCCTCAGGTGTTAAGCTACCGTGGGCTGGTGCTCATAATATTGAAGGTGGTTTTAACGTATTTAGTGTAAGTGGCAACAGTAATGGTACACAGTTACCTAAACATAGCTACGAAACAATTAACGATAATACGGCAATGAGTGCTGAAGCTGAGGGCTATCACATTAACTATGGTACAAGTTGGGCGATGGTTATTAACTTCACTGATGAAGGGCCAAAGGGCCGAGGTATACTAACGTACTCACAGTCTCGTAAGTTTGGCAGTGAACATTTCTTAGACCAAACACAGCTTTACTCTACACAACCTACACTGCGGGATATCTATTTCACTGATGAAGAGGTTGAAGCAAATAAGATTGAGCAGGTTAACCTATCGTCAGAATAAGATGAGACTGGTATTATAACGCGATTACATCAGCGGCTTTGCCTTAAATTGGGTAAGGCCGCTCTTTACGTTGTGGGTAAACAACGTTGCTTACCCGTTTATTTTACTAGGAGTAAAGTTTGGAGTTTTTGTACGAATACGGTTTGTTTGTTGCCAAAGCAGTAACGTTAGTTATCGCCTTCGTTGTTGTTGTATCAACCATAGTTGGTTTAGCAAGCAAACAGAAGCAGGGGAAAGGGCAACTTGAAATCGTGTCTATTTCTGAGCAATTAAAGGACATTACAAACTACGCGAAAGAAGTCCTTTTAGATAAAAACGCATTAAAAAAATTAGCTAAAGAACAGAAGAAAGAGTCCAAAGCGAAGAGCAAGGCTAAAAACAAAACGACAGATCAGGGTGACGAGTCAAAGAAGTCTCGTTTATATGTTATCGACTTTAAAGGGTCTATGGATGCCAATGAGGTCGAGCACCTGCGTGAAGAGATCACTGCAATCTTATGTGTGGCAAATAAAGAAGATGAAGTTTTAGTACGTCTTGAAAGTGGCGGTGGCGTAGTACATGGTTACGGACTTGCTGCGTCGCAATTACAGCGCATTAAAGAAAAGGGTCTGAAATTGACCATTGCCGTAGATAAAGTTGCGGCAAGCGGTGGCTATATGATGGCGTGTGTTGCCGATAAATTGTTGGCGTCACAGTTTGCGTATATCGGTAGTATTGGTGTTCTAGCTCAGCTACCTAACTTCAATAAATTGCTGAAGAAAAACGACATAGAATTTGAGCAGCATACTGCCGGAGAGTTTAAGCGTACGCTAACGATTTTTGGTGAAAATAACGATGAAGGCCGCGCCAAGTTTAGAGAGGAAATTGAAGAGATTCATGTGCTCTTTAAAGATTTTGTGCAAAGTCAACGCCCAGAAATGGATATAGACAAAGTAGCTACTGGTGAGTATTGGCCAGGAGTTAAAGCAAAAGCACTTGGCTTGGTTGACGACATCACCACCTCCGATGACTACATTCTTTCGCATTACCCGGCACGCGAAATTTTCAGCGTTAAGTATGCTGTGAAGAAAAATGTTGCGGAAAAGCTTGGTATGTCGGCAGCTAATGTTGTTGAGCGTGTGTTTATGAAAAGCATGAACAAAGCGCGTCATTGGTTTTAATAGCTATAAACCATCTGTGTTTGTTGCGGCATGAACATAACACCGTTAATAAGCACAGATGGACGTAAAATTTTTAACCGACAAAAGATAATAAAAAGAATATGGCACGGCATACTAAAAACGATATATTAGATGCAGCGGAATACTTGTTTTCTCAAAGTGGGTTTACCCAAACCTCGATGCGGGAAATTACTGCCAGAGCAGAAGTAAATCTAGCGTCGGTGAATTACCATTTTGGTAGTAAGAAAAACTTAATACAAGCGGTGTTTAAGCGATACTTTGATGAGCTTATGCCACAAGTTAAGACTTGCTTAGACGCTCTCCCGCCTATTGAAGGCGCTAAAGGCGTTGAGCAGCTTTTATATTCGCTTATCCCTCCCATGTTAAATCTGAATGCTATATCCGAGCAGGGCACAGCCACCTTTGTAAAATTGCTAGGCCGGGGATACAACGAAACACAAGGGCACTTGCGTAAGTTCCTAATGCATGATTATGGTGACTGTATACGCGCCCTCGTAGATGCTATCAGACGCTGTTTACCTGAACTTCCAGAAGAAGAGCTATTCTGGCGACTGCATTTTGCTATGGGAAGTTTTGTCTTTTCGATGGCATCGAGTCAGGCATTAACAGAAATCGCTGAATCCGATTTTCATAAACACGTAGATATAAAAGAAGTCATCCAGCATCTTGTGCCATTTGTCGCGCAGGGACTTGCCGGTAAATAAACCACTTCTATAGCTAACGTAAGAACAAAGCGCTAGTCCCCTCAAATGGAGACTAGGCATAGTGTGAAACAAGCGTTATGAGAAATGCTTGTTGAACCTAGCGAGGAAGGGTCGCGCCAGGTGCTTCAGCGTTTAGCTTTTCAGCCCAAAAATCCTTAACCGAAAAACCTGATTTGTTGGAAGCACGTGCTTTTTTCTTAGCAGGTTTGGCTTTTGCTTTGGTTTCGCTTTTCTCTTTCTTTGCTTCTGTTTTTTCAGACGAATTCGATGCTAGCGATTCTGCCATTTCCTGAAGCTGTGCTAAGCGCATATTTTTGCCGCCATCTACGCTGTACCAACCGCTCTTACTTTCAATAGTCGGCGCTTTGCCATTAGCTTTTTTATAGGCTTCAGTGAAAGCCGCGATAACTGCATCTTTGTCTAAGTTTGCCATGCTTTTTTGCTCTTTATTTTGTTAAGATGACGAACGTTTTTGTCTTGTAATACCAATAAGTGACAGCTGATTGATTAAAGCGCAACACGTTACCGCTAAAACGAATAAAAAGTAGGCAGTGATTTAAACAATCCACTTTTTTCCCGTTTTCCTGCGATAAGCGTTTGTCGACTTATAGGTGTTATACGAAACGTTCGCGTATTTTATAGCGTTTTTTTAACAATTTGTCTAACTTTCAACCGGAGGACTTGTGTCTATTACCCGCCTAGAACTACAAAATTATCTTGATGGAATGTTAAGGGTTAGCGAAATCAGCGATTATTGCCCAAATGGCTTACAGGTAGAGGGCACAAGCAAAATAGAGAAAATTGTGACAGGCGTAACTGCATCTCAGGCTTTAGTAGATGCGGCGATAGAAGCTAACGCCGATGCGCTTATCGTGCACCATGGTTACTTTTGGAAAGGTGAATCGCAGGCTGTGACTGGCATGAAAAAGCGCCGTCTTTCTACTTTACTAGCCAACGATCTAAATTTGTTTGCTTACCATCTTCCTTTAGATGTTCACCCAGAATTTGGTAACAATCGTCAGCTTGCGTCTCTTCTCGATGTTCAAAATGTAAGTGCAGTCAGCGGCGTAAAACCTGTGGGTGTTGTTATGCAAGGAAATTTTGAGGAAGCAATTGAAGGTGCGGCGTTACAAGATAAATTGCAGCAGCTGTTAGAACGAGATGTGCTAATTGAAGGGCCTGCTTCAAAACCAATTACGACACTTGCTTGGTGCACTGGCGGAGGTCAGGGATTCATAGAACAAGCGGTTGAGTTAGGTGTAGATGCATTTATTACCGGTGAAGTATCTGAGCAAACCGTGCATACAGCAAGAGAAATGGGTATTACTTTTTTTGCGGCTGGCCACCATGCTACCGAACGCTACGGCGTGAAGTCTTTAGGTGAACATATTGAGCAGCAATTCGGCGTACCTGTTGAGTTTATTGATATCGATAACCCTGCATAGCGAAGTCTGTAGTATATGAATAACGATCGTATCTTCGACGGTATTGCTGAGAAGTTCTCAAACAACATTTACGGGACAACCAAGGGAAAATTGCGGCACACATTATTATGTGATGTTCTTGAACCTTATTTAAAAGCGCCGCTTCGAGCCATCGAAATAGGTGGGGGCACAGGAGTAATGACGGCTCATATAGCCGCGAAAGAACATGCTGTTGTGCTCACCGATGCGTCAAAAGATGTGCTCAATCAAGCGGAAGCTTTACTTTCTGATGCGCCAAATATAGAAATACGGCATCAATATTTACAACAAATAGAAGACCTTAGTGATTTCGATTTTGTGGTTTGTCATGCGGTTCTAGAATGGCTGGATGCGCCCTTTGATGCTATAGATTTTATGTATAGCAATATGAAACCCGGAGCGCGCTTAAGCTTGAGTTTCTTTAATCAAGATGCGAATTTATTTGCCAATGCCATTTACGGTAATTTTGATTATATCGCCAAAGGGATGAAGGCGAAAAAGCAGGTGAGACTTAATCCCAACCAGCCGCTAAGCGCAATGCGAGTAGTTGAGTATTGTGAGTCGTTAGGCTTTAACATACTAGAAAAAGCTGGCATTCGCTGTTTTCACGATTATATGCGGGATATTACGCATCAAAGTAGCAAATTTAGCGATCTACTTGCTCTTGAACGACAGTATCACCAGCAGGAGCCCTATTTGTGGCTAGGAAAATACTTCCAACTCATTCTTGAAAAGCCACAAGACGGTTGAGTTTACAGTCAGCGTTGACGTATTGGGTTTATCCTAATGGCTGCTTACAGCGTGTTGTCACCGGTAAGGATGTTTTTAAGCGTCGTTACCGCAATTTCATTCAATGCCTCATAAGTGAAAAAGCCCTGGTGACCCGTTATCAATACATTGGGAAAGGTTGTTAAACGCTGAAAGGTATCGTCTTGTATGATTTCCTGTGAATGGTCACTGAAAAAGAGTTCAGACTCTCTTTCGTAAACATCTAACCCTAAATAGCCTATCTGTTTCGACTTAAGCCCTTTTATAATGGCAGTACCATCAACAAGGCCGCCACGTGATGTATTGATTAGCATTACGCCCGCCGGCATTTTCGCTATGCTGTCAGCATTGATAATGTGATAACTCTTTTCATTGAGTGGGCAGTGCAAGGTGACAATGACGCTTTGCTCTAACAGTTCGTTTAGCGGAACATACTGGGCTCCCAAAGCGATCACATCATCATCCTGGCTTGGGTCAAAACAAAGAACTTTACATCCAAACCCTAACAGTATGCGGATGACGGCTTTACCAATCTTCCCTGTACCTACAACGCCCACCGTTTTGCCGTGTAGGGTGAAGCCCATTAAGCCGTTTAGGCTAAAGTTACTTTCTCTAACACGATTATAGGCTTTATGGGTTTTTCGGTTTAAGGTCAGAATGAGTGCGAGCGTGTGTTCAGCTACCGTTTCAGGGCTATAAGCAGGCACGCGACTTACTGATATGTTAGCTTCAGCAGCAGCGCTAACATCTACATTATTGTAACCTGCGCAGCGAAGCGCGATGTGTTTAACACCACAGTCTTTTAGCACTTTGATGGTTGCAGCATTTACATCGTCGTTCACAAAGACAACCACATCACTATATCCCTTACAACTTATAGCAGTTGATGGATTAAGTGGGTGCTCGAAAAAAGTGCCCTTAATGCTTTGGTTATTGGCGCTATTGTGGTTTTCTAATAGCTGTGAAAATACCACTTGCTCATAGGGGCGAGTACTAAAAAAGGCAATATGATTATTTTGCATAGTATTTCCACACGTGTACGTATTTTCATTTGGCGTAGTTTTCACTTTACTACCCAACTGCTAATGCACTATATAGTGCCAACAATGCGTAATAAATTAGCACGCTACTATTTGAACTGTGTAGACACAGATCAACAAAATAATAGTAGCGTCAGTCGACCCAGAGCACTTCAGTTGCACTCAAGTTAGGGCGTAGGATCTATGCCCCTAAAAGTTTAACAATATCTTTTTCAATAGACTCTGGCTTTACGGTAGGCGCGTAGCGTTTTAGTACTTTACCTTCAGCATTGACCAAAAACTTAGTGAAATTCCACTTTATACGTTTGGTTCCCAGCAGCCCGGGAGCACCTTGTTTTAACGCTTCAAAAAGCGGGTTTGCATCTGGCCCATTAACATTTGTCTTTTTAAAAAGCGGAAATGACACGCCAAAATTTAGGCTGCAAAATTGTGCTATATCGCTATCATTTCCGGGTTCTTGGTGGCCAAATTGGTCGCATGGAAACCCTAGTACCTCAAAACCCCGGTCTTTATATTTCTTATAAAGCGCTTCAAGCCCTTCATATTGAGGTGTAAAGCCACATTTACTGGCGGTATTAACAATAAGCAGTACTTTCCCTTTGTATTGCTCAAGTGTAGTTTGCTCGCCGTTATTCAACGTAATTGGGTGAGTATAGAGTTCCAAATTAATATTCCTATGTTTTTGTTTTTGTTAAGTCTGTTACTCTTACGTAATGCAAACCTATTTAATTGGCATCTAGAGTATATTCTGTATGAGTAATTTGAAAGTGAGTTTTTTGGGCTTGGGTGTAATGGGATTTCCTATGGCAGGTCACCTTAGCAAAGCGGGTTATTCTGTTACTGTGTATAACCGTACGGCGAAAAAGGCACAAGATTGGCTAGCCGCCTATGGCAACGCTGATGCTAGTGCGTGTAATTCGGTGGCCGAAGCCGTTAAAGACGCAGATATCGTTTTTATGTGCGTAGGTAATGACGATGACGTAAGAGATGTTGGTACGCAAGCACTAGAAATAATGAAAGCAGGTAGCGTGCTGGTCGATCACACAACCGCATCAGCAGATGTAGCGAGAGAGCTTTACGCAAGCAGTAACGATAAACAAATAGGATTTTTAGATGCGCCAGTGTCTGGAGGGCAGGCTGGGGCTGAAAATGGTCAACTGACTATCATGGTTGGCGGTGATGAAGAAGTTTTCGCTCAAGTAGAGCCAGTAATGGCACATTATGCTCGCCATAGTCAGTTGCTGGGTAAAAGCGGCAGCGGTCAGCTTGCAAAGATGATGAATCAGATTTGTATTGCCGGTATTGTGCAGGGCTTAGCCGAGGCGCTTCACTTCGGCCAGCGCGCTGGACTAGATTGTAACGCAGTCATTGATGTTATTAGCAAAGGCGCTGCGCAGTCTTGGCAGATGGAAAACAGAGCTAGCACCATGTTGAACAACAGTTTTGACTTTGGGTTCGCTGTAGATTGGATGCGCAAAGACCTAAACATTGCGCTTGATGAAGCGCGTAAAAACGGGTCTACCTTGGCGCTTACAGCGCTTGTTGACCAGTATTATTCTGATGTACAAAAACTTGGTGGTGGCCGTTGGGACACTTCCAGCTTACTTACACGTTTAAAATAGTCTCTTTTTGAGCGTAGGTTGCTGTAATGTAAAAAAGCACTAGCACTTTAAATAAACTAAAGTGCTTGCTCTTGTGCGGACAAAGTAAGCTGTTCTAAACGGGTCCTATTTGTCTCGTTCAGCGGCAATGAAGTGATTTTTTCAAGTAAAACATTGATGTTAAACTTACGGTAAACACCTGTATCTGCTTCAATCATGCATTGAAGCAGGTTTAACCCGAAAGCTGCGGTGTCTGGCGAGAGCTGAAATGCATCGTAAAAATGCTTCATTGCTTTATCAAACATTCCTTCTATAAACAGTTGGGTGCCAGATTCATTAATAGAAATAGCCTGTTCGTGGTTTAGCCCCAATCGTTCACCACCAGTGAAAATTAACTCGTCGTTCATCACTTGTTCCGAGATGGCCTGTAGTTCAGCATTTTTCTGTTTAGCCATTAACAATAACTCACCTGCTTTGCGTTCATCGCCAAGCCCATGATGAACCTTGGCAGCAATCACTAAGACAGACGGCTCTGTACGCAGGTAATTATCAATGTGGTCACTTTCAAGCAGATGACTGGCTTTATCTATATCGCCATCTAACACTGCTGAAAACGCCAGAAGGTAATCCCTTTTTTGCAGTGTTTGAGGGTCGCCTTGGCTTCTACCCGCAATACCAACCAGTTTTCTCGCTTGAGACAAGCTTTCTTCTCTGTTGGTTTCAGGTGACTCTTCTGCCAAGAACAAATAAAACTCTGCCAATTCAAAGGTAAAGTCGTTAAACCTGTCTTTAGCACTGCGGTGCATCGCACGCTTTTTCTGCAAAAGATCGATAGCTTCAACAACTTTGTCCTGTTTTTGATACGCTAAAGTTTTAAGTTTAGCGGCAGGCAAACTCAATTCACTGAACTTTATCTCGTTAAGGTATTTTTCTACCTGTTCATAAGAATTCTGCTCAAAGGAAATAGAAGCTAGCCATTCAAATGCCTTATCCCGCGCCAGGCTTGAATTCACCATTTGGCTTAGATGGCTTTTGCAGTGTGGCCACTGCCCAGACGCGTACTGGCATTTAACTTTGCCCCATTGCGCCCACAACACTTTATCGCTGCGGGTGAGCACATCATCATAAATACTCAAAGCCCTTTGGATATCGCCATTTTCATAAAGAAGCCTTGCATAAAGTTTTCGTATATCCGCTACAAGGCGAGGGGGGATGCCTTCTGAGATTTTGGCGCGTACTACACTAATAGCCCTTTCTAATTGTTTATTGTCTAGCGAATGCAAAACATTCTTAACAAAATCACGGTATTTTAAATAGTGATTAATTTGGCGGGTCAGTGAGGCAATAGTATAGGGTTTGATGAGTAAAACGTCGGGTTGTAGATCCATGATCCGACCGATTATTTGAGGAGAGCGGTCTGAAGTAAGAAAGATGATTCCTGTACTCGGCCTAATAAACCCGGCTTCTCTCAAGTTTTGCACCCATTCGACACCAGTTTTGCCTTGGCCAAGGTGGTAGTCCATTAATAACAGTTCAAAGTTCTGTTTTTTAAGCGCCGCTTTCAATTCAACGCCAGATGCAAAGCTACTAACCGATAAATTTGCAATAGACATGAGGTGGCCTCGAAGCGCGGTTCGAGCGGTAGCATTGTCTTCTACTATGGCTATTCTAAATTCCACGGCAATCATATGAATACTTTAAACTAAAGCTAGCTTATCAGCGGCTGGGAAAAAGTGCATTATTAAAAAGGATAAGTTTTGTCTACCAGCATTAGTCTCAGAAGTGAAAACCATTCCCTCGTCACAAAATATTTACGTTATGAGCTCATATATTTAAATAAATATTTACCTTTACGTTTACGTAAGGGGTAGGTATTGGTTATTGTGTTTAGAAAGCAACTCAGTTGAAGGTATGTCTAATGAACTTTGAATTAACCGATGACCAATTAGCCTTTGAAGAAACAGCTCGCCAATTTGCTCAACAAGAATTAGCGCCAAATGCCGCAATGTGGGATAGAGAACACCATTTCCCTGTAGAGGCAATTAAAAAAGCCGGCGAGTTAGGTTTTTGCGGCTTGTATGCACCTGAAAGTGCGAGTGGCCTAGGTCTGTCAAGACTCGACTCTTCAATAATCTTTGAGCAGCTTTCAATGGGGTGTACTACAACTACAGCCATGTTGACTATTCACAACATGGCTACGTGGATGATAGCGACATGGGGCACCAGTAAAGTTAAAGATATGTGGTGCGAACAATTAGTCACAGGGGACAAGCTTGCCTCTTATTGCTTAACAGAGCCTGGCGCTGGATCTGATGCTGCTTCACTTAAAACTAGAGCAGCTAAAGCTGACGGTGGATATGTACTAAATGGCGCTAAAGTATTTATCTCTGGAGCAGGGAGTACAGATGTTCTCGTTGTCATGGCGCGTACTGGCGAGGATGGTCCAAAAGGCGTATCTGCGTTTGCAGTCCCTGCTAATGCAGATGGTATTGAATACGGAAAAGCAGAAGAGAAAATGGGGTGGAATGCCCAGCCCACTCGTATGATCACATTTGACAATGTAAAGCTTGATGATAGTTGGTTGTTAGGTGAAGAAGGTCAAGGCTTTAAAATGGCCATGCAAGGGCTTGATGGCGGCCGAATTAATATTGCTACCTGTTCAGTAGGCACAGCACAGCAGGCGCTAAACGTAGCCCGTGATTATATGAATGAGCGCGAGCAGTTTGGTAAACCTATTGCAGGGTTCCAAGCTCTTCAATTTAAGTTAGCTGATATGGCGACTGAGTTAGTTGCGGCTAGGCAGATGGTACGTATGGCAGCGTGTAAGTTAGATAATAATGACGCAGATAAAACGACTTACTGCGCTATGGCTAAACGCTTTGCAACAGACGTAGGTTTTAATGTGTGCAACGATGCGCTCCAATTACACGGCGGATACGGTTATATTAAAGAGTATCCATTAGAGCGTCACTTTAGAGATGTTCGTGTTCATCAGATACTTGAAGGTACTAACGAAATTATGCGTGTGATTATTGGGCGTCGCCTACTTTCCGATGAGCGAAGCGTTCTTTAATGCGGTTGCAGCTCAGTTAGAAAAAATGCGTTTCAAGGCACAATCAATGGAGAAAGTGAATATGACAGATGCGGAGTCAGTAGTCATTGTAGATGAGTTAAAAACATCGAACGGCGACTTTACAATAGGACGTTTAACGCTTAATAAGCCAAAAGCACTGAATGCGCTGGACCTAGCGATGGCAGAAATCATGCTAAAAGCACTTCAACAGTGGCAGACGCGTAGTGATGTTATAGCTGTGGTCATTGATGCTGCAGGTGATAAAGCGTTTTGCGCTGGTGGCGACATCGTATCTATGTACAAGTCGATGTTGGAAGCACAAGGGCAAATTCCATCGTTCTTGGAAACGTTTTTTGAAACCGAATATACCTTAGATTATACCATTCACAACTACAGCAAACCCATTGTAGTGTGGGGCAGCGGCATTGTGATGGGCGGCGGTATGGGTCTGCTATGTGGTGCTAGCCATCGCGTAGTAACCGAAACGTCGCGATTAGCTATGCCTGAAATTACTATCGGATTATACCCTGACGTAGGAGGGAGTTATTTCCTTCCCCGTCTACCTGGAAAATCAGGTTTGTTCTTAGGCTTAACAGGCGGGCAGATGAATGGTGCAGACGCCCGTTTTGTAGGCCTAGCGGATGCGCTAGTAGCTAGCTCAGAAAAAGAGACTTTGATACAAAAGCTTTCGAACTATTCATGGGATGAGATAGAAAGTAATCGTTTAAATGATTCTGTAACCTCTATTCTTGAATCTTTAAAGGCAACGGATTCTGCGCCTAGCAGCAATGTAGAGCCTAACATGGCATTCATTGATGATTTGTGTGCAGCTGATAATGTCACTGACGTAGTTAATTCAATTCTTGGCGCTGATATGAGCCAAGATAAATGGTTGTCTCGAGCACAAAGCACATTGGCAAAAGGCTCTCCGATAACTATGCATTTAGTTTATGAACAGTGTAAAAGAGGGGCAACGATGACCCTCGCTGATTGCTTTAGAATGGAAGCTAATATGTCTTGTCGCTGCGGTGAAAGTGGTGAGTTTCAGGAGGGCGTGAGAGCCCTATTGATAGATAAAGATATGTCGCCCAAATGGAAATTTGAAAGCGTAGAAGATGTGCCGCAAGATGTGGTAGAGCATTTCTTTACCTCTCCATGGCCCGAAGATAAACACCCCTTATCAGGTTTATAAATTACTTTTTTTGACAGAATGTGGAAAAGACATTTTTAAAAAATAGGCATAATTTAAATCAGCGAGCCAAGCGTAAACATCACTGATAACGTTTGGCTTTATTACCTTTGCATCTTTCTTCCTTTGTACTTTTCTACCTTTTTACCCTTACCGTTATTTTGCGCTGTTATTGCCGTAAAGGTGTCGATTTTGATATCCTTTAGTAAATTCACGATAACAAAGATCTCGTCATGTGGCACTGCCCACTTTGTAAATCACCTATTTCATTAAATTCAACGCCAATCCGCTGTGAAAACAATCATAGCTTCGATAAAGCAAAATCTGGCTACGTTAACTTATTACCGGTTCAGTTTAAGAAGTCGAAACTTCCGGGTGACGATAAGGATATGGTGAAAGCTCGTAGAGAGTTTCATCAATTAAACACCTATCAACCGCTGAAAGATAGGTTAATCGAGGTGGTAGGGGACTTAATTGTTGAGTCGTGCAAAGAAAAAGGGTTGGCAGAAGACGGTTCTAAACAAAGTATCTCTATTTATGATGCTGGTTGCGGTGAAGGAAGTTATTTAGACGCAATGGTTCAGGGCCTTGCGCTTAAAGGTTTTTCTATTGAGGCTGCGGGCAGTGATATATCTAAAATAGCCGTGGAGTTGGCCGCTAAGGCTTATAAACATGCTCAGTTTGTTGTAGCAAGCAGCTTTGAACTACCCCTTGAAAAGTCTACTCAAGATTTAGTGATACAGGTCTTTGCGCCTGGAAGCAACGACGAGTATGAACGGGTATTGAATAGTGAGGGGCTACTTTTAACCGTCGACCCTGCGCCTAACCATCTGTTTGAGCTTAAACAGCAAGTCTACGACACACCAAGAAAACATCAAATTGATGATGGGCCTAGAAGTGGATTTACTCGCATCCATGACGAGTGTTTTTCATTTCCCATCAATTTTGAAAGTGAAGATCACAAGATAGCACTTATAAAGATGACCCCTTTTTATTGGAAGTTACCACACGGTAAAATCGAGTCTATTGTAGCGTCGTTAGAAAAAGTAACCGCAGACTTTCACATCCAAATTTGGAGAAAGGGCGCGACTGTTGGTGATGAGAAAATAGATGTCCAGCCATAATCAAAAAGCGCTGTTTTTAGACCGAGACGGTGTTATTAACGTTGACCACGGTTACGTTGGTAAATATGAAAATTTTGAATATGTAGAAGGTATCTTCGACGTCGTACGCAAGTTTCAAAATGAGGGTTACCTGCCTGTAATCGTCACAAATCAAAGTGGAATAGCGAGAGGCTATTACACTGAAAAAGATTTTCATAGGTTAATGGCGCGGGTGCAAAAAGATTTCGCTTCTCACGATGTACAACATATCCCTGTTTATTATTGCCCTCACCACACCCAAGGTAGCGTAAAAAAGTTTGCTATCGAGTGCCAGTGCAGAAAACCATTGCCAGGCATGCTGTTCCAAGCTGCTAAAGAACTTGATGTCGACTTGTCCAACAGCATACTTATTGGTGATAGTTGGCGAGATATAGAGGCTGCCAATGCTGCCGGTCTAACGGAAAGCTTCTATTTGTCACATAAACTTATAACTGATGAGCAGCTGAGTAAGCTTAATTCTTCTCACCGTGTATCTAACGTTACTAGCCTATCTGAAATTATAAAACTGTTACGCGTAACGCTTTAAGTTTTTGTTACTAAGAGAAAAAAGCAAAATGTGTTGCAGCGATAGGTTTGTCTACCGCTGCGACAGAGAAGCTCTAGTTCTGACTAGTTCTGTGTGGAAAAGCGGGATAAGTGCTTTATGGCCTGACTGAGCAAGTCAATGTTCAAAGCGTCTTTACTGCGTTTGCCGGAAGTCAAATCGCTGATTTCATAGCTACCGTTACTTAGAACATCTGTCCGTTTATTTCCATGAAATACTACGATTCGCTCGCCTGAGGTACTTACTAACCAAGGGCGCGATGGTGCCAATAAGTTTTGCCCAGTCGAATAGAAGGTTGATGGTGCGTTACAACCCAAGGCATTCAATATAGTTGGTGCCAAATCTTCTGTACTTGCTAATTTACCTTTGATATCTAGCGTGCTGTAAAGTGCACCCTTACCATTTTCACTGCCAAAGCCTGTCGCTATTAGTACGTCATGTTTTCTATCAATAGTATTTTCAACATAGTCTTTGATATCTGAACCTTTCATAAAGGTAATGTGCAGCCCTTCATGGTTATTACTCAAAGGCTGTACATAGCCAGACAATTGAGGGAGAGGTAATGCGACATCGCTATGTATTGATACCGGCATACCCGACCCCAAAGGTAAGGCCAATAGTACAGGGCGCTTTTGAGACAAGGCATCCTGATAAATTTCCGGTACACCAAATAAGGTTGCCGTCATTAAACCTTCGACACTGCTGGCCGTTGAATAATAATTGGCAAGGGTATTTAACGACACACCTTCAATACCACTTAAGTCAACAGCGTTATCATTATCTACTTGAACGACTACGGTAAGATTTCTATTGGTCTCGATAGAGCAATAAACTGGTTCAGCAGGATAAGTGATATTGTGAATATCAGGGTTAAATTGCAGCTGCTTTCGCTCCTCATAGGCCGCTAAGTCAAGCAAACCGTAGCGCGACATGGTGGTTTTAGCTGTCGCAGGGTAGGAGAGCGGAAACATGTTGTCTTGGGCAATAATAGGTTGATAAAGCTTGGCATCAGCCCACACATGAATAGCATGACTGGTTACAAAACAACTCACGAAAAATGTTGTAACAGGTATGCCCACTTTATAGCGCGTGAAGCGCTCAACACGCTTCCATATCGCATTAGCTAAAACTAGCTGGAAACCAAGCCAAACAATGAACAGAAGGAACAAGAAGGCCCACTGCTGCCAACTCTCTATAGCCATTGTGGATTGTGCTTCGCTGCGCAGTAAGTCTGCAGCATGAAAGCTAATATGAAACCCTGTGCGATTGAACAATAAAGCATCAAACGCTAAAAGTGCTAAGCCCACCGCAGCAATAATGGATGCGCTAGCTTTTATCACTCTCGGGTTATTAACCAAATAACAAAGGGGGAGAACAAAAATGACAAAGCCAAAAAAGGTCATAAACCCAATATGGCCAAACCAATTGGCTAAAAGGTACACGGTGCCGACACCTGTGCCTGGCATAGGTGATGAGAAAACAAAAATCGAGGCAATAACAATGGCGATGATAATATTCGCCAGGGCAAACCAGTGCCCCCAATTTACCAGTTTAGTAACGCGCTGGCGACGAGGTGATTCGGCAAGTATCATGCAATCCCTTAGCTTTTTGTTACGCTTTTCTTAAGTACATCGGCAAACTGTGCTGCCATGGCTTCGCGGTTTTCAGGAGCAACCTGAGTATTTAAAATATGTGTAATGACGTTGCCTAACACCATAAGTGAAAGATCGCGGTTTGCACCGCCTTCTTCTAGGGTTAGAATAACGTTATTCATTAGCGTTTCGAATTCGTCGTTGCTATAGCGGCTCTGTTGGGGCATTGCTACGCCTCTTTTTTATGATTATCTTTGATAAAAAGAATGGTTTTAAACGTAAAATGATTATAATCGTTGTTTGAGTGAGTACAATCATTCATTCTAAAATCCCGCAATTCTTTGAATATTTCTGACACTTTTTAAGCAACAGGACACCAGATACTCTATGAGTGCACTGATTCATCACTTTGTTGTACATCGCTTGATTGTAAACAAAGAAGAGAAAATTGAAGCAATTCCACGTGATAACTGCTTGGCAGTAACCCCGGAAATTGAGCTTTTAGCCCATCAAATTAACCATAGCTTCAATGCTAAACCCGGAAAAGGCGTGGGGCATTTTGTCACTGAAGTAACCCGCGAAGCAAAAGTGGAAGGCGAAGAAGGCGAAGCAACTACGCAAACAAGCACTGAGAACGTGGCTGAGTTCGCCGAAGGCCTCAGGCAATACATGGATATTCAAAAAGAAGCGGGAGACAACGTAGAAGATGCATTTCACGCGTTTTCAGTATCGGCGACTAATCGCTTAGTACGTACTTTAGCTGATACAGGTACGGTAGAAACTGGCTTTCTTATATTCTGCCAATATGAATATTTAGCCACCCAGTATTTAATGATAGCGTTACTCAATACCCGTTCTCATGTAGAGGTTACTAATTCATTAGACCTGTCTGCCCGGGAACATTTAGATTTAGCTAAAATGCAGCTGGCCGTACGTTTCGATTTAACTCAGTGGGATATCCAGCCAGAGCAACAGCGTTACGTAAGCTTTATAAAAGGTAGAATGGGTCGCAAAGTATCTGATTTCTTTATGCAGTTTGTGGGCTGTGAAGAACTGGTTGATGTTAAGCAACAAAACAAGCAGCTAATTTCTACTGTCGATGCTTATCTTGCCAGTGAGTCGTTAGACCCACAAGAGCAGCATCAGCATAGAGAAGAAGTTAAATCGTACTTCAAAGAAAAGATTGACGCAGGCGAAAGCTTGTCGGTGGATGAACTGGCAAACCGACTTCCTCAAAACGAGGAAACCAGCAGCAACTTTTCTGCCTTTACTCAGTCTATGGAAGCACCACTTGAGAAAGAAATTCAGCCCGATCCAGCAGCGTTAAAACAGCTTGCAAAGTTTACCGGTCAGGGTGGTGGGGTATCGCTAAGTTTTGAACGTAAGCTAATGGGCGACAGAGTGTTTTATGACCCGGCTACCGATACACTAACTATTCGTGGAATTCCACCTAATTTAAAAGATCAGCTTAATCGCCAATCTTCAATGGACTAGTCGCTGCGAAGCGCAGATAAAAAACGTATACTAGTTAATAGAATATCAACTCGATTCAAGGGTGTTATGCAATTATTTGTAAATGATTTGACAGTGATGGACTTCTCTTACCTTTGCCCAAAGCGTGGCATGGTGGGTGAAAGCTGGATTGTCGATGTGATTTTGGACGGTGAGCTTAATGAAGAGAGCATGGTTCAAGACTTCGGTCACGTGAAAAAAAACCTAAAGCGACTTATTGACGAATATGTCGATCATAAGCTTTTAGTACCCGCGGAATACAGCGGTTCAGAGGTTATTCACGATGACGTTACCGAACAGGTAGAGACCCGCTTTACCTGCACCGATGGGCGTAGCATCATGTTACATTGTCCAGCGGAAGCCTATGCATTCGTTTATTCAGATGAAATAAACATGGAGTCTGTCGGCGTTTACTTAAAAGAAGTGCTAGCAACGCACCTTCCTGAAAACGTTGAAAACATAACGCTGCATTTGCGTGAAGAAATTATTAACTCGCCGTTCTATCACTACACTCACGGACTTAAGAAGCACGATGGTAACTGTCAGCGCATAGCTCACGGGCACCGTTCTCGCATTGATATTATCCTTGACGGTAAAGTGAGCACGGAAAGTCAGCAATATTGGGCAGACCGTTGGGCAGACATTTACATTGCAACCCGCGAAGATGAAATTGCCTACAGCGATAGAAAGCTTAAAGGTGAAGTTGAGAATACTGAAGACTACTACTGTTTCGCTTATGAATCTTCACAGGGTTATTTTGAACTACTTATTCCTAAATCAGATTGTGAAGTCATCGAGACCGATTCGACGGTTGAGTGTTTAGCTCAGTATCTTCTTGAAGAACAAAAGAAGCGCACGCCTGACGGAGTTTGCCAAGTAATTGCCTATGAAGGCGTGGGTAAAGGCGCAACGGTTAAAGGCTAGCGTTAGCAGAAAGCAGTAAAGGACAGGGCATAATATGGCTACCACACATACTAAAGGCACGTTAACTAACCCAATAATCAGCGTAATAACAAGAGCGTTGGGTAAGAAAATACCAAGTGCATTAACGTGTATTTTTGCAATGGGTGTAATTACCGTAAGCCCTGTTGCGACTGCGGCAATTGCTACGAGTGATGATACTGAAATATCGTCTGACCCAGCCCAAGATAAAAACGCGATTGAGGTTTCGCTAAATGGTAAATTTACCCAAGGCGCCTTGTTACGTGGTCAGGCACCAGTAGGCGCTACGGTCACTCTTAATGGCGAGCCAGTGCAGACAAACAAGGACGGCAAATTTGTTGTGGGTTTTGAAAGAGAAGCACCTCTTCAGCAACGTTTAATAGTGACGCTAGATAATGGTAAAACGTGGAAGCGCGATATTACCCTTGAAAAGCGCGAGTACAATATTCAGCGCATTGATGGTTTAGAGCAGAAAATGGTTACGCCGCCTGCTGAGGTAACTGCACGGATAAAACGAGATAACGTCAACGTTGCCAATGCGCGCAGCGGAAATAGCGATTTAGACGCTTTGTTCACCCGTTTTGAGTGGCCAGCTAAGGGCAGAATATCGGGCGTGTATGGTAGTCAACGCATATTAAATGGTGTGCCGAAATGGCCGCATTACGGCGTAGATATCGCTAACAAAACAGGCACTCCCGTATATGCGCCTGTGGATGGTGTGGTTACCATGGCCGACGATCTCTATTATTCAGGCAACACCTTGATTCTAGACCACGGTATGCGTGTTTTTTCAACGTTTTTGCATATGGATAGCTTCACAGTTGAGGTAGGCGATACCGTCAAGCAAGGTGAACAGATCGGAACGATTGGGTCCACTGGCCGCTCCACCGGTCCGCACTTGGACTGGCGTATTAACTTAGGGAAAACTCGACTAGATCCGCAGACCATAATCTCTGCTTCTCCCGAACACTAAAAGCCTATAGAACTCAGTGGTTAAAGCAGTATAGAAAAGGCGCTTTCAGGTAGAACTCGAAGGCGCCTTTTTAGTAATCTTTTTAAGTATTTTTTTTAGTATTGTTATTTAGTAATAAAGCGTTGCTTTATTTACCTAACCACTGATTAAGTTTCTCTTCATCAGTAATTTCAAAGTATGCCATTTCTTGTCTGGCCTGAGTGACTTCAAGAGGCAGCGTTAAAAGTCGCCCATCGCGAATCAGTGTTATGTCTACCGTCGAGGTCTGCGCGTTATCCAATAAGCGCTGTAGCTTTTGAACATTAACAATATGGCCGTCTAGAGCAATAATGACATCGTTAAGAAGAATACCTGCCTTCATCGCAGCAAGACCTTCAAATACCTGAACTACCGTTAGTCCAATCGATGCGGCTTTTAACGTGGCGCCAAGCTGATTTTTAATTGAAGGCAGCTGTGAAAAACCGCCTTTATCGTCAGCTGACACACGTGTACGGGTGTTGTAATTAACGCCCATGTCGGAAACCAATGAAGCCAACTCTACATCGTCTGTGCCATAAACAACACTGTCTAAATAGTCTGAAACATCAATGCCAAAATGGGAACTGCAAAGCGACTGAATCACGTTATCGGGTGTGCCACACTCGTCAACGCCATAATGCTTCCAGAGCAGTTGCATTAAGTTGTCTAAGGTTACTTGATTGTTTGACCTTTTGCGAAGCAGTAAATCTAATCCAAGGGCAATAATGCCGCCTTTGGTATAATAACTAACAATATTATTAGTAGCGCTCGCATCTTGTTTGTAAAACTTTGTCCAAGCGTCAAAGCTACTTTCAGCTGCACTTTGTTTAAAACGCCCAGCGTTTTGTAACAGACGACTGACATTTTGAGCCACAATATCGAGGTATTTTTGTGGCTCAATAACACCAGCTCTTGCTAGGGTTACGTCATCGTAAAAGCTTGTAAAACCTTCATAAATCCAAAGCTGGTTGGTGTAGGTTTCCTGAGATAGATCAGGTTGAACCATCACCTCAGGCTTGATGCGCTTCACATGCCATGTATGAAAGAATTCATGACTACACAAGCTTAAGAAGGTTATGTAGCTGTCGGTTTTGTTTTCGCCTTCACCTATCTGTGGCAAATCAAAACGCGGATAAAGAAGGGCGGTTGAGTGCTTATGCTCTAAACCACCAAAGCCGTTATCGGCAAGCAGAGTCATAAACAGATAATTATTTATGGGTTGTGGAGCACCAAACAAGTCCAAGTGATGCTTGCAAATAGGGGCGAGGTCTCTAGCTATGCGCGGGTAATCAATATTGTTGTTGCCAGAGAAAAGCAACGTAAAAGTAATACCGTCTACGTCGAAGCTGTGGGTGTCTGCAATACCAACGTAAATAGGGTGATCTATGAGTTCATCATAATTCTTTTCGGCGTAATGCCAGCGCTTCGAAGTCGTACTTTCGCTGCGAATTGGCATAGAGGTGTAAGCCTTCCAATTTGCGGTAGATGGGTCACTATCATCGAGTTCAATGTCTAGTTCGCAGGCTGATTGCTCAAAACCCGAAACCCGTAAAAACGCACTCGTACCATTTATAAATGCGTACTGATCGTTCATAAAGGCAGAGCGAATTGACAAGTCATTGGCATAAACCGTGTAGTTAACGGTGCAAGGTTTACCGTCAGTTTCAACACGCCACGTTTGTTTATCGAGCTTAGTTACCGGAACCCTATCGGAGTTTTCGTCGCTAGAATTCTCTATGTGGCTGGTACTTAACGTAGCACTCAATCTAATTATGCTTTTAGCAAAGTCGCGAACCATGTAGCTTCCTGGGATCCAGCTTGGAAGAGTAAGTGTTAGCGATGAATCTTTATGTTCAGGAATGTGTAGCGCAACAGTAAATTGGTGTGCACGCCAATTTGAAATAGTTAACGTATAGTGAAGAGCAGAAGGCATAGACGTCCAATAGGGTAAAAAAAGATACCTTAACTATATCAATCTATTAGGTTAATCCCAATAGATAGGCAAGCAGCCTGTAGATCTTTACGTTTATAGAAGTCGGTTTACCATCATAGTGTTGATTAGTTTTGATTTGATGCGTAAATTGGATGAACTTACATTAAATCCAGCAATAACAAATACAAATGGCTGACAAAATACAAAGCGACTTATTGAACGAAGATAATTTGGAATCGTTGCGAACGTTAGTACCTGGCGATATCGTCGACTTACAAATTGCGATGCCTGCTGCGCCGAAGCGTGTAAAAACAGACTATATTGGCATGCTTACAGATGAGTGCTTGCTTTTTCATATCCCCACCTCGGCCAAGTGGATAACCGTTCGCGATGCACTCACTGTAGGTAACGAAGTTGTCGTTCGTTCCATACTTGAAGGCGATACTGGCCAAGTTATTGCTTTTAAAGTAAAAGTTTTAAAGTTGCTCGCTAAGCCTTCAGGTTTACTTATCACAACGTTTCCTAAACGCATCGAAAGTATAGGGCTTCGCGCGGTTAAGCGCGCGCAATTGGGCGTATCTGTTACATTGGAGTCTGAAGTGTATCCAGAAGATGAAAATGTGACAGGTATAATCATTGATTTGAGTGAAAAAGGATGCAAAGTTGCACTTCAGGTCAAGCCAAATTGGCCTGTAATGCTTGATGAAGCCGAAGTTCGGCTAAACTATTCTTTAGACGGTAAAGAAGTAGCCCTCACAGCAAGGGTTAAAAACCATAAGCATGAAAGCGATATGGTTTATTATGGGCTCGCCTTTACCTGTGATGAAAAACTGATAAAAACGCTGTTGTCCCGACATACATTGTTGACCTAGTGGTTCGTTAAACGTGTTTTCGGGGCGATTTAGATAATTATTAAAAACAGGCAAAGGGGCAGGTATGAGAAGCATTGAGCGGCTTTTAATGCAGTATGGCGAAAGCCATCAAAACAAAACGAACGTTATCATTCACGCTATCGCCGTACCAAGTATTTACTTCGTTTCTATTGGCTTGCTTTGGAGCTTGCCGGTACCCGATTTTATTGCCCAGTTTGATATAACCTGGGCACACATTATTGCAGTCCCCGTGCTCTATTATTACTTCATGTTGTCTGGGCCAATAGGTGCAGCAATGACACTGCTCACCATATTATGCTTTGGCGCTGTTAATACGTTAGAGCACTTTAATATCTCAGTATGGTTATTCTCTTTAGTTTTGTTTGTCGTCATGTGGGTATTGCAGTTTATTGGGCACCATATAGAAGGCAAAAAACCATCGTTCTTCGAAGATCTACGCTTTCTTTTAGTTGGTCCTGCTTGGTGGTGGGTTCACTGGCTAAAGAGAATGAATATAAGCTATTAATATAAGCGACCATCTATTGAAAAATGCTTTATTTCAAGAATTTGCCCTGCGACCAGAGGTATAAGGTGTACGACCAAGCCGCTTGGGTCACAGCAAGGCTGGCGTATAATCTTCATATTAGTTTTTAAATTGGTAATATTGTGAGTCGCTTTCAGCGTGTAATAGAAAGTAATGAGCGGTTATTTTGGACGTTGCACAGCGCAGGCTGGGCAGGGTTTGCGATAATTTATTACATCGGTTCGTTTCTTCATGATGTAAGGCCCATTTGGGTTTTTATAATCATGCTAAACGCCTATGCAGGGTGGTTGTTAACCATTCCACTGCGCTACGTTTATCGTTGGGCAAGGAAACAATCGCCGCTAAACATGATCATAATAGTGATAGTGTCGTGTTATCTAATAGCGTTATTGTGGGCAGTAGTGAAAAACATTAACTACTGGGAAATATATAAACACGGGTATCGCCCAGACGAATGGTATATGTATTTCACCAACACCATTAACTCATTGATAATGGTGGGCTGCTGGAGTGGCGTGTACTTCGGCATCAAAAACTTTCAGATGCTGCAAAAAGAAAAGCAAAATGCGCTTAAAGCCAGCACCATGGCTCACCAGGCGCACATCAAAATGCTTCGCTATCAGCTTAACCCGCATTTTCTTTTTAATACGCTGAATGCTATTTCTACCCTTATCCTTTTGAAAGAAAATGATACGGCGGAGGCTATGGTCTCGCGCTTAAGTGATTTCTTGCGCTACTCGCTAGACAATGACCCGATAAAACGCGTCCCGTTAGGTCAAGAGATAAAGGCGTTAAGACTTTATCTTGAAATAGAAAAGGTGCGTTTTGATGATAGGTTAGATGTACAGTGGGATATCGACGAAGAGTGCGAAAGTGCGCTTGTACCCAGTATGATCTTGCAGCCAATTATTGAAAATTCAATAAAGCATGCCATATCTAAGATGGAAAATGGTGGTCGTATTTCCATAACGGCACGTACGTTTGGTAATGATTTATTGATGGACGTGGCTGACAACGGCCCAGGCGCAGATATCAAAGATGGCAACCTTAGCCGTGAAAATGGTGTGGGCTTAGCCAACATAAAAGAGCGTTTGCAATCCCTTTATCATCGTAATTTTGCATTCTCTATAGAACACAATCAGCCTTCCGGTGTGCGGGTTAGAATTCGCATACCGTATGAAGTTAAGGACGCATAACATGACAAAGCAAGTAATTAAAACCATTGTAGTGGACGACGAACCTTTAGCGCGCAGAGGCCTTCGTGCAAGGTTGGAACGCCATGATGATGTACAGGTTCTTGCAGAATGTCAGAACGGTCTTGAAGCTGTGAGCAGTATTTCTCAACATCGTCCAGACTTAGTGTTTTTAGACATTCAAATGCCGGGTTTAAATGGCTTTCAAGTTATTCACAAGCTTCGTGAATTAAAGCAGCCAATTCCAATGATTGTTTTCGTAACTGCCTACGACAACTATGCGATTAAAGCTTTTGACATACACGCGCTAGACTATCTGTTAAAGCCAGCGGACGATGAGCGTCTTGGCGCTGCGTTAGATAAGGTTCGTGAATACTTCTCAACCCAACATCAAGATGAGCAGTCTCAAAAGTTGGTGAGCCTAGTGGCAGAACTAACCGGTGATGATTGCGAGGAAATTCTACGTAAATTAGCTAACGGAGAGCCGGTTGAGACGAACCCTTACCCTGATGTTTTAGCGATCAAAGATGGTTCTGAAGTAACCCGTGTAAACGTACAAGACATTCAATGGATTGATGCAGCAGGCGATTACATGTGCGTACATGCGCTTGATGGCATGCACATAATGCGTAAAACCATGAAAGAGCTTGAGCAAGAACTAAACCCGCAATTTTTCGTTCGCGTGCACCGTTCCGCCATAGCTAATATTCGTTTTGTCAAAAAGCTAGTCAGTCACATCAGTGGCGAGTACCACTTAATACTCCAAAACGATACAGAACTTAAGGTAAGCCGTAGTCACCGCGATAAAGTCAAAGCGGCTATGAAAATGTAACTTAGCTCAAGTAGTAAAATGTTTAAGGCGTTGTTTAGAAATAGACAACGCCTTTTTTGTTTGTGGTTTTAAGTAACTAACAAATCTCTTGCTATTTAATTATAGCCTCTAACCGTCAATTCAGTTGCTGCTGTATCGCTCATTCATAAGCGTACGCATAGCGTCAACACGGGCTTCGTTCAGGGGTTTAGTGTTTTCCCACGTTTTGTTAAGGGGGACAGTAACAGGGCGTTGATTTACTTCACCCACCATAATGTTAGTAATGTCACTACCGACTAAACTTATAGCGAACTCTCCGAGCGTCGTTGCGAGCAACCTGTCTTGGGCAACAGGCGAGCCACCACGTTGAACATGGCCTAAGGTTACCGGCCTGACGTCACTGATATCGTGGCTCTGTAATGCCTCAGTAAGGCCAGCTAAGCCATTTGGCCATACGTTTTCAGCAACGACGACGATGAAACTAACTGGCCCTTTTAACGCGCGCTGGGCTTTTATTTGAGCAACAAGTTTCTCTATTTCTTTTTCAGCAGATTCAAAAAATTCCGGTACAACCACGTAGTCGGCTGCAGAAGAGAGTGCAGCATTCAATGCTAAAAAGCCCGCGTTCCTGCCCATGACTTCTATAAGAAATATACGCTCAAATGCATCTGCAGTATCTCGAACTTTATCGATAGAGCTCATCGCAGTGTCTATAGCGGTAAAATAGCCGATGGTTGCATCTGTGCCGCTAATGTCGTTATCTATCGTGCCGGGAACTCCCAAAATTTGGCCGTCCCATTCTTTCCCTAATTCCGCTGCACCACGAAATGAGCCGTCGCCGCCAATCACAATAAGCGTATCAACTTCTGCTTTCATCAAATTGTTAGCTGCTTTTTTAATGCCTTCTTGGCGCTTAAGCTCTTTGCACCTTGCACTGTGCAAAATAGTACCGCCTTGTTGGATCAAGTTGTGGGTAGTGTCAAGCGATAGGGGAATGTACTCTTGTTGCAACAGTCCATTGTAACCATGCTTATAGCCAAGCAGCGTATAGTTAGCTTTCTGGCATGCGATAATTGCAGCACGTATACATGCATTCATACCTGGTGCGTCGCCACCAGAGGTTAAAATTGCGACACGTTTTGACACATTAAAGTCCTTCTTTTTACCAGTATTACAGTTAAGGTAACGTTAAGGTAACAAGACGTAAAGTGAACATATGTATTGTAGAGAATTTAAATAATTTAAAATAACAAAGCAGAACGAGTAGCGAGCGTTTCAGCACCTACGTCTGTTTTTTAATTGAAGTTAATAAGCGAATTTGCAGCAAATGACGTAGTTAACAAAAAAGGATGAGTTATGCGTGTACTGTTAGTATTTATCTCTGTTGCGTTTCTTGCATCATGTAGTTCCAAATTGGCCTACAACAACCTGGATTGGTGGGTTTACTGGTACATGGACGACTATATTGAGCTTAAAGATGAGCAAGAAGAAAAATTTGATGACTATCTTCAAAACTGGCTACGCTGGCACAAAACCTCTGAACTTAAACGTTACCAAGCTCAACTTACCGATATTAAACGTCAGATCAAAGAAGGGGCCTTAGATTCAAACTCTGTCCATGAACACCTTGCAAACGCAAGAGCGCATTGGGAAAGAGTGCGTGATGAAGTTAGCCCTGCATTAGCAGAAATAGCCAAAACACTCGATGACGAACAAGTTGTTACGCTTTTTGCTGCCCTCGAAAAAGATAACAAAGAGGAAGAAGAAGAGCGAAAAGAGGCGCTGGAAAAGTCTGAAGAAGAACGGTTAAAAGAGCGTGTCGAGAGCATTGAGGAGACTATCAGTGAACGCATAGGCAAGCTAACTAGCGAACAAAAGCAGATAGTGTCCACTTACGCGACCCAGTTTATTTCTACGGCGGGGGAATGGCTTACCTATCGTAGGAATATTCAAAATGCGGCGCGAAAGCTATTTGTAACCCGTAAATTTAACGATAATTTTGAAGCGGAACTGGTTGATCTAATGCAAAACCCAGATAGCTATAAAAGCGATATTTACAAGCAAAGCAGCGCACACAATATGACCGTTAGCGCTACGTTAATATCCGAGCTTTTCACCACACTAACTGACGAGCAACGAGAAACCCTTATAGAAAGTATTGATGATCTAATTGATACTGTTGAAAATTTTAGAGACTAAGTTGGTATTACAAAGAGATACTAATCCAAAGTAGAATTACACAAATCAGCGCTAAATAAAGCTTGGCTCAGATGTACTAGCTCAGAGTTTATGGGCCAAGCTCGTTTATGGTTATTCGTTTGTGTTAGCTCGTTAATACAAGCTCATTTGTATTGACTCAGTGCTTATTGCCATCGTTTATCATTTTTCTGGCCCGAGCGTCCGATTGCTTAATCATATCGTCTATCAGCGACGTCTCTGGCATATTTTTCCAATACTTTTTAGGCATTTGATTTAACATCGCACTTGTCTTGATACGCGCTGGATTAAATATATTGGCGTAATAAGTCAGCCAGTATTTTTCAATGCGATCATCATCGGGTACAACGCTTGGATCGGGGTTATCTTCTAATACTAGGGTTTCGGTATCCCAATGAGCTGCACGATAGGGCGTTAATATAGACCACCGCATATTCTTAAAACGTGTTTGGAAGAAGTTAAGCTTTATCTCTAAACTGAAATGCTCTGGTTCATACCAGGCTACAAAATGCTCTTGCCCCTCTAGATTTAATTCTCTGAACCTCAGGAAGGCACTCATTTTGTAAGCATCACGTTTTACCGCTTTCGCCATCGCGAAAAGCTGGATGACATCGTCATCAGTTTTCATTTGTATGAGTTGCTTATTTTCATAAACGACACGCCATAACACTCGGTAACAAAGCGCAAATCGTTTATCATCGTTATGGCATAGGGCATACTTTAAAAGCATCAGTGTGGGTTTAGGAATACTAAGCTTGCTTCGCGGCCTTTTACTTTCGCATTGCTCATCATCACTACCGAACAGATCGTTTTGTACAGAATGAGCGCTCTGCCAAATAATATGTTCAGGGGGAATGCGCTCAGCAATGCATTCTCGCGAAGCTTCTCGCCATTCATCAAAGCCAGGTATTGAAGTAATGGTAATGGTCTTCATATAAAGCTACCTTTTAGACTACGGTTGGCTTAGCTGCATTAACAACACACTCAAGCGCTAAACAACTCAAACTGTTTAGGCTGTTTAAACTGAAGCTCGAAATTATTACTGTCGAGTAAATGGATATCAGGGAAGTAATCTCCAACGCTGATAAAAGGCTTCAATTTTTTAAGAGGTAGCCGCATTTTAGTAAGGTCAATCCAGTTGAGCTTTGTATTACGCCTTATAGATAAAATCTTTTGTACCGTTCGCGCACCAAGACCGGGAACGCGTAGCAGCATTTGTTTGTCAGCTTTGTTCAAATCAATGGGAAATAGATGACGGTTACGTAATGCCCATGAAAGTTTCGGGTCGTAGTCCATATCTAACATGTCGTCTTGCAAGATTTCATCTAGGCCAAAACCGTAAAAGCGTAAAAGCCAATCTGCTTGATACAAGCGGTGCTCTCGTATCAATGGCGCCGGTTTTAGCGGTAAAACTTCCGAAGCATCAGGGATAGGGGAAAATGCTGAGTAATACACACGCCGAAGCTTCTGATCGCTGTAGAGCTTAACGCTTGTGCCTAAAATGGTTTTATCGTTTGACCCATCGGCTCCTATAATCATTTGCGTAGACTGCCCCCCAGGTGCGAACCGTGGAGGGCGTTTGCCCGAATATGTTTTGTCTACTTTATGCTCTGCGATTTTTTCTTTTAACGTATTCATCGAACCGTGAATATCGCCAAGATCTTTTTCTGGGGCATACTTGTTTAGCGAAGACTGTGTAGGCATTTCCACATTAATACTAAGTCTGTCAGCGTAGAGACCTGCTTCTGCTTGTAGTTCTGGCGACGCATTCGGGATAGTTTTAAGGTGAATATATCCTTTAAACCCGTGATCAAGACGTAGCGATTTTGCAATACGTACCATGCTTTCCATAGTGATATCGGGCGAACCCACAATTCCAGAACTTAAAAACAAACCCTCAATGTAATTGCGCTTATAAAAATTTAGGGTTAAATCTACCGTTTCTTTAACTGTAAAACGCGCCCGTTGAACATTGCTTGAAACCCTATTAATGCAATAATGGCAATCATAAATACAGTAGTTTGTCATAAGGATCTTAAGCAGCGAAACACACCTTCCATCTGGTGTGAAGCTATGGCATATCCCCGAGCCACCGGTAAGCGAACCTATACCGGTCTTTTCGGTTTTTCCAGCTTGTCGTTTACCTGCTGAACCACTTGCGCAAGACGCGTCGTACTTGGCCGCATCGGAAAGAATCTCAAGTTTTTGTATCAGTCTGTCATGCATCGCCGATGTTTACTTCCTTTAACCAATCACAGTTAAACAGCCTAGTGTTTTTAACCAAAGTATCGATATGAGCGTTTTTTTGGCATAAGCTGCATGGTATTGCGTTATAGCATGTATATTTATACAGTACAATTGGTTACGGCAGTAGAGGGGAAAGATTTAATGTTAGCCAACGCGGCTTACAACACAGATGTATAGGCTAATAGCAATGATTAACCAGCGATAGAAAAAGGTAGGGTTGCTTTAAAAAGAACTAATATGTCACTGGGTATCAAAAGCCAATATATTTAGAAAGTTCATCTCGAATATTTTCGTACTTTTCTTTGTATGGCGCCTTAAGCGTCATATCATCAATCAGCTTAAACAAACGCTTACATTCGTTTATTAACTTCATTTCCGCTTTATCTTCTTTTATGGCTATTTGAAGAAGGCATTGAAGCAGGTTAAGTGCAACACCTGTATTAACAGGTGCAAAACCTTGAGCAAGGGCAAACGACGCTTTAGCGCGTTCAAAGTCTTGTTGCTGGTAATGTTGGATGCCCTCACGGTTAAATTGCTGATAACTTGCGAGGCTTTTTTGTGCGTTTTGCGCTTGTGTCTTTAACATGTAAGAACTGTTTTGGTCGAGTTCTTCACCCCTCGATGAAAGTAGAGAACTTAACTGCAGCGCGTCGTCGAACTCTCCTAGTTTGTACATAACGTTAATACTATCTGGAATGAACGCTGTAGGTACTTCTGCGTATTTATCATCAAGCTGTATTTGAGATGTATTGAGATGACGCTTTGCGTCTATGAGTTTACCATCAATCGCGCTTATCCTTGCATTTACAATATTGCCAAAAATTTCTACGTCAAACTCCCTGTCAATTTTATATAGGTGCTCATCAAACTTACCCCGCTGTAATGTGAGTAGGGCTTCTTGCTGATACTTATTGCGCTGGCTTTTGTCATCAGCAGATTCAGCGACATCAAGTAAACTACGTATCATTGTGCACCAATGTAAACTTGCTTTATGTACAGTGCGTTTTGATAGGTTCCAAATTGCTTGGCTAGAGTTGGCTGCTAGTACTAAATCGTCATTTTCCCGGCCAATTTCACAAGCCTTATAATGACGAGGTAATGAAAACGGGGAAAGCTTGATAGCTTCCCTAATTGCATCTAGGGCTTTTTCACCTGCGTCCAAGGCGTGATGCGCTTGCGCAAGAATATCATGAGCATCTGCATTGAAACGGTTGCGTTTTAACGTTTTCTTGGCAATGGATATCGCTTTTTCATATTCATTCAACAGCAAATAGGTTCTACCAATTGCTATTTGTGCCCATAGCACAGGCCTACCTTCAATATATTCTTTTAGTACATCTAGAGCTTTTTGGGGTTGAGAAATACGCCAATAGAGTTCAACTAGCAGTTGTTCGCAGTGTCCTTTGTAGTGGCGAGGGTTTTCTAAAAGTGTCTCAATATGATCTATGGCACTGTTGTATTCACCTTGCTCTATAAGGTTGAACGCTTGTTGAAGAAATTGTCGTTTTTGCCACGCACGAACGATGCGAGATTTTAACTGTACTTGTGAAAAGGGTTTAATTAGAAAATCGTCTGGGCGACGTTCAATACTGCCAAGCACAACCGGTCGAGCACTATCTGCACTGATAAGAATAAATACTGAGGTTGGGTTGATAAGCCTTCGCGTGCGCAACTCTTCTATAAGTTCATAGCCATTTTTGGTATCAGCACCCAAGTGTAAGTCGCAAATTACAATATCAAATTTGTGCTTTTTACACAGCGATACCGCTTGTTCAGCAGAAGATTTAGTGACGACATCAGACGCCCCCATTGAATGCATTAGCCCTTTCAAAAGAAGAAGGAAAGGACGTTGGTCCTCAACAATCAGTACTTGTTTGTTGCTAAATTGCATTTCGAATCCGTGAATAAACACACTATCAGTTAGTAGAAGTATATCTAACTTTAGGAAATAAGCTTAAGAAAAACATTATCTTGCCGACAACATACGTATACAACAACCGCATTGTGTACGTATGTCGCCAGATTTATCCTCAGCAAATGAACAAACAACACTAGACCCCAGTATTTACTGGGAGCGAAGTGGTGTACTTGCTCGCGCGTCGTCGCAGGGGGCCTTGTTCTCGTTATACCTTGCAATGCAGCAACATAGCGTAGCTGAACCGTTTGAAATTGAAGCGGCAACGTCAGACGCTGACACCGCCAATAGTATAGAGGCGCAACTTGCAGCGTTAAACCACTACAAGCGCCCCTCATTATCCGTTAGTGAAAATGAGTGGACAGACATGCATGTGCACTCAAATTTACTCGCTACTGACTATGAAAGTGCACGCCTTTTTCTTAGCATGAAGCCTGCGCCGTTAGCTCAAACCGATGACGCGAAGCGCATCCCGGATGACGTTGTAGACAACTGCAGTCTAGCTACGCAGAAACGACTGAAAAAGCAATATGACAACGCCATAAAAGAAGATAATACGTTACTTTACGATGTTATATCTTCGCAAGGCGACGCCGATGACGGGAAATATGGGAAAGATAAGCACCAAGCTACAACGCCAGACTTTTCTTCATTTGAAAATATCGCCTAGTTTTTAACGCGCAGTTTTGTTATATTCCGCGCCGCATTTTTGCACTGGTCTTACGCTCCAATCAGCAAAGGTTAAAATATGTCTAAATATATTGTATGCGCAATGTATAAATTTGTTGCGCTTGAAAACTTTAAAGAAATCCGCCAGCCGCTTCTAGAAACTATGGAAGCAAATGGTATAAAAGGTACGCTTCTACTTGCTCACGAAGGCATTAACGGTACAGTTTCAGGTACCCGTGAAGGTATCGACGCATTGCTCGCTTATCTGAATAGCGATGAACGTATCAATCCTATCTCCTACAAAGAATCACTTCACGACGAACAGCCGTTCTATCGCACTAAGGTGAAACTTAAAAAAGAAATCGTGACCATGGGCGTTGAAGGTATCGACCCTCGCCAAACTGTAGGCACTTACGTCAAGCCTAAAGACTGGAATGCGCTAATAAGCGACCCAGATGTAACCGTAATTGACACGCGAAACGGTTATGAAATAGAAATTGGCACTTTCAAAAACGCCATTGACCCTAAAACCGACACGTTTCGCGAATTCCCAGAATACGTAGAAAAAGAACTCGACCCGTCAAAAAACAAAAAAGTAGCCATGTTCTGTACTGGCGGCATTCGTTGTGAAAAGTCGACAGCGTATTTGAAAGAGCAGGGGTTTGAAGAGGTTTACCACTTAGAAGGCGGCATTTTACAGTATCTTGAAGATGTGCCGAAAGAAGAGTCTATGTGGGAAGGCGACTGCTTTGTATTCGATAATCGCGTTGCGGTAAACCACGACCTTGAAAAGAGTCATTACGAACAGTGTTACGCGTGTCGACTCCCTATTACTGAAGAAGATAAGCAAAGCGATAAGTATGAGCCTGGCGTAAGCTGCCCTCATTGTTACGGCACGCATACCGACGACCAAATTGCTCGCTTTAGAGAGCGCGAAAAGCAGGTTCAGCTAGCAAAAGAGCGTCAGCAGGAACACGTGGGTACTGAAGCGCGTTTGACCATGGAACAAAAGCGTAAGGAAAAAGCAGAAGCTCAACGTTTACGCGCACTTAAAGCAAAAGAAAATCAGGCGTAGACAGTCAGAAAGAAGGGCGTTACACTCGTGTTTATTGCAGTTGAAATAAGGAATGCGAGTGAGCACTCAACTTTCAGAATCTAAAATTGAAGAAATTAGAAAGGACTTCAGCTTTTTCGATCGTGATGGCAATGGCCAAATCGATTTACCTGAGTTCATCGAGCTTCTAACCGTAATTTCGCCAAAGACTAAAGCTAGCCACGTACAAGAAGGCTTTAAGCTTATCGATAGTAACGACGATGGTTACATCGACTTCGAAGAGTTTTTGGAGTGGTGGCAAGAAGGGTGGTGGGAGTACTAAGTTTACTTAGTAAGACCTATCGTTTTTTGGTGCTTTTCAATACGCTTTCCAAAGCGTGTTGGGAAACGTCTAGACCACGCTAAAAATACAAGTAAAACGAGTGCTTTTAAGCACTCGTTTTTTATTTGTGTGATCTGTTGATGGTAACTCAGTTTCGACTCGCGAGAGAATTACCTAAATTACGATTTCCTGTTTTAAATGATAGCAGTTCATACTTTGCGTTTGTCGAGACCATTGGTTGTATTCGAATAAAATTATCACACTAACAGTAAAGTAAAAAACCAACTCCATTATTAGTGCTTTTCGTTCCCTTAAACAATTATTCGGGCTGAGTAAGAGGGGGCGTTTACTCCCCCTTTGTTGGTTTTAGTTAGAAGGAGGTTACGGTGTTATAGTTCACCAGTCGTATTCCTTCAGTTTTAGGAAAAACTTCTTCTTGAAATGTATCAATTTCAGGATCGTCATATACGCTGAGCATGTAGTAAGCAAACTCATAGTTTGCGTTCAAATCGATACCATTAATGGAAGGCAGAGTGAAGACATTTTGTTCTTGTGTCGGGCCTGGCGCGTGCACAGTATGTAGCACATATGTGAAAGGCGATGTGCTTCGATCTAAGTAAGAGACTGTTGCTTCCAGCGTATTCGGTTTTACGTCGCTGGTAACACTATAAGCTATTTCGCTATCTTCAAATACCATCTCCGGTGAACTTTGCACCGAAAGACCAAAGTCTATAAATGAGATATCGTAATACGAGGCATCCTGGTCGATGTTGAATGCTAGTGTGCCCATATTAAAATTGCTACGCTGTGTATCCGCTAGCGCGGCAAGCACTAATGGCCATTCAAAAGCCTCTGCTTTTGATAATCTAAAAGAATTGGTGGTGTGAGCTCCTGGCGCGGTTGTGAACCTCTCTAGCACGATACCACTAGTTCCTTCCGTTGAAGAACGCCCGCTTGTTATAAAAAAGGCAGGCGTGGCTGTGTTAACAGTTATCATAGGAGCTTCCGTAAGCACAATTTCCGCAGCGCCACCATCTGGAATATCTGAAATGCGGATTGCTCCTGCAAGCGAGTGCTCATTAAGTCGAACACCATAGGAAAGTCGAGAATTGTAGGCTACTGCAAGATTCTCAGCATGACAAACTGTAACGATACCCTGAAGATCTCCTTCAGCGTTACGATCGAAGTGTGTTTGATTAGCCACTTGTGAAGGGGGATATGGTGTATCGGTACTCACCTCTATGTAAGCATCATTATCGAAGTTTACATCACCGGTGTTTAAAAATAGCATAATATCTTTACACTGCTCATCTTCTTCCGGCTTGTACAAACTGGTAAAAGGAGCATAGGTGCCACCTGGTGCCTCAATATAAGACTCGTAGAAAGTCTGGTACTGTTGGTCTTGCCAGTAAACGGTGAAGTTAACTGTGCCGTTACCCCGGTTGGGGATGATGACGTCTCCATCTGCTGGATCGAATTCGATTTCAACTGGCTCGCTGCCTTCCTCCCATGTCCATATATTCATAGGCGTATCACAGTGACTGTAGGAATAGTTCTCGCAGTGTGTTTTGATAACAATGTTTGAAGGCATGTTTTCTTCCGAGTAAGTCTCGGTGGTGAATGTGCCCATCATGTCACCAAATTTGTAAGCAAGCACAGCTGATTCAGCGTAGTTATCTGGTGCGCTGTAGCGCACCATGAAGGTGTCGCCATTTTCAATGTAAACTGGATCGGAGGTCCACTCCCCGTCATTTATCTGCAAATCAGCGTTAGTTACATCAGACAGGATTTCGGTCTCAATTCCTGAGACGGTAAAAGGGCCGAGGATAACCACTTCGCCTAGCGTATGTTTATTTTTATCTTCGATAGTAATGCTGTCTGGTAAAATATCAGCGCCGTCATTTTGTTGTGCTACATATATAGTAAATGTACGTACCATATCACCGATTGTGAACGTTACATCCCGAGAAGGATTAACAGCCTGTCCGTTCACAATATCTACATAGATGTCAGGTGACATACCGCGAAAGGTAAGTTTATCTCCATTTTCAACTGTTCCGGGTTCCGATGTCCACTCTTCATCGTTCACTTTATACTCACCACCCTCGATAGAAATATCTACAGGTGCATCAATATCCGAGACTGTAAAAATAGGAGTGTCGATCATTTCACCCAGTACAGCGTTGTAGATATTAGCAACAGTAATATCGGCAGGTGAAGTATCAGTCTGTTCAATCGGAAGTACAGGTGGTTCTTGTGTATCTGAGCCGCCAGAGCCGCAACCCATAAGTACGGCAGATATTGCCGCGGTGAAGATGATTTTGTTTTTCACTTAGCTTCCTTGTTTTACTTCTAGTTTTATCCCTACGGGATGGGCCTATCCCATCCCGAGAGTAAGCGCGCAACAATATACGGAGTATGAGTACGAAAAGGAAGCATTATTACCATAAATGTTAGTTGCCTATTCTGAAGTAAAGATTTGATAACTATACTACCAAGTAAAGGCTACCAGTCTGCGCTGTATTTTTTATTAGCTTTTGCTGCCTCGACTTCTAGTGGTGCTTGGTCGTAGCCGTACTCAGCCATATCGAAGAAATGTTGAGTAACAACCTCGTCTAAGCTAGCTCTTTCAATTTGTAACACGTGGACCAACTCATGGGCTAATTTTGGTCTATTAAGTACAAAGTCTTTACGCGCGTAAATCGAATAACCAAAGACTTGTGCGTTGTTAATGATTCCTTCGCCGACAAGCCCAACTGCTTCACCAAATACCTTCAAAGCAAAGTTTTCATAGGGATAGGGTACTGCATCAACGTATACAATTCTTACCTTCTCGGGGTGTTTAACACCTATGTTGGACGCAAGTAACCTTTCCTTTTCGTTTAACGGTACGCCAACTTCAAGCCCCTTATGGTCAGTTTCATGCGCCCATTCAATGTATTGAGGCAATAAGACACTCGCAATTATCTTTTCATAAAAAAGTGCGGAAATAATGAGTACAGCAACGAGTAATATTGAGAAGAGTTTTAATGCTTTCATGTCTATAAAGTCCGTTTTAAAGAAAGGCTAAAGAAGCTTTAAAGGTAATTAGAATAACTAATAACGCTAGAGGATAATCTCTCGCTATATATGCAAATTAAAGCATGTGTTACGAAGCTATGATAGAGAAAGTATGTAAGAGAATATTTGTTAGGAATAAATGAAGCGATGACCGCCGCTATTAACGCTAGTCTATGATAATTAGCGGCGGATTAGTGTTAACTAATAAACGGGTTTTACTCGTCGTCGTCCTGCTGTGTATTCCTTGGTTTGCGTTTCACAGGAACCATTCCGATATCTTCACCCAGCATGGTATCAACGCGCTTTTTCACATTTGGTTTAACAGGTTTAGCCACACGCTTTTTACCATTTTGCGCGTTGGCTTTTTTCGACACTTTTTTCTTTGGCTTGAAACCCTTGAACGAGGCTGCGAATTCGTCGTGCGGTGAGCACTCTAAAGCATATTGAAGGTGACTTTTAAGCCCTTCAAAACTGTTCCAATCGCGCGGGCCAATTAACGAGAAAGCTTCGCCTTTTTGCCCAGCGCGACCTGTGCGGCCAATACGGTGAATATACTCATCGGCGTTTTTGGGTAGGTCGAAGTTAACTACCAAGCCAACCTTTGACAGGTCCAGACCACGGGAGGCGAGGTCAGTGGTAACCAAAATACTGTGCTGCCCACGAGCAAATGCACTCATTACTGCTGCGCGTTGGCTTTGTAGCATATCACCACGAAGAGCAATAGCTTCTAAATTCTCTTCGTTAAGCAATGCTGCAATTCTATCGGTATCTTCACGGGTAGCAGTAAATACGATAGCTTGGTTGTAGGTACGTTTGGCCAACTCAAACTGTAAGATTTGATCTTTGTTATCAACGTTGTCTGCAAAGAAGCACTTCTGCTCAATGTCGCCATGCTCTGCCGTTGAGTCTCCTACCGCTACGCGCACAGCACCTTGGGTCAACTGCGTTGTCATATGCTTAAGCTCAATATTATCGAGCGTGGCAGAAAACAGCATAGTTTGACGTTTTCTGTGATCAGCATAGTCGTTAATCATTTTAAGCTGAGCAGAGAAGCCTAAATCTAACATTCGATCGGCTTCATCAAAAATCAGCAACTCTAGACCGTTTAGATACACGCTTTTGTCTAGAAGGTGATCGGCAACACGACCTGCTGTACCCACGATGATATGAGGGTTGCGTCGAAGCGCTTTAACTTGGTCGTTGTAGTTTTCACCGCCCACAATAAGCGAGCAAGTAAGATTTAGCCCAGTACACATTGATTTTGCTTCAATGAAAACCTGTTTAGCGAGTTCACGTGTAGGAGCAAGGATAAGTGCACGCGGGTCTTGTCTGCTTAGCGCTTTTTGCGACATTAGCCGGTTTAAAGCAGGTACTAAAAAGGCGAAGGTTTTACCTGACCCTGTTTTTGAAGACGCGATGATATCCTTACCTTGTATTGCAGGAAGCATAGTACGCTCTTGAATTTCGGTTAGCGTCGAAATGTTTTTCGTTTCGAGCTTTGAAATAATTTTATGATGGACAGGTAAATCAGTAACTAGCAAGAATGGTGAGCCTTTTTAAAAATAACGTTCGTGCGCATTATCCCTTAATGCACAGTGTATTAAAAGGCTTATTGCGTTACCCGCTATAAAGTCAGGTGTATGGCACTGATAACGAACAAACAACCGCTGTGTTGGGGCAGTATAGTCTTAAAATAAACGAATTAGCATGTTGCCTCACGAGTCGCGCTTACCTTGAACACATTATGTGCTACATAGTAAGCGCAACCTAATTAAACGCAAAAGTATAATGTTGTATGTAAACGTGTCGTGTTTATGTATTAAACTTTCTAAAACTGCATCTCTGGTACGTTTTCAGGTACAACAAGGTTTCCACCGGTTTTCTCTTTGATTTCGTCTACGCTAACGCCTGGTGCGCGCTCCTGAAGAACAAAGGCGCCGTCTTCAACGCTCAGAACCGCTAAGTCAGTAATTATGCGTGTGATACAGTTCACGCCGGTTAAGGGTAATGTACATTCGCTTAGTAACTTAGGGTTACCGCGTTTATCGGTATGGGTCATGGTAACAATTATGTTTTTCGCGCCAGCAACAAGGTCCATGGCGCCGCCCATACCTTTAACTAGTTTGCCCGGTATCATCCACGAGGCAATATTGCCCGATACATCAACTTCAAAAGCACCTAGCACAGTAAAATCTACATGTCCGCCACGGATCATGGCAAAGCTCTCGGCACTGTTGAATATCGATGCGCCGGTTATAGCTGTCACCGTCTCTTTACCTGCGTTTATCATGTCGGCGTCAACTTCACTTTCAGTGGGGTAACGCCCCATACCCAAAAGGCCGTTTTCCGACTGCAGCATAACGCTAATATCATCGGGGACATAATTAGCCGCAAGGGTAGGGATACCAATGCCTAAATTCACGTAATCTCCATCTTTGAACTCTTGGGCTACGCGCATTGCAATCTGTTCTCTGCTAAGCATTATACGGTCTCCTTACTAACTACACGGCGCTCTATGCGTTTCTCAAATGAACCTTTAATCACGCGATTTACATAAATCCCTGGCGTATGGATTTCGCTAGGGTTAAGCTCGCCAGGCTCTACAATTTCTTCTGCTTCTACAACAGTGATCTTGCCGGCGGTTGCTGCCATAGGGTTAAAGTTTTGTGCCGTGTGGCGATAAACACAGTTACCGTAAGTGTCTGCTTTCCAGGCTTTTACAATTGCAAAGTCGCCAGTAATGGCATGCTCAAGAATATAAGGGCGCCCATCAAACTCTTTAACTTCTTTCCCTTCACCAACCGGCGTGCCATAACCTGTGGCAGTGTAGAATGCGGGAATTCCTGCACCACCAGCTCGCATTTTTTCGGCAAGTGTTCCTTGTGGAGTTAGTTCAACTTCTAACTCACCGTTGAGTAATTGCTTTTCAAACAACGCATTTTCACCCACATAGGAAGATACCATTTTTGATATTTGTTTATCTTCTAGTAAAAGGCCTAATCCAAAACCATCAACACCACAGTTGTTAGACACTACGGTAAGGCCTGACACTCCCATCATCTTAATTTGACTAATTAGGCCTTCTGGAATTCCACAAAGGCCGAAGCCTCCAGCAATGACCGTCATACCATCTTCAAGGCCTGCCATGGCTTCATCGTACGAGGATACAACTTTGTTAAACCCTGCCATTTTTTATCTCCAATGCTTTTGTTAAAAATAAGTATCAGCATTGTTGCAAGATATGTAAAATCGAATTAATCTTTCAATTGATAAATATTATTTATTAATTAGCTTTAAAGGATGACACTTATGGATGTCTCATACCGTCAAGTAAAGGCGTTTGTTGAAGTGGCTAAGTCCTCAACCTTTGCGGAAGCTGCGGTGAACCTGCACCTAACCCAACCCGCTTTGTCTTCTGCGATAAAAAAAATGGAAGAGCAATTAGGCGGTAAATTGTTTCAGCGTAATACACGCAACGTAAGCTTAACGCCTGAAGGAGAGGTGTTATTCCCGAACGCGCTGCGTTTACTTCATGACTGGGACAACACTTTTTCAGACATGCAAAACCTATTCGCTTTGGCGAAGGGTCAACTCACTGTATGTGCCATGCCTTCCTTTGCCGAGTCACATCTACCCAATATATTATCGATGTTTCATCAACGTACTCCTAACGTAAACCTAAGAATAGTGGATGTTGTTATGGAGCAAGTTATTCACGAAGTAACTACCGGGCGCAGTGAAATAGGCTTTTCTTTTGAGCCAGAACGCAAAGATGGCCTGGTGTTCAACAGCCTTTTTACCGATGAATTTGTTGTAGTAGGAAATAAAACGTTGTTGCCTAACTTGGGCAAAGCACTCAATTGGAGGGATTGCCTCCAGTTCCCCTTAGTAATGATGAACAGGGGGTCGGCGGTACGTCACTGGACGCAGTCTAAACTTCAGCAGTACGGCGAGTTAAATATCATCGCAGAAACAGGGCAACTATCTACCCTTGGAAAACTTATACAAAATGGTTTGGGCATATCTATTATGCCTGCTATTTGTAAAGATCAAATGGAGGGGCTTGGTCTTGTGGCCCAAAGCATTGCTGATGAGCCTTTAGTGAAAAGCATTGGAATAATCAAAAACGCAAGAAAGGGGTTGTCGTTACCAGCTCAGTCGATGTGGGACTTGGCTATTGCGCATTATGCTCAAAAGACATAATACGCAATGTTATATACGAGAGTAGGGGCTACCACTTCTTTTTAGGAGCGAATAGCTCGTCCAGTTCGTCTCTTTCCTCTTCTTGCTTTTTAGCGCGATCTTTTTCGTTAACGCTCTTAAGATTGCTTTGAATTTCGTTAAGCCACTCGTTGAGTGTGGAAAGTTTAGATGCAGAGTATTCATCCTGTGGGTTCTGATTTTCCAGCGCTGTTTTGGCTTTTTCAAAATATTGTCTTGCTGAACCCAACATATTGGTTTGCAGTGCTGCGCGGCCGCGCTTAATAAGCGTCTCTACGTTTACTTTGACCTGCAAACGTTCCAATTGCTTATCTTCATCCATAAATACTTTTGAATCAATTTGCCCTTTGCTATGTTCAGAGCGAAGCACTATGCGCAGTTTCTTAACTGCTTGGATGTACTGAATTATCATTTTATCGTTATCGGGCAGCGAAAACTCAGAGGCCCTCGTTGACTTGTCTGAGAGCGCCGCTGCCGTGGCTTGCTCGCTACTCGCTATGCGTTGTTTTAATTCTGCGGTGCTCGATAATTCATTCATGGTTTTTAGCGCATTAAGAATTCGGTTATGAAGAATACCCATGATTCGTGAAGAAACCGGCATATTTACACTTGCGGCTATAATGTTTTCGGTTTCATCAACAATAGTGCGCTGCTTCGCCAACTCAGTTCGACGCTCTGCCTCTTGTTTTTGACGATGTTGTTGAATTGCATTAATGAAAATAGCTGCGATTAGCAAAACAACAATCAAAATAATAATAATCACGTACATGCGTGTGTTTCCGTCTGTTTTTACATCTTATAACGTCAGTTTTTTATCAACCACGAGCGTTACTTTTTGAATTATCTATTGTTATCGGACAATCTTACGGTATTTTTACTTCAAATACACTCCCGCCTAGGCTTCCACCATTATAAAGGGTAATTGATCCTATTCTGTCGCCTTGCGAATGCGCATTTGCAATGAGTTTAGCAAAGAACAGCCCAAGGCCTGTTCTACCTTGGCTTAATTCAAAGTCACATAGCGCGTCGTGGCTTTTTGACAACATTGCTTCGGGGTATCCACTACCATCATCTTCAACCCTTAAAGTCATAAACTCATCTTCATCAATATGGGCTGAAACAAGTATCTTTGATGTGCCATAGCGCATTGCATTTATAATCACGTCGTTTAAAAGCAAATAAATTAACTCGCTGTCTAAATACCAACTTAGGTCCTCTTCAGCATCGACAGTAATTTCTATATTTTTCTGAGATACGTAGAGTGCGTTGGAGCCGACAACATCCTCAACTAAATCTTTGACGAAACATTCATCAACAGTAATAGGCAAGCTTTCTAATTCTGCTCGATATAAAGAGAGTATCTGTACAAGATTCGTGTTTAGCCTTGATGCTTCATAATGGACACTTGCTACTTGTTCTCTTGCTTCAGTGTTTTGCGGTGAAAGCGAATCGCTTAATGTTTCAATAGATTGAATTAAGAGGAATAGTGAATTCTTCATATCGTGTACAGCGGCAGCTAATACAGATGAAAAATCGATTGAAGATGTAACTTGTTTACTACTGCTCATTATCTATTAAACGCCGTGCGACTCTTTAACCCTAAACATACTGTAGAAGAGATTAGAAAATGAAGGGCAAATTACGCGTAAATTTGTAAAAAAATGAATTAAATTCAACTTTATAATGCTAATTTTGTAATAGCAACTAGTAAAAAACCGTAGTTTTGGTTATAACGGAGGAAGTAAAGTGTCAGTCGATCCCATAATACGGTGTAAAATATGAAGCTACAGCAACTACGGTATATCGTAGAAGTTCTCAATAATAATTTGAATGTGTCTGCAACGGCAGAAAGCTTGTATACCTCACAGCCAGGTATCAGCAAGCAAGTACGTATGCTAGAGGACGAATTAGGCGTTCAAATTTTTGGCCGTAGCGGAAAGCACCTTACTCACGTAACCGACGCGGGTAATGATGTAATCAACATTGCTCGCGAGATTCTTGCGAAAGTAGAAAGCATCAAAGCCGTTGCAAGAGAACACACACTTCCCGACCAAGGCAAGCTGAATATCGCTACCACGCACACTCAGGCACGCTATGCGTTACCAGACGTGATCCAAGGTTTTATGACAAAGTACCCCAAGGTGTCGTTACATATGCATCAAGGTACGCCTTCTCAAATTAGCGACCTAGCCGCTAAAGGTGAAGCTGATTTTGCTATTGCCACTGAAGCGCTTCACTTGTACAACGATTTAGTTATGCTGCCGTGTTATCACTGGAATCGCAGCGTAATTGTAAACAAAGATCACCCGCTTTCTAAAAAGGGCACTATAGATATTTCAGATATTGCAAAGTATCCGTTAGTGACTTACGTGTTCGGGTTTACAGGGCGCTCAGAATTAGACCAAGCTTTTGAAAGAGCAGGACTGACACCAAAAATTGTTTTCACTGCCACCGATGCTGACGTAATTAAAACTTATGTGCGCTTGGGTGTAGGTATTGGTGTAATCGCGTCGATGGCCGTTAGTGAAGAGTTAGACGATGACTTGGTTAAAATAGACGCGAGCCACTTGTTTGATTACAGCACAACAAAGATTGGCTTTAGAAAAGGGTCATTCCTTAGAAGTTACATGTACGACTTCATTGAGCGATTCGCGCCTCACCTTACTAAAGACAAGGTGGAAAAAGCTATGATGCTGAAAAATAATGAAGAAGTTGAAAAAATGTTCAAGGGCGTGACGTTACCAGTTAAGTAACGTTGTGAAAAACCAATACGAATAAAAAAGGGGCTGTCGCCCCTTTTTTAATTTTTAATCTCTGTTCATTGTGCGTTTATTATTAACACTCGATGATATTTACCGCGAGACCGCCTCGCGCTGTTTCTTTGTATTTTGTTTTCATATCATTACCCGTATCTCGCATCGTCTTAATGACTTTATCTAACGACACTTTTTGTTCACCCGTACCGCGTAGTGCAAGGCGAGAAGCATTTATTGCTTTAATTGCACCCATGGCATTACGCTCAATACATGGAACTTGCACCAGGCCACCTACAGGGTCACAGGTTAATCCAAGGTTGTGCTCCATGCCGATTTCTGCAGCATTTTCTACGGATGCCGCTGTCCCGCCCATTATTTCTGCAAGGGCGCCTGCAGCCATAGAGCATGCAACACCCACTTCTCCTTGACAACCCACTTCAGCGCCGGAAATAGATGCGTTCTCTTTGTAAAGTATGCCAATAGCACCAGCGGTAAGAAGGAAGCGGCTTGCTACTTCTTCATCAACGGGTCTAATAAATTTATCCACGTATTGAAGTACGGCGGGGATAATACCTGCAGCACCATTTGTAGGCGCGGTGACAACACGCCCTCCCGCTGCATTTTCTTCGTTTACTGCTAAAGCAAAAAGGTTCACCCAATCCATAGTTTGCATGGGATCATTCGTATGCTCAGTTTGAAGGCGACGATAAAGCCCAGGTGCGCGACGCACTACCTTTAGGCCTCCAGGCAGTATGCCTTCGCTCTCAATACCGCGTTGAATACATGCTTTCATTACCAGCCAAATATGATGTAACTGCTGTTTTACTTCATGTTTCGGCCTAAAAGTCGTTTCGTTACGCAGCATCAAAGAGCTAATACTTAAACCGTTGTTCTTACACAGAGCAAGTAATTCTTCAGCGGTTTTAAAAGGGAAGGGCACCGAAGCTTGAAGGCTAGCGGCATGGGCTTTAGTTGCGTCAAAATCTTCGTCTTTGATAATAAAGCCGCCACCAATACTGTAATAGGTTTGCTCTCTAACCAGTTCACTTTTCGAGTAGGCGTAAAACGTCAGTGCATTAGCATGTTTAGGCAGTGTCTTACGGCGATGAAATACAATCGCATTTTTATTGGGGAAATGGACTTGCTTCTGACCATTGAGGCACAGTAGTTCGGAATTACGAATTTCCTCAAGTTTGCTGTCAATAGTGTCAACATCCACTACGTCGGGAATTTCGCCTAACAAACCAAGAATGACAGCTTTCCCGGTACCGTGTCCGATGCCTGTTTGACCCAGTGACCCAAACAGTTCAACTTTTACGCTATCAACTGAATCGAAAAGCGCAGTATCCTGCGCGAGTTCAGAAACGAACTCTGCACCTGCTTTCATCGGTCCTACTGTGTGCGAACTTGAAGGGCCAATACCCACACTGAACATATCGAATACACTGATCATAAACATTCATAAATTAAAACTAAGTAATATTAAGATCATGCATGCGCTACGTAAAAAGCTCAATACAGAAATGCTAATAGAGAGATTAGTTTTGCTAATAGGCTGTAAAGTTTAATTTATAGTGCTTTAGACAAAGGCGTCTAACTTTCGTTATCAGGGGTGAATATGGTGCGACAGGTTTCGCAGCATAGCTGCTGTTGCGCCCCAAATCATACGGTGCTGCCAAGGAATAAAGTATATAGGAAAAGTTTTGTTATTGCGGTGAGTATTATGGACTAGGTGGTTCTTTCTATCTAACACATGAGCAAGCGGGACTTCGAAAGCGCTCTCTACTTCATTCTTATCGATTACCGGTGTGAAGTCTGGGTTTACAAAGCCCACAACAGGGGCTATTTCATAACCACTGATTGTTCTATATTTTGGCAGCATGCCAATAACATCTACGTGAGTAGACAGAAGGCCAACTTCTTCTTCTGCTTCCCGAAGCGCAGCTGCAAAAAAAGAATTGTCGGTTTCATCCACCGCTCCACCCGGAAAGCTTATTTGGCCGGGGTGATGTTTTAGATGATGTGCACGTTCTGTTAGCAGAAGTTGAAGCGAGTTGCCATAGTCTATCAAAGGTATTAACACCGCCGCGGGCCGTCCTGTTTTCTTTAAAGGAAAGTCAGGCTCAGTGTGAGTCAGCCTTAAGTGATGAAATTGTGATAGAAATTCGCTTTTCTTCATAGATACTATTTATTTATAAGTCACAATCCAACGCAAGTTACAAACCAGGGCTGGTCAAAAGCCAGATATTTAGCTTGCCGTTAGAGCGCATAAAACTGTTCTGTTACTGATTCATCATTGCTAGCACGGGCAGTATTTTTGATACCTTATCAAGTGTTTCTTGATATTCTTCACTTGGTACAGAATCTAGCACGATACCACCGCCTGCCCAGCAATGTAATCTATTATTCTCAGCTAACACCGTGCGTATACAGATACTTGAATCCATATCTTCTCGGTACCCCATATAAAACACGCTGCCACAATATATATGGCGACGATGTGGTTCTAGTTCATCAATCACTTCCATAGCGCGTATCTTAGGTGCACCGGTAATTGAACCGCCTGGGAAGGCAGATGCTAAAAGCGCTAAAGGCGACGACGCGTCGTTTAATTCGCCTGTTACGGTACTAACTAGGTGGTGCACGGCTTCATAACTTTCAAGTGCAAAGAGTGCGGGTACTTTTACTGTGTGGGGCTTGCAGTGTTTAGAAACATCGTTGCGAAGCAAATCCACAATCATAAGGTTTTCTGCACGGTCCTTTTCGGCGTTAAGTAAACTCTGTGCACTGGCTTTATCTTTTTCTACATCATTAAAGCGAGGGCGAGTGCCCTTAATGGGCTTAGTTTCTACAACCTTGTTTTTTACACGTAAAAAACGTTCGGGGGAAATAGACGCTATACAGCCTTGTGGAAGGTTGTAATAAGCAGAAAAGGGCGCTTGATTCTGATTACGTAACTCGCAATAAGCCTGCCACATGCTTCCTTCAAACGCCGCACTAAATCGCTGTGCCATATTTACTTGATAGCAGTCGCCTGCGCGAAGATAAGCGTTAATTTTAGCTAAACATGTTTCGTAGGCGTCTTTCGACAGATTAGACTCAAAGGGCGATGTGAGCTTAAAACCCTCAGATGTTGGTACTTGCTTTAACGACTTAAATACTTGTGACAACGAACGATTATCTGCGCTGCAAAAATAGATATATCCGGTTTGTGTGTCTTCAATAAGTGAATACAGATACAAGCCAACGGTGAAGTCAGGTGTACTGTAGTCGTTTTGAGCCATACTGGGTAATGTTTCATAGAATCGACCGGTGTCATAGCCAGCCATTCCTGCTACACCAACAATGAAAGGTAAATGGGTAGTGTCGAAAGTAGCCTTTACTTCGATAGATTCGACTCTGGCATGCAAATGCGATTGAACCGCTTCAAAAGGCCGCATGTCAAGACGCTGGCGTGAAGAGGTGTGTAAATCGATTAGTTCTGTTTGTTTACCTTTCGCCTCTATAACAGCGGTAGGTGAAAAGGCCATTATATTAAACCTACCATCGCTTTTAGAAGAGCCTGAAGTGTCGAATAAAATAGCGTAAGGCTGTGCAGATACTTGTTCAAATAATTTATTGAAAACTGAAGTGTTATCGCCGTCTAGCGCAAAGTCGTTGACTAACTCCTGTTGAGTAAAACGGGTGACATGAACATTGATAGTATCTGCGTGTGGCATAGGTTTTTCTGTACTTCTTTTCATCTAGGCCGTCGAGTGCTTAAAAGCAAAAAAGAACGACCGCCAATTTGTAACTGACACTTGCGAACAAGCGTTTTTCTTGTCGCTATTTCAACGCTTTCTAATGCGTATAACGAATATAGCGCGTAAAAATATCTGGAATTAGCCCCAAGCACATGGTTTTGCATGGTGCGATGTCTTGAGATGCGCTAGTATACGCTTTTTTAGCTAGCTAAGACCACGAAAGCCAAATAAAAAGAGGATGTCATGACCGTTATCCGTCAACAAGACTTCATTGACAGCATTGAAGATGCCCTGCAGTTTATTTCTTACTATCACCCACTCGACTACGTAAAGGCCGTTGAAGAGGCGTACAACAAAGAGAAGAGCCAAGCCGCGAAAGATGCGATGGCACAAATTCTTATTAACTCGCGTATGTCGGCCGAAGGAAAGCGCCCATTGTGTCAAGACACCGGGATTGTAACCTGCTTCGTCAAAGTGGGCATGGGCGTTACATGGGACAAAACTGACATGACCGTTCAAGAAATGGTTGATGAAGGTACACGCCGCGCTTATCTTAATCCTGACAACCCGCTTCGTGCATCTATCGTAGCTGACCCAGCTGGTGCGCGTAAAAACACGAAAGATAACACGCCATCTGTCGTTCACATCGACATGGTTGCGGGTGAAAAGATTGAAGTAATGATCGCAGCAAAAGGTGGCGGTTCAGAGAATAAATCTAAAATGGTTATGCTAAACCCAAGCGATGATATTGCTGATTGGGTTGTTAAAACCTTGCCTACAATGGGAGCGGGCTGGTGTCCTCCTGGCATGCTGGGTATAGGCATTGGCGGTACTGCTGAAAAAGCTGCAGTACTTGCTAAAGAAAGCCTTATGGACCCAGTAGATATTCAAGAGCTTATTGAACGTGGCCCGCAAACTACTGACGAAAAACTTCGCTTAGAAATTTTTGACCGAGTTAACAAACTGGGTATTGGCGCACAGGGCTTAGGCGGTTTGACGACTGTTGTTGACGTAAAAATTAAGTCTCTGCCTACTCATGCTGCATCTAAGCCAGTGGCTATGATCCCTAACTGTGCAGCTACACGTCACGCACACTTTTACCTAGATGGATCAGGTCCAGCAGAGCTTACGCCTCCTAAACTTGAAGATTGGCCAGAAGTTACGTGGGAAGTGAGTGAAAACACCCGCCGCGTGAACCTTGATGAAGTGACCAAAGAAGACATTCAAGAGTGGAAAGTAGGCGAAACGGTATTACTATCAGGTAAAATGCTAACTGGCCGTGATGCCGCACATAAACGCATCCAAACCATGATGGAAAATGGTGAAGGCCTTCCAGAAGGCGTTGACCTAACTAATCGCTTTATCTATTACGTAGGTCCAGTTGACGCTGTAGGTGATGAAGTAGTGGGTCCAGCTGGCCCTACAACAGCGACGCGTATGGATAAGTTCACAGACATGATGCTTGAACAAACAGGCCTTATCGGCATGATTGGTAAAGCTGAGCGTGGCCCAGCAACGGTTGACTCCATTGCAAAACACAAAGCTGTGTATCTTATGGCTGTAGGTGGTGCAGCTTATCTGGTATCGAAAGCGATTAAGAATTCGCGCGTTGTGGCATTTGAAGATTTAGGTATGGAAGCAATCTACGAGTTTGACGTAGAAGACATGCCGGTAACCGTTGCTGTAGACAGCACGGGTGCAAATGCACATAAGAATGGCCCTGCTATTTGGAAAGCTAAAATAGAAGAGCTTGACGCTTCACTTTCTAAATAGTGAGTTACGCTGAGGCTTTTGCAAAGCTTTTACAAATAACTTGGCTAACGCGAAAATCATCACGAAGTGAGATTATTTCGCTTACCAAAACAAGTATAAAAGCTTCGAACGATTAAATGAAACGGGCGCGCAGTCGCCCGTTTTTTGTTTTTAATTGAGATTACATGGCCTCGGGTGAGAAACTAACACTCACTTGATTCACCTGTTTTAACCCTATACAAATTGGTATATTTTCATTATTTTGTTTATAGTGCTGTACAAAATAACAGTATGAATGTGCACTATGATTACCAACCTTATCTCAAGCGAACCCGTCGCTTTCTTAATTGCTTTTATTAGTATTTGTCTATTGGCACTTTATTCTTTCATCCGCAGCCAAAATAACTCGGCGAAGCTTTCTCAATCTTCACAGTATTGTGACAAGTTGCAAAATGAGTTGAACAGCGAGAGGGTGGCTAACGCCAAACTTCAGGCACAAAACGAGGCCCATCAGGCGAGAATTCAGGCGCTTCATACGGCGCACGAAGACAAGTTAGCGGCTATGAATGCCTCTGAACAACGGTTGCAAACCCAGTTTGAGAATTTAGCAAACCGTATTTTTGAAGAGAAACAACAGCGCTACACCCAACAAACCAAACACAACATTGAGGCTGTGCTGGCACCATTTAAGAATGAATTAGATGGTTTTAAACGCCAAATTTCAGAGCAGCACATACGTGAAGGGCAAGAGCGAGCGTCACTTAAAACGGAAATATTAGGCTTAAAAGCTTTAAATCAAAAAATTACAGAAGAAGCAGCTGCACTCACCAATGCACTAAAAGGTGATAACAAGAAGCAGGGTAATTGGGGTGAAGTCGTTCTTGAACGCATACTTAAGGAATCTGGTTTACGGGAAGGACACGAATTCGAAACTCAAATGTCTGCGACATCTGAACAAGGCAGGCGTTTCCAACCAGATGTGGTAGTGCATTTACCAAACGATAAAGATGTCATCATAGATTCAAAAGTAAGCCTTGCGGCTTATGAGCGCTATTTCAATTGTGATGACGAAGCGGAAAAAGCGCAGTTTTTAAATCAGCATGTAGCTTCAATTAAAGGGCATATTAAAGGCCTTGGCGCAAAAGACTACCAGAATTTAAAAGGTTTAAAGACGTTAGACTACGTTTTACTTTTCATCCCTATAGAACCTGCTTTTTTGATCGCCGTAGAAGAAGAGCCCGACTTGGTCACCATGGCGCTTAACCACAATATTATGCTGGTAAGCCCTACAAACTTACTTGTAGCGCTTAGAACCATTAATAATATTTGGCAATACGAGTACCAAAATCAAAATGCACAGCTTATTGCTGAACAGGCCGCTAAGTTATACGACAAGTTTGTAGGTTTTGTTACTGATATGGAAAAAGTAGGAAAATCGATGGATACGGCTCACGCAAGTTATGAACAAGCGATGAATAAATTAACTAGCGGGCGAGGGAATATCGTCAGACAAATTGAAAAGTTCCGTGACCTTGGGGTTCAGCCAACTAAACGGATGTCACAGCACCTACAGCAACTTTCAAAAGACGATTAAAAAAGGCCGCGATTGCGGCCTTTTTTACATTTTAAGAAAACGTTATGAACGTTTCATGCGTCTACGTAGGTATACCGCTGGAGCAAGAAGTAATGCAATCCAGCCCATAGAACCACCAGACTTATCGTTAACTGCGATAGTCACGGTTTCTGTAGTTGTATCGATACCGTCAGTTGCTGTTACTTGTACCGTTACACGATTTGATTGCTCGTGGCTTGGTGCAGTACCAGTAAACGACGTAGTTTCTACACCATCAATAGTGATGGTAACGTCATCGCCGTCTGCGTCGGTTGCTGAAGCAGTTACGGTAAATGATTCGCCTTCATCAACACTCGATGGTGCAGAAATTGAAAGTACTGGTGCATCTTGAACGCCAGCAACTTCTACAGTTACCGTACCTTCACCAATGATATCTCCTTCTACAACTTCACCTTCATCATTAGTAGTACCTTCTACTTGAACTGTGTAGGTAAATGAATCTTCACCGAAGAAGTCTGTATTTGGCGTGTAGGTTACCGTACCATCATCGTTAACTGTCACTGTACCGTTTGCTGCTTCAGTAGTAACCGTAACAGTTGACGGGTCAAGCGGCTCTTTATCGATAGTAATTGGCGTAAAGGTACGGAAATCACCTGAAAGCGATTCCATAGTAAACGTGTTAATGATTGTGCTATCCATCTCGTTAGCAAGGATGTTAGCCGTTACCGACGCATCTTCATCAACAGTTAGCATATCATCCATGTATTCGCCTGAAGGAAGGACAGTACCTGCGTAGCTGATCGCTACTTCATCACCAGCATTCGCTGTTAAAACGAATTCATCACCTTCAACAGGAAGCGTGCCTTGAAGGCCATCTGTCGTAAGTGCAGCGAAGGTAGTACCAACGCTACCAGATGCGTTTTCAGCACCTACAACCGTTGCATATACTGGTGTGTCCATTGGACCGTAAACAAAGTTGACGTTGCCTGTTTCATACTCAAACCAAAGCTGGAAGTTAAAGCTCGTACCATCTTCACCCCAGATCTGGGCATTTTCCCACTCAACAACAAAATGACCTGTGTTTAGGCTTACTGCGTAAATGTTACCCGTACCGGCGCCACCGTCACTACCCGCTAAATCGAAGTCAGTCCAATATGGAGCTACAACGTTATTCGGCTCACTTAAACCAGGAAGTACTTCTGCAAACGGAGTAGTAATGTTACCTGAACTTGTGCCTAGCGATACAAAACCATTCGAAGAAATTTGCATGGTCGTGTATTCAGTACCTAGATATGTGATGGTACGAGGTAGGCTAATTTCAATTGACGCATCATCACACGACCCCGAACACTCAAGCGGAGTAATACCAATCGCAGACATTGGAAGGTAACGAGGTAACTCGAACCCTTCAAGAAGGTCGCCGATTGAAGTATCTGCGGTAATGGAGAATGACGCAGTATTCAGTGCACCTTCCCAGTATAACGTGCCAGAATCAGCGTCGAAGCTTACCGGCTCTTGGTTGCCGTTTTTGACCGCAGAAATAGTTGACGGGTTTATGTCGTATTTATGGTCAATCTCACCAGAAATGCTGATCATACCAGTAACATCAGTGTTGGTAGCAAATGCTTCAGTAACAACTAGCTCGCCTTCAGCGGCAAGTTGAGTGCTCACATCACTATCAAATAGAGATGGTTCATCGCTGCTGATTGGGTAAACCGCAACAGGAATAAAGTAATCCGTTGTTGTATCGTCCGTATCTGCCCAGTTGATGCCACCGAAAGACCATGAGCCTGTAGAAGCTGTTGTAACGTCTACCGCAACCATAATTTCAGCAGAGGCACCTGCTGGCAATGTAGCCATTTGTGGTGTAACCGTTGCTACAATAGCAGCGTCGTTGAACATAGCTGTTGCATCAACAGTCACCTCTTCGTCGCTAGTATTAGTAACCGTGATAGACATTTCACAGTTCAAGTAGCAGCTACCATCTACCAAGCTTAAGTCACTGTATGTAAGCTCAACGGTTGTAGCACGAGGTAGATCTAGCCGACCTGCACCCATATCAAAGTTATCTGCTTGTGTAGCAGCATCTTCTTTAAGTACGTCTCGGATAGAAGACGTTACAAGAGCACTCTTAATTTGCTGTGCAGTCCAGTCTGGGTGCATTTGTTTAAGTAGGGCCGCTGCGCCTGCTACATGTGGTGACGCCATAGACGTACCACCTTTAAATGAGAAGCTCTCGCCTTCATGTCCTGGAGCATCTGGAGATTCACCAGAGAAAATACGTGTACCAGGTGCCGCAATATTTGGCTTAAGGAACGTAGGGTCGCCGTTTGGCCCGCGAGAGCTGCTTTCATTCATGATGTCAGCAAGGCTATCTGAGACCACTCGAACAATTTCACTACCAATGGTCACATTTAGCGACTCGTCTGTTTCCACTGCAAGAGTTGCAAGCGCTTGTCCTGGCGTAGCAGGGAGCATTAACGAAGGAATAGTTTGCGCTTCGCTTAGGCCGCCCATTAAGATTGGCGCTTCTCCGCGACCATCTACGTTGTGGATGAGCACGGCTTCGGCGCCTGCTGCTTCTGCGTTTTCAATTTTTGTTACGAAACCACAAGTGCCACGGCTGATAAGTGCAATCGCACCCTCAAACGCGCCAGCGTCGAATGCATCACAACCTTCCACATTTTCCGCATCAACTTCACCAGCATAAACAACCGGTGCAGTAATTGGGCTGTCGAACACGATAGCAGGGTTGCCCACTGAATAAAGTGCTGGGATTGAACCAATCGTGGTATCACCTTCGATAGTCACTTCATTTGCAAACAAACGACCCGTAGTTGTGTTTGCTACAGTGATAACGTCTTCAGAACAACCCGGGCAACCAATTGTCCCTTCACCAGGACCATCGTTACCTGCTGCAAAAACGGTTACTACGCCAGCATCGTGCATGGCTTCAAGTACATCTTCGTATACAGAGCCATTAGGGTTACCGCCAGCGCCGCCGCCCCAAGAGTTATTAACAACATCAGCGCCGTCTGTCAGTGCAGCTTCAAGCATTGACAGTAACATTGAAGATGCACCGCTTGAAGATGCAGGGTTTGCTGGAGTAGCGTACAAACCTTTGTACACCATAAGATACGCAGCTGGTGCAACACCAGAAATCTCTGCTTCAGCACCGTCGCGCTCAGCCATTACGCCGTAGTTACCTACCGCGGTACCAGCAACGTGAGTGCCGTGACCGTTAAAGCCTAGCGGGCTTTCATATTCTTCTTCAACAACTGAGAAGCCCTCTACGATGTCTGCCGCACGTGCCACAATTAGCTTGTCGTTACAAAAATCAGGAACTTCTGAACAGTAATCATCTGTAGGAAGAGAATCTGGTGCAGTAAAGTTTTCACCACTGAATAGTGGGTTTTCTGGACGGATACCACTATCGATGATAGCTACTTTGACACCCGCACCGGCACTTTCTTTACCGCCGAACTGTTCCCAAGTTTCAACCGCACCGATTAAGTCTAAGCTTGCATCCATTTGTGCGTGGTGAATAACGTCTGGGTATACCGCCTTGACGGTAGATAGGCTCGAAAGCTTATCAAGCGCGCTTTTTGATACAATACCAGCAAAGCCGTTAAAAGCTGCTGTGTAGGACAAGTCAGCTTTAAATGATTTATCAAACGCTTTGATTGATTGGATAACAGATTGCTGTTGAGTTTCAAGGAACGATTTATATTCCTTCGCTGCGTTTGACTCAAAGTTAACCTTTTGCCCTTTATGCGCAGACATGCTGCTTACACTCGGGTTCACAGCGCTAAATTGCGCCATAGGTACATCGTTTAACTGAACGATAACGCGAACACTATCACTACTTGTTTGGATAGCATTTGCAAGAATATTCTTTTTATCGAAAGAAGCCTCAATTGCGTTTTGTTGTTCAACGCTGTGGCCGGAGATTTGATTTGATAGAGCAAACGCGCCAAAAGCAGAACCTGCTAGTGCAGTTGCAACTACCGTACTGATAATTGTTTTTTTCATAATTATTCTCGTGTGAATAGTTCCCTGGGCCTGACGGTCTTTATTTGCTTAAAGGCTTATTGCCCTTTTTAATAGCTATTTGCCGTCATGACACATTTATTGTTAGCACAATTTCGGGGGTTATGTAATGTGTATTTCAGAAATACACAAATTACATATTTTGTTACATTTGGATGTGAGTTAAATTTGAAATAAAACTAGAATAATTAACCGCTGTAGTGATAGTTCCTCTAATGAAATTGAAATAAAATTACATAAACAACCACGAAAGAACGTCGTATTTAGCTCAATCATACAATTTTATTATGAGGTTTATCCTACGCTGTTTCCATAAATTTTACATGAGCTTTACTTTATTAGGACAATTATCCTTTTAATTTAGACTAATTGAGTATAGTGATTTCATCCATCTGAATTTTTACCTTTGAATAAGTAAGACGCTCCTGCAGTTCCTCATCTAGCATATCCCAAACTATAAAAGTCGCTATTAACCCTCATATTCAAGGGGAACAAACGTGAAAGACAGAAATCATTTGGCCGAAGTAAAAACAACAAATAAGGTCGAAATCATTACAAAAGGGGTTGTTGATATCCCAATGCTTCAAATCTTGTCATCAGAAGGCGAGGTTATCGAAAAAGCGGTAGAGCCTGATCTGGACCAGCATGAAGCATTAAAAATTTTTAACACCATGCATTATATCCGCGTGTTGGACGAACGCATGGTAGGAGCACAACGTCAGGGGCGTATAAGTTTTTATCTTGCTAGTACAGGTGAAGAAGCCGCATCAGTAGCAAGTGCGGCTGCGTTATCAGATGATGACATGATTATGTCCCAATATCGTGAACAGGGCGCGCTGGCCTACCGTGGTTATACGACCGAGCAATTCATGAACCAAATGTTTAGCAACAAGGACGACCCGAACAAAGGTCGTCAAATGCCTATCCATTACGGTGATAAGCCCCTTAACTTCATGACCATATCGTCGCCTTTAGGCACACAAATCCCTCAAGCTTCAGGTTACGCTTACGGACAAAAAATGTCGGGTAAAGACGTGGTAACCATTTGCTACTTTGGTGAAGGTGCAGCTTCAGAGGGCGATTTCCATGCTGGCTTAAATATGGCGGCTGTACTGAATTGCCCAGTAATTTTCTTTTGCCGTAACAATGGTTACGCCATATCAACGCCCGCAGAGGAGCAATTTGCCGGAGATGGTATTGCTTCTCGCGGCTTAGGTTACGGTATCAAAACTATCCGCGTTGACGGTAATGATGTGTTAGCAATTTATGCTGCTACTAAAGAAGCCCGCAGAATCGCCATTGAAGAAAAGTGTCCTGTGCTCATTGAAGCCATGACGTACCGCTTGGCTGCTCACTCAACGTCAGACGACCCAACAGGCTATCGCTCTCGTGAAGAAGAAGACAAATGGCGTGCAAAAGACCCTATCGTCCGTATGGAAAAATGGCTAGAAAGCAAAGGGTGGTTTGATGCAGCTGAAAATCAAAAACGTGTTGATAAAGCAAGACAAGATGTATTAGCAGCAATGAAGAGTTGTGAGAAAACAGACGTATGTGCTATCGACGATATAGTAGAAGACGTTTACGACACAGCGCCGTGGCACTTAAAAGAACAGCTTAACGAACTAAAAGCCCATATCAAGAAATACCCAAAGATGTACCCTAAAACCGCAGGGAGAGTGAAATAATGGCTAAGATGAACTTACTACAAGCAATTAATAATGCACTCATCACAGCCATGACCGAAGATGAGAAAGTAATGGTCTTTGGTGAAGACGTGGGTCACTTCGGGGGGGTATTTCGAGCAACGAGCCATCTTCAAGAAAAATTTGGTAAAGCTCGTTGCTTCAACACGCCACTCACTGAGCAAGGCATTATTGGCTTTGCCAATGGTTTAGCCTCGCAAGGCTCGGTTCCTGTTGCAGAAATCCAGTTCGGTGATTACATCTTTCCAGCTTTTGATCAAATAGTGAACGAAACAGCGAAGTGGCGTTATCGCTCAGGTGGACAGTTTGATGTAGGTACATTAACTATTCGCACTCCATACGGCGGTGGGATCGCAGGCGGACATTACCATAGCCAGTCACCTGAAGCGTTCTTTGCACATTGCCCAGGTCTTAAGATTGTTATCCCTCGTGATCCGTACCAAGCAAAAGGTTTATTGCTTGCGTCAATTCGCGATAAAAACCCCGTATTGTTTATGGAGCCTAAGCGACTTTACCGTGCTTCCGTATCAGAAGTACCAGAAGAAGATTACGAGCTACCGCTAGGTAAAGCGGATATTGTGCAGGAAGGTAGTGATATTACGCTGCTAGGTTGGGGTGCACAGATAGAAATCTTGCAAAAAGCTGCAGAAATGGCCCTTGAAGATGGTGTGTCGTGTGAAATTATTGACTTGCGAAGCATACTTCCGTGGGATGTGGAAACAGTGATGCAATCTGTCATGAAAACAGGTCGCCTACTTATCAACCATGAAGCTCCATTAACCGGTGGTTTTGCAAGTGAAATAGCAGCAAGTATTCAAGAGCGCTGTTTTTTATATCTTGAGGCGCCGATTGCCAGGGTTTGTGGTTTAGATACGCCGTATCCATTGGCTCATGAAAAAGAATACATGCCAGATGAAACCAAAACGTACGAAGCTATCAAGCGTACGCTTCACTACTAAGCCGGGAGACGATGAAATGACAATTGAATTTATCTTACCGGACATTGGTGAAGGTATTGTTGAATGTGAGCTTCTTGAATGGTTAGTTTCTGAAGGCGAACAAATTGAAGAAGACCAGCCCGTAGCTGAAGTAATGACCGACAAAGCCACCGTTCAAATTCCAGCTATGCATGCTGGGGTCGTTAACAAGTTGCATTATGCAGTTGGCGATATTGCAAAGGTTCATGAACCACTATTTTCAATGACGCCTGATGATGCGAACGATGCAAGTGCAAATAGCGACACAATCACTAAGGCAAATACGCAGAGTCGAGAAGAAAACGATAGCGCTGAGGGGCCTGAGCACACTACTGCAACCCAAGGAAGTTTATCAGCCTCAGGTAATTCCAACGGCAAGCACATTGAAGACTTTATACTGCCAGATATTGGTGAAGGCATTGTTGAGTGTGAAATCGTGAAATGGAATGTGGCCGAGGGCGACCACATAGAAGAAGATCAAGCTGTTGTTGAAGTGATGACCGATAAAGCGGTGGTTGAAATTCCTGCCAAAAATGCGGGAACCGTGCATCGGCTATATTACGGGCAAGGCGACATCGCTAAAGTGCATAGTGCCTTGTTCGCACTAGAAGTTATCGGCGATTCTGAAGTGTCAAACAGCACATCTGACGATTCAGGTGACGCATCTAAACTGTCAAGCACGAGTTCATCAAATGCTGTACCACAAAATTTAGATGACAGCCCACAATCGAAATTCAGTGACGGTGAGTTTGAGCCACCTATTGCTATTGAAGGTAAAGTGCTTGCGAGCCCTGCGGTAAGACGCATTGCTAGAGAAAAGAATATCGACCTTTCTTCGGTCAAAGGCTCTGGTAAGAAAGGGCGTATTCTTAAGTCTGACGTAATGAATTTACAACAATCAAATGTTGGTGCATCTGCACAAGATACGTCAGATGCTTCGACAGACAATCCCACCACACAAAAAGGCGGTAAAAATAGCGTAAACACTGTGGTTAAAGGCACCGTTAAGACTGAAAAAGTGCGCGGTATACAGGCCGCCATGGCCAAGCAGATGTCTGCATCAGTCTACACAATTCCTCATTTTACTGTAAGCGACGAGTTGGTGATGGACAACCTAATGTCTTTACGTAACTTGCTTAAGCCTGAGTTTGAGGCGAACAATGTTAAACTAAGCTTTATGCCGTTTTTCGTTAAAGCAATGTCGTTGGCACTTACCGAGTTCCCTGTAATTAACAGTCAACTCAATGACGATGCTACTGAGATTAGCTACTATTCTGATCACAATATTGGCTTTGCGGTAGATTCCAAAATTGGGCTTCTAGTGCCTAACATTAAGAGGGTACAAGATCTTTCACTACTGGATATTGCCGTTCAAATGCAAGATATTATCGAGCAAGCAAGGGCAGGGCGCGTAGCCGGCGAGCATTTAAAAGGCGGTACTATCAGTATCTCAAACATTGGTGCTATCGGCGGTATCACTGCTACGCCGGTAATTAACAAGCCGGAAGCCGCTATTGTGGCGTTAGGTAAAACACAAAAGCTTCCTCGCTTTGACGATGAGGGTAATGTTAGCGCACAACATATCATGGCAGTTAATTGGTCGGGCGATCACCGAATTATTGATGGTGCAACTATGGTGCGCTTCAATAATTTATGGATGAGTTATCTTACCCAGCCAGAAAAAATGCTAATGCACCTTAAATGATCTACTTCGTGCATTCTGATGTGCTGTAGCGAAATATTAGAGAGGCCAATATCCACGTATTGGCCTTCTTTGTTTTGTGTACCTCTTCGCGGGATGGCGTTATTATAGCCCCCTATAAACAAACAAAAATTTTACTGAGGTTTTGTGCTTAGTTATCAACACGCCTTTCATGCTGGCAATCACGCCGACGTCATCAAACATCTTTGTTGGATTGGTGTTATCAACGCCTTAAAAAAGAAAGACAAGCCCTTTACGCTTTTTGACACGCATGCCGGTGCTGGCACATACGATTTGACCGACGACCTATCGTCAAAGAACAAAGAGTACGAATCAGGTATTTCCCGTCTTTTCGGGCAAGGTGATGGAACTGCAACACCAGAAAACCTGGCTCCAAAAAACAAAAGCACGGAAAATTTGCCAAGCTTACTCAATGACTACCTGTCATTATGTGAACCTTTCTTAGCGCAACAGCAATATCCAGGCTCGCCTGCAATAAGCGCTAAGGCTAAACGCAGCATTGATACTTTACATTTGATGGAGCTTCATCCTGGCGAGTTTCAAAAATTAGAGAAAAACGTGTCACGACTTCGTACCGGACATAGCCACACGCACAAACGAGATGGCTACGAAGGGCTTCGAGCACTCACGCCGCCAAAGCCTAATCGCGGTGCTATTTTAATTGACCCTCCATACGAGAGAGTGAATGAGTATAGCGACCTTGTTAAAGGCGTTGAACAGGTGTTGAAACGTTGGCAGCAGGCGCAAATTGTCGTGTGGTACCCACTGCTATCAGAAAGGGCGGGAGCTAAAAGCGGTGCAAGTGAAACAATGTACCATAAACTCGCAGAGCTTGGCAGGCCCTGCTTTAAAGCTGAGATATGTGTTGCCGAAAATACGTCTGACGCAGGCATGTATGGTTCTGGTGTCTTTGTACTAAATCCCCCATGGCAGCTAGATACGAACCTAGACAGTGCATTAACAAGCGTTGTTGACATGCTAGGTGAAAATGAAACAGGTTTTCACGCCACCGCGCATGTTACTTGGGTAAATAATGATACCTAATTAACCGTATTGACGGTCAATCAGGGGCTAACTACGGTAGGCGCTTTGTTTATCACCATGTTACCGCATAAAAGGCATAAGAATAATTCCATAACCGTGAAACAATGAAATGTCTCAGCTTAAAGGCTTAAAACACTTCTACATACCAGACGAACAGTCGATTTACTTGCTATCCCATGCGGATGCAAAAAAATTGAAAGACTGGGTAAATCTCTGTATGTCTCAACTTGCAGGGTTGGGGTATAGCGATATTGAGCTTTTAGGAAAAGGTGCATTTGGTTTTGCATTTGCAGGGAATGCGCCAAGTGGAGAATCACGGGTATTTAAGTTCTCGCGTATAACCTTGCCGCAGCATGTCCAAGACCGCTTAGAAGAAGAAGCTTTTATGCTTTCTCACGTTAACCACGAGTTTGTGCCGCGTTTTATTGAATATCAGCAGATTCGTAAGCAATCAATTTTAGTGATGGGCAGAGCGCCTGGTGAAGATTTAGAAAAAGTAAGCTTGAAAACAGGCCCTTTGCCGCCTCGAATTATCGTGAAAATAGCCGTTCAAGTGGGCGAGCTTTTGTCGAGTTTCCGCCAATACAGCGAGAATGGCGAAACTAAGCCTATTGTCCACGGCGATATTAAACCCTCAAATCTGGTCTGGGATGCTACTAATGAATCCATAGGCTTAATAGACTGGGGGTCTTCGGTCTTCGCTCAGACCGACATTGCTGGGCAATATGTGGGTAACAACGTCATGGATTTGATGTCCGGCGAACTCCATCAGACGAACGCACGGCTGGGCGACGTTTACTTTATTGGCGAAGAACAGTTAAATGGGGCGCTTTCCAGTCCGCGTTTTGATGAGCAGGGTTTAGCTAGCACCCTATATGCACTAGCATCTGGGCAATCTTGTCGCTATGGCAGTAAAGTTATTACGCCATCATCCCTTGGTTTACCCAAAATGCTTGCCAATATTCTGGAGTATATGTTGAGTGATGACCCTGTTAAAAGAAGACAGGGTGGCGATTATTTGTTTAACCACCTTCATGTTTTAAAAAACATGGTTTTCACCCAAGACCAACAGACGCAATACACACCCTTAATACCCACTTGGCTCACCCATACTCTTAATGCTGATATAGAAACCGTCGTTTATAGTTCGCGGAAGTCTTATTTACGCCAACAGGCGCTGCTATCTGATTCTTTAGATGATAGAGACGTAGAAGAGTTACGCTACATAGACGATGCGCAATTTGACCGCTATTACAAAAACTACCTGCAAGGTATGGGTGATACTGAGAAAGCCTTTGTGTCGGCGATTAGCCGATTAGGGCGCTACCCAGTAGTAGGTGGTATGGCGGTGCGTTGGGAGCCAGAGGGTATTTATGTAGATTCCAGCTTGAATTTGTATGATGAAACCCTCAAAACTGCCTTTGATTTAGCGGTAAATAACGTCATCAATTTAGCGAGAGCCATACACAAACCAGCGGTATTTAAATGTTGTATGTTTAATGCGAAGAATACGCTTCATATTGAACGCGACAGCGAAGATGAAGATTTTTTGCCTGGTAGTGACCTTTCCATTCCTTATGAGTTGTCGCGTGTTTCTGCACAAAAAGATGAGAGTCGAACTCACTCTTATTTTGAAGACGGCGACGACCCAGATGAATTACTAAAACTGCCGCAAGATATCATTGAAACTATTGTACAGTTAAACTCGATACACCACACTGGATGCATTATATTTGAAGCATTGCCTAAACACCTGAAGATACACAACTATTATACGTTGCTTGACCATAGCCAAGAGAAGCGCTTTAAAGCTTTATTGGCGCAACTAGTGCAACAAATCCCTAACATAAAAGGGCTAGGCATTTCAGGGTTTATGAAGTTACCCTATAAAGATACGCGCTTTTTTGAGCATAAAGCAAAGTTGCCTGAAAAATATTATCCGCGAAACCCAAAAGCAGTTATTGAAGAGAACGTACAACATGTCCGAGATTAAACTATCATCACTATTTGAACTTGAAACAGTGGAAGCTGGCATCTATCGAGGTCAAAGCTGGGATTTAGGCTTTAGAGCTTTGTTTGGCGGGCAAGTTTTGGGGCAAGCTCTGGCTGCTGCCTATGAGACCGTATCGCCTGACAGAGTGGCCCACTCATTTCATACTTACTTCCTATTACCAGGCGATGCTAAAAAACCGGTTGTATACGACGTAGAAATAGTAAGAGACGGAAGAAGTTTCTCAGCTCGTCGCGTCAAAGCGATACAAGACGGCAGAAATATTTTCTATATGACAGCATCTTTCCAAGTGCCACAAGAAGGCATGGAGCATCAAAATCCGACCATGCCTAATGTTCCTGGACCTGAAGAAGTGCAATCTGACATAGAGTTTTACGAGGCGAATTTCAACAAAATAGCGCGCCCTATGCAGGAAGCGTTGAGCTACCACAAACCGGTTGATATTCGCACCGTAGATGCAGCTAATTCATATCACTCAGCTAAGCGTGAACCTACCCGCTATATTTGGTTAAAAGCAAGAGATACCATGGATGCACAACTTGCCGTACACCAAGCTGCACTTGCTTACGCGTCAGACTATCATTTTTTAAGTACATCATTACAACCGCATGGCGTTGCTGTAACTGATAAGTCACTGCGCATCGCAACCATTGATCATGCAATGTGGTTTCATCGCCCAATTAGCATGAATGAATGGATGTTATACGCGATGGAAAGCCCATTTAGCGGTGGATCTAGGGGCTTAGTTCGCGGTCAGATTTTTAATCAAAAGGGCGAACTTATTGCATCAACCATGCAAGAAGGGTTAATGAGAAAAGTAGACGAATAGGGAATAAGCGAATGCGTTATAAGTTAGGTTCAACAACACCGCAAGTTCACCAGAGCGCTTTTATTGCACCCGGGGCTCACGTCATTGGAAACACTGAACTTAAAGAGGGTGCCAGTGTTTGGTTTAACGCGGTAATCCGCGGCGACATGGACAAGATATCGGTAGGTGAGAATACAAATATCCAAGACGGTAGTGTGTTACATACCGATGCAGGAATTCCTTTGGTCCTTGGCAAAGGAGTGACAGTAGGTCATAAAGTTATGCTCCACGGCTGCGAAATTGGCGATTATTCGTTAATAGGTATTAACGCCGTGGTGCTAAACGGTGCGAAAATTGGAAAGTTTTGTATTATTGGCGCTAATGCATTAATCACTGAAAATATGGAAATCCCAGACTACAGCTTAGTTGTAGGGGCGCCTGGCAAAGTTATCAGGACTTTTGATGAAAACGTAGAGCCAAAGTTAAAGGCCTCAGCAGAACACTATGTCAGCAACGCAAAAACTTACATGACATCTTTGCAACAGATTGATGAGTAATCATCCTACTCGCCATTTAATTTTTTCTTTCCCCATAAAAAATGCCCAGAACAAACGTTCCGGGCCTAGGGGAATGGCTCATTGCTGAGCCGTGCGCTAACTTTTACAGGGAGAGTTTAAATAAAAAACTTTAAACGGACAATGATTATAGTTTAAATTAGCTCAAAATATAAACAACAATTGTATGAATTTTATCTTACACCCTGATTACTAACCTAAGTATAGAAATAACCTTAAATATATCAATGAACTAAATGCTGGTCGGATGTGGTAAAAAATTTTACTCAATTTGACGCACTTATTCACTCAGTTATACCTTTCCCACCTTCATAACATCGAACACCCTTCGCATACATAAAATCGAATGTATTGCATGGCGTTCATTCATGTTATTTATGTTCAAAACAGACGGTTGTTCCTTTTTACCAAACTTGTAGTATGACGGCATTGGTCATGCTTAGAAGGCAAGACACTAACTATAATAATTGGCTCTCACAAAAATAAGGATGGATTATGCAATCTTTTTCTACTTTTATACCGCCTGAGCGTACCTTGATGGGTCCAGGACCATCCGACGTTAATCCAAGAATACTAAATGCCATGGCCAGACCTACTTTAGGTCATTTGGATCCTCTATTTATTGAGTTAATGGATCAAACGAAACAGCTGTTGCAATATGCTTTTAAAACCGAAAATGCCCTAACTATGCCCATTTCCGCCCCTGGCTCTGCGGGTATGGAAGCGTGTTTTGTTAATCTGGTAGAGCCTGGTGATAAAGTACTTGTATGCATTAATGGCGTTTTTGGTAACCGCATGGTCGAAAATGTTGAGCGATGCGGTGGTCAAGCTATTACCATCAATAATACGTGGGGCGAGCAAACCGACCTTAACGCTGTTGAGGATGCCTTAAAAGCCAACCCCGATATAAAAATTCTTGCCTTTGTTCATGCAGAAACATCTACAGGTGTGCGTAATGAAGCAAAAGCACTCTGCGAACTAGCTAAAAAATATGGTTGTTTAAGTATCGTCGACGCGGTTACTTCGTTAGGCGGCATTGAGTTAGACGTCGATGGGTGGGAAATTGATGCGATTTATTCAGGCTCACAAAAATGCTTAAGTTGCGTGCCAGGTATTTCACCTGTTTCTTTTAGCGATAAAGCAGTTCACGTTATTCAAAACAGAAAAACAAAAGTGCAAAGCTGGTTCTTAGACATGAATTTGATTGTCGGTTACTGGGGACAGGGCGCAAAACGTGCGTACCATCATACCGCGCCCGTTAACAGCATGTATGCGATGTACGAATCGCTTCTAATATTGAAAGAAGAAGGGTTAGAAAATGCGTGGAAGCGACATGCTTCAGGTCACGAAAAACTTGCACAAGGTTTAAATGACCTTGGTTTAGAGTTAACCGTAGACAGCGCTTATCGTTTACCTCAACTAAATGTTGTCAAAATACCAGATGGCGTAGATGATGCAGCCGTTCGAAAGCAATTGCTTCAAGATTTCAATTTAGAAATAGGGGCTGGGCTGGGCGATCATGCAGGCAAAGTATGGCGTATCGGGCTAATGGGTTATGCGTGTAAGCCACGCAACATAGACCACTGTTTAGCAGCGTTGCGAAGCGTATTGAAATAAACTGGGTTAACCAAACCCAAGTGTATACTCTTACCTAATGTCTATAAAACGCCAACATGTTCAGCGAACTAGGTTATTGAACGTGTTGGCTTTCTAAGCTTCATCTTGTGAAGTTAGCCCATTAATACCCTTTGTTTTCTATTGTTAACAAGGGGCTTACCTTATAAATAATGCTGCTCGACGAAGTTGTAACTCTTTAGCTTATAGTTCAGTGCTAATATTTTCTGCATCGATTACATTCATACACTATTCAGCCATATACATTTATTCTCAATAACACAGTGAATAAAGATGTCGTCTGAAAAGGAATCATTATGAAAATATTTACGCATACAAAACTAATTACGTTTAGCAGAGCGTTTTGGGCCTCAGCAGTAATCGCATTGTCCGCCCCAACGTTTGCTCAGGCAGCGCAAGATGCAGTAATAAATGTGCAAGGCGTAGGCGCTGTAGAAGTGACACCAAATGCTTACTCAGTGAAGCTGGTTGTTGAAGAAGAAGGGGCGACTGTAGGCAAACTTAACACGCGACTAGATGCAGACTTGCGTTCTATCGTTAAGTTTTTACTTAATCAAGGCATAGATGAGAAGCATATTCAAAGTATGCAAGTGCGCTTGCAACCTCGTTATACCAATACACCACAGGGGCGACAGCAAGAAGGTTTCACTCTGTCTCGTGATATCACTGTCACCTCAACTGATCTTGAAACCTACGATAAAGTGCTAGATGGCGTGTTAAAACGTGGTGTTGACCGTATCCAACAGTTTAACTTTATTACCATTGGTGAGGGCGATGCATACCAAAAAGCACTTATTGCTGCTGTGAAAGACGCAAAGCAACGCGCCCACCTGTTGGCGAAAGAATTAGAGGTGGAAGTAGGTGAAGTAGTTGCAATCTCAGAATCTGGTGGCAATATGCCGATTCCAGTAATGCGTGCTGAAGCTTTTGCCAAAGACATGTCTATGTCTTTACCTGGGCAAGAGCGTGTAGAAGCGCGGGTTAATGTGTCTTTTAATATTGTTCAATAGCAGGAAATTCGTTTGAAAGAACAACAGTACAGCCGGTTAGTTGCCCAAGCAAAGAGCTTGGTTTCTGGTGAGCATGATCTTATTGCCAATATGGCCAACATCAGTGCGCTGCTTTTCAATAACCTCGAAGAGGTAAATTGGGCAGGTTTTTATCTTTTTAAGGAAGAGCAATTGGTACTTGGGCCATTTCAAGGTCAGCCCGCTTGCATTCGCATTCCTTTAGGAAAAGGCGTTTGCGGTACAAGTGCAAGTACCAGAACCGTTCAGCGCATAGCAGATGTTCATCAGTTTGAAGGACACATTGCATGTGATGCTGCGTCTAACTCTGAGATTGTTGTTCCACTTGTACTCAATGATAAGCTTATCGGCGTACTTGATATCGACAGCCCTGTTTTTGAACGCTTTAACGAAGAAGACGAAAAAGGGCTCGTCGAAATTGCTCAAATTCTCATGGATTCTCAGAAATAATTATGAAATCCAGTGTCGATATACACGTTGTTTTATCCACATTTGAAGATATGGAAGACTTTCATGATGACCCAGATGAGGCATCTGAACGTTTAAACTTCATTCTTCACGCGGTTTATGACAATGCAGAAGAAGATATTGAAACACAGCGTTTAGAGCAAATTTTGCACTACGCATGGGAATCTTGGCAACAAGATAAGCATTTATTAGAAATAGATGACGACGAATTGCTTGATTGGGTTGACCACACGCTGGCAACTTGGGATGATGCAAGTAACGATGAAATCTCCTGAATAATTTAGAAAGTTAATGGAATCACCAGAGAAGTTTACTAACAGTAAGGAAGTGATAGCTTTCCTTGCAGAGACCTTTCCGAAATGTTTTAGCATTGAAGGCGAGGCCCGCCCACTTAAGATCGGTATTTTTCAAGATCTTGCCACTCGTTTAGAAGAAGAGGAACGCGTTAGCAAGACGCTTCTTCGCTCTACATTACGTCATTACACCAATAGTTGGCGCTATCTTTATAGCATCAAAGAAGGTGCGAACCGTGTAGATTTAGACGGCGTTGAAGGCGATGCGATTGAAAAAGAACATGCTGAGCACGCGCAACAGCAGCTTGAGGAAAGCAAAGCAAAAGCCGCTGAAAAGCGTAAAGCTAAGCTTGCACAACAGCCTAAGCGTAAAGACAAACGTCAATTTAATCGCCCAAAAGGTGAAAAATCTGCAAATTCGGACCATGCTGATAGTAAGCGCGGAACTAAACCGAAAAATAACAGACCAAACAATACACCACCTGCGAAATTGACCGACAGCGATTTACAGCAAGGTACGCAAGTTACCGTTAAATTAGGTAAAGCACCTATGCCAGCAGTAATTACCGAAGTTGCTAAAGATGGCATCCACGTTCAATTAGACTCAGGCATGGTGGTTAAAGTAAACGCAGACGCTTTACGTTTGGCACGCTCCAAGAGGTCGTAAAATATGAGAGACATCCTTCGAATTTCCATCGCCAGTGCTTTTCTTACCGTAGGGGTAGGAGCTGGTGCCGTTACGTCAACACCAGAGGTAGACGAGCTTCCTATTTTACAGCAGGAATCTCAACACAGTGTTGCGGCAAAGCGAGTAAGCGCACTTTTTACAAGGGCGCATTACAAGGAAATATCGTTGGATGACGCGCTCTCTGCTCGAGTTTATCAGCGCTTTATCGATAGTTTAGATCACAACAAGCAAGTATTGTTATTGTCTGACGTGGTAGGTTTTGAAAAATACCGCACCTTGTTCGATGATGCGCTGAGTAAAGGTAACCTTTCAGTTGCCTACGATATGTATAACGTAAGTGCGAAGCGTCGCATTGAACGTTACGAGTTTGCATTATCATTGTTAGAAAAAGGGCCATTCGATTTCGAAAAAGAAGGCGATAAATTCTTTTACGATAGAGAAGATGCAGATTGGCCTGCAAGTAAAGCTGAGCTTGATGAGATCTGGCGTCAACGGGTTAAGTATGATGCGTTGAATTTGATACTTGCAGACAAAACTTGGGATGAAGCGAAAGAGCTGCTTACCAAACGTTACACGCGAGCAATTAAACGTACAAAGCAAGCAAAAAGCGAAGACGTGTTCCAAACTGCAATGAATGCCTTTGCACGCACCATAGAAGCCCACACGAGTTATTTATCTCCGCGAAATGCTGAACGTTTCCAAATGGACATGAACTTGTCGTTTGAAGGTATCGGTGCGGTATTGCAAAGCGAAGATGATTACACAGTTATAAAAAGTGTAGTGCCAGGCGGTCCAGCAGACGAATCGGGGGCAATAAAGCCTGAAGATAAGATTGTTGGCGTAGCGCAAGATGATGAAGAATTTGTAGACGTAATTGGATGGCGACTAGACGAGGTCGTTGAGCTTATCAAAGGCCCGAAAGGAAGCACTGTCCGATTACAAGTTGAAAAAGGCGCCTCTGAGTCTAAAACTACCTCGGTGGTTAGTCTTACTCGTGATAAAATTAAACTTGAAGATCGCGCCGCTAAGTCTGAAGTATATGTACCTGAAACAGGCCCCCACGCAGGCGAACCCTTAGGTGTAATCACCATTCCTAGCTTTTACAACAATCTAAGTATGGATGTTGCAAAAGAAATAGAGAGCTTGAAAGCACAAAACGTAAAGGGCATGATTGTTGATTTACGCGGCAACGGAGGTGGCTCACTTACCGAGGCCACATTGTTAACCGGCTTATTTATAGAAAAAGGCCCAGTAGTTCAAATTCGCTATGGTCAAAGCAAAGTAAGCGTGAATCGAGATACTGACGGTGAGGTCGCCTACGATGGTCCACTGACGGTATTAGTTGATCGCTATAGCGCTTCTGCATCAGAAATTTTTGCAGCGGCCATGCAAGACTATAACCGCGCACTTATTGTTGGCGAACAAACTTTTGGTAAAGGTACAGTTCAACAACACCGCGGCTTAGGCAAAATTTATGACCTCTACGATAATCCACTTGGCAGTGTTCAATTCACTATCGCTAAGTTCTATCGTATTGACGGCGGAAGCACTCAGCATAAGGGCGTTATTCCTGACATCCTTTATCCATCTGCTGTAGAGCCATCAGAGTGGGGCGAAGCGCAGGCTGAAAACGCACTGCCATGGGATAGTATAAATCGTGCTAACTATACGACGTTTGCTGACGGCACTGCCGCTCTGGACGTATTAACAGCCAAACACAACAAACGTATTCTGCAAAATCCAGAGTTTTCTTATATTTATGAGGATATTGAAGAATACAAAGAAAACAAAGATAAGAACTTTATCTCACTGGTGAAGTCTGTGCGTGAAGCAGACAAGAAAGAGGCGGAAGAGAAGTCACTCGCACGTGCTAACGAACGTTTACAGCGAATGGGAATGGAAACTGTCACATCATTGGACGACTTACCGGAAGATATGGAAGAATTAGATCCATTCTTGGATGAAGCAGCCAACATCACGTTCGATATGATTGAAACAGGCCGTTACGCTATCACAAGAAACTAAGTGATTAGAGAAAAGGGCTGGTCTAGGGCCAGCCCTTTTTTTGTGTCTATAAATAAACTAATAAAACAATAATAAAGGGAAATAACATGGCTATCAGAGGCGAATTTTCCTCTCGAATAGGGTTCGTGCTAGCAGCGGCAGGCTCAGCAGTTGGACTCGGCAATATTTGGGGTTTCCCCACAAAAGTAGCGAGTAACGGAGGGGCTGCGTTTGTTCTTGTATACTTACTCCTTGCATTCGTTCTTGCTTACCCAGTTCTCATGGCTGAACTTATTATTGGACGCAGCTCCCGTTCAAATATGGTTGACGCGTTGGGTAAAATATCAGGTAATTTCGCCGGAAGACTAACCGGAATATGGGGCTGTGTTACCGTTTCCCTCATTCTTGCCTTCTACGCAATTGTTGGTGGATGGATGCTAGTTTATTTCGCCGATGCTGCTGTTAGTTTAGTCGGATTAAGCGATGTAAGCGACTGGTTGCTTACTTCATCGGTTACGCGTAACGTTATTTTTTGCTTTTTATTCATGGGGTTAACCGCATTTATCGTTGTTGGCGGTGTCAAGTCAGGTATTGAGAAGTGGTCAGTACGACTTATGCCAACTTTAGTTGTATTAATCCTCGCGCTTATTGTTTATGTAAGCCTTCAGCCCGGTGCAGTCGAAGGTTGGTCAGCTTATCTAGTGCCTGACTTCTCCCGTGTGCTCGACCCAGAACTACTAATCAATGCAATGGGGCAAGCGTTTTTCTCAATGTCATTAGGTGTAGGTACCATGCTGGTCTACGGTTCATACCTCAGCAAAAATGAAAACTTACCGTCCATTGGTGCTTCTGTTGCTTTAGTCGACATTGGGGTAGCCGTTATTGCTGGTATGCTTATTATTCCAGCTATGTACGTTGCGCTAAATAACGGCGTCGAAATCTTTACGCCAGAAGGCGCGTTAATTCAAGGCGATACACTAATTTTTAAAGTACTGCCCGCGCTTTTCGACACCATAGGTACTGTAGGGCTTTTTGTTGCTTTTACTTTCTTCGCATTAATGGCTATCGCAGCGGTAACCTCTTCTATATCGATGTTGGAAGTGCCGGTTGCCTTTATGGTGGAAAGCAAAGGTCTACAGCGTAAAAAAGCAGTTGTGCTAATGGCTTCGATTATCTTTTTGTTAAGCTGCGTCATTATTTTAAATTTCGAAACCTTGTTTGGCCTTGTAATCGCACTAACCACAGAGTACAGCCAGCCACTCCTTGGGCTAGCGTTATGTATTTTTGCCGGTTGGGTATGGCGTAGAGACGCAATACTGGAAGAACTCAAGCAAGGTGATCAGTATGCTGAGCACAGTATATTCTGGAAAATTTGGCCTTGGTACGTGCGCTTTGTATGCCCGGTTATCATCGCGCTAATGTTCTATCGCTCAGTGTTCTAAAGCACTAAAAGTTGCAGCAAGCAGCACGTTTAACGCGTTATAAATACAATAAAAAAGGTTTTTAAAAACGACAATGACGAATAAAGAGATAAAGACGCCGTCACTACTCGATGCAATGCTTCCTATTCTTGCGCTAGTGGTCATGATGGGAAGTGCGGTTTACCTGTTTGCGGATAACTCTTCATATGGTCCAAACCAAATTGCGTTACTTTTAGCAATGGGCTTAGCTGCTATTATCGGCATGAAAAATGGGTACAGCTGGAAAACGATAGAGAAGGGGATCGTAGATGGAATTTCCATGTCTCTGGGAGCCTGCCTAATATTGTTAGCCGTAGGCTCACTCATTGGTACATGGATGCTTGCCGGCACAGTGCCTACGCTCATTTATTTTGGTTTAGAGCTACTAAACCCTTCGTTTTTCTACGCCGCTGCATGTTTAATCTGTGCGGTAGTTGCTATGAGTATTGGTAGCTCTTGGACTACCGCAGCAACGGTAGGTGTGGCATTAATGGGTGTATCAGCGGGAATGGAAATGTCAGCTGCTATTACGGCTGGCGCTGTTGTCTCTGGTGCGTATTTTGGCGACAAAATTTCGCCATTATCTGAGACCACTAACTTAGCTCCCGCTGTTGCAGGCACTGATTTGTTCGAGCATATCCGCTATATGCTGTGGACGACCATTCCAAGCTTTGTCATTGCCCTTGTATTATTCACTGTCCTTGGCTTTAGCGAAGTAGGTGAAGCTAAAGCAGAGCGTATTGAACAAATGCAACTACTGCTTAATGACTCTTTTGACTTGGGCTGGCATTTGTTAATTCCTCTTGCCGTTCTACTTACTTTAGCAATTAAGAAAATGCCGGCTTTCCCAGCGGTTTTCATTGGCGCTTTGTTAGGGGGCGTTTGGGCTGTTGTGTTTCAATGGGATGTCGTTACATCTATGGCAAGTAGCGATGACTCTGCAAACATTGGTGCGCTAAAAGTTGTGTGGACAGCGCTATTTGATGGGGTGAGCTTTTCTACGCCAGATGAAAATTTAAATAGCTTGCTGTCTCGCGGCGGCATGTCATCTATGCTAAATACAATTTGGCTTATTATTTGTGCTATGTCTTTTGGAGCCGTTCTTGAGCGTGTAGGTCTGCTAAAACGTGCCGTGTCTGCCATATTAATTGGCGCTAAGTCAGCCGGAGATATGGTTAGTCGAACCATCCTTACGTGTTTTGGAACTAACCTTGTAACGGCCGATCAATATATTTCTATCGTTATGCCAGGCCGCATGTACAAAGAAGAATTTAAAAAGCGAGGGTTAGACCAGCTTAACCTTTCTCGTAGTCTTGAAGACGGCGGTACACTTACATCTCCGCTAATTCCTTGGAACACCTGTGGTGCCTACATGCACAGTGTTTTATTGGTAAACCCATTTGATTATGTGTTCTATGCATTCTTTAACGTAATCAACCCGATCCTTGCTGTTGTGTATGCGTACTTAGGTATTAAGATTCTACGTATTACACCACCACACGTTGAAGTTAACGGTAAAGAAACGGTTTAACCAAACGTTCCAAATAAACCCACGTAGGCTTTCTTTTAGGAGGATCTATGTCAGTTCAAGCTAAACGCCGGGCGGATTATCAGCCGCCCGCTTTTTCAATAGCGACAGTTGACCTACATATTACGCTACATCCAACGCAAACGCAGGTTATCAGTACATTATCCGTAACTCGTAATGGAAAACATGCCGGCCCTTTAATTCTAGATGGCGATAACTTGTCGCTAAACGCTATTGCTATTAACGGTGATACTTTATCTGATGAAGAATACACAGTGTCTGATACATCGTTAAGCATTGCTACTCATCTCGATGAATTTACCTTAGAGATTACTAACACCATTGCGCCTGAACAAAATAAAGCCCTTGAAGGCTTATACTTATCGGGCGGCGCTTATTGCACACAGTGTGAAGCGGAAGGGTTTCGCCGAATTACCTATTTTATGGACCGCCCTGACGTTTTGTCCGTTTACACGGTTACTGTGGTTGCTGAGAAATCAGTGCCTATGCTACTTGCCAACGGCAACCCGGTAGATAAAGGGGATATCGATGAAAACACCCATTTCGTGAAATGGCACGACCCGCATCCCAAACCTTGTTACCTTTTTGCATTGGTTGCCGGTGATTTCGATTTACTAACCGATAGCTACACAACGACAAGCGGTAAGGAAGTTGCGTTAGAGTTGTATGTCGACAAAGGCAAAAAGTCCCAAGGCGTATTCGCTTTAGAGTCTCTTAAACGAGCGATGAAATGGGACGAAGATGTTTTTGGGCTAGAGTACGATTTAGATATCTACATGATTGTTGCCGTCGACTTCTTTAATATGGGAGCGATGGAAAACAAAGGTTTAAACGTCTTTAATAGTAAGTTTGTTTTAGCCGACCAAAAAAGTGCGACTGACGATGACTTCTTCAATGTGGAGTCTGTTATTGCACACGAATATTTCCACAATTGGACTGGAAATCGGGTTACATGTCGTGATTGGTTCCAACTAAGCCTCAAAGAAGGGCTTACCGTTTTCAGAGACCAACAGTTTAGCGCTGACATGACCTCGGCACTAAGTAACCGTATTAAGCATGTTCGCGTAATGCGAGAGCATCAGTTTGCTGAAGACGCCAGCGCAATGAGTCACCCAATTCGCCCTGAAGAAGTGATTGAAATGAATAACTTCTACACGGTAACAGTTTATGACAAGGGCGCAGAAGTTATTCGCATGTTCCACACCTTACTTGGTCCTGATGGATTCAGACGAGGTATGGATGAGTACTTCAGAAGGCACGATGGTCAAGCGGTCACGTGCGATGACTTTATTTCAGCCATGCAGTCAGTGACTGATTTAGATTTAACTCAGTTTACGCGCTGGTACAGTCAATCTGGTACCCCTGTGATTTCTGTTAAGCACAGTACAGAAGCTATCGACAACGAGACCATCAGACATACCTTTACTTTGGCGCAACACACGCCCGCTACTTCAGATCAAAGTGAAAAGCTTCCCCTTTATATCCCAGTGAATATTGAGATAATTGATAAAGAGGGCAATACCTATACTGACAATGAATCGCTTATCGATGACGGTATGGTTATCTTGAAAGATGCCTCTATGCGTTTAACCGTAGATGCTAAACACAGTGAATTAACACCGGTAGTGTTAGGTAACTTTTCAGCGCCAGCTAAAGTTGAAAACCCGCTAGATACAGAATCATTACTTACCATTTTTAAACATGCGAAAGATCCATTCAATCGCTGGGACGCAATGCAAGCCTTGTATGACCGCTGTATAAAGCAGTTGGAAGAATCTCCGGGCTCTGCCATTAGTAACGATATTTGGAATGGTATTAAGCAGGCTATAGCCCAGGAGCAGAATAACTTGGAATTACTTGGCGAATGTCTAGTTATTCCTTCTTTTGAGACCTTGTGTCAAAGTCGTAGCAATATCACTGTGTCCGCGCTCTCAAAAGCTCGAAAGGCATTTTGTGACCAGTTTTCTCGCGCGCTAGAGCAAGAACTGTTTGCTGTGTTCAACAACATTGAACAAAGTGCATACAGCTACACACAAGATGCAATTAATCAGCGCCGTTGTAAAAATGTGGTGCTTGCGCATTTAGCACGCTTACCTCAATACGAAGACCTTGTTGTGTCGCAATTTGATAATGCAGATAACATGACCGATACACTTGGAGCATTGAGAAGCGCACAACACTGTAGTTCGACCACGTTTGATAGCTTGATGGCTCGATTTGAGCAAACGTGGAAACACGACCCACTTGTGCTAGACAAATGGTTTGCGCTGCATGCAACACAGAATCGCGAAGATATCTTTGCTACTATCGCAATGCTTTGTGAGCACCCGCAGTTTGCAATGAGCAATCCAAACCGTGTTCGCTCAGTCATTGGTAGTTTTGCATTTTATAATAGCGAAAGGTTCCATGCTGCAGATGGGAGCGGTTATAAGTTTGTAACTGACTACTTGCTTAAGCTGGATGCAGTCAACCCGCAAGTTGCCGCTCGTATAGTTACACCGTTAACCCAATGGCAGGGTTTTGCTAGTGAACACCAAGTTCATATGAAGCAGCAGCTTGGCCGCTTACTTAACCACAAGGGCCTAAGTAAAGACTTGTTTGAAAAAGTAAGTAAAAGCCTTGCTTATGAAAAGCATTAACGCATCAGACTCCGTCTTTTATTTTTCAATAAACGCACCTTACAAGCAATGTGAGGTGCTTTATGCCCCGTCTATGCCAGATGTGGTCATGTTAAGTGAATCCGGTCTAAGTGTTCAGGTACCTACGAATCGGCTTCGCCAATTTGTCACATCGGACGGTATCAAAGGCCGTTTCAGAATGGTCATTGACGCTAATAAAAAAATTAAATCTTTTGAAAGGCTCGGATAGGGCCTTTTTATATTCTCACAGCTGTAACTTACGCAATACTACAACTGCCTGCGCATCTTGAGTTCAAGGTCTTCACACAAACGCCACACTCTTAAAAAAAGCTACTCAACGATAAACCAAACCTTCGCTCATTAAACTTGTACAAATTTCCTGCAAGTTTATAAATGCCTTTTATACTCACAATAAAGCAATAACTATTTGATACGACTAATGTTGTAAATTTTGTTAACTGGTAGGATTAGTTCTTGCGGTTATGGCAAAATGATGTAATGATTTTGTTAATCGTTATGGTTGGTCATGATGTCACGTATTAAGTCACATCGACTTGGGAGTATAAAAATATGAAAAACGGGCCTAGCGCTTTTAAGATATCACCGGTAGCAGCGGGAGTTCTCTCTCTGTTAGGTGCTGCTGCAGTACCAGTACACGCTGCAAATTGGCAAGTAGGTGATGTAAGTATTTCTTTAGATTCGACATTTACATTAGCTACAAGTATTCGAACAGAGGCAAGAGATTACGACCTTATTGGTAACAGTAACCATCCTCAGTTTGACTGGAGCGGTTATCACGCAGCTTTCAATCCTTTATACCCAAGTGGCGATGTGTGGGGTTTAGCAGATGGTGCGTATTCAACGAATGGTGACCTCGGGAACCTAGCGCACGATCCAGGCGATGCGTTCGCAACGCAGGTTTCAGGTTCACATGAATTAGATATTAACTTCGGCGACTATGGTTTCTTCGCTCGGGGATTCTGGTTCTATGATTTTGAGCAAATGGATGGTGACCGTCCTTACTCTAACCCAATAACCGGCAACCAATACGATCTCTGCCAAGACCCAGAGGCGGAAGACCTTTTATGTACAGATGTTCGTTTGTATGATGCTTTCTTCTATGGCGACTGGTGGATTGGCGACAAGCCACTAACACTTCGTGTTGGCCGCCAAGTAATAAGTTGGGGTGAAAGTACGTTCATCCAACATGGTATCAACACGACCAACCCTGTGGATGTAACGCGTGCTCGTGCACCAGGTGCCGAACTAAAAGAAGTATTCCTACCGGTAGGTATGGTTTACGCGTCTTTAGGCCTAACCGATACGGTGAGCATTTCAGGTTACTATCAGTATGAGTGGCAACGCAGCTGGCTTCCTGTGTCAGGCAGCTACTTCGCCGGTAACGACTTTGCAGGTGAGGGCGGTCAGCGCCAGAATATTCAGTTAGGCTTTAGTGGTAACCCTGATATTGACTTGGATCACTTATTAACTGCTTTAAATGGTTACGGTGATTTATTACGCTCAGGTGCTGATGCTGCAGATATCTCTCAAGCTTATCTTGCTTACCCGACAAAAGTTGCAATTCGTGGTTTCTCTGATGAGGCACATAACGATGCAGACGACCAAGGCCAGTATGGCTTGCGCTTAACGTGGTTTGCTGAGAATTTGAATGAAACAGAATTTAGTTTCTATCACATTAACTATCACAGCCAGCGTCCGCTTATTTCTGGTAAAACATCAGATTTTACTGCCGAAGGTATTGGCGCAGACCTAGCGTTCCTAGCTACCAACACGGTTACTCGAGATAACATTACAGAGTTGGGTGCCTTCACGCAGTCTGAATTCTACTATCCAGAAGACATCAAACTTTACGGTATGAGCTTCAACACCAATATTGGTACTACGGCTCTTGCGGGTGAATTTGCTTATCGTGTGGATGAGCCACTTCAAATAGACGATGTAGAGTTGCTTTACATGGGTATGCCTGAACAGTTAGCTAACGCAGGCTTACGTCCAGACCTTGAAGGAATCTCACAGCTAAATAACATTGGTAGAGCGGTTGGCCCAGGTGAAACCGCAGAAGGTTTCCTTTTCTCTGATACATGGCAAATGCAATTTACCGCGTCACATGTATTCGGCCCTAAATTTGGCTCTGACAACTTCGTACTTCTAGGCGAAGTAGGTTATGTAAACGTTGTTGACATGCCAGACCCAGACGTAATTCGCTTAAATGCACCGGGTACTGCTCGTACACCGTCGCTTGAACCAATTAACGGTAACGCTCGTGAAGGTCTACACCAAGGCCTTTCAGACGGTCCTGAGACTAACCCGTTTGCAACTGACGATGCGTGGGGCTATCGCTTATTGGCGGTTGCTGACTACAACTCAATATTCGCTGGTATGAACCTTCGAGTTCGCGGTACTTTCTCTCATGACGTTGAGGGTACTACGCCAGATCCATTATTCCTTTTCACAGAAGATGTTAAGTCTGCTGCACTTTCTTTCACGTTCGATTATTTAAGTAAATGGTCTGCAACGGCGTCTTACAGTGCATTCTGGGGCGGCATTGGTACAACTAATGCGCTATCTGACAGAGACTTCATTTCATTTAACATCAAATACGCAATCTAAGAGTGGTTTTTATGATTAGAAAAGTAGGAATTATTGCAGCCGCCTTGTCACTGGCTTTATCTGGTGCAAGCGTTATGGCTAAAGTGTCTGATGCAGATGCAAACAAGTTGGGTAATGAACTAACGCCGCTCGGCGCTGAAAAAGCGGGTAATGCTGATGGCAGTATTCCTGCCTGGACTGGCGGTATCACGTCTGCGCCTGCAGGGTACAGTGTGGGTGACCACCACCCAGACCCTTACCCAGAAGACAAGGTGTTGTTCGAGATAACAGCACAGAACTATAAAGAGTATGCGGAATTTTTATCTGAAGGCCAGAAAAAGCTTTTCGAGGCTTACCCAGAAACGTTCCGTATGCCGGTTTACCCAACACGCCGCTCTGCGTCAAACCCTCAGGCTATTTATGATGCGACTAAGGTAAACGCAACTCGCGCTGAGCTTCTTGACGATGGCAATGGAATTAAAGGTGCAGTTTTGGGTATCCCATTTCCAATACCACAAAACGGTCTTGAAGCAATTTGGAACCATATTCTTCGTTATCGCGGAGCAGCGGTTCAGCGTAACGGTGGACAAGCAGCGGTTACTACCGGTGGTGATTACAACGTAATCGGTTTTGATGAGCAGTTGCTAATTAAATATGCTGAAGAAGGTGCTACTCCTGAAAAGCTAACAGATGAAAATATACTGTTTATGTTTAAGCAAAAAGTAACTAAGCCAGCCCGTCTAGCAGGTACGGCGTTACTTGTTCACGAGACCGTAGATCAGGTTAAAGAGCCGCGTAAAGCTTGGACGTATAATACTGGTCAGCGTCGTGTTCGCTTAGCCCCTAACATCGCTTACGATACGCCGGGAACAGCGGCAGACGGCCTGCGCACTACTGATGATTTCGACATGTTCAACGGTTCTCCTAATCGTTACAACTGGAAGCTTGTTGGTAAGCAGGAAATGTTTGTCGCATACAACAACTATGCACTACATTCAGACAGTGCTTCATACGATGACATCTTGAAGCCAAATCACGTTAATCCAGACCTAACCCGTTGGGAAAAGCACCGTGTTTGGGTAGTTGAAGCAACGTTGAAAGAAGGTTTCCGTCACATTTATCAAAAGCGCGTATTCTTCATTGATGAAGATAGCTGGCAAATTCAAGTAGCTGATATGTATGATAATCGTGGCGAACTCTACCGCGTTGGTGTAGCTTATGGTGTTAACTACTATGAAGTTCCTACGCAGTGGTCGACGCTTGATGCGTACTACGACTTAAACTCTCGTCGTTATTTGGCCATCGGCCTAGACAACGAAGAGCAAATGTACGACTTCACCGTACGCCCTCGAGATGTGGAATTCACGCCTCAGGCGTTACGACGAGAAGGTAAGCGCTAATCACCTTACACAACAAACGGTTGGCAATTGCCAGCCGTTTTTGTATACAGACAATTATAAATAGGGGGAATGGTTAATTATGAAAAAAACCATTGCAGCGTGCATTGCCGCCACATTCGCAGCTAATTATTCTACAGCTGCACTTGCCGAAGAAGCATTCATGGCACCTTTGGTTGAGCAATCTGTTCTTTTGGACATAGACGCTGATTCATTTGTCGTTATTGTCGGTGAACGCGGTCACGTATTAGTGTCGGAAGATGGCAAAACTTTCAATCAAAAAGCGGTGCCAACTCAATCAACGCTTACCGCTACCACGGTTGTGGGCGAAAAAATATGGGCAGTAGGTCACGATGCTGTCATTCTTCACTCTTCAGATAGGGGCGAAACATGGGAGATACAAAATTATCAACCCGAACTTCAACGCCCATTTTTAGATGTATTGTTCTTCAATGACCAACAAGGCATTGCTACAGGCGCTTACGGTCTGTTTTATCGTACGACAGACGGTGGGAATACGTGGACTGCCGAGCGTCACGCGAGCTTGTTAGACCCTCTTGATCAAGAGTACCTTGAAGAAGTCCGCAAGGAAGATGAAGCATTCTATCAACAAGAACTAGAATCTATTCTGCCTCACTTAAATCGTGTAACCCTTGATGGTGATACGCTTTACCTAGCGGGTGAAGCGGGACTTTTAGCCAAGAGTGTTGATAAAGGTGAGTCTTGGGAACGTTATTACGTCGACTACACAGGCTCTTTCTTCGATATCAAGCCGCTGGATGAAAACACGGTACTTGCAGTAGGTCTTCGTGGGAATATTTTCGTAAACAGAGATCAAGGGGAATGGGAATATGTACAAACCTGTTCAACGAGCACACTTAATTCAATCTTAATTGAATCAGAATCACAGGTTTATGCTTTGGGTAACAACGGCATGATGGTAAGTGCACAACGTCCGCTTCCTACCAGTACGCGAGACCCTTATGCTAATCCATCTAATTGCCAAAGTGATGACGGCATTTCCGTGTCACAAATAAAAGATAAAGCGGCGATTTTAAACGCCACCGAGTTTAACGGTACCAGCATTGCTGTTACTGCAAATGGCATTAAAACGTTGAATTTAAAATAGGGCAGTATAAAAACAATGACCCATTTTCTTGAAAAATTAGTGTTTGGTAACCGCAAAGTTGTGGTGGCACTGTTTGCCATTGCAACGGTTTTTCTAGGTTACCAAGCCTCACAGATGCGTCTAGACGCAGGTTTCGAAAAGAATATTCCGCTTAATCACGAGTACATGAAAACGTATATTGAGCACCGCCAAGATTTTGGTGGGGCCAACAACATCCTAGTTTCAGTATGTGATAAAAACGATAATATTTATAATAAAAATTTTTTCGATACGTTAAAGAACGTTCACGACCAGCTTTTCTTCATTAATGGCGTAAACCGTTCGTTAGTAATTTCACTTTTCTCTCCCTCTACACGCTTCACTGAAATCGTAGAAGGTGGTTTCGCGGGCGGCCCTGTCATACCAGCAGACTTCGACTCATCAAGGCCAGAGGCTCTGGAGCTTGTGGCTGCGAACGTGGAAAAAGCGAACATCGTTGGTAGACAAGTTTCGAGTGACTACAGTTGCGCAATGGTAACTGCACAGTTGCTGGACATTGACCCTCAAACTGGCGAGCCCCTTGATACCCTTGCGTTAGCTGCAGAGCTTGAAGAACAACTGCGCGGTCAGTACGAAAACGAAAATACCTCAATCCATATTATTGGATTTGCGAAAATGATTGGCGACGTAGCCGATGGCGCTAAAGATGTACTACTGTTTTTCGCTATTGCTATCGCGATTACAGCCGTTATGGTGTACTTCTTTTCACGAAGCCTCATGCTTACCGTGTTGCCATTGGTATGTTCAATTATCGCCGTTATCTGGCAGCTTGGGCTTTTGACTTCCATTGGTTTCGGCATGGACCCTATGTCAATTTTAGTGCCGTTCCTTGTATTCGCTATCGGTGTAAGCCACGGCGTTCAAATGATTAACGCGGTAGAAAAGCAAGCGGTGACGGGTATTGGCGCGAAACGAGCTTCAATGGCGGCATTTAGAAACCTTCTAGTACCTGGCGGAATCGCCTTGCTATCTGATACTGTAGGCTTCATGACGCTACTGGTTATTGATATTGGTATCATTCGCGAGCTAGCCATAACAGCAAGTATGGGTGTTGCGGTAATTATCCTTACCAATCTTTTATTACTTCCTGTCCTTATGAGTTTCTTGAAGCTAGACCAGAAGTATGTAGAGAAATTTGCTGGTAAAGAAAACGCAAATTCTAAATTCTGGGAAGTAATCGCAGCGTGTTCACGTAAAAAGCCAGCTGCGTTTATTTTAATTGTCACCGCTATTTTATTCGTGCTCGGTCATTTCCAAGCGCAGAATATGAAAATAGGGGACTTACACGCCGGTGCGCCAGCGCTACATGAAACTTCTCGCTACAATGAAGACACTTTTTTGATCACTGACAAATACGAAGTAACGGTGGATTATATCTCTATACTTGTAGAGACGACCCCGGAAGCTTGTACCTCGCACAGTGTGATGAAAGCCATGGATGACTTCCAGTGGAAAATGGAAAACGTTCAGGGCGTGCAGTCTGCGGTGTCACTTGCGTCAGTCGCCAAAATTGTAAATGCCGGTTACAACGAAGGGAACGTAAAATGGCAGGTACTACCTCGTAATCAGCAGACGTTAGTACAGGCTATTTCTCGCGTGCCAACATCATCGGGTTTACTTAACGGTGATTGCTCTGTTATGCCAATTATCCTCTTTATGGAAGACCATAAAGCGGAAACCATCTCTCGCGTTGTTGATGCAGTTAAGTCGTACCGTGATGCGTACCAAACTGACGATATGAAGTTTAGCCTTGCTTCTGGCCCTGTCGGCGTAATGGCTGCAACTAATGAAGCAGTGAGCGCGGCGCAAGATCCAATGATGCTTTATGTATTTGGAGCTGTTATCGCGCTCTGCTTAATTAGCTTCCGGTCAATACGTGCCACGTTAGTCGTCGTAATACCGCTATATGTAGTGTCTGTGTTGGCTCAAGCGCTAATGACATACCTTCAAATTGGCCTCACCGTTTCTACATTACCAGTTATCGCACTTGGCGTGGGAATCGGAGTGGACTATGGTATTTATATTCTTTCTACCAAAAGCTTAATGCTGAAGAAAGGTGCTACCGTCCAAGAAGCTTATTTCGCAGCTTTGAAAGAGCGCGGAAGTGCAGTGTTGTTTACCGGCATAACGCTAGCTATAGGCGTAAGTACCTGGGTATTCTCTTCACTTAAGTTCCAAATGGATATGGGTATTTTGCTAACATTTATGTTCGTTGTGAACATGCTTGGGGCAATAATTGTACTGCCCGCCTTGGCTAGGTTCCTGTGGTGGAATAAGAACGACCCTGATGCATAAATTATTTTTGCATAGCTACGCATAAAAAAGGGCCTTTAGGCCCTTTTTTTTGGGTGTTTTCTGCATAGTTATCTATGCTGTTAATATAAGGTTAAAAATGGGCTTTCATTAGCGTCATTTATTAGAGAAAATAGTTAGGTACTCGGCACTTATACCAAGTTCAATTGGTATTACGACATTCAAAAAAGGTTAACAAATGACAGTCACCTCACAGCGACACTCAGTACTGCTAGACAATGTATTTGCACTTATTGATAAAAAAGTAGATACCAAGCAGAAGTCTCTTGTGCAGCAATTCGGACGTCTGTTGTATAAAAACATATCAAGCGACGACCTAGAAAATCGCAACGACAGCGACCTGTATGGCGCAACACTTAGTTTATGGAATGGTTTAGCAAAATTTGAATACGCTTCTCCTTATGTTCGTGTTTTTAACCCAGAAATAGCTAAACACGGTTGGCACTCAAGTCACACAATAGTAGAGATTATTGTGTCAGACATGCCGTTCTTAGTTGACTCTGTGCGTATGCTACTGAACCGGTTGAACATTACCGCGCATTTATTTCTTCATAGCCCTATTGGCGTTAAACGCGACAAATCGAACAAAGTCGAAACCTTTGCAGAACCAGGTCAAACCATAGAAGGTGCTAAAAAAGAGACTGTCATTTTCATTGAAATCGATAGACAGACGTCGAAAAAAGATATTGATGCTTTAACTAAAGAGCTTTACTCGGTAGTTGATGAAGTTTCTTTAGCTGTTGAAGACTGGCAGGGCATGACCAGCACTTTACAGGACGTTATCAAGAATAACGCGAAATACAATTGGCCTGTTTCCGCAGATGCAAAAAAACAGACTAAGGCATACCTTGAGTGGTTGGGTGACCATAACTTTACCATGATGGGATATCGCTATTATGAAGTTAAAGCAATTGAAGGCGATCATAGATGGATACCGAAAAACGACACCAGCTTAGGTCTTCTTAAAAACTCGATAAATGACCGCGAACGTCTGTTATCAAGACTGCCTGCATCAGCAAGAGCTGAAGCGTTAAGCAAAAACCCGTTGATACTAACCAAAACAAATTCTCGTGCTCGCGTGCACCGGCCAGCCTATATGGACTATGTGGGCGTGAAGGTATTTAACAAAGACGGGCAGGTCGTAGGTGAGCATCGCTTTCTAGGACTTTATTCAGCATCGTTTTATAACAACAGCGTAACCCAGCTACCCATTTTACGGGAGAAGATTAAGCGAATTTGTGAATTATCCGGCTTTGAGCCAGGCACACACGCATACAAAGCTTTTGCGAACATTATAGAAACCTATCCACGTGATGAGTTACTGCAAACACCAGCAGAAGAACTTGCACAAATTGTGATGGGCATTTTTCAAATGCAAGAGCGTGGTATATCTCGCTTGTTTATTCGCAAAGATACATTTGGCCGCTTCTTCTCTTGCATGGTATTCGTACCAAGAGAGCGCTATAACACTCAGTTGCGTAAAGAGACTCAAGAGCTACTTAAAGCGTCATTAGGCGCCACTGAAGAAGTCGAATTTACCACCTTCTTTTCAGAGTCTGTATATGCCCGTACGCATTACATTGCTAGAGTCAACGACAACAACGCGGAATTCGATGTGAAGGAAATAGAGCAAAACATTATTGAGTTGACCAAAACCTGGAACGACAGACTAGCGTCAGCAATTTCAGCGGCTCACGGCGAAGCATCTGGCAAGGCGCTTGAGCGCAAATACAACAATGCGTTTTCTCGTAGCTATATGGAGCATAACCTTCCATCAGCAGCGCTGGTAGATATCGGCAAGCTAGAGATGCTTGACGATAATCACACTTTAGATATGTTGTTCTACCGCCCACAAGAAGAAGACGCTGAAAGCCAAGTGGTTAAGCTTAAGCTTTTCCACCGTGCAGAGCCCATTCACTTGTCTGACGTACTCCCCATGCTGGAGAACTTTGGGTTACGCGTAATCGACGAAAGCCCATATAAAATTACGTGTTCCGAAGGTGAACGAAATTGGGTAATGGACTTCACCATGCTGCACAAAAGCGGCCAGCACTTTGATATGGAAACGGCGCAAACCCTTTTCCAGGACGCTTTTGCGAAGGTGTGGTATAAAACGCTTGAAGATGACGCATTTAATCGCCTTATTCTAGGTGCGAATATGACGGGGCGAAAGGTGACGGTTCTGCGTGCCTACGCTAAATATATGCGTCAAACTGGCAGCTCATTTAGCCGTGACTATATTGCAAATACCCTTTCTAACTATCCAGATATTGCCCGTTTACTGGTAGACTTCTTTGACCAACGCTTTGACCCCAAGAAAAAGCGTAATCAGAAAAAAGAAGACGCAATACTAGAAACTATCAAGGAACAGCTAGACAATGTAAGTAACCTTGATGACGACCGTATTATCCGTCGTTATTTGGATATGATGTCGGCAACTCTACGAACCAACTTCTATCAGCCAGACGATGCAGGCATCGAAAAGTCTTACGTGTCATTTAAGATGATGCCAGAGCTTATTCCAGAAATGCCGCTTCCGTTGCCTAAGTTTGAAATCTTTGTATACAGCCCACGGGTGGAAGGGGTACACCTTCGCGGCGGTAAAGTGGCCCGCGGTGGTCTGCGCTGGTCTGACCGTCAAGAAGATTTCAGAACCGAAGTACTAGGTCTTGTAAAAGCGCAGCAGGTTAAAAATACGGTTATTGTTCCTGTGGGTGCGAAAGGCGGGTTTGTTTGTAAGAACCTACCTGTAGGCGAAGGTCGCGCAGCTATTCAGGCTGAAGGCCAAGCCTGCTACCGGACTTTCATCACCAGCTTGTTAGATATTACTGACAACATTGTAAATGGTGAAATAGTACCGCCGAAAGATGTAGTTCGCCTTGATGATGACGACCCGTATTTGGTTGTTGCTGCAGATAAAGGCACTGCCACATTCTCTGATATCGCAAACGGTATTGCGGAAGAGTTTGGTTTCTGGCTGGGCGATGCATTTGCCTCTGGCGGAAGCATTGGCTACGACCATAAAAAAATGGGCATCACTGCACGGGGCGGCTGGGAGTCTGTGAAACGTCATTTCAGAGAAATTGGCATTGACTGTCAGACTACCGATTTCACCGCTGTGGGCGTGGGCGATATGGCAGGTGATGTATTTGGTAACGGCATGTTGCTGTCAAAGCACACGCGCTTAATTGCGGCATTTAACCATTTACATATTTTCTTCGACCCAAGCCCAGATGCGGCAGCAAGTTACAAAGAGCGCCAACGTTTATTTGAAAACCCAAGCCTTAGCTGGGAAGACTACGATAGCAAACTGATTTCTAAAGGTGGTGGCGTATTCAGCCGTGCCTCTAAGTCAATCAAGCTGACACCTGAGATGAAAAAGTGGTTAGGAACGCGCCAATTAACAATGACGCCTAACGAGCTTATTCACAACATTCTTAAAATGCCGGTTGATTTACTATGGAATGGCGGCATCGGTACTTATATCAAGAGTAAGAAAGAATCTCACTCTGAAGTAGGCGACCGTGCCAACGATGACTTGCGCGTTAATGGCCAAGACGTTCAAGCAAAAATTGTGGGCGAGGGCGGCAACTTAGGCTTAACTCAGCTCGGACGTATTGAATACGCTTCAAACGGAGGGCGCGTTAACACTGACTTTATCGATAACGTTGGTGGTGTAGATTGTTCTGATAACGAAGTTAACATTAAGATTTTGCTTAACAGCTTGGTCAACGATGGCGAGCTAACGCTTAAGCAACGTAATAAGTTGCTGTACGATATGACTGACGACGTTAGCACAATTGTATTGAAAGACTGTTACCGTCAAACCCAGTCAATCTCTATTACTGAGTTAGCGGGTGTGAAGCAACTTAAAGAGCAGCTCCGCTTTATTCACGGCCTAGAACGAGAAGGGCAATTAAATCGTGAGTTAGAGTTCATACCGAGCGATGACGAGATCTCCGATCGCGTAGCAACCGACCAAGGCCTAACTCGCCCTGAACTTAGCGTGTTAATTGCCTACGGTAAAATGGTGCTTAAAGATGCGCTTAATATTCCAGAAATTACTGACAATCCTTACCACGGTAAGCTATTAGTTGAAGCTTTCCCGAAGGTACTTCGCGAAAAGTTTGCATCGCACATGCAGCAGCACCCGCTTAGAAGCGAAATTATCGCCACTAAATTAACCAATAATATGGTTAACGATATGGGGCTTAACTTCGTATTCAGAATGCAGGAAGAAACTGGTGCAAGCGTTAACGAAATTGCAGATGCCTACGCGATTGTGCACGGCATCTTCAACATGGATACGCTGTGGGAGCGCATTGAAGAATTAGACAACGTTATTCCTGCAACACTTCAGCTTAAAATGCTTGATGAAGCGCGCAGAATTATGCGTCGTGCCGCCCGTTGGTACATTCGCCATGGCAATAAAGCGCAGTCTATTGAAGAGGCCATTGCGAGCTATCGCGGCACGTTTGATATATTGTCGAAAAACTTACAGCATTATTTGGTTGAAAGTGAATATGCCCAATTAGAAGCAGCAACGCAGAAATATATTGATGAGGGCGTGCCTCAGGATATTGCTTATCAAGTAGCGAGTTTCTCAAACATGTTCTCAAGCTTTGACTTGGCACAAATTGTAGAAGCCGATAAGCATGATACTGATGTTGTCGCCAAGCTTTACTACCAATTGGGGTCACGTCTAGAACTTCACTGGTTCTTAGACCAGATCAACAATCAGGCGGTAAGCAACCACTGGCAGGCATTGGCTCGCGCTTCATATCGTGAGGAACTTGATTGGCAGCAGCGCTCAATCACAGCAAACCTGTTAGCCTCTCGCGAAGATGTGAGCAACGCTGACCAAATTCTAGATGAGTGGATTGAAAGTAATCAGGCGCTTCTTAAACGTTGGTATCACATGATGTCAGAGTTTAAGACCAGCACAACGCACGAATTTGCGAAATTTTCTGTCGCTTTACGCGAATTGATGCTTTTAAGCGTGAAGTCTAACCATTAGAATACACGCACCTTAATGATTTAAGCCCTGTTTATCAGGGCTTTTTATTGGCCGATTGGTTATTATTAACTAGCCTTACAGCGTTTTTAGTCAGCAGATGATCTGTAAACGCGAGGCGTAGTAACGACCAACAGACCCTTAATAAGCGAGCGTTAAACACAACCATGCAATCTCTAGTGCAAAAATTCTTACTTCAGTGTGAACCTGAAAAAAGTCACGATTTCACCATTAACTGGTTAAACAAGACACAACATACACCGCTGAAATGGATGTACAGCACACCAACGCTTAAAAAGCCCATCACTGTTGCCGGCATGACGTTTGATAATCCGGTAGGGTTAGCCGCAGGTCTCGATAAGAATGGTGACTGTATTGATGCGTTTTCAAGCATGGGCTTTGGCTTTGTAGAAATTGGTACGGTAACGCCGCGTCCGCAACCGGGGAACCCTAAACCTCGCTTATTTAGAATTCCTGAAAAACACGCCATTATTAATCGCATGGGATTCAACAATAAAGGTGTTGATCACCTTGTTGAGCAAGTAAAAAAAGCCCAGTTTAAAGGGCCAATAGGCATTAACATTGGCAAAAACAAAGACACCGAAGAAGCAAACGCACTCGATGATTATCTGATTTGCTTAAATAAGGTTTACCCTTACGCCAGCTATGTCACTATCAATATTTCATCGCCTAACACGCCAGGGCTTAGAAACCTGCAGTACGGTGAAGCACTTGATAAGCTGTTAGTAGGTTTGAAAGCTGCGCAAGAAACGCTCACGCAAACCCACGGAAAGTACGTGCCGTTATTTATTAAGATAGCGCCAGATTTAAGTGATGTTGAAATCGAAAGTATTGCAGCATCGCTAATCAATAGCAAAATGGATGGCGTCATTGCAACAAATACAACGCTGTCACGGGACTCAGTTGCTGGACTAGCGCACGCTGATGAAATGGGTGGCCTAAGCGGCTCTGTTATGACCAATATGAGTTTAGAAGTAACCCGTAAACTAAATAAGGCACTTGACCGCGCTATACCTATTATCGGCGTAGGGGGCATCGACTCTCCTGAAGCGGCGCAAGCGCGCTTAGATGCTGGCGCATCATTAGTGCAAGTCTACTCGGCCTTTATTTATCAAGGCCCATCTCTCGTTAAACGCATCGTAAACGCGTTATAATACAGTCGATATAAAGTACACCCGAAACCAATCTCTCGTGTACGTGCTTTACGGTAAGCGCGTACATCAAAAACAGGTACATGAATGAATACTATTCTGGTTACGACCAGTCGCGGTCTTGACGAACTATTGAAACAAGAGGTGCTAAGCCTTTGCCCTGATGCACAAATTAAACAGGGGCCTGGTACTATTCAGTTTGAAGGGTCAAAAGAAGACGCTTATAAACTTTGCCTATGGTCACGCTTAGCTAATCGCGTAATTTGGGTGCTAGCCTCCGGTAAAGCAGGCGACGCAGATGCGCTTTATAACACGGCGATGGGCATTGACTGGCAAATGCAGATGGATTCGCGTCATACATTATCTGTACAGTTTATCGGAACTAACTTTGCTATCAAAAACACCCAGTTTGGCGCTGTTCGTGTTAAGGACGCCATCGTAGATTCATTCGTAGAACAAGGTTTACCTCGCCCGTCAGTAGAGCGCAAAAGCCCTGATATCTCTGTGTATGCCAGACTGCACCGCGACAATGTAATTTTAGGCATCGACTTAGCTGGCGCCAGCTTACACCAGCGTGCATACCGACAAGAAACGGGTGACGCGCCACTTAAAGAGCATATCGCAAGCGCAATGTTAATGCGCAGCGGCTGGACCGAGAATACCGAGGCGCCTTTGGTAGATTTAATGTGTGGCTCAGGCACTATTGCAATAGAAGCTGCCTACATTGCCCGAAATATCGCACCGGGTATAAAGCGTTCATACTGGGGCTTTACTAAATGGCTTGGCCATGAAGCTAAGGTTTGGGATGATTTAGTTGAGCATGCCATTTCTGTTCAAAAGCCAAGTTGCGGCGGTATTTATGCGGGCGACTTCAGTCGTAAAATGGTGGCAATTGCAAAATCTAACGCTGACTTTGCTGGCGTGTTTAACGATATTTCGTTTTCTCAGCAAGATGCTACCAAGTCATCGCCGCCAGTTAGTACTCCTGGCTACGTGGTCTCTAACCCGCCATATGGAGAGCGTTTAGGTGAACTTACTTCTCTAATCCCGCTATTTAGCGATTGGGGTAAGCGCTTTAAAGAAGCATGGAAAGGCTGGCACGTGTCGCTTTTAAGTAGTAACCGTGACTTACTACGTGTATTAAAGCTTCGCGCCACTAAAGACTACGCCATGAACAATGGTAAATTAGAGTGCCGTTTAGCTAACTATGTGCTTGATGAACAAAACACGGTTCAGTTTAGTGAAGACGCCGGCAATCATGAGTTTGCCAATCGTTTGAAGAAAAACCTCAAGCGCATGAAAGGCTGGCTCAAAAGTGCAAACACGAACTGCTACCGTATTTACGACGCTGATTTACCCGATTACAACGTAGCGGTCGATAGGTATGGCGATTGGCTGGTCGTTCAAGAGTACGCGCCACCAAAGACTGTATCAGAAGATAAAGCCCGTAAACGCCTGCAAGAGGTGTTATTGCATTTACCTGCTGTTACCGGGGTCTCACCTAAGCACATTGCACTCAAAGTGCGTAGCCAGCAAAAAGGCACTAAGCAATACGAAAAAATTAATCAGTCTGGCGAAATGATGGAAGTGTTCGAAAATGACGCTCGCTTTTTGGTAAACCTGACTGATTACTTGGACACGGGTCTTTTCTTAGACCACCGTAATACCCGTCAAAAAGTAAAAACTTTGTCTAAAGACAAAGACGTGTTGAATTTGTTTTCTTACACGGGCAGCGTATCTGTATTTGCAGCTATGGGCGGCGCCAAATCTGTAACCACAGTAGATATGTCGAATACCTACTTGGAATGGGCGAAGAAAAATATAGCGCTTAATAAACTAAGTGGTCCCCATGCCTTTATTCAAGCCGATTGCACCACATGGCTAGGTACGCACAAAGGTAAATATGACCTAATATTTATCGACCCGCCGTCATTTTCAAATTCAAAGCGAATGCAGAACACGTGGGACGTTCAGCGCGACCATGTAAAAATGCTCACCGACGCTAAAGCCTGCTTAAAAGAGCAGGGAACCATCATTTTTTCTAACAACAAACGTGGTTTTAAGTTAGACAAGTCAGCCATCAGCGACCTTGGCTTGGACATTGAAAATATCACCCACGAAACCATACCCGAAGATTTTGCCCGTAAAGGGAAAATACATCAGTGCTGGATTCTACGTTCATGAAAATAATCTTCTACACGGGCCCTCAATGTGGTCTTTGTGATTTAGCCGATGTTGAACTGCAGCAAACGTCTATGTTTTCATCGCTTGTTATTGAGAAAGTCAATATTCGTACAAGTACCGAGCTTTATCACTTGTATGGCGCTCGTATTCCAGTTTTGAAGCGGGCCGATAATGAAAAAGAAATTGGATGGCCTTTTAGTGCCGCCGATTTAGAGGAGTTTCTTCAGTGAGCATTTTGCAGTTAAAAAACATCACTGTTATTTATGGAAATCCGCCGCTTTTAGACGGCGTTGAGCTGGTTGTTCAACCTAAAGAACGCGTATGTTTAGTTGGGCGCAACGGAAGCGGTAAATCCACCCTTATGAAAGTTATCGCAGGCGATATTATTGCCGACGATGGCCAGCGTATCATTGAAAATAATACCGTAATTGCACGTTTAGAGCAGGATCCGCCACAAACGACAGACGTAACATTGTTCGATTACGTTGCCGAAGGCTTATCTGATGTGGGCGAAACGCTGAAAGCGTATTTTCATCAAACCCGCATTGTGGGTGAAGACCCAAGTGAAGCTAACTTAAATAAGCTGCAGCGCTTACAAGAGCAATTAGAGGCCAGAGACGCCTGGCAGTTCGAGCAGCAGATTGAGCAAACGCTTACCATGCTTAAGCTTGACCCTGAAATTTCGTTATCAACATTATCTGGAGGCTGGCGAAGAAAAGCCGCTTTAGCCCGTGCGTTAGTGCGCCAACCAGATTTATTACTGTTAGACGAACCCACTAACCACCTTGATATTGAGATGATCCGCTGGCTTGAATCGAGCTTGAGCAATTATCAGGGTGCTATTGTGTTCGTAAGCCACGACCGTGCCTTTATTCGCGCCATGGCAACACGTATTATAGACCTAGACCGCGGTTCTGTTACCAGTTACCCAGGTAACTACGAAACCTATCTTGAGAAAAAACAGCACGATTTAGACGTTGAGGCGTCGCAAAACGCTGAATTCGATAAAAAGCTAGCGCAAGAAGAAGTGTGGATTCGACAAGGCATTAAAGCTCGCCGTACCCGAAACGAGGGTCGAGTAAGAGCACTTAAAAAGCTCCGTGAAGAGCGCAAAGCGCGCCGAGCGGTGCAGGGCAATGCCGTGGTTAACCAACACCAGGGCGCACGCTCTGGTAAAATGGTGTTTGAGGTAAAAGACTTAAGCTATAGCATTGAAGGAAAGCCAATCATTAAAGGCTTAAACCTAAATGTACTGCGCGGAGATAAACTAGCATTAATTGGGGCTAATGGGTGCGGTAAAAGTACACTTATTAAGTTGCTGTTAGGTCAAATACAGCCGGATACCGGTTATTGTAGGCAGGGTACGAATTTAGAAGTCGCGTATTTCGACCAGCATCGCCACGGTTTAGATTTAGAGCAAACTGTAATTGATGCCGTAGGCGATGGTAAGCGCGACCTTATGGTAAACGGCCACCCGCGCCACGTGATAAGTTATTTGCAAGACTACTTATTTACGCCAGAGCGTGTAAATGCGCCGGTGAAGTCACTATCAGGTGGTGAGAAAAACCGCCTAATGCTTGCCAAACTCATGCTAAAACCAAGCAACGTTTTGGTTCTCGATGAGCCAACCAACGACTTAGACGTTGAAACCTTAGAAATGCTTGAAACCTTACTTAACGAGTATACCGGTACCGTACTTTTAGTAAGCCACGACAGGGAATTTGTGGATAACGTTGCCAACAGCAGCGTAGTTTTCGAAGGTAATGGCCTGCTTCGCGAATTTATTGGGGGTTTCACTGACGTAGAAAACTGGTATAAAGAGCAACAGGAAAAACGTCAGCAAATCGAAAAGGAAGAGAAAGCCAAGGTAAAGAATGAAACTAATTCAGCTTCAGACAGTCCTAGTGCTAAGTCTTCTCCCCGTAAGACGAAAAAGCTATCATACAAAGACCAGCGTGAACTTGAGTCCTTACCGAAAGAACTAGAAACACTTGAGGAAGAACTTGAGGCTATGCAAGAAAAAGTCAACGATCCAGACTTTTTCAAACAAGACAGTGACGTTACTGCCAAGGCGTTAGCCGAATTGGCAGATAAAGAAGAATTACTTTCCCAGAAATATGCGCGCTGGGATGAACTAGAAAGTATGCTGGAAGATAATCAGCAGTAAATAGGATTTTAAATGAAACGAACTCAGCTTGCCGCCGCCGTTCTGTTGGCAACAGGAAGTGTTTCGGCATTTGCCGCGACCTATTCAGTGACGCCTCTTCCTTTACAGGATACCGCTAGAAACAATTTTGCTCGTTCAATCGACAACTCAGGCAAAATGCTGTCTGTTGTGCAGCTTGAATATAACCCACCAGTAGATGTGGAGCAGTTAGAAGAAGATACCACTTTCTTCGATGTTAACGGCGAAGATTTAGAAAACGAGGATGATGCGCGCCAAGGTGTGTTTACTGATTCAGATTACACGACAATTGTTAACTATCTACTCTCGTCTAGTACTGCGACCACAGGTCAGAAACTTGCGCCTTTCAGAACCTTCTTAACTGACACCCAAGATACTTCTTTGGTACCAGGCTTGGACGAAGTGACTGAAAAATTTGATGATTACACCCGCTCGGTAGAAGCGATAGGTAGAGACAGCTTAAACGGTAACTTTGTAGTAGGTGATTCTTCTGGTTTAGTTGTTTTAGACCCATACGAAGATGAAGATGGCGATACCATTAATTACACTTATGCAGAATCGGCGCAGCAAGGTTTTATTCAAGCATCTGGTGTGTCTAAAGCACTACCAGCTGTAGACACAACAGCAGGCGGCTTTTCTTCGGCCCGTGCAATAAATGCAAACTTACAAGTAGCAGGCTTCAGTACGGTCAGTTTTCAAGACCAGGTAGATGAAGCTATTGAAACTTGTGCTGACGATGAGTTACGTGGCGATCAGTCCGAAGGGCGTTGTCTTTTCACCATTTACAATGGTGACTTTGCAGTACCACGCATTTCTAGTTATTTCTTGAATACTTCTACGAACTACCTGCCTGGCTTCGTTTTGTTGTCAGAAGTTAACGCCACCATATGGCAAGTTGACGTTAATGGAGACGTGATTAGCACTGATACTTATCCATTACTGTTCGAGCCGGATGAAGACGATACAGCACACTACTTTACTTACGCTTATGATATTAATGATCAAGGTATTGCGGTGGGTGAAGGGCTAACTGGCGATCGCGTTACGATCACCCGACCTAACCAATCTGGCTTAACTGAAAGTGAGCGCGTTGCAACTGTATTCAGAGACGGCGAGACTATTGAACTTCTTCCTCGCGAAGAAAACCTTATCAGCCAAGCAATTGCTATAAACGATGAAAACTGGGTAACTGGTGCTGTGCTTCGCTCACAAAGCGATATCGCTCGTTCTCGCCTTTTTGTTTACAACTTAGATACTCAAGAACAAAAATACCCTGATGGCTTTTTCGTTAGTGCCGGTGTTACTGCGAACGCAATTAACAATAACAATATCGTGGTGGGTAAGGCAGATGTCGATGCGACAAGCGACACGCTGCGTGAAACCGCTGCATTTATGTATAACATTGATACTGAAGAGTTTTTGGATCTTAATGATTTAGTCTCGTGTGACAACACTTACGAATTAATCGAAGCGGTTGATATCAACGACGACAACGAAATTATTGCTAATGCGCGTATTAAGATAAACAGTAAATACGTAACCGGCGTCGACATCATAAACTCAAGCGGTGAAACGGAACTGGTTGACTCTGTCGTTGCAGTTAAGCTATCTCCGATAGCTAATGGCTCTATCGAAGACTGTGAAGTACCTGAGGACGAACAACCGTTTGAGCGCAGTGGCGCATCTACTGGCTGGCTCGCGTTCTTTGGTTTGTTTGCAGCTGCTTTTGTGCGCAGACGTTTTAAAAATAAATAACCTCCTCATGTAAATTTATGATGAGTTTAATAAAGCCACATTCGTGTGGCTTTTTTTATGCCAAAAAAATGTAAAAACAGACATATTTATGCATAAAAAATGTAATATAAATTTCATCGAAACTTCATTTATTTAACGCTTGTCAAGCGTTTTAATTTTATATTTTTCTTGAACCATTTTGTTAATTGCACTATCAAAGTAGTGTACGCAATCACTTTTCCGGCACTATCAACCGATATGATGTAGAGCGCTCGAGAAAATGATTTGTTGTACGTCCAACAAACAAAAGAGGCTAATCAATGAAAAGACAAAAAAGAGATAAAATGACTCGCGCTCATTCTAAAGGCTATCAAGCTGGTATTAGCGGTCGTTCAAAGGAAAATTGTCCATTTCAGCAAAACGATGCACGTTCACAGTGGTTAGGTGGATGGCGTGAGGCAGTAGAGGATAGGCACTTAGGTTTAAGCGTTAAATAACACTTCTCTTTTATGAACTGATTATGCAAAAAGGAAAGCCCCTGAAAAGGGGCTTTTTTGTGCGGCAGCGCTTTTGAATGCAATTTCGCCTAAAAACAGCGATTAAAAATTTGATGTATCTTGAAACAGACCTACTTTCAAATCTTTCGCGACATAAATTTCACGCCCGTCGACCTCAACCGAACCATCAGCCATCCCCATGAAAAGTTTACGTTTAATTACGCGTTTCATCGTTATTTTATACGTAACTTTTTTTGCTGTTGGTAAAATTTGACCGGTAAACTTCACTTCACCAACACCTAGCGCACGCCCTTTGCCAGGCCCGCCGCTCCAACCAAGGAAAAAGCCAACTAGTTGCCACATTGCGTCTAGACCAAGACAGCCTGGCATGACAGGGTCGCCTGGAAAGTGGCAATCAAAAAACCATAAATCTGGATTAATATCTAACTCAGCGATAATCTCGCCTTTGCCATGTTCACCGCCGTCTTCAGTAATTGACACAACACGGTCCATCATAAGCATATTTGGTGCAGGTAGCTGGCTGTTACCCGGACCAAACATTTCACCACGGCTACACGCCAATAAATCTTCTTTATTAAAACTACTTTTCTTCTCGGACATTCCCAACTCATTGTTGTTATTTAAGTGACGGTGTTAATTTAGCGAACACTTGTACGCCAAACAACTCTGAACAGTCATTTTTCTGAAGAAAAACGCGTGCTACTATACTAACTATAAATTTAATCCGTACAAATATCGCCCTATGCGTGCAATTTATAAACAGCGATTAAACTACGCTCCACAATATAGTATTTGTGTGTGAAAACTATGACAGAACAAACAACAAAAAAAACCAGCAAAAAAAGCCCAGCAGATAGAGCAAAAGCGAACGCTGATAAACAGCGTCGTTTTAGAGAAAGACAAAAAGACGCCGGCAAAAAGCTAGTGAGAGGCTATGTCAGCCCTGAAGCGAAGGCATGCTATGACGAAATACGCGAAAAAACAGGTTGGACCGACAGTGAAGCTATGTCGAACGCTATGCGGCTAATGTATGCGGCCTACAAGTGTGGTCAAATTAAGCTATTAAATGAGTGGTTAAGAAAGAATAACCGTTAGGCTGTTTTTTCAATTTGTGATTTGAGCCACATTCGGCTTGGACTATTTTGCATGGTATGACGCCTGACAATACGCTGCGCTTCTTTTACCACATCATCGCGTTCACGATAGTCCCATAAACGTTTCGCTGTTATACGGTTATTCTCTGCAATATCAATAATGGGCAGCACATAATCTTCTTTAACGTCAAAACCAAGCATTTGCGCTTCTAATGGCGGTAGGTCGTAGGGCGCATGAACGGCTTCATTAGGTAGTTTAGCTAGCTCTGGCACCCACTTCTTAATAAATACGCCATCAGGGTCTAATTTTTGTGACTGTGTTGCCGGGTTGTACAGCCTTACGGTATGGATACCAGTGACACTTGCCTGCATTTGTATTTGGGGGTAGTGGATCCCCGGTTCAAAGTCTAAAAACTGTGTTGCAAGGTAATGTGCGGCTTTCAGCCAGTGCACGTTTAAATGGTGGCATAAAAAACTCGTTACCATTGCCCGCATCCGAAAGTTTATATATCCGGTCTGTCGTAGCGCTCGCATGCAGGCGTCTACCAAAGGGTAGCCTGTACGTCCAAGGGTCCAGAGATAGAAACGTCGCTCAGCTTCCGGCCCGTCTATAAAAGGGAAGTGCACATAAGCACGGTTCATTGGGCGCCACTCTATACTGGCCTCACTCTCAAATTTTTGAATAAAGTGGCAGTGCCAGTGCAGCCTAGATGTTAAAGCGGATAGGGCGCGACGCCACTGTTTGCGCTGTGATGTTGGCAAAGCTTTCTTAGCTTGTTTTTCCAACTGAACGCTTTGATACACCTGCTTGATAGAAATGTTGCCCCATGCGAGATAAGGGCTTAATCGTGAACATGCGCGTCGTGCATACTCAGGTTTTGAAATATGTTGGTGATAATACTGTCCACGAGAACTGAAAAAATCCTTCAAAACCTGCCAAGCACGCTTTTCGCCACCAGGCTGCATCAACGCGATATTAGGTGTAACTTCAATTTCAGTCATTTCGCTCTTGAGTGCGCTACCGTCTATATTACCGCTACAGTAGTTGGGTAAGTTAAGCGATGACCGTTTAAGTTCAGCTATCTCGTTAATAGATTTCGACGCGTTTAAAATGTCTGAATATTCACGCAAGTTAGCCCAATTAGCCGTTTCTATATCAAAATCAAAGGTGGGGATTGCGAAATGGTGCTCCCAGTTTTGCTGCCATTGTGCTCTATGAGGCAGACCACGTATTACCGCACCACACTGATATTCAGCGAGTATAATTGATTTATTTATCAGGTATTTAGAAACGTCAATGTCGCGGTTATGCGTAACCGAAAGGCCGGTTTCTTGGTAACTCCTAACCGCACCAATGTTGTAATTTTGAGCAATAAGTTCAAGTGCATCTATTACTTCACAGTGCAAGGTCAAAACACGTGCATGAGCGGGTAATTGACTGTTAATGTCATCTATACTTTGTTGCATAAATCGCCAATGGCGAATGTCCATATGCGGGTCTGCGATAAGCGAGGGCTCCCAACAAAATAGTGGGAGTATCTTTTCTCCTGCCTCAACAGCGCGATAAAAAGGCTCGTGATCACGTAAGCGAAGGTCTCGCTTTAACCATATAATCGTGACTGTCTCTTTTGAGTTATTTGAGTTTGCCTTTTTAAAGTTATCTGACGCCATACAATTAAAAAACTACAGCCATTTATTACGAAATGCGCCTGCCGGGTCGTAAATTTCAGTCTGTTTTTGAAGGTTGAATTGCCTATGTCCGCGAGGGTCGCTTCCCACGCCGGCAAGGTAGAGCCAATTTCCCCAATTACTTCCCACATCATGATCAACTAACTGATGCTCAAACCATGCCGCACCGTATCGCCAGTCTTGCCGAAGTTCGTGTACAAAGCAGCTAGCAACAAGCTGCCTACCGCGGTTCGACATATAGCCTGTCTCTGCTAATTGTCGCATACACGCGTCTACAATAGGGTAACCAGTATTGCCTTCACACCACTGCGCAAAGGTCTCAGGGCAATGTGAAGTGGAAGGAGTTTTACCTTGAATGCCGCTAAAGCGAAACCATTTAGCGCCATACTTACACTGCAGCCAGTGAAAAAATTCTCGCCACAACAACTCGAAATAAATCCAATAAGTGGAATCATTTTTTTCAACGGTCTCTTCAAAGTTATGTACTTGCCTCATCACTTCGCGCGCAGAAAGTGAACCATTTGCTAACCAGGCAGACAACTTTGTGCTGTCTTTCCATGTATCAAGTGCATTGCGTGTTTCCTTGTAGGATGAGGCAGCATGCCAGTGAAATAGATACGTGTTTAGGTGAGAAAGCGCTGCGGTTTCACCACCAACGAACGAAGATTCAGACGGTTTCGGTAAATCGAGGTCAAGACTGAACAGAAAAGACGCGTCTAATGTTGGTGTGAAGGGGGCAGGTAGGGACTCTGGTGTAGGATGAACCGCTAACGGTTTGCAATGTTTCTCTACTTTGCGTCGGAACGGACTGAAAACATCGGGCATCTCTTCAATACTAAACGGAAATGTTTGTGCGTCAAAAAGACCAAACGTTGAGCGCTCGACAATAGTTAGTGAGTCAAAGAAACGTTTTACTGTGTTTAATTCTGCGGTTTCATCATAACCACAATATTGACTGACTCCAAGGTGAGTGTACTGCCCTGACTTCAACAGCTCAACTAGACACTGAGCGGCACTACCTTTCGCTACAAGTAAATCGTGTCCAAACTTTGCTAATTGGCGTTTTAAATCTAACAATGTTTCAAGCAAAAATGTGCGTCTATGCTCGCCCATTGGATTAAGCCCGAACGCGTTAGGCGTAAAGTTTTTGTCATCTAAAATATAGACGAATGTGACTTGGCTGACCTGTTCACACAACGCTGTAATAGCCGCATTATCATGCAGTCTCAGATCATGCCGGAACCAAAATAGGCCTCGTTTATCAGTAAATTTAGTTTTATCGTTAGAACGTTGATTTATCATACTAATTTTAAGCGTTATTTTTAATATTTAGACGGATCTTGAATCCGCTTTACTACGTAAGACATTAGATACGAATAATATTTAAATTTGGCGCAACGCCTGAGGAAAAAAAGTGACCGTTCCTGTTAGTATCATGTGGTTCAGACAAGACCTACGCGTAAAAGACAATCCGGCATTAAATGCAGCTTGTGATATGGGGAAAATAGTCCCCATCTATATTTATGATGATACAACCCCTGACGGAAGAGTACCTGGAGGAGCCAGTAAATGGTGGCTTCATCATTCTTTAGCTTCTCTGAATCAGCGTCTTAATGGACATCTACAAATTTTCAAAGGCAACCCAAAGGATATCATTTCAACATTAATGACATCCTTTGACGCAAAAGCTATCTTTTGGAACCGGTGCTATGAACCATGGCAGATAAACCGCGACAAAGAGATTAAGCAATTTCTCATTGACAGTGATTACGAAGCGCACAGCTGTAATGGAAGTCTTTTATGGGAGCCAATGAAAGTGCTCAAAAAGGACGGCACGCCTTATCGCGTATTTACTCCTTATTACAAGAAAGGTTGTTTGCAAGTAGAAGAGCCGCGTTATCCTAAAGCGCCACCAGCACGCATAACGTATGCAGATGTAGAAAATGAAGGTATTGAATTAGCATCGCTAAACTTACTGCCCACTATCAATTGGGATGAGACGATTTCGAAAGAATGGTCGCCAGGCGAAGATGGAGCTGCGGACAATTTAGCAGATTTTATCGAAAACTCTGCACGCAAATATAAAGACGGACGAGATATCCCTTCAGCTCGCGGCACATCGCGCTTATCACCCCATTTGCACTTTGGTGAGGTGTCGCCAAACCAAGTGTGGTACGCAATAAAAGACAAATTTGGCAATAGTGAAGACAAAAGCATTGAAACCTATTTGAGCGAATTGGGTTGGCGAGAGTTTAGCTACTATTTACTGTTTCATTTTCCAACTTTGCCAAATAAAAACTTCAACGAAAAATTTAATAAGTTCCCTTGGCGTTCAGATGCTAAGGCGCTTAAAGCTTGGCAAACAGGAAAAACCGGAATACCAATTGTCGATGCGGGTATGAGAGAACTATGGCAAACCGGATACATGCACAACCGTGTACGCATGATTGCGGGGTCATTTCTGGTGAAAAACTTACTGCTTAGCTGGCATGAAGGTGAGCGGTGGTTTTGGGATACACTGTTAGATGCAGACCTTGCCAGTAACAGTGCCGGTTGGCAGTGGGTAGCAGGTTCTGGTGCCGACGCTTCGCCATACTTTCGCATTTTTAACCCTATATTACAGGGCGAAAAGTTCGATAAAAAAGGCAGCTATGTTCGCAAGTATTGTCCAGAATTGAATAAGCTATCTGATAAGTACATACACAAGCCTTGGGAAGCACCTAGTGCAATACTAAAAGATGCAGGGATTGAACTTGGTAAAGAATATCCCAAGCCACTCGTTGATTTAAAAGCATCACGGCAGCGTGCTTTAGACGCATTTCAGCAAATAAAAGAGTAGGGTATGGCAGCACTTATTTTAGTTTTAGGCGACCAGCTTACCGAAACCTTACCGGCTATTACCAATGCTGTAAAAAGCAAAGATACCATTCTAATGGCGGAGGTTCGTGAAGAAGCGACGTACGTAAAGCACCATAAAAAGAAAATAGCGTTTTTATTTAGCGCTATGCGCCACTTTGCTAAACGTTTGCGTAATGAAAACTATAACGTTAACTATGTTCACTACACCGATAGCGCTAACAAAGGCGACTTACTCGCTCAAGTTAAGCACACATTAAGCGAAAAGGATTTTGCTGAAGTAAAAGTGACCATGCCTGGTGAGTACCGCTTGTTGAAAAGTATAGAGCAGTGGGAAAATGTGCTTGGCATACCCGTTACTATTTGCGAAGACAATCGTTTCTTATCCACACCCCAAGAGTTTACCGACTGGGCGGAAGGTAAAAAGCAGCTTCGAATGGAGTTTTTTTACCGTGAAATGCGCCGGAAGCACAACGTACTTATGGAGGGGAAAAACCCCATTGGTGGTAAGTGGAATTACGATGCCCAAAATCGTGAATCTATGCCTGAAACTCACAAAGTGCCTAAGCACACCACATTCGACATTGACGACATTACTTCGAATGTAATTGAACTAGTAAAAAACGAATTCAGCGATCATTTTGGAGATATTGATAACTTTCACTTTGCGGTCACGCGGGAAGACGCCCTTACCGTTTTAAACACCTTCATAGAACAAAGGCTACCGAATTTCGGTCAGTATCAAGACGCCATGGTCGAGGGGAAGCCTTGGCTTTATCATTCCCATATCGCGTTCTACCTAAACTGCGGGTTATTAACCCCCAAAGAAGCCATTCACGCCGCCGAGCAAGCGTACCATGCTGGCCAAGTACCTCTTAATTCAGCCGAAGGGTTCATTCGACAGATACTGGGCTGGCGTGAATATGTGAGAGGTTTTTACTGGCACTTTATGCCGAATTTGAAAACCGACAATTATTTCAATAACAATCGTTCGTTGCCTTCGTTCTTTTGGGATGCGCAAACCAATATGAACTGTATGCGCCAATGTATAAAAGAGACCCAACAAAACGCGTATGCGCACCACATACAGCGGCTGATGGTGATTGGTAACTTCAGCCTGTTAACCGAACTGAGCCCTGAAGAGGTACAAGCGTGGTATTTGCTTGTTTATGCCGATGCTTATGAATGGGTTGAGCTGCCCAATGTCGCGGGAATGATCTTGTACAGCGATGGTGGAAACTTAGCGAGCAAACCCTACGTCGCTAGCGGTAGCTATATCAACAAAATGAGTAACTACTGCAAAAACTGTGGCTATCAGGTTTCAAAGAAAACGGGACCAAAAGCTTGCCCCTTTAACTACCTCTACTGGCATTTCATTGATAAGCACAAAGAGAAGTTAAGTAACAATCACCGTATGGCTATGATTTATAAGACCTATGGGCGGATGAAAGAAGAAAATATAGAAACCATGAAACAGGACGCCACGATATTTTTATCAAAGCTAACCAAAAATGAAGAAGTCTGATTTACCTACTAAAATGTGCCCGGTCTGTGAAAGGCCGTTTGCATGGCGCAAAAAGTGGGAGAAAAACTGGGAAAACGTGCGCTACTGCTCAAAGCGCTGTTCTTCAACAAAAAAGAAAGTTAGATAAACTTTAGCTAGTGAAGGCAACTAAACTGGCAAATTATGGCTAATGCAGATAATAGCGCTTCTTAATTTGCCGTTGTTATATCAAAGCACGAGTTCTCCGCTACCACCCACGGTATAAGATCAGCCTAATTGCTTTCTCGGCAATTAGGCCTTTTAACAGCTCTCGTTGTTCTCTACTTGCGTATGCCCGCAACAATGTCCCTGCAACATACTATTAACATATGTGTCAAATGTAACCTTCATTGAATGGACCGCTGAACGAACTTAGGATGACGTCAAACCAAGTTCGAGAAGTAGTAATGGCACTGTCTACAAAAGCTGCAATTTTAAACAACCCTTTATTAAGCACTTTTTTCAAACAATCGTTTTTATCACTTATTGGCCTTACTGCATTAACAACCGCTAGTTTAGTTGATGGTATCTTTGTAGGCCAATACGTCGGCCCTCAAGGATTAGCAGCAGTAGCGTTACTTTTACCCTACATTACGTTTCTCGTAGCGCTCTCCTTAATGCTCGCAATAGGCGGAAGCGTTACTATCGGCACTTTTATGGGGAAGGGTGACACCCATTCCGGCAGCGCTTTGTTTACGCAAATATTAATAGTTACCGTAACACTTAATGTAATATTGGCAGTATTAAGCTACGTCGCCGAACCAGCTTTGTTTTGGCTACTTCATGTTCCGTCTGACATCGCGCCACTGACAAAACAATATTTTTCCGTGCTTAGATGGGTATTCATTCTTCAGTTCTCAGGTATGGTGCTCTACTACCTTGTCCGGGCAGATGGGTACACGAAACTTGCTACCACTGCATTACTTGTAGGTGCATTGACTAATATAGCGTTAGATGCACTATTTGTAGGGCATTGGGGTTATGGGATTGAGGGCGCAGCTTATGCGACAGGCGTAGCACAAACGCTTCAGCTCTTTGTACTAGCCACTTTTTTTGCAGATAAAAACCGAGGCGTAACACTTTCAACGTTTAATAAACCCTGGCGCAGGCTATTCAGCGTTTTAAAAAACGGTATTTCAGAATTTACTAACGAAATTTCAGTGGGTGTACTTTTCTTAGCCATCAATGCACTACTGGTTATTAAAACTGGCAGCGATGGGGTAGCGGCCTACAGTGCGGTTAATTACTTTATATTCCTGAGCATCATGCTTAGTTATGGTATCGCAGACGCACTTCATCTACTTGTTAGCTACAACCGGGGGGCCTCACAACCCAAAAGAGTCAATGCTTTCCTGTTAATAGCACTAGCGACAGTATTTACTGTTGGGCTAATGATGACGGCATGTTTGCTTTGGTTTAAACCTTTCTTCATTGGCCTCTTTCTTGCCCCAACACAACATCAAGTTTCCACCTACGCGTATAGCATCATTCTATATATTTGGCCGCTTTTCCTTGTTAACGGCTGTAACGTACTGCTTAGTGTCTTTTTAACTGCCATTGAAAGGCCATTTCAATCTGCTGTTATTGCATTAAGCAGAAGTATACTGTTTCCAGTTGGCCTTCTATTTTTATTGTCCTACTTCACGTCTTCAACATCAGAAAACAAGAACCCTGACTTTTCGTTTCTTATAGCACTCCCCGTTGCAGAGTGGATGACACTCTGCTGCGCCGTCTTTTTTGTTTGCAAGCCCTATTTTCTAAAAAGAGAAACCAAAAAAGAGAAGCCTAAAAAGAGAAACCTAAGAAAAAACCTTAAAAAAAGCTCTTAAAAATAAATGCCTAAGAAATAACACTCAAAAAATAACCACATGTAACAAATGTAAAAGTCTTTGCTAATGAGAACTATTCTCACTAAATTGTCGCGGTAATTTGCTCATCTTAAAAGGGTCTAACCATGACTTCAGTAGCTAAGAAACAAGCTAATAACGCGTCATTTCAAGCATTTATGAATGCTTATATCAAAGAAATTGATACGGGGGTTTGGCACACTAAAGCAGATTGGGCCATTCGAACAGGCATTCAGCTACATCAAAATGATAAATATGCTGTTGAGATTTATCTAACCGCAAACAATACTCGGCTTTCAGTATCCTCGTCTTATCGCTCTACGGTAGGGCGACATGTATTCAATTCCGTTTACAAACAACTTCCCAATAGTCTTCAGTGGGAAGAAATTTCCTTCATGAGCGCTATTCTATTGCTTATCGACGAAATCTACAGTGAGGGCGAATCTGGTAAGCAATCAACAGACACAATAGCAGAGCAAAGCTTAGAACTTTATGCCAGGACGATAGAAAGTCACCAAATTATGGCGATGTATTTAGAAAATCGCGCTGGTGATCCCGCCCTCGAAAGTAATCAATTTATAGATTCGGAACAAGCCATCCTTTTTGGCCATTGGTTACATCCAACGCCAAAATCAAGGCAAGGTATGCACCGTTGGCAACATGAGCTTTTCACGCCAGAGCTAAAAGGGAATTTCAAACTGCATTATTTTGCAGCCAAGCAATCCATCACCTTTTCCAATAGTGCAGAGACAGCGTCTGCTTTTGAAATACTAGAAAATATAGCGTTATGCGATGGTGATCCTTCGACCAAAGCGCTTATTGAGGAACTACATAGTAAGAATTTAAAATTGTTGGCGGTACATCCGCTCCAAGCTGACTGGCTGTGTGCTCAAGCTCATATACAAACATTGCTTGAAGAGGGTGAATTGCTTCACTTAGGAGAGTTAGGGCCTTTATTTACGCCCACGTCTTCAGTGAGAACTCTGTATAACGCAGAGTTAGATTATATGGTGAAGGTATCTATACCTGTGAAGGTAACCAATTCTTTAAGAAAGAATATGCACCATGAATTAGAGGCTGGGGTAACCCTTTGCCGCTTATTAAAACGGTGTGGTTTTTCTAAACTCTACCCTGAATTTAAATTTATCGATGACCCAGCATACGTTTCCCTTAACGCGGGGAATGCGAAAGAAAGCGGGTTTGAATTGATATTAAGAAAGAACCCTTTTAATAAAGCAAATCAAATCGATGGCCTTGGCGGAACACAGTCTATAGCTGCCCTTGTTCAAGACCCTCTTGTTCCCGGTGGGCAATCTCGACTTGCTAATATCATTCATTCACTAGCACAAAAAGAGGGTATTGATAGTAGTGTGGTGGCCACAAAGTGGTTTGATCGTTATTTGAATTGTGCAATCGAGCCGGCAATAAGGCTTTTTGACCAATGTGGTATTGCCTTAGAAGCGCATCAACAAAACTCACTATTAGAAATAGCAGACGGTTACCCGATAGCTTATTATTATCGTGATAATCAAGGTTTTTATTTGTCTAAAGAAAGACAACAAATACTTGAAACCATGGAGCCTCAACTCGTTCACTGCAAAGACCTGTTTTACAGTGAACAGATGATAATTAATCGATTCACATACTATCTTTTTTTCAATCAATTATTTGCTGTTATTAATCGCCTCGGTAGCGACCAACTTGCGCTTGAGCCTACATTACTACACAAAATCCACTGTAGATTAAAAACCATGCTTCCTAGCTTAGGCTCATTGGGCTCGGCATTCGTCTCCTCTGTGTTAGAGCGAGAAAAGCTTCCTTTTAAAGCCAACCTTCTTACTCGGGTAGAGGATGTTGATGAGCTAGAAGCACAAGATGAACTTGCGGTGTATGTATGGGTTAATAACCCATTTAAAGGTATTGAGAAGCTCAGTGAAACTTCGTTGCAAGTTAACGAACCTCAAGAAAAAAGTGCAGATAAGGTAGTGGCCAATGCTTGCTAACCTCATTTTAGAAAAAACCGAAGCACCAGAGGTTGCATTGCAAGAAGCAAGCGCTCTAGCGATGTGTGAAAACGAAAAGCGCGTTGTTCGCCAGTTGTTTGAAGCTTTGCTTTACGAAAACATAATCGAATACTGTTTTGAAGGCGGAAAGTTTACGTTAAATATTGGCAAGACACTGATAACAGCCCAGGGCCAAACAACACATTTCAGTAGAGTTCGTTTAGATCCTAACTCAATTAAACGAGATGGTGTGCCCTTAACACTGTCCTGCGCTATCAAGTTGATTAATTCGTTACCTTATGCTGAAGAAAAGCGAAATAAACTCGCCGATGAGTTAAAACACACGCTATTACTTTGTCGCTGGAATCAAAAGAACCTGGTTCAAATGCCGAGCAGGCGCGCGCTTAGTTATAACCGCCTAGAATCTGCACTTATAGAAGGGCACCCGTACCACCCATGTTTTAAATCAAGAAGCGGTTTTAGTGTTGCAGATCACCAGCAATACGGCCCTGAAACCGGCAGAACGTTTAACCTTCAGTGGCTTGCGATAAAGCGTGAATTTTTAAGTGCAAATTTTAACGGCGAGGCCGAACAAAGCTTTTGGAAAAGAGAACTGGGCCACTCTACCTACAATTATTTGACTGACATCTTGCGCCGGCAGGGTGGAAATCACCAAGATTATGGCCTAGTACCCGTACATCCCTGGCAGTACAAAACAATCAGGCCTCTTCTGGAGCAACCTTTAGCAGACAGTGACGTTTACTCTCTTGGGCTAGCTGGAGATGACTATCAAGCCAGCACGTCTTTAAGAACCCTGCTTAATACAAGCAATGTAAATAAGGCCAGTGTAAAGCTACCACTTAATGTGGTGAACACGTCGTCTTTGCGCACTATCGAGCCTCACTCAGTGTGTACAGCACCCCATATATCTAATTGGTTAGCCAACGTAATTTCTAATGATGAGTGGCTACAAAGCCAAAACGTTCTTTCTATTCAAAAAGAATACGCCGGCATTGCTTTAAAGAATCCCGAAGCTGATAACGAAAACGATAGTTGGATTAACGCATTGTCACCGAGTCTCAGCGCTATTTTTCGTGACGCTAGCGTGTTAAACGAGCCCAACGCTAAAACCGTACCGTTTGCCATCCTTGCAAGTACTGAACAAGACGGCAAACCATTTGTTGCCCATTGGATTGAAAAACACGGCGTAGAAAAATGGTTAGACGCACTTATCAATACTGCAGTGCTTCCCGTATGGCACCTATTGGTTAATCACGGTATTGCAGTAGAAGCACATGCGCAAAACATGTCTTTAATATTGAACGACGGTTTACCGAAGAAAGTCGTGTTACGTGATTTTCACGAGAGTTTAGAGTACGTACCCGAATTTATTGCGAACGCATGCATTGTGCCTGAGTTCGAAAAGATAAACCCTGAGTACGTAAACGCCCCCTCAAACCACTATTACTGGATGGACGATATCGGCGCATTGCGAGAGCTATTCGTAGATACGGTATTTGTCTATAACTTGACGGAGTTGTCCTTTCTTTTCTCTAAACACAGTTATTGTAGCGAGGGTTTCTTTTGGTCGAAAGTAGCTCGTGCTTTACGCGCGTACAACGATAGCGGAGTTACAGACTATTCCCGTATTAATCGTATGAGCCTATCTGAACCTCGCATTATTACTGAATCCCTTTTAAAGAAAAAACTCTATGCAAGCAGTGCACATGAAGAGTTTCATCACACCATTGAAAACCCATTAGCCAAATTTTTCAAAGATACTTGTGGAGAGTCACATGCTTAGTATCGACGATAAAGTCATCTCAGCCCAAGATATAAGCTCAAAATTTAAGGTATTTTCGAATACCCCTTACCTAAAAGCACAGAAAGGCAGTGTTGCTGTATGCATTGAAAGCGTTACTGATTGGCTTTCACTGTGTTTTTACGCAAAAGAAACCGGGCTTACTGTTATGCCTATTCATGCTAGTACTCCAGAAGCATTGGCCAAAAAATACGCCGATAGAGCCGGGTGCTATGCACTTATTTACCAAACACTCGACAATGTGATTTTATTTCCGCATAACGAAATGCCTGACACAGCGCCGGGGTTGATCCAAATGAGTTCAGGGACCACTGGTGAACCCAAAAGTATAAAACGGTCTTGGCGCAGCATTGACCAAGAGGTATCTGCCTACGTTACACATTTTAGTGCGCCAAACACGATGACACCGGTTATTGCTTGCCCAGTTACTCACTCATACGGGCTTATATGCGGGATATTAGTTGGATTAGCGCGAGGGAAACACCCTAGAGTCTTTACGAGTATTAACCCTAAGCATTTGCTTAAAGCACTGCTTAAACTTGAGCAACCGCTATTGTATTCGTCACCATTAATGATAGATACAATATGTATGCTTTGGCCCAACAACAGTAAGCTTCACGCTGTTATGACCTCTGGCACCTTGATGTCAGGCCCCGTGTTTGAGCGAACCAGATCCAAAATTAAACATTTTTATCAGCAATACGGATGTTCTGAAGCTGGATGTGTTGCAATAAGCAAAACCTTTGACCGCGCTAATGTAATAGGTGAAGTACTTCCTCATGTTACCGTTAATGCTGGTGATAACTTGAATGCACCGAGTGAAATTGTAATAAAGGTAAAGCAACCACTCGATGGTCAAGTTCCAGAGATCTATACCAGCGACCTCGGTTATTTCGAAACCATTGATAGCAAGAGCCAGCTATGCTTTGTTGCGCGCCAAGATGACACCATCATTGTTTCGGGTCTTAACGTTTACCCCAAAGATGTTGAAGACATTGTATTAACTCATCCCGACATTAAAGATGCGGTTTTATTTAAAGTAAAAGACCACAGCACAGGCTATCGGGCGTACCTACAATTTTGTGCGCCTCGTCGATATACCAATGAAGATAAAGCCGCGTTAAAACGCTGGTGTCATCAGCATTTAGCAACCTACCAAGTCCCTTTTGATTTCGTTCAAGTTGACGCTATTAACCGTTTGCCCAATGGCAAGGTAAATAGAAAAGCGATAGCAAAAAGCTATCAATTACAAACAGAAACTCAAGCAGCTACAGCCTAGAGCCCTTTATGAATTTAGAGACCTTAATAGCAACAATTGAGCATGTACTAACACACGACATGAAATCGCAACATGCCCGCAATTTTTCACCCACAGCCCGCTTGAATGAAGATCTTTACATAGATTCAGTGCTGCTAATGCAAATGCTAATTCAACTAGAATTGTCTTATGACATTGAAGTGCCAGAAAGTGCAATATCTCAAGATGACGTGAAAACGGTAGAGAGTCTTGCGCGTTTTATTTTATCTCATCAAGGTGCAAATCAAGACGAAGACAATACCCACGTTCAAGAAGTGCCCTTTGAAGATATAAAAGTTCACTGTTTTGTAAGCTGCTTGTGTGAAAGTATCAAAGCTTCGCCAGAAGTCGACCACCGACCTTTTTACTTCGGAGTGTGGGATGCTGATGTTGTCGTAACGAAGGAATATACACTTGCCTATCATGATGAGTCTGTTAGTCACGACTTTTTTATTCAGTGGTATAAACGTATTTATGGTGTAGAGGTTACGCCTTGGTATGACAACACGAAAACTAAGGCACAGAATATAGCCAAATTAGAAAGCTTACTCGACAATGCCACTGCTTCGCAAAACATCATGGTAATGCTAGACATGTACTTGCTACCTGAGCGGGAGAATAAGTTTAACCAGAACCCGTTTCCTCATTATGTGATGTTGAAGAAAACAGACAACCAGCAACGTTGGTTTATGTATGATCCAGACTTTAGGTGGGAAGGAGAGGTTGAACGCACAGATGTTATCAATGCCATCAAATCACCACATGTTGCAGGTGGGTATCTATTTGACAGCAATGATATCGTGCCTTCGTCACTTGAAACTATTACCGAATACTTTGAAGCAACTTTTTTACCCGAGCATAACGTTCTTACAGATGCCATAAGGAAAATAGTCGTTGCCCATCGTGGCAACCCTAACGGCAAGGGGGCTTATCTAGGCGAAGCCTTAAAGCAAATACCCGTTCTTTCCATTAGAAAGTATGCATATGAACACGGGTTCGCTTATTTCTGGCGTGACATTGGGTTTCCAGAAGTTACTTTCGAACTGTGGTGCGATGAAATAGAAAAACTTGTATCGACGTATAAAGCAATACAATACCGTGCTATCAAACTTTCAGAATTGGCGAAAGAAAGCAAAGAGACTGCACCGCTTTTCGAAGAAATTTTAAGGTTACTTGATGAACAAGATAGTACTGAAAAACAAATAAAGTCAAAGCTTAACGATGTGTACTTTGAATGGTTGGCGTTTCACCAACTTCATACTAAAGCAGAGCCCAGTATAACGAGTGCTTGTGAACTGGAGGCTGCCCTATGAACCTTTCAGTATGCACCATATCGTTCAGACACCAGCTTATATCAATAGCTGAAATCGCAAAGTGGTCTGTGGCAAATAGCTTCCAAGGTATTGAGCTGTGGGGAGCGCATGCGACCAATTTAGAAGATCAGCCTTTATACGGTAAAGAGTGGCTTTCAAGTTATTCATTGAGAGCCACGATGCTGAGCGACTACTTGCCTCTTTTTGAGGAGAGGGACACATTATATTTCAAAGTCCATCGTCTCTGCCGCTTAGCTAAGCATTGGGGGGCCACTAAGATTCGTACGTTTGCCAGCAATGAAGCGAGTAGCGTTATAACCGACGACAAGAAGCATTTACTTTTTGAACGCCTGAAGCTCGTTTGTGATTGGCTGAGTGACTATAACCTTAATTTAGTGATAGAAACACATCCGAATACCTATGCCGACTCTGTCGCGTCTACTATCGAGCTTTTTGAGGAAGTGAACAAAGCGAATCTGCAGCTTAACTACGACGTGTTACATGTGTGGGAGTCTGGCGCAGATGTTATCGCATCTTGCGAACTACTGGCTCCATACATTAACCATTTTCATTTTAAAAATATAAGTAGCAGTAAGCATTTGAGCGTATTCGCACCAGACAATGTTTATGCGGCTGCAGGCTCTCGAGAAGGGATGGTACCCATTTTTGATGGTGCGGTAGATTATCAAGGGTTCATCGAATATCTGTATGCTAAGCCACAGCTACGCAACATAGATTCGTCATTGGAGTGGTTTGGTAACAACTGTAAAAATGTTCTTAGCCAAGACAGATATAAACTTCAAAAGATGAGTCAGGCGGCCAATACAGCTGTAGCCATTTAAACAACATGGTGAAATAAGCAAAAGGATTTGAATCTATATGTTTTTAATTACAAATATACTCGCATTACAAACATTATGGGGTGGGTGCGCAGCACTTTACTTTTCTTCTACACATCAAAGAACTGGCGCACCAACGATATCGAGGGTTTTAAGCAGTATTCTGTTCGTCACTGCATTGATAGTGGCAGCTTTTCTCTTAAAAGAGCAGTACAACATTTGGGCGGTAGTGTTTTCCATCATCACTATGATAATGATGAATTTTATCTTAATTACCCTTGTTGGCGCTCACGAAAATCGCGCATTAAGACTTATTGCGTACGGCACCTTGATTAACTTCGCACTGTCTTTAATCGGAGGGGTTTATGTGGGGTAAAACACTGCTTTCATTTTTTATTGGTCTAGTGCTCAGCGTAAGCATTACTTTAAATATTAACCACTTTTTACCCATTGATGTAGACATCAAATTACTCGCGGGTTACATACTCAGCTTTTTGCTTTGGGCTGGATTAATCACCTATTTTTTCTGTTTTGAAACCATAAGAAAGCCGTTACTTCGATGCTTGAGCGCGCTGTTTATTTCACTTGTACTAAATGTGCTGATTAAGATGGGAGTTGTCGCATGAAAGCCAGTACTATTCGTTCTGCGTTAGAAGGCCACGGTTGGATAGGGCTCTTCATTTCAATTCCTCTATTTATCGTGTTTTGGGCTGGCTCCCTTACTTTGTTCTATCCAGAGTTAAAGGCGTGGTCGGTCTTACCCCATACTTTACCACACACAGAATTCCGTTCAGTGTCAGACAATTTACCGTTAAGTGAAGTAGTAGATACGGCACTTTCAGAATATGACGTGGACACGCAAGAAAGAATGTTCGTGGTACTTCCCACTGGCACGCTGCCACTGTATGAACTCTATCTTCCAGTGAAGCATAATGAAGCAGATCACACCGAACTAACTTCTCTATATGTAGACCCGGCAAATGGCAAAGTTGTAGCGCCTATCGACAGTTTCCACTTAGCCGATTTCTTTTATGGCTTGCATATCGATTTAAATTTGCCAATGGGCGACCACATTGTTGGAATAATTACCTTATTCTTCACTGTGGTCATTTTCACCGGATTAATTGTTCAATTTAAAAAGCTGATCACACACTTTTTTTACTATAGAGGTTCAAAAGCTACACAACGCTATCAACTTACAGACATGCACAATGTAGTAGGGGTAATGAGCTTACCCTATACATTTATGTATGCGCTTACCGGCTTAATGTTTAATCTTGGCTTAATATCACAAATCGTCACGCTTTTATTTGTCTATGATGGCGATAGAACTGCGCTACTCAATGACTCAGGGTTCCCAAAAATAACAGAGTCGTACGCTGGTATTGAACGAGAAATGCCTGACTTAGACGCACTGGTCGCATCGTGGGAAGAAGAGCAACACGCAAAGGCTCATTCGTTAAGGCTGACAAATTATGGTGACGATAACGCGTTAATTCGCATCATAGGTCAACATGAAACAAACTTCTCACAGCGTATAGATATGACTTACCGCGTACGTGAAAATGCATTTTCTACAGAACTAAACCCCAGTGAGAGAAACGCTTTTGCCGATGGAACACGCTTTCTTTATGCGCTACATTTTGGCCACTTTGCGGGCCTTGATGTCAGGGTTGTTTTTTTCATTCTGGGCCTTGCCGTATGCGGTCTAATAATTGTTGGCAACATGTTGTGGCTTAACAAATTTCAGAATAATCGCAGTATCTCACAACGGTTTAAACGTAATATCTCCGCGCTTACATTAGGAGGTTGTGCGGGTATTATTCCGGCCACCGCGACAGCATTCCTGCTCGAAAGAACGTTAGCTGCCAGTTTGGATGACAGGGCATTAATGGTCGAAGCTGCTTTCTTCTTAGTTTACGGCCTTTCGGTAGTCGCCGCATTTTTTACAAAAAATAGACTTAAAATGATAAGTGTTATGGTTTTAGTTAGCGGGCTCATTCTTGCACTTTTGACGTTCGTTGACATGCTTTTCCATAGCCAAGCCATAATGCAATATTTCAACGCTGGTTATAAAAACCTCTTTTCTGTGTCTTTCATTTGTTTGAGTTTTTCCTGCCTGCTTCTCTGGTTAGGTGTGAGCTTATTAAAGAAGGGTGAACTGACGCGCAGTACTGTTACTAACCACTAATAATAAAAAGCGAAACTCATGACACTATTCTATTTACCCAAGAACTTGGCCACGCCCAGCGTTAATAGACAACTGACTTTTGACGTAGCAAAAGGTCTAGCAGTGTTGCTAATGATAATGATTCATGTGCTAGATTTTTATGGTTTGGACGAGGTTAGGTTCAGCACATTTGGTAATACCATCAAGTTTGCTTTGGGTTGGCCTGCAGCATCAATGTTTGTTTTTATTATGGGAATTTTTGTAGGCTTCTCGACGTCGTCAACACCCCGCGAGGAAATCAAACGCGCATTGTCGCTATTTGCACTTGGCTACATACTCAACCTTTTGCGCGGAACAATACCCATGTGGCTGTCGATTGAGTTAGGCCTAGTGACATATAAGGACGTTGCCCCTCACACGCCTTTAAGTGAACTGCTAATAGGAGATGTATTCCAGTTCGCTGGCATTTCTCTATTAATATGTTCCGCCTTGAAACATGCGACCAATAAAATCTATATTTGGATATGCGCGGCTACCGCCATCGCTTTTTTATCGCACAAGGTTTGGGATAAATATACGTCACTATCTATTTTCAATGAGTTACTGAAGTTATTTGTTGGAAACGAAGAAGTAGGCGCGATATTTCCTATTTTCCCCTGGGCTGCTTATCCCATTGCGGGAATGGCGTTTGGACGCTTTTTGAAACGCAAAAATGATTGCGACGCTATTAACTTCACTTGGTGTCTTAAGCTAGGCGCTGTTTGCTCAATATTGGGCGCTGCGCTTACCTTAAGCAACCCTGACTATCACATCGTTACAAACCTTCGAAGTGGCCCAGGTGTAGTACTACTCATGACTGGCATTGTTATGCTATTTATCTTTGCAATTCATTTATTTGTAGTGAGGTTCAAAGCAACCTATGTGGTTTCGCTATTTGCCTTTTGGGGTAAAAATGTTACCGCACTATATGTCTTACAATGGGTATGTATAGGTTGGGGACTTATGCTAGTTGGACTACAGCAGCTATCGATGTTGAGCACCTTAGCAGCCATGCTTATCGTTTTATTCACCTGTCACTACTTGGTATTGCCTTGGGATAACTATAAAAGCAGTACAAAAAGCGCCCCGCCTAAACCTCGCGCTTCAATTAAGGTCAAGGCGCCAGTTTAGCGCCTGAACCGGAGATGGTTTTTTACATGCTTTATCTAATGTACAGGTCTATATCGTTAGAAATAAACGCGCAATAGGCCTTTGTTTTTATAGTTTTGCGTATAGATTTACGTATAGCTTTTACGTACTGCTCTCATCTTATAAAAGTAAGATAAATCAGAAATCTAATAACTTTCGTACATATTAGTGAAAAGTTAACTAAAAAGAGAGCAACGTGGAAGCCCCAATAACTGTAGATAGACTCAGATTCCTTGTTTATAGCCTAAAAGAAAAGCTTTGGGTGAAACCTCTCGGGTTTTGCCTTCTTTCTATTTTTGCCGTATTTCTAGCCAAAGTGGCCGATGGCACTTCACTAGCTGAGCATATCCCTGAAATTAAACCGGAATCTGTAGAAACACTGCTTTCAATAATGGCATCTAGCATGATGGTTATTGCCACATTCTCAGCAGGGACTATGGTTAACGCTTATGCATCAGCAAGTCAATCATCTACGCCTCGTTCATTAAGCCTTATTATTTCTGACGATGTCTCGCAAAATGCATTATCCGTCTTTATTGGTGCATTTATTTATAGTGCCGTAGCGCTTACTGCAATGACCCAGGCTTTTTTTAATGAAGCCGGTCTTTTCATTTTATTTTGCTTAACCTGCTTAGCCTTTGTGATAGTTATTCTAACTTTTATTCGATGGGTAGATAGCGTTGCCCGTTTAGGCCGTGTGGGACCTACGCTTTTAAAAGTGGAAGCTGCCACTACACGGGCGGTAAAAAACAGAATAGACAGCCCATGTTTAGGCGCAGTACCCCAAGAGCAAATAAAAGAGCAGGGGAGTTACGCTATCTTCACTGAGAAAGTAGGGTACATACAGCTAATTGATATCGCAAAGCTTCAAGCCTTAGCAAAAAGCGAAGACTGCTTTATCAATGTCACCTTACTACCTGGTGAATTTGTTACTCCAGAGCGCCCGTTGGCGTATACAAACAAGGGTATCAATAAAGATGAGATTGTCGGCGCTTTTACTATAGGCGAAGCGCGATCGTTTGAAGCTGACCCAAGGTTTGGGTTTATTGTTCTAGCTGAGATTGCATCGCGAGCATTGTCACCATCTGTTAACGACCATGGTACAGCGATAAATGCCATCAGTAGTATCACCAGACTAATGTTACTGTGGCACACCCCCGTGCAAAGTGAGCATAGTGGTAAGAATAACAATGACGAGCCTAGCGCTAGCCATAATTCTCAGCAAGTTGGTAAAAACGAAAACAAGCAGAATCAGACTAAAAGCAACATCAAGTATGATCGGGTTTCTTTACCTAAGATAAGTGTGGATGATTTATTCGATGACGCTTATGCAAGCATTGCTAGAGATGGTGCAGCTAATATAGAAGTGGCGATACGAATTCAAAAATCTCTTAACACTATAAAAGCCTGTTTCGATAACAGCGACATAGAGCTAGATAAAGACTTTAAAAATGCAGCGCACAAATTAGCTAAACAGAGTTATGAGCGCGCAAAACTAGCACTAAACTATGCTGAAGATATAAAGCGAATTGAACAAACTTATAAAGACTGAGCTTAAACGAGTATTTAAGCTTATAACTCAAAGCTAACGCGGGATTCTTTGAATTTATTGTTTAGTATTAGCTATATGAAAACAACAAACTAGGTACTTGGAAAAGCACGGTAAAACGATAAATCTTTAGTGAGATTGGTTTGACGCTTTTTAATTACGTCTTCTTTTTATGTATTCAGCACTTCTAGACATGCAAACTCTGAGTAGAAAACAATTTAGCTTTTAAAGTAATCCTAATTGTTTAATTAATAGTGGATCTCAGGCTAATTCACTAAAAATCTTAACGTAACGCTACGTGAATTAAATTATATTTTGTAAGGTGTAGTGCACCAGATTTCACGTAGCGCACGATTTATTTTCACGACTCAATTCATCGTTCCAAATCAAAACATCTCAGTAGTTTAAAATTAAAAGTACTCGCGTAAGTGAGATGTTCACGCACAAGCCTAAAGCCAAGTACTGGACCAACACAGCAACCACGCAAATAAGTCTGTAAGTAATCACAGCCAACAAAGCAGCCGAATAGAGCGACATTATCGCCCGAAATGTCCATACACCTAATTACGCATAATGTATATTATGTTAAATAGAGTATGGAATTAGAAGTAATATGAACGAACGAAACTTAACGCTGTCCCAATGAACTAACCTTCTACGTGTAATTCATTTGTGCCGCATTTAAAGAGAATTATTACTAGGAATTTGAGCATTAATAACCATAGCGATATTCACATGTGTCGGCTCTATAACTGCGAGCCATTTATAAGCTTTAAGAGACTGTGTATTTAATTTGCGCACTTTTTTATTTATTATTTAGGGCTGTTTAAATCTATTCGTTCAACAGAACTCTTTTAAAGGATTAATATGCTTTATGCGTATTTAAGCTCTCTACGTGAAAACTAATGCTGGTAATAGATGTCTGTGGTTTTTAATCTACTAATAAGTGCTGGGCAGCTAGAATGCTTTTCCATATTTTCGCGTATTCATCGATATAGTTATTCGGTGATTAAGAAACTTATGCAGGTCGTTTCGAATAATATAATTAAACTAAGCAAAGCGTATCTATATAAGATTAGAGCTAGTGTTAGGTGCTCGAAAGTTTTCAATTAGTGATTGCTGATGTTCGCGACTAAAAATAACGTTCGTAGAAGTTAGGCCCAATTAGCACTACAAATATAAGTATTTAGTTTAGCTGCCACGTTAATTTTAAGCACAAAGGTAGCAAAAACTATCGCCTATTCCTTTTCGAAAGAGTGAAAAATCAGGCACCCTTGATCAAAGCAGTTGCTACGATCGTCTTCTAGTACGAACACTTCATCAGGCATAATTTCCCCAGGTGAAATATAGACTGGGAATACAGATTTCCAAGCTATATATTGACGCATTTTAGCGCTCAATATTTAGGCGTCGCTACGTAAAATCTGAAACAACATTAGGGGTATTGCCTTACAGATTTCACGTAGCGCACGATTTATGATTGTGGGTAAATTGAACAATTTTGGCTTATAAACGCCGTTGAAGCACTATAGCGACAGAGTTTTTGCGTTGTCGCTTACACATACTGCAGTTAAGACTGTCTGTATATACAGTAGTGTGATAGAGTGTCACACATTGATTGACAAAGGTAGGGTTAAGCAAGTTATGCGTTTCAGTGAAACAGGCCCTTATGTTCACGCATGATAATTACAGTTATCATGCGTGAATTATCATAAATATCAGTACTTTACAGTATTTCTAACAATCTAGCATAATACACACATATCGTGGCTATCGGGTTATTTAATGTCTTCAAAACCAAAAAATTTGCACTTATCTGGGCGCAGAATGACTAAAGGCGTTACTAATAATTCTTCGATGAAAGTTACAGAGAACACCGATAAAGCAAGTTATCCCTCAAACTCAACTGTAGTTGCTAATACTGCCGATAGTTATGTTACCAAGTCCGAACCTAAGGTACAGTTTTCAAGTAGTGCTAGTGAGACTCAAGAAACATCATCCCTCCAGGTAACGTCTAATGACAAGAGTTTCGAAAATTACTACCAGCAATACTATCAGGACATTTTTACCAAACTTCCTTATAACACACAGCGTGCCTATATAAGTGACTATAACGAATTTGCAATTTTTTGCAGGCAGCATGGCTTTGATGGTTTCAAAAACGATTTTGAACACAATGAAATCTGCATAAAAAATTATGTAGAAGAGTTGTGTCGTTCTCCCCTAGCCTATAGAACTATAAAGCGTCGCCTATCCGCACTTAGTAAATTTCTTGGCGTCGCCAAGTTACCTAATCCCATTATTAGGTCAGCGTACTTAAGAGACTTTATTCGACTGTCACTAATTGAAAATAGAAAGTATAGGCTCTCACATAAACAAGCGGTTCCTCTTACTATCGATATGGTCGAACAGATTAACAATGCGATAATTCCAGATTCATTGCTGGAACTACGCGACCTCGCTATTATTAATTTGATGTTCGATGCCTTGCTACGCGCCGATGAGCTAGTGCGAGTTTGTGTTGAGGATATTTCTGCTCGAAATAACACGCTTCTCGTTGTTTCATCTAAAAGCGATCAAACTGGCCAGGGCCAATATCGTTACGTTTCGTCTAGTACCATTTCTATGGTTCAAGAATATATCAACGAAGCAAATATAGACCCAAAGACCAAAACTCAAAGACTACCTTCTGATTTGCGCGGCTTGCACAAAGGCATTTTGTTTCGGCGACTTACGAATCATAAAACTGCACTTTTACCTTTTGACGAAAACATACCAAGCCATAAGGCTAACGTACTTAACTATTCGAGCGTATACAGAATTTGGCAACGCATTGCTTATCGTGCTGGTATTAGTGAAAACATTACACCACATAGTGGTCGTGTCGGAGGTGCGGTTTCTCTTGCAGAAGATGGGGCGTCTCTGCCTGAGCTTCAACTAGCTGGGGGCTGGCAATCACCAGAAATGCCCGGCCATTATACAAAACAAGCCAACGTAAAACGTGGTGGAATGGCAAAATTATCGGCGAAACGAAAAAGATAAATATCATTAAAACAACAAGATACAACAACAAAATGTTACGCGTAACCAATTTTAGTATTTATATTCTCACTCAACTACTCTCTTTATCAACATACCAATCTGAATTGCCATAACGCGCGTACTTATAGTGCATGGTTAAATTGTTTTCTACAGTTTGTGGCACTAACTCAACAACTAGTTAGTTAAAAAATAGTAGAACGCACAAAATAAAGGAGTTATATATGAGTAGTGGTATTGATACTAAGCATGGAAAATTACTCGCGGAGTTGGTTGTCCCTTCTTCCTCATGGAAAGTCCAGCCAGAGAAACAAGACCCCTTTAAATCGCAAGAGGCTGCAATTGATTATTTAAAATCTAACAACGAGCCGTTATATCTTCATGTTCCCCTTGCGCAGTCTGACGATTTTGTTCGTATTTGTGTTACATCTCGCGGTGATGATGCCGTATTCACAATCAAAGACATCAATAAAGGGGGTGAGACGTCTGTGCATTATTCACATATAAAAAATCTAGAAAGTACCATTAGAAGTCTAGTCTTAGAATGTTGCGATAAAAAAATCAAAGCCCTTTAAACAGGGCTTTTTTATCTATTAATCGTAGTATCAAGTTATACTTTCACAGCTAGTACGTCGGTTTTCACGCCATGTAAAACCGCATTAGCTGTGGAGCCTAGCAGTAACCTTAACCCGCTTTGGCCATGGGTTCCTACAACAATCAGGTCTGCATTAATTTTCTCAGCCATGTGATGAATTTCATCCGCCGGCGAACCTATCTCGACGTTTATATGGCTGTAAGGAATATCGTGTTTTGCGGCGACATCCTTTAACTGCCTTTGTGCCTGCTCCCTTACCTCTTCGGAAAAGTCTCTTTCTAAGAATAATCCATAAGGCTCAACATTAGTTTGTGGATAAGCAACATACAACAAATGAATCTTATGGCTGTTACCGGCTATAGCAATTGCTTTTTCCACTACAAGTTCATAATCAGAATATATATCAATGGGTACTAGTATGGTTTCATAGCTTTGCACTTTTACTCTCCTCAGCCTTGTATTGTTAAGATTTTCGAGGCAACTGTTGTTTAGTACTTCACATAATAGAGCCTTACAAATAAATGTTCTTTGCGCTAGGTCAATGTTTAGATTGCAAACTCGTTCATACTTAATTCTATGCACATCGCTTTTTACAAACGTTAAACGTGTGAGGGGAACGATATGAAAACAACAATAATAGTTTTAGCAACACTTTTACTTTTTGCTTGCGACCAGGGACCTAAGTCGCCTCGCGGTTTTAGCTTACCGGAAGGTAACATGGAGCAAGGTTATCAGGTATTTAAGAAATATCAGTGCCAAGACTGCCATAGAATAGCTGGGGATAAAGAGCCGGAGGACGCTCAGTATTTGGTGGCAAAGCCTATTCCACTAGGTGGAAGTAGCGGTCGAATTAAGACATATGCAGAGTTAGTAACGAGTATTATTAACCCTTCACACAAGCTTACGCCTCGTCAGCCTGCCAGCTTTACCAGTGAAGATGGAGTTTCATTAATGCGGGTAGTCAATGACGAATTGACGGTTTCTGAACTTATTGATTTAGTTGCATATCTTCAGCCTAAATATAAAGTAACGCCTTATAGAACCAGTGACTATCGCTTGTATCAATTGCGTATTCCCGAAAAGTCCTATGAGTAGCGGCAGCATATCTAGTTGCTAATAACCACTAAGCCAAGCCTGCGAATTTCTATTTAATTGAAAACCTGGCTTAGTGGTGTTTTGTCTTGCCCGTTATAGGTTGCGCTGTCTTTTTGGTTAACTAACAAGGTTACCGGCTTAGCGAAATAATTCTGAGCACAGTACTTTTATCCTGCAAACCGGTCATGTGCTTAATTATAAGCAAATACTATGATACGTCCTTCGTTTCTTTTTCTATTTCAGCTAACAAACTACAGGGCATAAAGCTTTGGGCGTTCGCTTCTTTTAAATGAAGTTTAAACCTGTCGGGTACATCGTCAGTTAGAAAGCTGCCCGTTTTAACCAGTGGGAAAATTTCGTCATAACGAGCAACATTGCATTGATCAACCCGTCTAAAAATATGGGTACGATTCAGTTCACTGGTTTTAACATGGCCGGTTGACGACAAGATATCCATCAATGCATGAATAGTCTTTTTATGAAAGCGGTACACACGTTCATACTTATCTTCAACGTTTAAACCTTTTGCTAGCTTAGGGTCTTGAGTAGCAACGCCGGTCGGGCATTTATTGGTATTGCAGGATAACGACTGTACACAACCAAGTGCCAGCATCATCCCCCTGGCGCTGTTACAGATATCCGCTCCTAAGCTCAGATTTTTGGCTAACTGAAAGGCGGTAATGATCTTGCCCGATGCAATTATTTTTATTTTGTCACGCAGCCCAAAACCTGTAAGGCAGTCATCCACAAAAGCGAGTGCTTCACGTAGCGGAAAGCCAATAGAATTAGTATATTCAAGTGGCGCAGCTCCTGTACCGCCTTCGCCGCCATCAACCGTAATAAAGTCCGGTGTAACACCTTTTTCTACCATCGCTTTGCACATAGCAATAAATTCGCTTTTTCTGCCAAGGGCGAGTTTGATTCCCACCGGTTTATAACCACTTAACTCTCTAAGCTGGCTAATGAAATCAACCATTTCTAACGGCGTCGAAAAAGCTTTGTGTCTAGGTGGAGAATCGACTTGGGTACCAGGCTCAACGCCTCTTATCTCAGCTATTTCTGGGGTGTTTTTATAAGCAGGAAGAATACCGCCGTGCCCGGGCTTAGCCCCTTGGCTCAGCTTTATTTCTATCATTTTCACATTATCGAGATTGGATTTTTCTTCGAACAAATCAGGGTCGAAACCGCCATCCTTGGTTCGACATCCAAAGTAGCCCGTACCGATTTGCCACACAATATCGCCGCCGTTTTCAAGGTGATACGGCGTCAACCCGCCCTCGCCTGTGTTGTGGTAAAACTTACCCTTCGCTGCACCTTTATTGAGCGCTAAAATAGCATTTCTCGATAAACTACCAAAACTCATGGCACTGATATTAAGCACACTAGCGCGATACGGTTTTTTACAATGGGGACCTCCTACCAAAACGCGAGGGTCCTCATCCATATCCTCTACTTCTCTGGCGGATAGAGAGTGACCAATCCATTCATAACCATCTTTATAAGTATCTAGTTGGGTGCCGAAAGGTACCGTTTCTCTACTATTTTTTGCTCGTTGATAGACAATAGAACGAAACATGCGGGAAATAGGCGTACCGCCGGTGTCTGTTTCTATAATGTATTGCTGGATGTAGGGTCTTAAACCTTCTACCGTCCAGCGCACTCTGCCTATTAGTGGGAAGTTTTTCAAGATGGCATGTTTAGTTTGGAAGGCGTCGTAAAGACCAAAAATCAATAGCGTGACAGATAAAAGCAAAAACCACCAGACTGGCGCCCAGAGTAAGCCAATTACTACATTAAATGCGACCAGCAAGATGAGTATGGTTAAAATAGTTAAACGCATTAAGAATCCTTCTTTAATTCGGCCATATTTAAACTAGATAATATGCCTATAACCCTGTTCAATACACCTCAAACCAAAAACTAGATTCACTTTAAAGCTAAATGATTGATTTAAAGTTTTAATTTATACAACCAGCTCTAAAAAAGCACAGGTTACGCGTTACCTTTTTATTGCTATACGATAGTTTTTTAGCTGCGAAAACAAGTCATTACATGCTAGTCTACAAGCATTAAATTAGTGTGTTTACCTACTATCTGTAAATAGTGGGTTATAGATAACATGACCTGTTAAGGGTAACGGATTTTACGTTCAACATTTTGAAAGGTAATTCATGGAGTATGCATTTCTTCTTTTCGCATTTATATGTGGCTTATCAGTAAAACTAATTGGCATTCCTCCTCTTGTCGGCTATTTGGTTGCAGGTTTTTTATTAAACTTTGCAGGTTACACACTCACTGATGGTTTAACCCAAATAGCCAATTTGGGTATTACCATTATGCTCTTCACCATCGGCTTGAAACTCAACATCCGTGATCTAAGTCGTCGGGAAGTTTGGGCGGGAAGTGTTTCACATACCTTAATATGGGTGGGCGTTATTACCTGTTGTGTTTATGCAATAGGTGCGGTTGCCGCCAATTTCGTTGACGGACTTACTTGGAAAAGCGCTGCGCTTATCGCTTTTGCACTTAGTTTCAGCAGTACGGTCTGTGTAGTTAAAGTGTTAGAAGAAAGTGGCGAAAGTAAAACCCGCCACGGCCGCCTTGCCATAGGCATTTTAGTTATGCAGGATGTTTTTGCTGTCATCTTTCTTGTTGCAGCAACCGGAAAGCTTCCTTCAGTGTGGGCGCTCGCCTTGTTAGCCTTATTCCCAGCAATGCCAATCATCAATAAAATGATTAATAAATCTGGGCACGGTGAATTGCTTCCACTTACTGGCTTTATTCTCGCGCTCGGTGGCTATCACTTGTTTGAGTTAGTTAACATCAAAGGCGATTTAGGCGCACTTATCTTCGGTATCATGCTGGCGCAACACGAAAAAGCGTCAGAACTTGCTAAGTCACTTCTTAGTTTCAAAGACCTATTCCTCATTGGTTTTTTCCTTACCATAGGCCTTACTGCCCTACCCGATCTGAGCATGGTTCTTCTCGCTATTGTGTTCTGCTTGTTTATACCGTTAAAAGCTGCACTGTTTTTTGGCTTATTTACTTCTCTGCGCCTTCGGGGGCGAACTGCGTATTTAAGCAGTTTAGTGCTTTCAAACTACAGCGAGTTTGGGCTTATTGTCGGTGCACTGGCAGTTTCCCTAGGGCTGTTAGAAAACACCTGGCTAGTGGTTATTGCTTTGGCCGTTTCCATCTCATTTGTAATTACCAGCGTGCTTTATCGTAATTCACATTCTCGATATCACAAGCATAAGCACACCATTAAGCGTTTCGAGAAAGAAGAGCGTTTAAAAGAAGATATTTATCCGACACTTCATAATGCAGAATTCTTAGTGTTAGGCATGGGACGTGTTGGACGCGGTGCTTTTAATGCACTATCCAAATTAACCGGTGTTAACGTGTGGGGAATGGATGCCGATCGCGTAAAAGTAAAAGAAATGGCAGATGAAGGCTTTAATGTAATTTGCGGCGACGGTGAAGACGTAGATTTATGGGATAATCTAGATATCAAGCAAGTAGAGCTTGTCCTTCTTGCTTTACCTTCTATTCAAGATTCAATCAACATTACGCGACAACTCAAAAACGCAGGTTACACTGGCAAAGTTGCTGCAATTGCGCGCTATGAAGATGAAGTATCTCATCTTTTAGAAAACGGCGTTGATAAAGTGTTTAACTTCTTTACTGAAGCAGGGCTTGGTTTCGCAGAAGAAAGTCTTGCTTACGCCCACGCGCAACGGTAATGCTGTTCTAAATGCGAACAATGGATGAATTGAGAAACGTTATCGTTTGTAAACAACTGTTTTAAAAAGACTTTTTTGACAATCTCACTCATCTAGACTAAACTTCACGCAAATACGTTAATAGGGTTTACACAATGCAAGGTGATAAACAAGTTGTTGCGAAATTGAACGAAGTACTGACAAGTGAACTTACTTCGATAAATCAATACTTTCTGCACGCTCGTATGTTCAAAAACTGGGGTTTTTCTGAACTTAACGAAAAGAATTATAAGAAGTCTATCAAAGACATGAAACAGGCGGACGATCTCATTGAGCGCATTTTATTTCTTGAAGGCCTTCCTAATCTTCAAGCGTTAGGCAAGCTATATATCGGTGAAGATACCGTTGAAATGCTGTCATGTGATGCGCGTTTTCAAAAAGAGCAGCTTCCACTACTTCGCGAAGCCATCGCGTTGTGCGAAGAGAAACAAGATTACGTTTCTCGTGATCTTCTTGAAGACCTTCTTGAATACGAAGAAGAGCACCTGGACTGGATTGAAACGCAAGAATACCAAATTGATGCAATGGGTATTGAAAATTACCTACAAGCGCAAGTAATGGGAGATGACTAATGAAAGGTAACCAAGCAATTATCAATGGCTTAAATGAACTACTCTCTTACGAGCTAGCCGCCATGGATCAGTATTTCATTCACTCTCAGATGTATCTTGATTGGGGTTTGAATAAACTTTATGAACGCATTGATCATGAATTTGACGATGAACGCGGTCACGCCACTAAGCTAATTGAACGCATGCTGTTTTTAGAAGGTACGCCTGATATGACAAAGCGTACAGGCTTTAAAGTAGGTAAAGACGTACCTGAAATGCTTGAGAGCGATTTGCGTGTGGAATATGAAGTTGACGCAAAGCTGCGCGAAGTTATCGCACTTTGCGAAACTGAGAAAGACTATGTGACCCGGGACATGCTTATTGTTTTATTAGACGATACAGAGATGGACCATGCACACTGGCTAGAACAGCAGCTGGGTCTTATCAAGCGTTTAGGGCTTCAAAACTATTTGCAGTCGCAAATGTAAAGTATATGCCTAACGCTTCGGCGATCAGTTGACATTTAATAAATAGGCCGCCTAATCTTCGAATTAGGCGGCCTTTTTTATATTAGTCTTATAACACGCTATTAGCTTCACAGCTTTGGTTGCGGACTTTCGGTTTATATAAGTGACAATTTTTTAATTACTGTTGGGTGACAAAATACAGGTAGCTGGGACTGTCCATACCTTCTACATTCAGTCGCAACTGCCATTTCATCACGGGTTCACTACAGCTACCCAACATAAACCAGCCAGACCACTTTCCTTTACCGTCACTATCTAACAGCACTGGAATTTTGCCCATATACATATTTACGCCTTCAATCCACGCGCTTTCAATATTCTTCCCTTCGGGAATTATAAGTTTGACTGTTACTGATTCTTCGGGTTCTGGCATGGTTGAAAAGGATGCTATCGCAAGCTTTTCATCAATTAAGAATTCGCAAGTTTCATTGACAAAGTTACAGCTATTTCCTATTCCATTAACAACGCCCGTGTCTTTTAATGCCGATGACTGGAATTTATGTGCAAGGTATACACACACAGCTACAATAATAATAGCCACTAGCGGCAGCTGCGAATGTAAAATTTTTGATCGTTTATTGTTATCGTTATTTAGCATTTCTTAAATTTTGTGTATTTCTTCATTGATGGAGATCAAGCTTAGGTAGTTTATGGTATCTTTTTGTAATTAAAAACCTTATCATCCGCGTACCAACTGGCTTGGAGACAATAATTATTACTCTTTCCGAGCTCGGTGTGAAGCGTTATTCCTTAGCTGATACACGTCTCGACCGTACTATTCCGGCAGTTGGAGACCATAGTTCATTTGAAGTGGAAGATTCATTAAAATGAGTGAAATAAGCCAAGCACAACCTGACTACAATTATAAAGTAGTTAGGCAATTTACCATCATGACCATAGTCTGGGGTATCATTGGTATGGGCCTAGGGGTATTCATTGCCGCGCAATTATTTGCACCTATGCTTAACTTTGACACACCATGGCTAACATTCTCACGTTTGCGTCCGTTGCACACTAATGCCGTTATTTTTGCCTTCGGCGGCTGTGCGCTATTTGCAACGTCGTACTACATCGTTCAGCGTACCTGCCAGGTAAGACTGTTCAGTGACAAACTTGCCGCATTTACCTTTTGGGGTTGGCAAGCCGTAATCGTTTTAGCAGTTATCACCCTGCCTATGGGTTTAACTAGCTCGAAAGAATACGCTGAACTAGAATGGCCAATTGATATCCTTTTGGCACTGGTTTGGGTCGCTTATATCATCAACTTCTTCGGAACCCTAGTAATCCGTAAAGTTTCGCACATTTATGTTGCAAACTGGTTCTTAGGCGCGTTCATGTTAACTGTTGCAATTCTTCATATTGGTAACAGCATGGCTATTCCGGTATCTTTCACTAAATCGTATTCACTGTATGCGGGCGCAGTAGACGCCATGATGCAGTGGTGGTACGGCCATAACGCGGTAGGCTTTTTCCTAACTGCGGGCTTCCTTGGTATGATGTACTACTTCGTACCTAAGCAAGCTGGTCGCCCGGTTTATTCATACAGACTTTCAATTGTTCACTTCTGGGCACTTATCTCTCTGTATATCTGGGCTGGTCCTCACCACCTTCACTACACTGCCCTACCAGACTGGACTCAGTCACTAGGTATGGTGATGTCTATTATCCTATTCGTTCCATCTTGGGGTGGTATGATTAACGGTATTATGACGCTATCTGGCGCGTGGCATAAACTTCGCACCGACCCAGTATTGCGTTTCCTAATTGTTTCGTTGTCTTTCTACGGTATGTCTACCTTCGAAGGTCCAATGATGGCAATTAAGACCGTTAATGCACTGTCTCACTACACTGACTGGACAATTGGTCACGTACACTCTGGTGCTCTAGGTTGGGTTGCAATGGTTTCAATTGGTTCAATTTACCACTTAATTCCAGTGCTATTCGGTCAGCGCGCTATGTATAGCACCAAACTAGTTAACGTGCACTTCTGGTTCGCAACTATCGGTGTTGTTCTATACATCGTAGCAATGTGGATGTCTGGTGTACTACAAGGTCTAATGTGGCGCGCAGTAAACGCTGACGGTACTTTGACCTACAGCTTTGTTGAGTCATTGGAAGCGTCTAAGCCTTTCTATGTGGTTCGTTTCATTGGTGGTTGTTTCGTGGTAGCGGGTATGCTGGTTATGGCATACAACACATGGAAAACCGTTCGTGCACCTAAAGGCAGTATCGCTGCAGACCCAGCGACTCAGCCAGCGTAGTAAAGGAGACGGATAATGAAAAACGCACATGAGTTAATTGAAAAGAACGTCGGTCTGTTAACGGTATTAATCCTTATCGCTATCAGCTTCGGTGCCATGGTTCAAATTACGCCGTTGATGTTTCAACAGCAAGTAATGGAACCAGTAACAGGCCTACGTCCATATACAGCGCTTGAGCTTGAAGGTCGTGATATCTACATCCGTGAAGGTTGTGTAGGTTGTCACAGCCAGATGATTCGCCCATTCCGCGCAGAAACAGAGCGTTATGGTCACTACAGCGTAGCAGGTGAGTCAGTATGGGAGCACCCTTTCCTATGGGGCTCTAAGCGTACTGGTCCTGACCTAGCACGTGTTGGTGGTCGTTATAGCGATGAATGGCACCGAGTTCACCTGCTTAATCCTCGTAACGTAGTACCAGAGTCGAATATGCCAGGTTTCCCTTGGCTAGCGGAAAACACGCTTGATGGCGAGTTAACAGCTGAAAAAATGGAAGTATTCCGTGGATTTGGTGTTCCGTATACCGACGAAGATATTGCGGGTGCGAAAGCGGCAGTACAGGGTAAAACGGAAATGCAAGCCCTTATTGCTTATCTACAGTCTCTTGGCACACATTTGAAATAATATGGACCAGGGAATTGTAGGCAGCATTTTTACTGTCATCGTCTTTGTAAGCTTCATCGGCGTCGTGTGGTGGGCGTTTAGCGGCCGCAACAAGAAGAAATTCGACGAAGCAGCAAACTTACCGTTTGCAGACGAAGAAAAAGAAAAATCAAAAGAAGATTAGCAGGAGTCTCGAACTCATGAGTATGTTTTGGACAATTTGGATTTCAGTGATAACCCTAGGGTTGATCATTGGTTGCTACTTCCTTCTTCGCTGGTGCCTGTCTAACAAGACTGGCGTCGCTGAAGGTGAGTCAATGGGCCACGAATTTGATGGTATTGAGGAGTTGAATAACCAACTACCTCGCTGGTGGACAATTATGTTCTACATGACCATCGTTTGGGGCTTTATATACCTAGCGCTTTATCCTGGCCTAGGTGCGTACGAAGGTATTTGGGGTTGGAAGAGTTCTAACCAAAATATCCAGTCGCTAGAAGAGTCTGCTCAAGCGCGTATTGACGCAAAAGAGCAAGGCTACCTAGTAGAATATGACCGTGAACTAGATTTCGCTGCCGAGAAGTTCGATCCGATCTTCGAAGCGTATGCACAAGTTCCTGTTGAAGAACTGGCTAAAGACCCAGAAGCAAATAAAGTAGGTCAGCGTTTATTCCTACAGAACTGCTCTCAGTGTCACGGTTCTGATGCACGTGGTCAAAATGGCGGCTTCCCTAACCTAACGGACAACGACTGGTTGTACGGTGGTTCAGGTGCGAAAATCGTTGAAACTCTTACGCTTGGTCGTAAAGCAGCTATGCCAGCATGGCTAGATGCTATGGGTGAAGACGGTATCGAAGAAGTGGTTAACTACGTACTTAGTTTAAGCGGTCGCGATGTGGACCCACAGCTAGCGAAAGCAGGTCAAGCTCGCTTTGCAGCATGTGCGGCTTGTCATGGTATGGATGGTAAAGGAAACCAAGCACTTGGTGCGCCAAACCTTACCGACAATATCTGGCTTTACGGCGGCAGCCACAGAGCAGTGACAGAAACGCTAACTTACGGTCGTAACGGTGTAATGCCCTCATTCAAGAAAACTTTGGGTGATGACAAAATTCACGTTGTTGCAGCGTATGTTTACAGCCTTTCAAATGATTAATGATTTAAATCATTAAATATCTTAAAAAGCCTCGTTACTACGGGGCTTTTTTTATGAGAAAATACAGCCATATAGACAGTGCCATTACGTACAAATTAAGTGGGCTGTAGGTGAGAATTACCAACACCATATTTATCGTTATTATGCAGTTCAAATTCGGCTGTCCACTAGTAATAATAGATATGTTGTTAGCGACCTTGCTAGTGAAGTAAAGACGAGTAAATAATTAAATGAATAGACCCTGGTATAAAGAATTCTGGCCCTGGTTTTTAATTGCCGTACCTATCATTACCCTGATCATGGGCGGCGTGTTGTTAAACCTTGCTATTTCTACTGAAGATAGCCTTGTTGTAGACGATTACTACAAAGAAGGTAAAGCAATTAATGCACGCTTGGACAAAGAGGCAATCGCCCGCCGTTTAAATATTACTACCGATTTAACCATCGAAGACGGTAGCATCGCGCTGCAGTTCCATTCAGGCATTCCTCAAGAAGGTAATGCGGTTAAGCTAAGCTTTTATCACGTCACGCTTGAAGAGCGTGATGTCAGCGTTTTACTAAGTCGCGACGCTAACGGTATTTATCGCGGTTTTATTGAAGAAAACCTAGACGGTAAATGGCGCATATCGCTCACACCTATTGATGATAGCTGGAAAATTCAAAACACGGTCTATCTACCCCATACTGGTAAAATGAAGTTCAATCCATAATGGCCAATCACGATTGTTACCATTGTGGGCTGCCTGTGGCAGCCGTAGACGATGGGAAATTCACTACTGTCATATTGGGGCAACAACGAGATATGTGTTGCCCAGGTTGTTTAGCGGTAGCTGAAGCTATTGTTAACAATGGTTTAGAAGACTATTACCAGTTTAGGACCGAACCTGCGCAAAAGTCTGACGATGGGATTTTGGAAACCTTAGACAAACTCAAAGTCTATGACGACCCTTCCCTTCAGGAAGAGTTTGTGTTTGAAGAAGGGCAAGATAAGCAAATTCAGCTAACCCTTGAAGGCATTACATGCGCTGCCTGTGGCTGGCTTATTGAAAAGCAATTATCGAAAGTTGAAGGCATCAAGCAAGTAGCTGTAAATGTTCAAGAGCGTCGGGCTTTAGTTACTTGGTCACCGTTTCAAATTAAGCTTAGCCAAATTCTCTCTACGCTGAAACGCATCGGCTATATTGGCTCTCCATTTCACCCTGATGAGCACGAAGCCAGTTATAAACGCGAGCAAAAAACCTTCCTTAAGAAGTTAGGGCTAGCAGGTATTATGACCATGCAGGTTATGATGCTGATGACAGGTCTTTATTTTGATTGGTTTGGCGCCATCGAATTAGAAACACGCCAGTATTTTTACTGGGTTGCCCTTACACTCACCACCCCGGTTGTACTGTATTCTGGAAGCACCTTCTATGTCGGTGCAGCTAAAGCGCTAAGCGCACGAACAGTTAATATGGATGTACCTGTTACGCTTGCCATATTTGGTACCTATATTGCCGGTATTCGCTCTACCATGCTAGAACAAGGCGAAGTGTATTTCGAATCCATTTGTATGTTCATTTTTCTGCTGTTGCTTAGCCGATTCTTAGAACATCGCAGTCGACACAGAGCGGCGCAGATTTCTGCCAATATGATGCAGTATGTTCCTGTGTCAGCGACTAAAATAATGCCAGATGGCAGCGTTACTGAATGCTTAGCAAAGCAACTAAAGGTGAACGATGTAGTGCTAGTTAAGCCCGGTGAGACAATTCCCATTGATGGGCTGGTAACAGAAGGTAACGCTGCGGTTGATGAGTCTATGCTAACGGGTGAATTTAACCCTGTGCGCAAGACAAACAACAGCGTTGTATATGGTGGTACCGTATGTCAGGATGGCAGCCTTACCATTACTGTTACGCAAACACTTAAAAATGCGCTGGTAAATCAAATTGTGAGGCTTCAAGCAAGTGCGATGGCCAGCAAACCCAAGGCCGCGCAAATAGCCGATAATTTTTCTCGATATTTTGTAACTGCGGTACTGCTGATTTCAGCGTTAACCTACACCTTTTGGGCCTATAACGGCAGTGTTGATGCATTTTGGATCACCATTTCGGTGCTAGTAGCAACCTGCCCTTGCGCCTTAGGGTTAGCCACACCATCAGCGCTCACTTGCGCTATGGCGAAATTAAACAGACAAGGCATTTTGCTAAAGCGAGCCGATGCTCTTGAGCAAATAACTGGCATTGACACTATCGCGCTCGACAAAACCGGTACGCTTACACAAGGTAAGTTCACTATATCAAACGCCTGGTATGCTGACGGCGTAGACAGCGACAGCGCGTTTTCCATTGCACGCGCACTTGAATCTCGCTCTGAGCACCCTATTGCTAAAGCCTTTAGCGGGGATAAAGCCTTTAGCGATAATAAGACCGTTAGCGGTGATAAAACGTCAAACGGCAACACCGTACACAAAGTGTCCAATTTTACGGTCACGCCAGGTGGTGGAATTAGCGGTGAAATTAATGACACACTATTTTGCATGGGCTCAGCAGCATTCAGTGTTCACGAATCACAGCAATCATTTATCGAGGGTTACCCCTCGGCTAATGTGTTTCTTACCGTCAAAGGCCGTATTATGGCGGCTTTTGAAGTTCGTGACTCACTGCGTGACGATACCCAAGAAACCCTCGATATATTGGCAAAAAGTCATACCCTAGCTGTATTAAGCGGCGATACACAGCAAAACGTCGACTCCCTAACGAAACCTTTACCAATTTCCACCGCTAAAGGGGGTCTTACCCCAGAACAGAAATACGAAGCGGTTCAAGCTATGCAGCAATCGGGCTCCAAGGTAATGATGATGGGCGATGGTATTAATGACGCGCCAGTGCTTGCTAGTGCCGATGTAGCGATAGCAGTAGGTAATGCGACAGATGTTGCGAAGACTGCTGCCGACGTGATATTGCTAGGCGACCAGCTACTTTCTGTACCGGAGTTAATTAAAACCTCGCACCAAGTGAAACAAAAAATAAGACAAAATATTGGTTGGTCGTTAGGTTACAATGTGCTGATCTTACCCTTCGCCGTATCAGGCCTGCTTTCACCGTGGATGGCGGTTGTTGGAATGTCATTAAGCAGTATCATAGTAGTGACAAACTCTACGCGACTTCTGGGCAAATAGTATGAGCATAATTTACGTTTTAATACCAATCGCGATCATCATAGTAGCTGTGGCAATTGTGATATTCTTCTGGGCGGTTAAAACCAATCAGTTTGAAGATTTAGACCGTCAGGGTTACAGTATTTTGTTTGATGATGACCTTCCGCCTGAGGAAAAAAAGCTCGCTGAGCAACGCAAGCAATTTCAGGATAGTAAAGTAGATAAAAGCCAAGAGTCGCATGGAGGGGATTAATTATTTCTCAGCCTTTCTTATCGGCTTAGCTGGCGGTGTTCACTGCGTGGGCATGTGCGGTGGTATAGTGGCAGCGCTAAGAATGGTGTCACCAAAAGGTGCTTCAGCATTACCCTATACCCTAGCCTACAATATAGGACGTATAGCAAGCTACACCATCGCTGGCGCGCTAACTGGGGCGCTTGGAAAAATAGCCGCCGACTACGTGCCCCTTGCCAACTATGCCCTATCTTTGCTTAGCGGCCTTATGCTGTTGTTGCTAGCCTGTTATTTAGGTAAATGGTGGACGGGTTTAACGGTATTGGAAAGCGCTGGAAAAGGATTGTTTTCTAAACTGCAGCCACTATCTAAGCGTTTTTTACCGTTCAAAACCCCTTTTAGCGCTATCCCTTATGGGTTTATCTGGGGCTGGTTACCTTGTGGATTAGTGTATTCAACACTTACTTGGTCTTTGGCTGCTGGCAATGCAGTACAAGGCGCCGCCGTGATGTTTTTCTTCGGTTTAGGTACTTTGCCAACGCTACTCGCAGCAAGTGCAGGCAGTCAGTATATTGTTAGTAGTTTTCAAAACAGTCACGTTAGACAACTCATCGCAGTAATAATGGCCATATATGCAGCCTATCTTATTCATGGCGCAATCGTTTAAAAATAGGTGTATTATTGTCGTGGGGTCTTTAAAAGAGCATGCATTATGAGCAAAGGAAGCCAATTTTCTATTCACTGTCAAAACTGTAGCTTTAGTCACCTGTGTTTACCCGTTGCACTAAACAAAACAGAAATTGAATCTCTTGACGATATAATCGAGCGCAAAAAACCGCTTCATAAAGGCGATACGCTCATTCAAACTGGCGATAAATTTCGTTCCCTTTTTGCGGTAAGAACAGGTTCTTTTAAATCATTTGTAACTAATCAAGAAGGTGAAGAGCAAATCACCGGCTTCCACTTCCCGGGTGATATTATTGGTTTTGATGCCCTGCGTGAAAGTAAGCATCAAAGTTACACTTCTGCGCTAGAAACCGCCATGGTGTGTGAACTGCCTTATGACACACTTGATGAAATGTCGGTTCAATTTCCCAAACTACGCCATCAGATCATGAGCTTTATGAGCGCTGAGATAAAACAAGATCACGACATGATCATGCTTTTAAACAAGCGTACTGCTGAAGAGCGTTTGCTGTATTTTATATCACACCTTTCCCAGCGTTTTGAAGAGCGTGGCTTTTCGCACAGAGAGTTTCACCTAACTATGACCCGAAACGAAATCGGCAACTATTTAGGCTTAACGATAGAAACCATTAGCCGTCTATTAAGTCGTTTTCAGAAGGAAAACATTATCAAGGTAGACGGAAAATTGATCTCTATTTTGGATTTTGATCGGTTAAATACCAAGCTAGAGGCGTTAAATGGCCCTAGCGTAGTTTGTAACGGTTAATTTATTCTTCTTTTATCTTAAGCGCGCTACATGCGCGCTTTTTAGTTTATCAACGAATTATTTACGCCTTGATCCAAAACAACTCACGTTTTTCTAAATGTCGTTTATAGTTAATGTAAATGGTTTATATAAACTGTTTTGAAACAATATCGATGTCGACAGCGATACGAAGCTTTGTAGTTGAGGAGACGTTATGATTGAGTGTAAACGAATTCTTGCCGTGGTGGACGCGGAACGCGACAACCAGCCTGCCCTAAGCCGTGCCTATGAACTTGCATCAAAAACCGGCGCCACGGTTACCGCTATGATGGTGGTATATGATTTGTCTTACGATATGACAACCATGCTTAGCCCCGACGAACGTGAATCAATGCGCGATGCCGTTACAAAAGAACACGCCAAATGGCTATCTGCCCAGCTAAAAGAACAAGGCTTTTCAGAGACCGATATTGTGGTTGAGTGGAACAACCGTGCTTATGAGTCGATTATTTATTACGCCCTTAATAACCAAATTGACTTAGTAGTAAAAGCTACTAAAAAACATGACGACCTTGCGTCAGTGATCTTTACACCTACGGACTGGCACTTAATGCGCAAATGCCCTCGCCCTGTACTACTCGTGAAAGAACATGATTGGCCAGAAGGCGGTGAAATCATTGCTGCAGTGAACGTAGGGAGCGAAGATGATGAACACGCTGCACTAAACGACAAGCTTACATTAATCGCGAATGACTATGCCTCTTTGCTGAAAGGTAACGTTAATTTAGTCAACAGCTACCCTTCAACACCACTCAACATTGCCATCGAAGTGCCGGAGTTTGACCCAGACACGTATCACGATGCGGTAAAAAACCATCATATTAAAGAAATGCGTAGTCACGCACTCAAATACGGTATTCCAGATAATAAATGTGTGGTTAAAGAAGGCTTACCTGAAAAAGTTATCCCACAAGTAGCAAAAACACTGGATGCAGAGTTAGTTGTAATAGGTACCGTGGGACGGGTGGGTATTTCAGCAGCGCTTATTGGCAATACTGCCGAACACGTTATCGATGAACTGAATTGTGACGTATTAGCAATTAAGCCCGATGGATTTGAATCACCTATAACCGTGTAGTTAACGACTTAATTGCGCTTAAATATCAAGACACTTAATGGCGACAAATGGCGAGTCGGCGATGGGCGCTTTTCATAAAAAAACTCGCATTTAGCGGTTAATTACGCGAATTAATAACACACGCTTTAATCAGTACTTAACGCTTCTCGATAAATTTAACCACTCAGCCATAGTCTCGAAAAGGCGCTTTAATGTATAATGACGCCTTTATCACAAACCAAGCTAGTTAATTATGAGTTTAGGCACAAGCAGTGCTGACGCGCCGACGTTAAACGCCGCGCAAAGTAAGCAAAAGTACAACTTCAACAAACTTCAGAAACGACTTCGTCGCAACGTGGGTAAGGCCATTGGCGATTTCGGTATGATTGAAAACAACGACAAAGTCATGGTGTGTTTATCTGGCGGTAAAGACAGCTATACCATGCTTGATATTCTATTGTTTTTAAAGAAGATTGCGCCTATTCATTTTGATATTGTTGCGGTAAATCTTGACCAAAAGCAACCTGGTTTTCCCGAACATATCTTACCCGAGTACTTAGACAGCATTGGCGTTGACTACAAGATTGTAGAAGAAGACACCTACTCTATTGTTAAAGACAAAATTCCTGAAGGGAAAACGACCTGTTCGCTTTGTTCTCGTTTGCGTCGTGGTATTTTGTACCGTACAGCGAAAGAGTTAGGCGCGACTAAAATTGCATTAGGTCACCATCGTGACGACATGCTAGAAACTTTTTTCTTAAATATGTTTCATGGTGGTAAGCTAAAATCTATGCCACCAAAACTGGTCAGCGATAACGGTGAACATATTGTTATTCGCCCACTAGCTTACTGTAGCGAAAAGGACATTTTGAAATATTCACAAGCCGCTGAGTTCCCAATAATTCCGTGTAACCTTTGTGGTTCACAGGAAAATCTACAGCGTCAGAATATCAAAGCAATGCTTCAAGACTGGAACCGCCGTTTCCCAGGTCGTATTGAATCAATGTTCCGCGCGCTTCAAAACGTGGCCCCTTCACACCTTGTAGACAGTAACCTTTATGACTTTAAGTCTATTGCCACCCAAGACGGCCCCGTTGCAGATGGTGATATCGGATTTGATGAACCTTCTTTTACTACAGAAAATAGTGCAGATCTTAGCGATGAAGATAACGCTATCGAGGTAGTAAATATTATGGAACCAAAGTAAATGAAAATTGGACTTGCGTTAGGTGCCGGTGCCGCAAGGGGCTGGACTCACATTGGTATAATTGAAGCGTTGGAAAAGCTTGGCGTTAAAATTGACGTTGTAGCTGGTTGCTCGATCGGTGCTTATGTTGGCGCTGCCTACGCAAGTGGCAAGCTAGAAGGTTTAAAAGAATGGGCCTGTTCGCTTAGCGACTGGCAGGTGCTCGCGCTTATGGGTGTAGGGCTCAGGCGAGGCGGCATTGCTAGCGGACAAAAAGTTTTTGACAAGCTTGCTAGCGAGTTTTGTGTTTCCTCGTATGAAGAAATGCTTAAGCCCTTTGCAACAGTGGCGACTGACCTATATACAGGACGTGAAGTGGTATTTAATTCAGGTCCTATTGGCGACACCATTCAAGCATCTTGCGCTATTCCGGCACTTTTTACGCCCGTGGCACATGGTGATCGCTGGTTAGTAGATGGCGCAGTTGTTAACCCTGTACCGGTTAACCTGTGTCGACAGCTAGGCGCAGACTTTGTAATTGCAGTTAATCTTAACGCCGATTTTCGCCCGCTTCGATTAGAAAAGTTAAGGCAAGATCACGAAGAAAACCAACGTAAAACCGAAGACTTTTTTACTAAAAGCCAAAACGTATTGCGTCAATGGTTTTCGCCAGACAGTAAAGATGACAAAGCATCAGAGGAAAATGAAGAGCAGCTTCAAGTTAATGCTTCTGACGATGTGAATACTGAAGAAAGTATCGCGACCGATGTTATTGAAAAAGTCGAAGAAGAATTTACCGAAGTTCCGGCAAAGGTGAATAAGCGCAATCCGCCGGGGATTATGAGTGTAATGAGCAGTTCACTTGAGATACTTCAAGCTCGCGTTACCCGTTCACGTTTAGCCGGCGATCCGCCAGATATACTTATCGAACCTCAACTTACTGATGTGGGTATTATGGAGTTTCATAGGGCGGAAGAACTGTGCGCAAAGGGCGAAGAAACCATCGCGCGCGTTGCTGAGCAAATTAGGTATCAGTTGCTAACCTGATACCTAATTGTTCAAAAGGTAGATTAACTAGACGCCATAGCTGTTACACGCAGCGGCGCTTGAGGCAGCGTTAAGCCTTTCGCCTCATTTATCCACTCTTGCTCTAAATGCAGAACACCGTTGTTAATTTGTACACCCTGCGGCGTAACGAAATCTAAATTTTTGTCTTCGAACTGAATCATTAAGCCCTTCACCGACGGCATCATAAAAGACAAAAAGCTCCCCATTTCATTGAAAAAGGCTTCATACTGTTCATACAAGAAAGTGAGTTCTTCTTTTTTGTAATACTGTTTAAGGTATTCTGGCTTGGTTTCAAGCTGCACCGACATATCACAAACGTTCGCACGTTCGTTTAAGTCAATACGTACCAGTGCATTAGCCATTTTCAGTGCTTTTTCAGTGGGTACGGTAAAACGTCCTTCATCTGTAACTTCTAGTGGCATTGTTTTCTTATCGGTAACGATAGATGCACCGTTAACCTCGCATAAACGCCCTTCACCTACTCGGACAAAACCAAACGCAAACTGAAGCGCTTGGGTATCTTCGTTATCTAGCTTTTTAACATGGCTGTAGAAACGGCTGTACTCTACATCTATCGTTTCAGCCGTTACGGATGTACTAGCAAAACCGACAAACAGAGATGAAGCAAGAAATAATGCAGCGCGTATCATTCGGATAAAAACTCCTCGTTAAATAGGATCATTGTTTGGAGCTCTTCAACATAAGCGGCTCCTCGCTCGGAATAATTCATTAGCCCTTCTGCCAATGCAACACCAGTAATGGGTAATTGGTTAGCTCTCAGTCGGCTGCGTATCTCTCGTAAATCAGCATAGGCATCGTGTCTGTTGAGGTTACGCATATAGGTGTACGTAGCGCGAGACAGACTATCAAACTTGGCTACTTCGTGTGATGCGCCGGCATTTCGGCGATTTGGGACGAAACCACACCCTTTTGAAAAACACCATAAACCGAAAAAGTTGTAGCCCTTTCTTGCAAATCGGCTTGTTCCCCAAGCAGATTCATTCGCAGCCTGAACAAGTACCAGCTCTTCAGGTAAAACATCAATTTTCTGCAGTAAGGCCAATAGTTTAGTCTTTAAAGGCTGTGTAGACTTTACCCGATACTCTTCTACAAGCCATTCAAGCCTAGCCATGTCATCTTCTGAAAGCGATTCGTTGACTAACGCCTTCCTATACAAGGTTTGTACATAATGTCTTAAGGTAAGTAAGTAGGCATTTTGCTTCTCTACCTCGGGCCGTAGATAATTAAAAAAAGCCTCTTTTTTTTCTTTTACGTTGCTATAAACAGAGAAATCAGGCACAGGTTTCTTCGCTTCTACCGTTTGCGGTATGTCTAAAATATCCGGTTCGTCCTTAGTAAAAATAATGGCGTTAATGACAATGACCGCCAAAACGCCTAGCGTTATAAGGACAATTTTAAAGGTTTCTCGTTTATGCATCGAAGCTCGACTCATTCACATCATTTACAGATGCTTCCGTGCTCACTCCTTGTTCGCCAATCAGTTCCTGATAGAGCAATCCCATCATACTAAAATAAAAAGGTAACACCCAGATAAGGGAAAACCCGAACGTCAGTGGTACCGACACGAACAATAAGAAGAGCACCCCGAAGATACTGGCAATTTGAGCCCAGTACGCGTTGAATACACGGCAAGAAAGAATAATTGCGCTAATTGGGGTTAGTTTTCTGTCGGCCACTAACATAAGAGAAAAAGACGACGCTAGATAGAAATACACGCCTGGTAAGATAAGCAGCATCATGCCTAACTGCACAAGAATACTGCTAACTAACTGGGTTAACGCAACCAGAAATATGAGGGGGAAAAACTGAAATACCGTAAATACCGATGTTTTTACGCCTCGCGCTATAAAAACGCCCATCATGTATAAGCCCGTAAGTAACGGCGCAACAATGCAGATTGCTACAATCTGGATAATAGACTGGTGCTCGAATACATAGCTACCGTCGTCATTGATGGTAATGTACTGTTGGGCAATCACTCCAAGCACTACAAAGGTCAAGAATAAAACAAGGCTACCTTGAAACAATGATGAAAAATTAGCTTTTGTTAAACCGGCAGCGCGGCGCAAAAGACCTTTAGTATCGAATTGATACTGTTTAGACAACGTATTGTTCAGGCGGTCTGGGTTTACGTCTTTCACACAACTCTCTTATATTTTTGGAAAAATCGGCGCGATTATACCAATTCACAAAAATAAATGCCTGCTTGTGTATTAAACAAAAGTTAACCCAACACCAACTTAGCTGCTAACCCCACTAAAAGCACGCCCATAGCCCTATCCAACCAATAGCCTTTTTTGCCAATAAGTTCGGCGACTTTACTGGTACTTAAAAGGTAGGAAAGGAAACAGAACCATAACCCCGTGGCAAATGCTAAGTAGATACCATAACCAAGCTTTACGCTAAATGGCGTATCGATACTGATGATAGCGGTAAAAAGTGAAAGGAAAAACAACGTCGCTTTAGGATTAAGTCCGTTTGTCAGAAAACCCATCCAAACGGCACGTTTTGCCGAGATTTGTGATGTCTTTTTTTCTGTATCTATATCCTGCTTCTGCTTTACAGGGCCGCTTCTAAGCGCTCCGAAAGCAAGATAAAGTAAATAAGCAGCAGCAACGTAGCTAAAAGTGGTAAAAAGCCAAGGCGTAGTAGCAATTACCACGCTTAGCCCTACTAGCGAATAAGCAACATGTAATAAGATTGCTAGTCCAATACCGACACTAGTGTACATGGCTATACGTCTACCATAGGCAACGCTGTTTCGAACAACCACCGCAAAGTCAGGACCTGGGCTAGCAACAGCCACAAGATGTACCAGTGCAATGGTAAGAAATTCGTTCATATACTGCATGTTTTGCGCCTCCTACAGCGCATATTTTGAAATTATTTCATCAACCCATTGCGGAACTATACGCGAGGCAGGACCGGTGAGTGATTCGTCAAACAAGGCATTGGATACACCTGGTTCTAAATTCGCTTCTATTGTGTGTGCCCCATTTTCTTTAGCAATCTGCACAAAGCCAGCAGCGGGATACACATTACCCGATGTACCAATAGCTATAAATACATCGGCCTGTGAGAGCGCATCGTATATTTCTTCCATATACATAGGCATTTCGCCAAACCACACGATATCCGGTCGCAGGGTGACTCTGTTACAGCAGGGGCATTTTGTGGTGTGATCGAAGCTTTCACGCCAATCAAAAGTTTGCTGGCTAATAGCACAGCGCGCCGACAGTAGTTTACCATGCATATGATAAACCGACTCACTTCCCCCACGCTCATGTAAGTCATCTACATTTTGCGTCACCAACGTTAGCTTATGACCGAAGGCTTTCTCGAGTTTAGCAAGCGCCATGTGTGCTGCGTTGGGCAAAACATCATTCTGTTGAAGCTGTGCTCGCCGCGCGTTATAGAAGCGATAAACCAAGCTGGGGTTTTGTTCGAACGCTTCGGGTGTAGCGACTTCTTCAACGCTGTGATTTTCCCAAAGGCCGTCATTATCGCGAAACGTTTTTAATCCAGATTCAGCGGAGATGCCCGCACCGGTGAGAATAACAATATTGGGTAAGGATTGATTAGCTGACATCGGGTTATTTTTACTCTGTCGCAATAAAGCGAGTTATTCAGTTTATTTTGCAGTTCGCGATAATATCGTGCTTAGGCATACATCGCACATAAATGATTTCAGCACTTCACGGCTTCTATGCTTTTACACGCCTTTAACTACAGGGTACTGAGTATTAGCGCCCCATTCAGACCAGGAACCATCATATACCGAAACTTGCGTAGCGCCGCACATAAGGGCTGCAACACCAATGATACAAGCGGTAACGCCTGAACCGCACGTGCATATAATAGGTTTACGTAAGTCGACTTTTGCTTGTGCAAAAACAGCGTTAAGTTCATCTAAAGGTAAGAAGTGGCCGTCTTTTACTAATGTATCGAAAGGTACATTGAATGCGCCTGGCATATGTCCTGAGCGCACACCCTCGCGGGGCTCCGAAATTTCGCCTTTAAAGCGCGGGGCACTTCTCGCATCAAGCAATTGCGCTTCGGTATTTATAGCTTGAAGCACTGCGCTAGAGTTTGCAAACCACCCAGGTCGAGGTGTTGCTTGGTAGGTTAGTTTCCCATACTGCTGTTGTTCTGAAACGGGAAGCCCAGCCCCCTCCCACGCAGGTTGGCCACCATTTAATATATATACATCTTTATGCCCAAGTGCTTTAAGCATCCACCATACTCTAGGCGCAGAATAAATACCTCGGGTATCGTATACCGCTATGGGCGTATTCGCTGTTATGCCCTGATTACCAAGATAAATAGCAAGGTCTTCAGCGGATGGCATACTGTGTGGTAAACCTGTCGTGTGATCGCTACCTTCGCTATCTAGATCAAAATCCACTGACGCAGGCAATACCATTGCCGTTCTTGTATCCGGCGTTTTTGAAACGGGATCATCCATCAACGCTCTTACAAGCGTAACTGGCTTTTGTTGCATTGCATTGGCTAACTCGCCTATTGATAGCAATACTGTTGCCATTACATCCTCCTGAAAAGCGCCCATATAAGTGGGCGCCCTGTGATACCGAGTTAAAAACTAGACGGTATATGTTGATCCACATTAAACATTCAGTTTTTGCTTACGACTAAGCGGCCTTCTTAGCTTAATGCAGCAATAGCAGACTCGTAATTTGGTTCTTCAGTAGTTTCTGCTACTTGCTCTGTATATACCACCTTACCTTCACTATCGATAACAACAACCGAGCGCGACAGTAAACCTGTTAGCGGTGCTGATTCAAATGTTACACCGTAATCATCACCAAAGGTTGAGCGGAAGGAAGAGCCTGTAAGCACGTTTTCGATGCCTTCTGCGCCACAGAAACGGCCCGCAGCAAACGGCAGGTCTGCTGACACACAGATAACTGTTGTATTATCTAATTTTGCAGCTTCTTCGTTAAATTTACGCACTGACATCGCGCAAGTGCCTGTGTCGATTGAAGGGAAGATATTCAAAACTACGTTTTTCCCTGCCAGTTCTGACAGCGTTACTTCGCCCAAATCCGCCTTTACTAGAGTAAAGTCTGGCGCAGCTGTACCTACTTCTGGTAACTGCCCCTTAGTTGTAACTGTGTTGCCTTGAAAAGTAACTGATGCCATTCGCTTTCTCCGTTTTTCTTTAATATAAAATAGTGGATGTAAAACAATACTTTCGCAAATAAAAGTGACACTTTTTAGATGTTATCTTTAACCTGCGACTCTGCAAACGCGAGTTTATGCTGTAAATGGGGCTTACCTTTTAAGTATTCCCGCCTGAACACACTAAAATAATGCGCTAGCGTTTGAGCCCCTTGCTTTTGTTCAGCAAGTGCTAAAACGCTAATACCTACCTCTGCCGTGCAATGTTGGAAATCATGGGTAGACTCTCTCAGTAAATAGTCTGAAGCCACTTCCATGCTAACACCCAACACAGGAAAATTATGTAGGTATGGGCTTTTTACAAACATCTTCTTTGCTTCACGCCAGGTTCCATCCAAGAAAATAAATAGTAATGTTTTACCAGTATTCAATGGTGGAGCGTCAATACAGCGTTCAGCTGCAGCATATTCGTGTGGAAATACCACAATGGGAAAGTATTTGTCGTCGCTTAGCAGTTTGAGTAACGCTTCATCGGGTTCAGTTCGTTTCCATAAAAACGCGTGGTTGTCTTTAACCACGTCCGCTATCAAACGGCCCGTATTGGTAGGTTTATAGTATTCGCCTTTGTACATTAAAAACAAAACCGCCACGTCTGTGCCAGCTTCAGGCTTAAATTCACAAATACAGTTTTGCGTTGGAAGCAAACATGCATCACAGCGAATTACTTTGCTACCACGAGCGTGAAAAGGACGTTCAGCACGAGATAGCTCGTCTAAACGAAGTGACATAACAGAATTCAAGATAGTACGTCTCTGCCAAGGATTTTTACGGATTTTACCATAGTAAAACGCAGTAAAAGAGCGTGATTAACAAAGTTTTGTATTGAATAGAAATAGAAAAAGGAAAGTGGTGCCCGGGGCCGAAGTTAAAAAATAAACCTAGAATATTGATTTAGTTTATATTTTTTAGGGGCAACCTCCATTTATAGCACCAAATGTAGCACCATAAATTTAACCTAGCCCCCTTCTAAACAGGTAAGCTTTAACTTAATTCCGTTATTCTAAATTAATCTAAAAACTTTCACTTTAGGCAATTGAAATAGAGTAGCCGATTATATTCAGAAGGCCACATTTACCACAGGTGAATGAATTACCGTGCTTGATATCTCGCTGCCAGATAGAAACGGGATTAAGACAGTCTTTGTTTGCGCATGTTGCACTTACTTTATCGGGTCTGTAACTAAGCTGGTGGTTAACAGCATCAAAAGTAATTTTGTATGAAGCTGAACACTTAGAGTTTGAGCAGTGCAGATTAAACTCACTAACTGTATAGTCAGGCTCACACCCAACACGCTCACCACACTTTTTGCAATCGAACGTAAAGAGGCCTGCTTTAGGAACGAGTTTAGCGATAGGGCTATTGATCACTTCATCCAGTAAGGTGCTTAACCGTTCCAACGACTTATTAACGCTGGTGGTATTAAGAGCAATAGGTTCTAAATCATTGTTAAAGCTAGCGTGAAGATAAGAACCTATTTTATGGTAATGCTTACCCAATTCTTTCCGCGATAGAACACGTTCAGTCTCATCCATTAAAATGTCGTTCTCTTCTTCCTTACTGGCCATAGTGAGCCTAACCCCCTTGTCAGCATATGGCGCAATCTCAAGCAAACGTTTAATAAGTCTGCTTGGCTGCCATTCTTTGAGGTCATCGTTAGACAGCACACTTTTGTAGCACCATGCCCTTTCGTATATCAAACATTCAAGGCATTGCCTAAGCTCAAGAGCCGCATATCGTAATGTCTCTTCGCTATTAGACGGTAGCATTGCACTAGCGCGAATTAAGCAGCCCCGTGCTACATCCCTATAGTTCATGGTAAATCCCTTCTAAATTTGCACTATCGTTCCTAAATTTGCACTTTACTTTAGGCGTTAACCAAGAGTGCAAACGGTTTATTTAGCTGATAAATATACAGTTATTTCTATTATTTGCACTATTTGCACTTTTTGCAGTAGAAATATACCTATCTGACCCCGTGCCCCTTAACTTTTCGCTTTCACGCGGAGATAAGCCCGATTCGACACACTATATTTGAGGCTTGCTGTATTGGTATGAACAACCATAACGAGGTAAAACCCAGTTACCCTTTGGGTAATATTCATAAATTAGGTCTGGTATACAATACCTTAGTGCAAAGGTTCAGTTTAATGGTGAGATATGGCCCCTCTTGAACACGAATAAAGCTTATACTTCAAGCTAGGTATGGATTTACATATCATTTAAACCAATGATTTTAATGAAGTTATCTCAATTGAAATATAACCCCCCTCTGAAATTTTCTATAGCTGTTAAAGATACGCGGTTCCGTGTGCCGTACAACCCCCCCTTTCCAAAAGGACCCGTGAAAAAGCATAGGCAAATAGCATTGTGAAGTAAGTTCGTTGGCAAAGGTTATGGTGGTGGGTGTACACCATTGCACCTCACTCGTGTGAAGTCTGTTTAGAAGTCTTTACAACTGAAAGCGCGTCGTGCCCCGTTGCGCAGGGTAGAAGGGGCGCACCCCTGACCTAGTAAAATAGAGTGCAAAAAGTGCAAATAGTGCAAACGGGAGTTGTAACCCTATGTTTATAAATACATATTTAGCATTTGTACTACTGCAAACGGCTATAAACAAAGTGCAAATAGGTACTGCATAGTGCAAATTTAATAAGATAAATGGTGTGTTACAGGTGCTTACAGAGAAAGAAATGAGCCGTTGGAGCAATGCACTTAGGTAGTTAATTGCATGTAACAATACTAAACCTGTATATCTAAACAGGCTTAGTATATTAAGCATCATCCATTGACATATACACATAATCAGGCTGACTTAGCGTGTTCAGCATCGTGTTGATCACTATTGCTTAAAGTCATTCTGTCTACAGCCTCAAAGAGTGAGGAAGCCTTGAACTTAATTACCTGTTGAGACTTACCACCAGCATTGGGTAGAGCTTCAGAGGTGTTAAGCTTCTTACGTTCTAGCTCTGAAGGTCTGAGTATAGAAACGCTCAAATCTCTAAGCAGTCGAGCGGCCCTCTTCCCGTCAAAGCCTTTACACATAACATCCATAAATATGTCTTTGTACACGTAATACATATGGTCTGTAGTAGCGTCTTTGTCAGGGTGCCTAATAGTAATTTGCTCTCTATAGCCCCACATTTCTAATTTAGATGGTACATGCTCATCAATGACCATAGGGTCTTTTGCCCCTCTTCTATCCCACCGTTTAAAGTGCTTTTCACCATAAAGCTTTATTTGCTTCGCCAGGTGGTTAAGAAGCTGTATCTCTTCCACGTTCCCAGTACCACCCCGAATATCTACCCACATTCTGAACAAGGATATAGCCGATTGAATAGAATGGCCCTCGCTCCATCCAGTAATGCCAAAAGTTGAAGCAAGCTCACCTGCTAAGCCCACCAGCGCAAATTTCTGAAAGGCCCTTACTGCTTGTCCACCAGCATCATTACCAAGCACACGTTCTCTATAAGTTGCAATCTCTGCATGATGCACTTTGATTAGTTCGCCTAAGTCGGTACTGGTTAACTGCTTAATAAATTCTAAGAACGGTTCACCGTGGTACTTTTCACACGCCTTGTTTAAGTGGTCAGATAATGCAGCACCGTTAATAAAGTTATGTGTATCGGTGTATATGCCATTACGCTTTTTAAGTGCTTCGTCTTCGTGCTGTGAAGCTGGCAGAGAAAGAAAACGCATATGAACACCACCATTAACTGATTTGCCAATGCTGCCTAAGTAGTCATCAATAGTCTTTTCACCGTTTGACAAGAACGCCAGGTTCCAACGTTGTGTTTTCTTCTTCGCGTAGTCTGGGCCTGAACGGTTCTTTCCTTTACCGTTGCCAACCATGTATATGATCCCCTCAATAGTAAGAGGGTTAGCTTCGTTCAGCTCATCGAGCGCCAATAGCATGTCTGAATGTAAGGCTGCGGTATCTTCCAAAGCGTTATCAGTGGTACGCCATGAGCCTTTAAATTCGCTAGGCTTACCATACACAGAACAAGCAACATTCATTAACGTGGACTTACCTAATGAACTATCACCGTAGAAGTGAAACCCAACATTCTCAGAAAGCCCCATCAAGCTAACTAGGGGGCCAGTAAAGGCCAGAGAAACAGCAAGAGTAAGCAAGGGGTTTCCTTCGCAATATGACGCTATTTCACGTTGCCAATCTGATATAGCGCCAGCGGCCTTTAACTTACAATCACGGGCGTTTTCATTGTCGTAAAGAAGCGGTGAATCTGTTTCACCTATTGTTTGGTCGGGCAAAATGAAAGCGTTTTTATGCCAACCTAGCTTTTTAACTAATTCAACTCTATTAGGGATGTCTTTATAATTAAGGTATTCAATTAGTTTTCCTTTTTCCTGAGATCTTACTTCTATATGTAAACCCTCTGCATTAAGCTTCTTCCTAGCTTCCGAACCTCCATTTTCATTTATCGCAACCTTTGGTATGTTTAAGCGCTTCTCTTGACCGTCATAATCCTTAAAGCGTACAAGCACCCCCCAATCTGAACTAACAGCATCACGGGTTAAGGCTAGCAGCTCTAAAGGGGCGCAAATTCGTTTGAATATCTCATTGCCTTTATCGTCAGACTTGTAAAACGCTTCTACACCGTTATCGGTTAATTTAAAGCCTTGAGGTACATTGGGCTTAATATCGCTAGGGGCGTGTGTAACCGCCTCTTTTATGAATAGTTCACCACATTGCTTTAACGCTTCTAAGTGTGCAGCCCCCCAACCTAGTTCAAGCGCGTCAGCGGCATCTGCTCCATCTGGCCATATACAGTCTTCACCAAATAAAGGGCCACCTTCGCTTTCAGAAAGAGGGGTTTTAGCTAAGCTGTCTAAATTAATAATTCGAATGCTTGCTGCATCTAGTGATGTGAGTAAGTCCTTAAGCTCTTTGGTGCACGTAATGCCGGCATTGTCATTATCGGGCCATATGATTACATTGCGCTTAGCCAAAGGTGTAAAATCGGCCTGACTGATAGACTTAGAGCCATTAGGCCATGTAATACATACACAGCTAGGGAATAACGCCTTTGCTGCGTCTGCGGCCTTCTCACCCTCTGCAAGCACTACAGTTGCCTTAGGGCGCTTGGCTAGTTCATTTAATCCATATAGCGGACGGTTGGCTTTAGGCATACGCCAGCGCCACTTGATCTCACCAGTATCACGGTTTCTATATAAGGCTAACGGAGCAAATACTTTTTCACTTTTGCCGTCTACTGGCGGTTTCTCGAAGCGAAGTACTTTAAGAATAAGCTGATTGTTAGCGTCCCTGTATTCCCATGTGAAAGTAGGTAAGCCGTGCTTTAGGTGTTTTTTAAAGCAACGTTTGACAAATTCGGGGGGCACAGGCGTTACGTGTAACCACTCTTCACCATTACTACGGGTATTTCTGGCGCTTTCGTTAGGCTTTGGCGCAACTCTATTGTCATAGTTGATTAAGTCGCTAAGCTCTTTATAGGCTTCGCCTTGGGGCTTGTTTGTAACATATGCTACCAGAGATATAACGTCTTGCCCTTTCGCCTCGCTATCTGCAAAGTCAGCCCAAACACCTGTATTGATATTGATGCTGAATGAACCAGGTTTATTGTCTGCTCTTCTGGGGTTTAATGGCTTGTACTCATGACCTTCATGCTTACCCCCAGGTAAGTAATAATTTAATACGCTATCGATATTGCTTAACGCATACTCATTCAAGCCTTTAAAATCTAACCTACCCATTAAAGTCTCTGCCTTATTGCGTTTTTCATTTTCGCTGCATTAATCTTATTAACGCTTGTGTCTGATTCAATCTGAAAAGCGTAAACAGCATTGTTTTTTTTACTTTTAACTTTCCGCTTTAGGCTCTTGAGCGTGGTTACGAGACACACGACACAAGCGCCGCCACAAGGAAGGTTTACAACCTCTCTGGGTAGATGCGCTAAGGGGCTTTTTTCTAGTGTTGCTGGTGGATATATGAGGTAAGTTAAACCATTTACTATAAACGGCTCTTTTTCCTGAGCCGTGATTTCTTTAGTAACCATTAATGCTAAATCTTTAGTTTTAGCAATAACGTGTTCTTGATCAGGTTCTAATTTCTCTACGCTTAGTTGCTTCAATAACTTCATTGCTCTTCCCTCTTTTGCTCAGCTCTGCTTATTCTGCTCATTGATTGCGATTTCACATGAGCGGAGAAAAGGGCTGCAGGCTTTTGGGGTTTTCGTTTTTTTGTTTTGAAGGTTAGCCAATGCACCACACACGTAGCGCCACAAGGTAAGTTAATGACTTCCCTTGGTAGTTGATTGATTTGGGTTGCTGGTGAATAGCAGAGGTATATTAAGTTGTTAACTGTGAATTGCTCTATAGGCTGACGGGCCACACGCAAAACTTCAAGAAAACCGAGTACTCTATGCTCACTATCACCAATGATATAAACATGATCGGGTTTGAGGTGTTCTTTACTTGTTAGCTCTCGTAATTTCATAGGTCTAACCCCATTTGCTTAGCTTTGTTGCTTACAGAAAGAAGGTTGAAAGTTTCTGGGATTTCGTACACCAGGCATTTGTCACCGTTAGCCAATGCATGGTGTTTAAACTTGAACTGAAATGCTAAGTGACTAGAGGGGGCATATTCCAAATAATAGCCCTCGCTCTCTGTTTCCATCACTTCGCATGGGCCAGTACCGCGTGCAGCTCGAAAGCCTATAACTTGATTTACAGTAGAACCCAGAAAATAGAAGTAATCAGGCTTATACGGGATAGTCTTTTGCATTACTGCCCCCGTGATATTGCTATACGTTCAGCTTTCCATTGGTTGATTTCAGAAAGAAGCCAGCCGCTTGCTCTACCGCCTAGGTTAATGGGTGAAGGGAATTGAGATTGCTTTATAAGCTTGTAGATAGTTGGCTTTTTAAGACCTACGGACTTTTCAACGTCCCTCATTCTTAAAATAGGGTCGTCTTGTGGATAATCGTTAGCTACATTCTTGTTCATAATTGTCTCTTAAGTACTTTCTCAGTTGATGAAGAAACAATTATGAACACTCTAACAATGATAATAAGTGGGGTTTACTTTGCAGATGGTTAGTAAACCCCCTAGGGGGTTTACACGGAAATAAGGAAGAAATCCCCCTAACTTTTTGTAACTTACTTTTAATTAGCTATTCGGTTAATCATGACCATATGACTTGATGTGTACTCTCTATTCGAACCAGTAAGAAAGTACTTTTACAGAGATAACCTATGAGTAATAACCATCGTCGATGGTCGCTTTGCGAACCCAATCCTCAATGAAGCTGTATTTAGCTAGCCATCTATATTCACATTTAATGCTCACTATGAAGCTACTCTTCTAAAGCATTTAAAAGAGCATACGTCACACGTCACATTAGTAGCGGAAATTGATGTTCTTAATGATTGCTTCCTAGCCCTTTTAGCCTTTGGATTATATTCTCTGTTGGTCAATACGTAACACCATGTCTAGGAAAGTAAGCGTAGAATTATGGGAAGGGAAATTAGATGCTGGTTTCGACTTGTTGAAATACTTGTCGGAAAAATGATTTTTTTGTGGAGCTACTAAAGAATGAGCTAGGTACTCTCGTTCTGGAGACTCAAAACATTACGGTTGTTAGCTGCTATTGCATATCGGCGAGCTGTAAGCCATTCTAGAAAGACTTGTCTATATAGATGAGATTTAAACCTTATAAGAACTAAAACATTGTAAATGAGATTCGAACAGGGACTAAGAAACTCTGTATTGTCATCTCACAATGAATTATATTACGCCGAAATTTTCAGGGAGAAATTCAATGTCTACGGATAACAAATACGTCTTCAAGCTTTCTTACGATTCTAATTCAACTGCAGATAATACGATTGATGCATCCATATTGGGCACCAGCCTGATTAATATGTCTCAGTTAATAAAAGAGTCTACAAAGGTCTTACATGGTGAGGAAGCAGACGCAAGGGTCGAAGTTCAAGCACACGAACCAGGCTCTTTCATTGTAGAGTTTGTTGCGTGGCTAGATAATGGTGGTATTGAAGTGCTTCGTGCGCTTGGTATTGCAACCACGACCGCATCTGTTTCAATTGGTACTGTTTTTGGGGCGCTAAAAGCCCTGCGCAATCGGAAGCAAGTTGAAAAGCAAATTATTGATGATGTTGCAGAGATTACATTTGATGACGGTGAAAAAGTAAAGATTCCTGTAACTGTAGACAAGTTAGTGTCTAATTTTTCAATCAGAAAGCATATTTCCGAAGTGGTTAAAAAGGCGTCTGATTTCGAGGATGGCGCTACGGTTAAGTTGCTGGACGACAACAATCAGATTGTCGAAGAAGTATCACCTGAAGAGGTTGAATACTTTAAAGCACCTTCGAGAAAGCTCATGGCCGAGGAAGTAACTACAGAGAAGGTCACAAATATAATATTTACAGTCGTTGCATTAGAAAGTAAAACGGGTTGGAAGATTAGACTACCCACCGGAGGTGAGGTATCAGCGAGAATGAACGATGAAGCTTTCATGGAACGTATATCGAAGCGAGAGCGTCAGTTTATTAAAGGTGACATGTTTGAAGTAAAACTAAAAACAGTCGAACGCATTGTCGACGGGAAGACCACAACAACAAGGTCTATTGAACAAGTAATTCGGCATCGCGTGGAAGAATCTAAAAAGGTACTCTAATGAGCCAGCATGAAGTAAGTTTATTACTTGAAGCATTATGTTGGATAGCGCTTATTCTATCAGCACCAGTTTTTTATAAATTGGCGTATAGGATAACGTTGCCAATTTGGTATCGTATATTCAGGAAACCAAACTTAAAGCTTACATTCAGACAGGGAAACCGGACGTATTCCGTTGTAGTTGATCCAAACACAGACTATGCACTAGACCTCGAAGAGCGTTTAAAACAATTGGGGTTTAAATGACATCTCCTACGAAGAATATAAAAGAGCAATACTCATCTGCGACTATAAGTGCGCTAATAATCGGAGTAGTTGCAGCATCAGAAATCGCAGGCAAGTATGAAGAAATCATTTTAACTGGAACTCCCATCATAGTTGCTGGCTTCTTCATTGCTTGGGATTGGTTTAGGCTTGGTAAGGGGTGGAGTTCTTATTCTGAATTAAAGGAAGATAAAGATTTGGAAAGACACCTAGACAGTGTTAGAAGACAGATTAATGATTGTGAAAAAGCTCTAAACAACCCCCATTTAAAAAAGCACCATGCGGAGTATGAAGCCAAAATGCATGCATTGACAAAGTCACTTTTTAGAGATGTCAAAGCAACTGCAACTGAAGAACCTCCCCAAATCCAAGCTAAACCCCACTAATTCCTATAGCCCGACATACTTGTTCGGGCTGTAAAAAACGCTCTTTTGAACATCCACTTATAGCACTTTATTCGCGCCATGTAGCACTGCCACCGTTTTTTTTGCTTCGTTAGAAACCAGTCGTAAACAACGCTACTCTAGACTAGCGCTATCTGGCGTGGTGACGTTGGATAAATTCACACTACTTAGTAAGCGGTGATAAATCATGAATTGTAGCATTAAACGCTAGAAAGGTTTCAAAACGGTAATTATCACATTTCCCCTATTACACAGAGGCCTACCTTTTGTGTGCTGCAGTTAAATCCGCTGTAAGGCCCCGTATTGACTTAGTATCGACCTCACTATAGAAAGTGTCAGATAGTCGCTTTACGCGGTCTATTTGGGCTTTGTTTGTTAGGTTGAGCAAACAGTAAGTGACATACCGGATAAAGTAAGCCCGTGGTGCATTAGCATCATTAGGTTTCTTTAGAGTAATTTCAGGCCAGAACGGCTCATAGGTATATTGCAAATCATGCCATGACTTAAAACGTTCAGAAGCAGCGTTAACCTGAGTAAGTCTCTCTAAGTCCCACATAAAGCCAAGTGACGACTCAAAAACTCTATCCTCTAATGCACTTTTTAATGCCTTCGCTTCTTCTCTGTTTGTTACATGAAAATCAATAAGCCACGCAAGGTCTTTGTATAGGTTAAATACTCTTTCGTCAGATACTGATTGCAATTCGCTTCCAGATAAAAGGGCTGCGAGTTTCTGTGACGTTTGAGCCACATCAGCTTTCCACTTTTGCCTATCCTTTGCTGTTAGCTTGCCTTGGGGGTTATCAGGCCCTAAATACCCCATTACGATTACAGCAAGTAAGTCTGAAGCTGCGTAGTCACTACAGGATATAGCATCTTTCCAGATATAAGCGTTATCAGGGTTATCATAAAAGAGCCTAGGTATGTCGCTAATAGCTTGTGAAGCGCGCCCAGCCCTATCAATAAGTAAACTAATATATTCACGGCTACCTTCGCTTTGTGTCGTGGCTAATTCCTTATTAAGGCTTTGTATGCTTCTGACCTTGTGTTGTAGATCGGGAAGAATTTCATTTTCCCACGATGATAATGCTTCATCTAATGAACCGAGCATTTTTGTCATACCGTACCCCTACGGAATCCCATAAAGAGGAACTGGCACAGGTGATTGGGGTCACTTTTCGGGAGCTACCCTAGCGCCAGTTTATAAGGCTAAGCTGCGGTGATAGTCAGCACGTTATAGTCAGGGTCGATATACTTATGAAGAATCGCATGATATTCGTGTGAAGCGTCACATATCTGAGAACTGACGCTATAACAGGCACTTCTAAATGATTGATACTCTGTAGATGAGTCTTTTTGTTGGAATACGCCGTTTTCTAGAATTCCTAGCATTTCATCTGCTAGGGCACTTGAAGCTTCTCTTGTCCTAATGATTAACGCTAGGTCTTTAGAACTATCACCCTTACCAATGCTTTCAAGCTGGGTTAACGTACTTTTAAATGCGGGTAACATTAAGCTGAGCGTTTCTGATAACGTCTGAGATTGTGAGTCTGTATAGCTGCGACCACCATCTATAACAAGCTGCATGGTGTTATACAAACTGGTGAACGCTAGTAGCTGACTCTCATGCTCACCTGCGTCTAAGTAATTCTTCAATCTATTATTGATTTCCATATTAATTCCCTACCGAAGTTAATTGACCCTGCACGACACTCATCAGGCTTGTTTTTTAAAAATGGGCGTAACGTTACCGTTATTCTTAAGACTATCTAAGTAATCACTCCACCATTGCATCATTTCTTTACGTTCTTCTAAGTAACGAGCATGGTGCGTGTAAGCAGCTCTAACACCATTCCTTTCCATATGTGAAAGCTGACGTTCTATTGCGTCAGGGTTAAAGCCTGTTTCATTCAGAATCGAGGAAGCCGTAGCACGGAACCCATGTGGGTTAGCCTTGCTTTTGCCTTTAGTCTCACCATCGTACCCCATGCGAAAAATAGCCATTCGCATAGTATTGTCAGACATTTGTTTGAACCTATCTCTTTCAGAAGGAAAAACGAACTCGAAACGAGCGCTGAACGGCTTAGTATTTTCTAATACTGCAAGTGCTTGCCTAGAAAGTGGCACGATGTGATCGGACTTCATTTTCATTCTATGCGCTGGTATCCGCCATAGCTTTTCTTCTAAGTCGAATTCATCCCAACGAGCACCGGCTAACTCACCAGGTCTAACAAAAGTGTGTACTAATAGTTCAATAGCTAGCTTGGTGAGCAAGCGGCCTTGCTGGTGGTAATCATCTAAATCACTTAGAAACTGTGGCAATTCTTCCCTTGGTAAAGAGGCCCTGTGCGATGTTTTACGCTTTTCCAGTATTCCGGATAGCTCAGAAGCAGGGTTATGGAGTAGAACGCCAGTCTGTACAGCGAAACGACACACACGCCTTATGTCTTGAAGTACTCTTTGTGCAACATCGAGCGCGCCACGCGTTTCTATTTTTTGAACGGTTCTAATTATATCTTGAGGTGTGATTTCACCAATGGGCCGCTTGCCTAGCGTCTTCAACGCATTATCATTTAAACGAGTCCAAATTCGGGCGGCATGGCCCTCGCTCCACTGGCCCTTTTGTTTGTTCCACCAAAGCCGTGCTTGAGTGTTAAACAGTTCTATTTCGCTTACAGAAGAAAGGTGCTTCTTTTCCTGCTTTATAGCGCTAGGGTCAATATCATCCCTTAATAGCCTTCTAGCTTCTGATACTGCTTCTCGTGCATCCTTCAAAGACACTTCTGGATAGACGCCAATTGCCAATGTCTTTTGTTTACCCTGAAAACGATACTTAAGACGCCAGTACTTAGAGCCATTCTTTTTCACGAGCAAGCGCAGGCCCTTCTCATCAGTGAGCCAAATATCCTTTGTGCTTGCTTGAGCTTGCTTTATTTGAATGTCTGTTAAGGGCATGTGGTGCTACCTATCGTCTGATTAATCGACTGGTGCTACCAACATGCTTACTTGCTGGTGCTATTTAGTCGTAATTGAATCTGTGTAGCACCGAATGTAGCACCATGTACCACGAGATGACAATAGACGACAATATACAGGTAGACACTGTAAATGCTGAAAAATAGGGAATTTGGAGTGTGAAATTGACTGTAAGAAACTATTAAAAACTATGAAATGGTGCCCGGGGCCGGACTTGAACCGGCACGCTGTTACCAGCGAGGGATTTTAAATCCCTTGTGTCTACCAATTTCACCACCCGGGCATCGGGTTGCTTTTCAGCAAAGGTGTCAGGCGTAGAACCTGATGCTGCGTTGCAGCGTTTGGAGGCGGAACCCGGAGTCGAACCGAGATAGACGGATTTGCAATCCGCTGCATAGCCATTCTGCCATTCCGCCAGATGCGTCTGGCGCGTGATTAAAACTTATCTCTAAGAGATTGGAGCGGGAAACGAGATTCGAACTCGCGACCCCGACCTTGGCAAGGTCGTGCTCTACCAACTGAGCTATTCCCGCATGTCTTAATCGACCATTTCGTTTGGTTGATGTCCTCTCGAAATGTGGGGTGCATTCTACCTACCCATTCAAAACTGTCAACACAAAAAAGCGTTTAAATTGAGATAAATGCGGTTTTTTATGATCGTTTGCTATTTTTTTATTCACTTTGATTAAACCGCGATCAATTCTACTTTGCTGCGCCACTTCGAAGGTGTGGCCACGCCGCTTTTGTATAAACAAACATTGACCAAATTGACAGCACTGCAGAGAAATATAAAAGGATATAACCTAAAGAAACCCAATAAATTGTTACGCCCATAAAAGTTTCTAACCCTGAAAGTAATCCAATTAAGGCTAACATTTGCGCAGTTGTTTTAGCTTTACCTATAAAAGACACTTTAACTGCATCCCTTACACCATTCGAACCCATCCATTCACGTAACGCCGATACATAAATTTCACGTACTAAAAGCGCAATGGATGGCAAAGTTATCCAAAGGTTTGCATAACTATGTGTGATCATAAGAAGCGCGGCACCAACGATAAGTTTATCTGCTACTGGGTCTAAGAAGGCGCCAAAGGGTGTAGATTGCTGAAGTTTTCTAGCTAAATACCCATCAAACCAGTCGGTAATGGCTGCCAGCCAAAAGATAAAGGCCCCTGCCTCGTGCGCCCAGCGCCAATCAAGAAAATAAACAACCACAAAAACAGGTATAAGGATTACTCGAAATAAAGTAATACAGTTTGGAACAGTCCACATAAAAATTACATCTCGGTGTTATGCCTCTATGGGCGTTTTAGCGCAGTAGCTCTTAACTCAGCTTCTTGCATTTTCACAACACATTACCTTAATTTGCAATGTATTGCTTGTTACTCAGTCATTTATTGATGAAGGTGGTCGTAAATAGTATCCGCCAGTTCTGGGCTGATGCCTGGTACACTTGCTATTTCATCTTTACTGGCCTTTTTAAGACCTTGTAAGCCGCCCATAAACTTCAACAACGTTTGTCTACGCTTAGCGCCTATACCAGGAATACTTTCAAGGCTTGAGGTCGTTTTCACTTTCTGACGGCGGTTGCGGTGCCCAGTGATAGCAAATCGGTGTGATTCATCGCGAATATGCTGAATAAGGTGAAGCCCAGGCGAATGGCTATCCATTGGAAGCACTTGATGACTGCCTGCCAAAATCAGGGTTTCTAAGCCGGGCTTACGGGTAGTGCCCTTTGCTACACCTAAAAGCATGGGCTTTTTATCATGAGGCCAGTCTTCAAAAAACGCCTCAGCTTGGGCAAGCTGACCTTTACCACCATCTATTAATAGAAGGTCCGGAATTTTCTGCACTTCTTTAACGGACTTATAGCGACGCTTTAATGCTTGCGCCATAGCCGCATAGTCATCTCCAGGTGTTATGCCTTCAATGTTGTAGCGACGGTAATCACTTTTATGTGGCCCTTCTCGATTGAATACCACGCAGGACGCCACTGTTTGTTGACCAGAGGTGTGAGAAATATCAAAACATTCCATGCGCTGAATGGGGGTATCCACTTCAAGGGCCGCTTCTAAGTCTAAATAACGGGCAAACACAGACTTTTGTTGGCTATATTGAGCATCTAAGGCGGTTTGTGCATTTGATTGGGCAAGCTGCAGATACTTACGCTTCTCTTCCCTCGCCCCTTTGAAGAAATGCACCTTGTGCCCTGCTTCACTGGCAAGTACATCTGCAATAGCATCTTCGTCACTAAGTGTGTTGCTTAACACGATTTGTTTAGGAATGACTTTGTTGCCAGCTAAATAAAATTGTAGGAAGAAAGATTCGAAAACTTCTTGCTCGTCTGCCGTATTGGGTACTTTAGGGAAATACGCTTTACTGCCTAATAACTGCCCTTCGCGAATAAACATAACCTGGATACAGGCCATGTTGCCTTTGAACGCGAAGCCAAACACATCCATTTCGTCTTGGGTACCGGCAACCCATTGTCGCTCTTGTACTTTCCTTAATGCGTTTATCTGATCGCGATAACGCGCGGCGGCCTCGAAGTTTAATGCTTCGCTGGCTTTTTCCATTTTGTCCACCAGCCCACCAATGACTTGCTGGTTTTTACCTTTTAAGAATAAGCGAGCAAAATTGACCTGTTCTTGATATTCCTCATCGCTAACATAGCCTTCAACACAAGGCGCGCTGCATCGCTGCATCTGATACTGAAGGCAAGGTCTGCTACGCGCACGGTAATAGCTGTCTTCGCATTGACGTACAGGAAAAATACGCTGCATAGAACGTAAGCTTTCTCGAACTGACCCTGCACTCGGGTATGGCCCGAAATATTCGCCCTTCTTCTTTTGAGGGCCGCGATGGAAAGAAAGCCGAGGATGTTCGTGATCTGATAAAAAAATAAAAGGGTAAGATTTGTCGTCACGCATTACCACGTTGTAACGCGGTTTATACTTCTTAATGAAGTTGTTCTCTAGTAGAAACGCTTCGGTCTCACTATTTACAACGGTGACGTCCATGTTAGCAATCTGGCTAACTAACGAACGCGTTTTAGCGTTATCAAGGTTAGTACGAAAGTAACTTGATACTCGCTTTTTAAGGTTTTTGGCTTTTCCTACGTAAATAACCTCTTCCTGGCTGTTATACATACGGTACACACCAGGTTGAGAGGTTAAATTCTTAAGAAATGCTGCTGAATCAAATGCAGACATAATCACTTTGACGTTATGCGTCTCGTGACGCTTAAAAGGTATTAGGACTGATTAGCTTATGACGGTAGGCTAAGTGTGTTAACTCTACGTCAGACGTCACGCCTAATTTTTGGAACATACGATAACGGTAGGTATTAACCGTTTTTGAATTGATGCTAAGTTCTCGAGCAATATCTGGCACTTTATGACCTTCGGTTAATCTCATGGCTATTGTAAGTTCTCTACTCGATAGCTCATCAAATGGATTATCCGAACTTGGCAATAACTTACTTATCGCAATGCTATTGGCCATTTCATTGTCGAGATACATTTGCCCCGCCGCTACTTTATGAATGGCAAGAATGACCTCATCTGGCTTTGCGTCTTTGGTAAGAAATCCAAACGCACCCGCTTCCATTACCTGCATAGGTATTGGGCTTTCTTTGTGCATTGAAACACATATTACCCGCGTATTTTCTGACATGCGAACAATTCTCTTTGTCGCCTCCAGTCCGCCAATACCGGGCATGTTCACGTCCATGAGTACCACATCTGGCGCATTTTTTCGGCACATTTGTACCGCATCTTCACCGTTACTCGCTTCATCGATAACGGTAAAATCTTCTACGTCTTCCAGAATTCGGCGTATCCCTCTTCTGACCAAATCGTGGTCATCTGCTAGGATTATTTTTATCACTCTAGTATCTCACTGACTTCAGTTTTCTAAACAACTAGGTTAAAGACTGTCAATATTCGTTAATGATAATTATTAACAGCCTAAAACCTTATCATAGCCATCATACCACGAGATAAAGATTCTTGAAGTAGAGATACACAAATTGAAACTAAATTATTGATCTAGATTACCTTTAGTCAATTAAATTGGTAAATCAAACCAAAGGGCAATTAAATCTTGAGAGGCAGTGAGCGTAATATTATCGTCCTCATAGATCCCAACAGCATCGCCAGATTCCAGTTCAACTACTTCACGTGTACTTTTCGCCGAAGCTTTTGCCCCACCTGAAATGATATGAAGATACCCTTTTTGCCCTTCAGCATTTCGTTGCCAAACTTCTTGAGCCTTCAAGGTCAAGCGACTTATTGACGCATTCTGCTTAATTTTCAACGAACCATTTTTGCCGTCGCTGCTTACAAGCAACTCCAGCTTTTCATTACTACCCGCATTACTACCGAAGGTTTTCTGGGTATAACCTGGGGTCCCACCTTTTTCATTTGGCACAATCCAGATTTGAAGAAAGTTCACAGGTTCTTCACTAGAGGGGTTAAACTCTGAATGCATAATGCCGCGACCCGCACTCATCACTTGTATATCACCCGCAGGTACCACGTACTCATTGCCCGTGTTGTCTTTATGCTTTAAGGCACCGCTCACTACATATGAAATGATTTCCATATCTCTATGGCCATGAGTCTCAAAGCCTCTACCTGCCTGAACAATATCATCATTAATCACCCTTAACGCTGAAAAGCCCATGTGCTTCGCATCATAATAGTGCCCAAATGAAAAACTGTGTCGGCTTTCTAGCCAGCCAAAATTAACTTTTCCTCTTTCGTTCGCTTTTCGCAAGTACATCATGTTGATTCCTTAAACCTTTCTGCTCTTACAACACCTTTTAACTTTCCACATGCCACGTAGGAGCTTCTATATTGGTTGATTTGATTCGCAATACAGTTAGTTTAATTCTTTTTAGTAGGAATAAAATGCGGGATTATAGAGTTAGTTGTTCTATTATTTAGAATTTAAAAAGTTCGATTAGAAACTTATTGGCGTGTAATTCAAGTTAAGCAGTAGCTAAGAGCTACAACGTAAAGCACAAACGCTGCAGTGCGGTTTCGATAACCGCAGGATGACAGGCCAAATTAAGCCTTATATAATTTGGCGCGCCAAAAGGGGCGCCATCGTTACCTACTACGCCCCGCTCTATACACTGTTCCACACTTGCAACAGGTGAATAACGAAGAATCTGATCAGACTCCTTTCCCATTGAATCTTTTGCCGTTTCCACAGAAACCATTGGTTGTGAGATCTTCAGTGGAAATGAGGCGAGATTTAGCCAGAGGAAGTAGCCAGCGCTTCCCATGGTATAGCTTACATTGATGCCGTAGTGCTTGAAAAAGCGCACAACTAGCTTTCTATTAAAGGCTAACGCACTTTTAACCGTATCCAACCAGGTGCTGCCATTCTCGTAGGCCGCAATAAGAGCAACTTTGCCCAAATTGCTTGCGTTAAGGTGCCGGGCACTGATGGCTTGTGAAAATTTATCACGGGTTCTTTGATCTTTAATAACTGCGTACGAAGCACCGGGAATACTGGCTAGGTTGAAGGCCTTAGAGGCACTATTAAGGTGGATAATTCGCGGTGTGTGACCGATATTTTTATCTATTGGTTTATCTTGCTCGCTTTTTTCAGCTTCGCTTAAACATGCGCTATCAAGTTCACAGCCAAAGATAGGGATAAGGGTCGGCTCGTTATGTGAGTTAAATGCAAATTCACTGTGTACTTCATCAGTGATCAACAAAATATTGTGATAAGCGCAAAAATCCACGATTTTACGTTGTGCTGAAGCGCTTAATACTGTGCCAGTAGGGTTGTTGGGGTGACAGATAACAAATGCAACTGAAGATTTGTCTAAAGCGTTAAGGTCTATCTCGTTAAACGAATCATCGATACTTTGCTCATTACTAGTGTGTGACCAAGCTACATCAGTATATTTCTCTTCAACGGTATAGTCTGGCTGCCCTACTGGTATGTATATTGGTTCTAAATCATTGTTTTTCACCGTTTCGACTATGGGCGAATAGGTCGGCGTTAACACCATCACCTTCTGCCTGGCTTTACAAAATGTTCGAAGCGCTACGTCTATTGCGCCAATAACACTGGCCACATCAACTACATCACTGCTCTTTACCTCAAAACGGCTGTATTTCGGTGAACTGCGTTCAAAACGTTTAGCCACAGCCTCACCAATATCAAGAGACTGATATCCATATGTTGAGCGAAGGTTTTTTGTAACTGCACTTAGAATATAATCGCATGGCGGTACATCCATATCGGCTATCCACATAGCAATAGGCTCTTGCTGAGAATCTATGACTGATGTTTGCTGAGCCACAGTGCTATAAAAGCGCGGCAATATTGCTGAATACTTTAGCCGAGTTTGGTCAAGTTTCAGGTGAGCGGGAGCCTGCCACACATCTTTGTGAGGCATAAACTCGTGCTCAAATGTGCTGAACACGGGGAGTTGATTTTGCCCTTCGTTCACCCTCGACTTACTCTCTACTTAAGATTCTGGCAGTATTTTGCCCTTTTGCTTGCTATGCTGCTTTTGTGCTGTTGAGTTGCCCTGTTAACTCGAGCTTAGGGCTTCTTGGCACTGTAACAAGCACAACGCGTTCTCAGTTATTATTTATATAGGTGTTTATTTAAACAACATGCCACCTCAGATATCAAGCCACGCTTTGTTTAGTGTTATAACCCAAAGCGCGGCTCCAAAACTAGGCACCAAAGCATGACACAAGCGTCTTTTATCTAGCCTTTAATCGCTTACCTTTTCAAATACATTGAACTCGGAAAGCGTGTGCTGATATTTACGTTTGGTTTCTCGAATGACAAACGGCAGCTCTGTAGGCTCGCCAACGCGCTTAAAGCCGCTACCTAGCGCGTCTTCTAGTGCTTGCGTAGAACTCAGTGTTTCACCATTTTCATCTTTATAGCCCCCTAACCACTCGCTTCTCTCTGTGTATTCTTCAAGCCATGTGAAGGGGCTGGCAACAACAAGCAAACCGCCTTTGTTTAAACGTTTTGCCATATCAGCCAATACTTTCCTAGGGCTATAGACTCTATCAATTAAATTCCCCATAAAGATAAGGTCGTAGCCCGTATACTGAGGTTTTAAGTTACACGCATCGCCCTGAGCAAAAGTGACCTTTTCTGCACTTTCTTCTAAACCTAAAGCGGATAGTTTCCTTGCCTTAAATGACGTTAGTTCACCTTCTTCTATTAGGTTATAGCGGATCTCACCACGCTCTTGCATATCAAATGCGGTTTTAATGAAGCGAGCAGAAAAATCAATGCCATCAACGTGGTCGAAATGTTTGGCAAGTTCGAACGTTGAACGACCCACAGCGCAGCCTAAGTCCAATGCTTTGCTATGTTCACGTCCTTGCATATTGTCGATACAAAACTGAGCACTGGCTTTGGCGAAATTGGGCACACCATAATATTCGTCACCATAGTGAAACTCGCTATATTGCGACACTTGTGTATCGCTTTCATAATCAAAATCGTTCACTGCTATAACTCGCTTTCCTTGAACATATCTAAATCCGGCATGCTGAAAGAAATGTCGCCTAAATGCGTAACGGCTGTCTTTCATTGCCTCGTTACCAGTAGATACCCAGCTACCACCTTTAATGAGGTTATGCTTGTTATCATACGTTGGCGTAGTAAAGTCGTCGTACAGAGGGTGCACTTTAAAACCTTCAAACGGATAGATAGGTGTTTCAGTCCACTGCCATACGTTCCCTACTACATCAAAGAACTCGCCTGACTGATTAACATTAACAGGCTCACTTGATGCATATTTTTGCAGAGCGATGTTGAATCCATCGGCGTAAATCGGTTGTGATACACCAGCGTACTGACGCAGCGCTTGCCACTCATTTTCAGTGGGCAAACGAATAAGCGACCCAGTCTTCTCGCTTAAGTAATTACAAAAGGCTTTTGCTTCATGATAATTAACGTCTACTGGCCAATCTAGAGGGAGTGGGTGTTCTTCAAGCATGCTGCGATACACATAGTCATCGCCTTTTTTAACCCAAAACACAGGAAATTGGGCTTGGGTGTATTCACGCCACTTATTGCCTTCGGCTTCCCAATACTTCGCATTATGATAACCGCCGTCTTTAACGAAAGCTAAATACTCGCCATTGCTTACCAGATACTTAGATGCACTAAACTCGCTTACAGATTCTTGCTGAGTTCCATATTCATTGTCCCAGCCGTAATAGGCACTATCCCAAGTCTTATCATTAATTACCGTTTGCGCTGGAACCGTAATTAATGCGTTGTGTTCAAGCTCTTCAGGCTTAGTGAGCATTGTAGGGCAAACAGGCCATTCTGTGCTGGCTCTTACAGACGAAATAGGTAATTGCCTAATAAGTACAGACGAGGTTTCTAAATGAATGCGTTCGTGCTCTATTCCCATCACTAAAGGCCACATTGGGCTGTCCCAGTCGATAGGCATGCTAAACGGCATGGTATCTATAAGGTCGCATACCAAGGTGCGTACTTGATTTCGATATTGACGCACCTCTTCAACCTGCGGCCAATCGTAGTTTTCATCATTGAGGTCATCCCAACTCATTTCATCAACGCCAATAGCGAAGAGCGATTCAAACTTAGGGTTAATACGCTCGTTTATGGCCTTTGAAAGCACGAGCTTATTGATAAAAAACGTGGCGGTGTGGCCAAAATAAAAAATTAACGGATGACGCAGCTTTTCAGGTCGCTCGTAATAGACCTCGTCATTCGCTAGGCAAGAGAAAAGTGATTCATATGTGTTGAATGAGTCGAGGAAATACGCCTTTATTTCCTGTCTTTTTTGTTCAACCGTACCTTCCCGAAGATTAAGTGTGGGCATTGCCTGCATAATGTCCTCTTGAATTCTTGTTATTACTACCAACTGCGTAGGACCAACGATACACGTGTGAGTACACCGCTTTAATATGCCGTAATGATTTCAGTTGATTGTAAACCTTTTTATATATATCAAGCTTTTGTGAATAAAGCGCGACATAACTTGGTTTTTATGAAATGTTTTGTAATTACAAGATACAGACAGGATGAGATCAGAAAATATTTCACCCATAAAAAACCCGCAACAATGTGCGGGTTTTCGTAATGTGGCGGAGAGTGAGGGATTCGAACCCCCGGTGGGTTTGACCCCACGCCTGATTTCAAGTCAGGTGCATTAAACCGGGCTCTGCCAACTCTCCTGAAGTGACGCTTATCTTAATGATTTACGGCACGCTGTAAAGCACTAATTTCAATTAAATCAATCAACTGGTGAAATATTCATCTTTTTGCAAGAAGCTTAATCACCTTTGGTTAAAACGGAACCAATTTTCATTGCTAACGCGCTTATTGTTTCTAGCTAATGATTCCGTAATGTACAACTAAAGGGATATAAATGCCCTTTCCACAGCGCCAGTCTTTCGCGTTTATTAGTCGAGCGACGGCGCTCCTACTCTCACTCAACAAAACATTTGTTTTAGCCATAAAAAAACCCGCAACTGTGTGCGGGTTTTTCGAATATGGCGGAGAGTGAGGGATTCGAACCCCCGGTGGGTTTGACCCCACGTCTGATTTCAAGTCAGGTGCATTAAACCGGGCTCTGCCAACTCTCCTTGAGTGCTGCGTATCTTAATGATTTCTGAGGGCCTGTAAAGCACTAATTTCAAGATTTCGACCTAAGCGAACAATTGATAAACAAAGTGCTCAAAATTTAATTGCTCTGGTTTAAATTACACATTATTTGATCATACTTTATATTGACGCAGCACTGTTAAGCACTGGTCAATCACTCCACACAAACATGCTTGCAGGTTTGGTTAAAAGCGTTAAAGACATCGCTTTATCAACTGCTCTGTTATTAACACCATAGCAAACATGGAGTGGAAGAAGGTGCTCTTCTCTAGGATGTGCATATCGCGCATCCGGTGCGCTGTACCATTCAACAAGCCGAGTTTTGCGTTCATTCTCACTATAGGCGCTGGTTTGCATGGTTGTCTGAAGCCAGTTATTAAAGCGCGTAGCTTTACGCATTGCATCATCAGAGCTATCAAAAAAGCCCTGCATATTGTGAAATGAAGACCCCGAGCCCAATACTAAAATATTCACTTGGTCCGTTGCATCACTATTTACAGGCCTTATCCCGCGTTCTACAGCTTTCCTAATTGCTTCTCCCAATAGCACATGCCTTTCCGTATTCAAACAAGACGTAATGGATACTTGAATACAGGGTACATCAACGTTGGGATACATGATACTTAGTGGGATAAACATTCCGTGATCGAAGCCACGTGCCCTATCCTCCCGCACAGCAATGCCTTGTTCGGTTAAACGCTTTAATAACAAAGTTGCAAGTGAAACTTCTCCTTTCGCCGGGTATTTAAGAGAGTACGCCTCTTGAGGAAAGCCATAATAGTCATAAACCAAGGGAGGCTGTGGACTAGTAGTAACACTGACTTCTGCTTCTTCCCAATGAGCGCTAATTACTATGATTACATCAGGCCTGGGTAAATCTGCTGATAACGTTTTGAGCGCTTCAATCATTTCCTTGTGATACTGGGGGGAATTCGCTTCACCATTTGTCTGTATTTCAAGCAGTGGTAGCGGACCTCCGCCATGAGATATATACGCTGTACTAATTTGTACTGGCAATGGCGTTGTAATTTCGATTGGCTTTTTCATAGCGCTACTCTAAATCGTATCCGTGCGGGGGGGGGTGGCTTACCATAGAAACCGACTGTTTAAAGCCGGCTTCAGAAAAAATGGGCGTAGATCGCCTTACTTATAAAGTTTGTCACTGATCAGAGAGTCGATAGAAAATTTACCCCCTCCCTGAATAACGAGAGCCGTTGTTGCTGCAAGCAATGCTAACGCAAACTCATAACCATTGTTGGACATAAACAAACCGTTGGTTGCGTGCACGCTAAAAATTGCAACCACCATAGTGAATGCACTTACCAAAGCGGCCGGGCGTGTTAGAAAACCTACAATAAGTGCTAGTCCACCAAAAAACTCAGCGCTACCGGCCAGCAATGCCATTAAAAAGCCTGGCGCTAAACCAATGCTTTCCATCCACTGACCTGTGCCTTCTAATCCATAACCACCAAACCACGCAAAGAGCTTTTGTGCGCCGTGTGCGGTAAGAATAATGCCTACAGGCACACGTAAAACCAAACTAGAAATACTGTTGTTAGAAGTAAAAATGTTTTTCAAAAATTGCTTGTTCATTTGTCTATTCCTCAAAGTCTTTGTGATTAAAAGTGTCATATCTGAAAAATGATGAACGCAGTGCTTGTCTTAATAGCGTTGGCACTGCGCTAACCTGATGCGTACAGAATAGTTACCAACATCTATTGAATAAAGCGCTCTAATATTGAATGATTACCAACACTATGTTGTTTATTAGATTGGTAGGCTGAACGATGGATAAATTATCGCTACTGAAAACCTTCTGTGTTGTTGCGAATGAAGGCAGTTTTACAAAAGCTGCAGAAAAGCTAGACACGTCAAACCAACTCGTAAGCAAATATGTTGCTGAATTGGAGAAACAACTTGATACGCGTTTATTCAATCGTACTACAAGAAAAATCCACCTAACCGAGGCGGGACAACAATGCTTGCAGCATGCTAACCATATTCTTGAAAGCGTAACCGATATGGAAAGTCAGCTTGGATTGCTCAATACAGAAGCAAAGGGAGTTTTATACGTAAGTGCTCCAGTCACCTTTTCAACACTGCACTTAGCTGGCGCACTCAGCGCGTTTCAACAAGCACACCCTAACGTGTCGATAAATTTGCAGCTAAATGACAGAAAAATTGATGTGATAGATGAAGGATTTGATGTAGCAATACGTGCAGGCCACCTTGCCAACTCAACGCTGGTGGCTAAGAAGATCACAACCGTCAAACTCGCTTTATGCGCTTCTCCTGCATATTTGAAAAAATACGGTACACCACTACACCCCAACGATTTGAGGCCTGAGCACTACCTTGAATATTCTTATGTGAATTATGATAACGATAAGTCAGCACTTTTTTCAGCGCTAAAAACGAATGCACAGAAGGTAGCCCCAAAGCTAATATCTAACAACGGCGAAGTACTTGCCAATGTTGCCAAACAGGGGGAAGGTTACGTACTTCAACCTACATTCATCGTAGGTGAAGCGATCAAAAACGGTGAATTGGTAGCTATACTCAATGACTTCATACCGCAAGCAATTTCGTTATACGCTGTTTACCCGCACAGAAAGCTTATTTCCAATAAACTAAGGGTTTTCATCGACTTCCTGTCAGGCTACTTTGGCGACACCCCACATTGGGACGAATAGAGCTGAAACTAAAAAACTGGTACGCGTAACCCTACAAGCATCCTTCGGATTAGGTTACCTCGCACACAAGGGACAAAGACAAGAGAAAAGGCAAGAGGGAGTTACAAAGGACTTCAAACGGCGTGGAAGAAAGCTCCCACGCCGTATATTTACAACACTACATTCTAAAACTTTCCATTATTGCTGGTACACCAGGGAACATACCGATTAACGCCATAACCGTACACAGCACCAAGAAAGTAATACCAGGAATAACCCAGCGCCCTGCTTTACCTAAGTCGCCTGCCCTGTCTTTACACCCAACTAAACCCAAATTATCCAATAGCATAGTAAAAGACCAACCAAATACCGGGTTAACTAATACAGATGAGATAACAACTAGTGCAGCTGACTGAGTAGTTTTACCTTCCCGTGTCATTTGCATACCCGCTTCCATTAACGGAAGAAACACGCCAACAATCAGTGCAACGCATAGTACTGGAGGCCAAATAGCTAGGTCCATAGGATAACCCCAAAGTGCGGCAACAACACATAGAAAGCCGGTTACTAAGGCACCTCCAGGTATAGGCCTACGCGCAATAGACGCAGGGATAATATACGTGCCCCACGAAGATGAGATATTACCACCACCCAATAAGCTTCCTACCGCCTGACGGCTTGAGGCTGCAATCATGGTGTCGTCAATGTTCATATGCGCCCTTTCACTTTTTTTCGGGTAGCTAAGCTTTTGAAAAACCTGATGCCCCAAGAAGTCTGGCGACCACATTGACACAGCGAGCACAGCAAAAGGCAACACAGCAATGAAATGCGACCAGTCTGGTAAACCTAGCTTCCAGCCTGTGTCTTCACCCCACCAATACGCAGGGTTTAAATTAGGCATACCCGGCGATGTTGTGAACTCAAACGGCGCACCGAAGGCAAAAGCTATTGCTGCTGCCATCATCGCACCAAGCGGAATGGCCAACCAGCGCTTTTTAATATGCTCTAGCCACGCGTACATAAGAATAGTGGCAATAATCACTACAAAGGCTAAATAAGCCATATCAAAGCTCTCTGCCCACGCAAAAAGCTTTTTAACCTGACCTGTAATGCCTATAAAGCCTAAATATAAAAGTAGCCCACCGCATACACCGTTACTGGTGAGCTTTGCCAGTATGCTACCGCCTTTTGTTATCCCTAGTATGAAACCAAATAAACCGATGAGCAGGCCGAGCGCCATTGGGTGACCACCAGAAGCAACGATAAGAGGCACCAGTGGCAAAAGCGGCCCGTGGGTTCCCGCTAAATTGGCAGAGGGGTTAAGAAAACCTGAAATCAAAACAACGAACAACACGGCGGCGATAAGCAACTCGAAGCGTACGTTTTCAATAACAAATTCAGGGGATAACCCAAGTGGCGCTGCAAATGCGCCAACAACCGCAGCAACCATAACGATTTTACCTATGGTTGCAGCCATACCGGGCACAAAGTCTTCCCACTCAACGCGGTAATCTTTACCAGGCAGGTTTAACCGCCAACGTTTGGGAGAAAGTATTTGTAATTCGTGGTTTAAATAATCGTCTCGTGATTCAAAACTAGTACTTGGTTTGTGAAGATTTTGGTAAGAGGAGCTTTCCTGTGACACATAACACCTTTAGATTGCGCGAAGAAAACGCAAGCCTAAACATGTGAATGGAATGTAACAATGCGACTGTGGTCTTATACGAAAGTTTAACGTGATAGACGGGCATAAAAAAACCCGCAACATTGTACGGGTTTTTCATAATATGGCGGAGAGTGAGGGATTCGAACCCCCGGTGGGTTTGACCCCACGTCTGATTTCAAGTCAGGTGCATTAAACCGGGCTCTGCCAACTCTCCTGAAGTGCTGCGTATCTTAATGATATTTTTATGACTGTAAAGCGAAAAATTAAAAAAGTTGTCTAAGTGCCGAGATTTCAATCAAATAAGCGGTTTAGCACGTATAAGAGATGTTTTTATATTCATCTGACACCATTTTCATCTGAAACTACTTGAAAATGGGAACTAAAACCCATACAACATACACTAAATAATTGTGTACCATTTTGGTCATATCATAAGTCCTGTTGGAGGAAACAATGGATCAACGTTCGATGTATTCAAGTGCATCTCAACCATCGGTATTGCAGACGAACAAGGTTCTACGCAACACCTATATGCTGCTTGCGATGACACTGGCGTTTAGTGCGGTTTGTGCTGGTATAGCAATGGCGGTAGGCATTTCTCCTATGATGTCTCTTGTTATGACTATCGGCGCGTTTATTACTCTTTTTGTAGTTCAGAAGAAAGCAGACTCTGCTTCTGGTATCTACTGGGTGTTTGCATTCACAGGTTTAATGGGTGCATCACTTGGTTACACGCTTAATTTCTATTTAGGTGTAGCAGGCCCCGGCCTAATCATGGAAGCATTGGGTGCAACAGCACTAGTGTTCTTCGCGCTTTCTGGCTACGCACTTACCACTAAGAAAGACTTCTCGTTTATGGGCGGATTCTTGGTAGTAGGTCTAGTTGTAGTGCTTGTAGCTGCTATTGCGAACATCTTCTTCGCGGTACCTGCAGTAAGCCTAGCAATTAGTGCGGCGATTGTGTTTATTATGTCTGGTTTCATCTTGTTTGATACAAGCCGTATCATCCACGGTGGTGAAACAAACTACATTCGCGCTACAGTTTCGCTATACTTGAACATATACAACTTGTTCACGTCTATCCTTCACCTTCTTGGTGCGTTTGGTGGCGACGATTAAAACAGCGTTAAAGGTTTAAAGAGAAACACCCCTTAACCGGGGTGTTTTTATTTGTATGGCAGAATATTCAGTACTTATCACATCATCGCCGTTTCAAGGCGATACAGCGTTACGCGCCCTCTCCTTTGCACAAGGTGTAATCGATAATGGTGATGTAATAAACAACGTTTTCTTTTATAGCGAAGGTGTACACCACACTAATAACTTAATGCTAAATTCGGGCGACGAGCTGTTCGTGCTTGATAGCTGGAAGACTCTAGCGTCTGAACACAACGTGAAATTACTTGTATGCATTACCGCCGCCGTTAAGCGAGGTATTGTTAGCGAGGTAGAGGCGAAAGAAAATGGGCTGTCTCAGGCTAATTTAACCGCGCCTTTCGAGCAAGCAGGCTTGGGCGAATTCTTCACCGCGCTTCACGATTGCAACAGGTTGGTACAATTCTAATGGCGCATTTACTTATTAGATTTACCCAAAGTCCTTTTTCCAACGCGAAAAGCCAAGACGGTTTAGATTTTACGCTTGCTGCAACAAATTATGGGCACGAGGTTAAGGTGCTGTTCGAAAATGAAGGCGTGCTGCAACTGGTTAAAGCGGCGTCTACCAAAGGGCTTAAAAATCACACTAAGCGTTTGGCTAGCATGCCGTTCTTCGACATAGAAGAATGTTATGTGTGTAAAGCGAGCGCAGAAACTTATGATGTTGAACACGTACTCGCCAACACTGATTTAGTTGAAGAGCTTGAATGCAACTGGGTAACTTCATCTGAAAAAGTTACGTTAATTCAAAGCGCTGACCATGTGGTGACCTTTTGATGCTTATTTCTATTTCAACGCCAACCATTTCCGTTGCTGACAAACAGTTTCTTATAGCAGCCTTAGAGCAATTAAGCGTAGATGTCTGTGTGGTTTGTATAGGCGACGGTGTTTACGCCCCTACAATCGAAAGTTTGTTTTTTGAAGAATTAACGAATCACTTGAAAGAAGAATCACCACTTAATTTGGCATTTGTCGATAGCGATGCATCGGCAAGAGGTGCTAAATTGCCAGAGCAAGCTATGTCTATCACTTCCAGAGAGTTTGCTGCTTTGTCAGCAAAAAATACGCATTGGGTAACACTTTAATGACACAAGAAACCTTTAGCTTTACCTATAATGGTCAAGAGATCCTTACTGATAAAGCCGGCTATTTACTCGACTACACGCTTTGGGAAGAAGGTATGGTTGAGTTGCTGGCGCAAGAAGAGAACATTGAATTAACCGAAGCCCACTGGGAAGTCGTTCGATTCGTACGCGCATTCTATGAAGAATACGAAACCAGCCCAGCGATTCGTGCTTTGGTGAAAGCCATGGCCAATAAATTTGGACCGGAAAAAGGTAATAGCCGCTACCTTCAGCGACTTTTTAAAAAAGGCCCGGCTAAGCAAGCCACCAAACTGGCTGGATTACCAAAACCAGCGAAATGCTTGTAAAGGCGTTGCTGAAAAGGCCAGGCATAATTTAGTTCTGTTTTCTGTCAATCGCACCGCTCCGGAAAAGAGTACACTGTCTCTGTACAAGGACTCTGGCCCTTACTCGCATAGCAAGTACGCATACTCACTGTTCTTTTGCATATTCCTGGAGAGAGGGGCTCTAAAATATTTGAAGAATCTAAACCTGGGCCAATATAAGCCCCCCAATATTGGTTTTTTGCATGGTTTTTAGCAAGTTCTCTTCGGCACTGCTCGTCGTCAGCAATGGTATTAGTTGTTTCATTTATTTCGCCATCCATAAATGCTAGCGCATGGGTCATCCCATCAATTTTAGACACCCCTCTCTCTAAGCTTAGTGTTACCGAATTTAACTTATATTCATGATTTGTAGAGCGTTCCAACAAAAGGCCAAGTTTAAAAACCAAGCTATTTTCAACGTCACCAACAATAGCAATGCTAGACTTATCATTTAAGTCACGATAAACATTAAGGTCTACTGAATGGCCATCGATTTCAATCTCTAGACCAGTCAATTCCTCACCTTTACCTAAGTCATTGAGATTTAGGTTCTTTCCCTTCACATATTCTATAATACTGCTTTCTATTTGGTTCCTGACTTCTTTTTGCCTCCTTGTTCCATTGTAATATTCAGAGACAACATAACATGTGGCTGAGGTTTCAGATTGTGCCTCTGCAGGTGAAGTATTTGAGGTTTTTTCAAGGCTATTAACGGAGTTCGGCTGCCCAGATTCAATCATAGTCGTAGCATTCACTATTGCGGGCAAGAGTACCAACGCCGCTAACATTGTTATTTTATTCATTGAAAAGTCCTTATTTCTTATATCCTATTTCTTATAATGGTTAATGTAGACTGCAACTTCCCACTAATCAATATTATTGTTTAATAACATACATTACGATTCAATAATTTATATTAACCTTATAGATTAAGCATAACCTGGTTCTTCCTGGTTATTGTTCCAACCAAGCTCTTTGCACGGATTGAAGCCCTATTTAAGGTAACTATCAGAAGAGCCGCCCTACCATTATTTGTTGTAGCCTTGGTGTTGATATTGCAACACCTCTTTTACATTAGCGTTTTATCTAGGGTTTCAGGCACATTTTTCATACTTGCCTTTTACCGAACACCATAAACGTGAATGTTTTACATAAATGGACATAGGAGGCTGTATGACAGTTCAAAAACACTACGTAATTGTGGCTAACCACGACGACGCCACAGCTTACACCTATACCAACCACGGAAGTGCACTCGTTGAAGTAAAGAAATGGCACAATGAGTTTAGCGGCGCGAGTGACCAAGATATTTACACGGATAAACCCGGTAGACAATCGGCTCCCGCTTCACAAGTGCCGGGCGTTGATAGCATGAACCGAAAAGATGCCGCTGAACTTGAAGATGAACGATTTGCCAGTGACATTGCTGATTGGCTAGATGGAGAGCGTAAACGAGGTGCGCTAGGCTCAATAGATATTATTAGCGGGCCGGGTTTTCTTGGTAAATTGCGAAACGGAATGTCATCTCAATGTTCAGACGTTGTCGATAAAGAAGTGAAAAAGAATGTTTTAGGCGCGGACGAGGAAACCTTACTTTCCTACCTTAAATAAAACGTTTTCCTGTAAATCTAAGATTAGAGGCGGCTGTGATTAAGGCCGCCTTCATTTTATCCGTATGTGCGGTTTTATTTAAAAGTTTTAGTCAGCCTTTAACATATTAACTTCACCAATTGCCTCGGCACTTTTAAACGTTTTTACTCGCGTGACTTCAAGGTCGGTATAAATACGAGGATGATTCAGAATATACTCTACCTCATTATTCAATGAGCCTTGTTTGTCAGCGGTTAGCCATGCATTAATCGCGTGACTATCGTGAGGAAGAAAGCAGGGAATGGATTTTTCATGATACTGACTAAATCCATCTATTGGCGGTCGCGTCACTACTGCACAGGAAAATAAACCGTTACTAAACCGCCGATATACCGCGCCAATAAGCAATGCTCCGCTGGTGGGTTTCATTAAATAATGTGCTTTCCCTTTTCCAGACGGATTTGACTCACCTACTGCCGTCGCTACGACTATAGCCCGCCGTTCTCGAATAAACTTTCCCCAATAAGGGCTCTCTAAATTACGGGCATTGAATGTGGTTCTGTTGCCTACCTCTAACGTGTTTTCAACGGGCTTAGCATCAAACCACCATGTAGCATCTATGGTGCTATCATCAGACACAATTACGTTGGTTATTTGCCGTTCGGCTGCTTTTCCAAATGCGGGATAAAAGTTAATGACATTGCTTTTGGAAGATTCGTTGACAAAGATCGGTATGGTTTGTGTAAGCCCGACTTCTTCAAGTAGCGCTATAACGTCTGGTGAGTCAGTAATACGTTGTATGAAACCGCACATGGTGCCTCTTTGCTAAGATGGCTTTGAAAGTTAGATTATTGATAGAACATATCGCAAAGATAACTTAGCTAACAAAAAAAGGAAATGGCATTCACCATCTCCTTTTTAAATAAAGAACAAACTTTAAATACTATTTATTGAGCAGTGTATTTATCAAAAAACTCAATCATCTCAGTCCAACGCTCAACGTTGTTTTCTTCTTTATAAAAACCGTGAGCTTCGCCAGACTTCATCATCCACTCGTACGGTTTATTTTGCTTTTCTAACTCATCGCGTAGGGCAAAAGCATGCTCTTTTGGTACACGAACATCTTCCTCGCCTTGAATAATGAATACAGGTACCTTAATTTTATCAACGTTTTTAACTGGAGACTGGCTATCATCATCGGGCAGTACGCGATTTAAGTAGTTTATACCAGATTGAGACTCTGGGACGTCGCCTGCAGATTTCATCAGTGCTAGGTCATATACTCCTACAAAACCTACAGTACACTTATATAAGTCAGGCTCTCTAATAACACTCTGCAGCGCTGCATAACCACCATAAGAAGCACCATAAACACACATTCTATTTTGATCAACAATGCCTTGCTCAATTAGATAATTAACGCCGTCGGTCATATCGTCAATCATTAGTGTTCCCCAAGATTTGAAACCTGCTTTCAGAAATTCTAAGCCATAGCCTCCTGAACCTCTGAAATTAGGTTGGAATACAGCATAACCGTGAGCCGCCAACACTTTAGCATCGCTTCTCATTTCAGTAAGTGTATCTTTTAAACCGTGAGGACCACCGTGTGGATGCATTATTAAAGGTAGGTTTTTTGATTTACCGACAGGTAATGTAAGAATACCTGATATTTCCTGACCATCTCTTGCTTTATAGGTAACAATTTTGGATATAGGCATATCGAAATCGTTTAACCACGGTCGCGAATCAGTTAGTTTTGCTAACTGTTTCTTATTTTTATTAAACAAATAGTAAGCTTTGGGTTGATTAATTCCGCCAACGGCAACAACCATCTTCGAGCCGTCATACGTCGAAGATGTAATAGACACTACACTACCTTTAAAGGCTTGGCGCAAACTAGCTAAAATTCGTTGTTCATCAGCGTTTCTAACGTCGCTAAAATAAGTAGCGTTTAAATCTTTGTATTCAAACTCTGCACCTATGACTTCTTGCACTTGCCCTCTGACTTCATGCAAGATAGGTAATACATCAACTTTATCATGGGCCGCTAAAACCGTATGGGTTTTAGTATCGATGTTATAGGTTGCAACAGCAGTTGTATCAGTTTCAATTGTACTGAGCCCCACTAGCGTTTTATCATCGGCCAAAAATACTAATGGACGGAAAAATGAACCAAAGGATTCCGCCTCAAATGCCACTCGCCAGTCATCATCCTCTGAACTTCGTACCATTAGCGTTACTTGATTATCTTCGTTAGGATCTGAGCTCGTCATTGCCAAAGCTTCTCCGTTGCTGTTGGTTATGATTTGTAAGCTATCTCCTGTGGATTTATACATACGCATTGGCATTCTGCCCAACGACGCTTTTCTTCCATTGCTAACCTTCATTTTATAAAGGTCTAAAAAGGGTTCTTTTGTTGACCCTTGGACACTGAAAACCACAATAGCGTCTGGATCGTCAGGCAAAAAGTCAACAACCTGAGAATATCGGGTATCACCACTTTTAGAACGGTAGCCAGTAAGTATTACGTTATCACTACCATCTGCATTCATTGCTATCAACTCACCTGTAGGAACAGGTTCCTCTAGAGAGCCCAATTCGCGCTTCATGCTTAACAATAATCGCTCATCATTCAGCCAGTTAAAGGTACCTACTGATTCTTTACCCCGACCTCGCGTAACCGATTCAATTTTTTGTTTCTCGATATCAAGTACGGTAAGGAAAATAGTGCCATCATCATCTCTCGAAGTAGAAGCAAGGTATTTTCCATCAGGGGAAATCTTTATATCCAAATATTGAGAATGCTTTGCAAAGCTCTCTAAAACTGGCGTTTTTACATCAGCATTCGCAGAAAAAGCAAAAGCAAGGCTTCCCAGCATGACCGTTTTCAGTAGTTTCAAACGCGCTTTCATTTATTTATTATCTCCATGTAAAAAAGCCCCCGTTATACGAGGGCTTCAAAATCAAAGCATTCGATTAAAAGTTGTATTTTACGTTAGCAAATACTCTTCGACCGATAAAGTCGTACTGAGAGAATAAAGCAGAGTTACCTAACTCAAAACCACTTCTAGATAAACGAGGTGGTTCTTTGTCAAACATGTTTGCTACACCCACAGTAAAATCGAAGTCTTCGTAAACAAATGAACCCGACAATGCGTGATATGTCGTCCATTTCGTTTCATCGATAAACGTCACTGTTTCGCCATTTAGCGTAGTGGTATTTGTTTCGCTACTGTAGTACTCGTAATCGTTAGTAGAGTCGAAGTAGCTAGCAGTCCACGTAACGCTCCAGTCATCTTTGCCATAGGTTAGTCGAGCTACACCCACATGCTTAGGAACACCGTTTTCGCCAACTTCGTTGTTATACGGAGAATCTTCAAACAATAGGCCGAACTTTTCAATCTGCATAGTGTGTTCTACGCGGAAACGAACATTACCCCAATCGAATTCCTCATCATAAGTGAAGTTGTAGTCAACACCACGTACACGTTGGTATGAAATGTTTACGTAACCACCGTTAACTTGGTCGATACCAAAATCGTTTGCGTCTGAACCGTCTCTACGTGTGAACAAATCACATAGCGGCTCGTTAGCAAAATCGATAGAGTTATAACAACGGTTTACGATGTCTGCACCACCTAAGTTGTCAATCTCGTTTGAAATTTCAATATTGAAATAGTCAATTGAGAAAGCGTACGTATCTTCAGGGCTGGTAAGCACAAGGCCAATACCTTCAGCAACCGAAGTTTCTGCTTCAAGACGACCTACACCGCCGCTTGTAACAAGCAACGCTGAACTTCCGCCTTGCTCGTAATCAGCAGGGATACCTTCAGCTTGACAGTTTGCTAATACGGTGTCTGAAATTGCACCCGCGTTAAACTGATTAACGTAGTCAAGACAAGGGTCGATAGCTAGCTGACCAGCGAAACCAGTCTGCTCTGCAAGGTATAGCTCGTATAGTGCCGGAGCACGGAAAGACGTACCACGGCTTGCACGAACGCTCACACCATCGATGATTGACCAGTTCAAGCCTAATTTAAACGTTGTGTCTGAACCGTAAGTATCAACATCGTTCCAACGACCAGAGGCAGTTAGATCAAGTCTTTCGAAGCCTGTTACATCTTCTAGAAGTGGAACTTTAACTTCCGCGTAGATTGCTTTAGTCAACTGGTCACCTGCAGTGATACCTGCGCCAGATAAACCCCAAGAGTTGCCGTTAAGAGTATTTTCTCCAGGCGTATCTTCGATTTCATCTTTTTGGATTTGGAAACCAAATGCAGCACCTACTTCACCGGCTGGTAAAGTGAACAAATCACCAGTTACGTAACCTTCAAGGGTTTGCTGGTCGTAAGTTGTTTGCCCGTAATCACGACCAAATAAAAACGACTCTTGTGCTGGAGTTCTGTTACCGTACAGGAATTCTGGGTTAGTCCAAGGGATGTCTACACAAGTATTGCCACTAAACTCTGTCACTTCACCAGAACAGCTTTCGCCGTTAGCCGCATTGACCTGCGCCATCAACATAGCATCGTAGTAGATGATATCTTGCTCGTATTTACCGTCATTGTAGCTGTACTGGTAAGATAAATCCCAAGTCCAGAAGCCGATATCGCCAGTTGCACCAACTACACCACGGGTATAGTCAACTTGAATTTCTGAGCTGAAGTGATCCGTTAGGGCAACAGGGAAAACTGAACCTGCCCCATCAAAACCGTCCAATACATCAGTAGATAGAGTGCCCACATCAGCAGTCCAAAACTGACGATAGTCATCAGTTTTTGTTGTACGACGGCTGTGAATGAACTCACCGTAAATCATAACATCGTCAGTAAGATTATATTCACCGGTCGCATAAATAGACGCATTTTGTGTTTCTGGCACAACAGTTTGTGAGTTTAAGAATGGGTGGTTCTGATCCCACCAACCTTCACTGGCATAGTCGTCGTTATACGATACGGGATACCAGCCTTCTGGCGTAGTAAAGCCAACGTTTGCGTCGTTAATGCTTTCAAAACCATTGTTTGCAAAAAAGTTATCGTAGTCATACGCGGCTTGTAAGCTACCACCGTATGCTGATGATACATCACCGTACAACCACAAACCGTAACCAGTTTCGGCACAGTGGTATTCCCCTGTTCGAGGGTCGATAGGATCGGTACGTGAACCGTCCTCAGCAAACTGTAGACGTTCAGTACAGTTGAAATAGTCGCGGTCACCACGACGTAGCATAGATACCTTACGGTAGTCAGCAGTTACACGGAATGAACCTTCTGCGTACTCTTCACCAAAAGAGATATTAATACGGCGGTCTTCACCGCCCGATTCCATTGGTTGGCTGATATCAACGTTTACCGTCTTCTCGTCGCCTTTTTTGGTGATAATGTTAATTACACCGGCTACTGCGTCTGAACCATAAAGCGCAGATGCACCGTCTTTAAGGATTTCAACACGCTCGATAGCTGAAAGTGGCAGACTGTTCAAATCGAACGAAGAAACTGCACCACGTGTACCCGCAGGTCCTGCACGACGGCCATTTAATAGAATAAGTGTACGGTTTGCACCTAGGCCACGAAGACCGACAGTTTCTGCACCGGTACCGCCATCAGTTACGTAACCAACCGTAAGGGCTGCAGTAATCTGGCTTGAACCAGCTGCCGCAGTACTTGTACGAAGTAGTTCACCCAAGGTCTTAAGACCTTCACCTTCTGCATCTGCAACAGAAATGATGTCGATAGGAGTATCATTAGCAAAAGAGTCTGTGCGGATACGAGAGCCCACTACTGAAATCTGTTCTACAGATTCAGCACTCTTATCAGCCTCTTCTTGAGCAGCTACGAATGAAGCTCCCCCAAGACCAAGCGCGACGATTATCCCTTGAGATAATCGGTTTAGTGTGTTTCGGTTTTCCATTTTTGTTCCCTGGAATTCGGCTTTCTGAACAAACAGAGCTACCGAAAGGTAAGTCCATTTATCCATGAAGCTTTCTTTTTTTAATTTAATGTAAATACGACCTATTTTCATTATTGTGATTAAGGTGCATCTACATTTCAGTTTTGTTACGTCAAGCGCAACATTAGCCAAAAGTATAAGATATAACTGCAAGTGTCAATTATGACTTTAGCGTTTGAAATATAGGTAATTTTCCACTAAAAATCTCATCCATTAACATTTTGAAACAACTTTTATCGATGAATTTTAAGATGAATAAGCTGCTGTTTATATTAGAAATTTTACGCACTAAATATTAGTGCAAATAATATACAAGCATGCTTAATAATAGATTAGATGTTCGGTATTAATAAGAGAGAGAAAAAATCCGATACCTACTTGCGGTACCGGATTTTTGATATTTAACAGTAATAGAGTTGGCTTAAATTGCCGTGGGTGCTCTATTCACAGGTACTGTCTATGCAGATGTCGCCTTAATCACTTCCTGGCCTGCCATGTAAGGCACGAGCGCCTTTGGAATGGTTACGCTACCGTCTGCTTGCTGGTTATTCTCCAGAATAGCTACAAGCGTACGCCCTACCGCCAAACCAGAGCCGTTCAATGTATGAAGCAGTTCAGTTTTATTCGTTTCAGGGTTACGGAATCGAGCCTGCATACGTCGTGCTTGGAAGTCCAGCATGTTAGAACATGATGAAATTTCACGGTAAGTATTTTGTGCAGGTAGCCATACTTCAAGGTCGTAGGTCTTACATGCACCAAAGCCCATGTCACCCGTACATAGCAACACTTTGCGGTATGGTAGCTCTAGCTTTTGCAGAATAACTTCCGCATGGCCAGTAAGTGCTTCTAGCGCGTCGAAGCTATCTTCTGGCTTAACTAGCTGTACCAGTTCTACCTTGTCGAACTGATGCTGACGAATTAAGCCACGGGTATCACGACCGTAAGACCCGGCTTCTGAACGGAAGCACGGTGTATGTGCTGTCATTTTCACAGGCAGTGTTTTCGCGTCTAAGATCTCATCGCGCGCAATATTAGTTAGCGGTACTTCTGCCGTTGGGATAAGGCTCAGCCCCTGACCCTCTTCGGTTGCTGGCTTAGTATGGAATAAATCCTCACCAAACTTAGGCAACTGACCGGTGCCGTATAAGCTATCAGCGTTAACTAAGTAAGGCACGTACATTTCTTGATAGCCATGTTCTTGAGTATGAGTATCAAGCATAAACTGAGCAATAGCACGATTTAAGCGAGCTATATCTCCACGCATCACTACAAAGCGACTTCCCGTAAGCTTACTTGCCGTTGCGAAATCAAGACCGTTGTTTAAGCCTTCGGCAACATCTACGTGATCTTTTACTTCAAAATCAAATTCGCGTGGCTCACCCCAACGAGAAATTTCCACGTTGTCGTCTTCATCCTTACCTTCTGGTACAGACTCATGCGGCAAGTTAGGAATACCTTGCGTAAGGGTGTTTATTTCTTCCAGCAGTTCGCTAAGTTCTGCTTTAGCGGCGTCAAGCTCATCACCCAATTTACCAACTTCAGCTAAAAGCGGTGCAATATCTTCGCCCTGCGCCTTAGCTTTACCGATGGATTTACTTCGTACGTTACGCTCGTTTTGCAGATCCTGTGTTCTGGACTGAAGTGTTTTTCTTTTTTCTTCAAGCGAACTGAAAGCTGCTACATCGAGGTTAAAACCACGGGCAGCTAATCGCTTAGCTGTTTGTTCTATATCGCTTCGCAAACACTTTGGATCTAACATGTGTTTCTAATTATCCTTTCATCAATTGAATGGCTAGCCAACCTGCTACTAAGCAAGCGCCAACGTTAAGAAATACATTCGCTGCGGCTTTAAGCCACAACCCGTTTTCTAATAAAGTTAAGGTTTCAACAGAAAATGTTGAGAATGTAGTAAAGGCACCTAATAGGCCTACACCGATGAGAGCACGGTAAGGAGAGTCGCTTAAATCGTGACGTTCAATAATACCGTACAGTAATGCGAGTGCAAACGACCCAACCACATTCACCGTTAGTGTACCAAACGGCATGTGTTTTCCAAATAAGGAATCAACGCTTGTGGTAACAAAATAGCGTAAACAGGCGCCAGTCGCCCCGCCTGCGGCAATAAAACAATACAAAGCTAACCCTTGAGGCACGTAAAACTCCCTAGCCCGTTCTTATTATGAACTAATCCATAGTCTTTGAATTAGTGGAGGTGCATGTGTACAACTTTACCCTTTATTATTGCTTCTCGCATTAAGAGAGTCGAGAAATTCCCGTTTGGCTTTAAGCGCTTTTTCTAAACCGCGCTCGTTAGGATTGTACAAGCGAGTTCCGGCAAGGCTATCTGGTAAGTATGTTTCGCCAGCTGCGAAGGCATTCGGTTCGTTGTGTGCATAGCGATAACCGTCTCCGTGACCCAGTTCTTTCATAAGCGACGTAGGCGCATTGCGTAAATGCATAGGTACCGGTGCATCAGAGGTCTTTCGCGCTAACGATTTTGCTTCATTAAACGCCATGTAAACCGCATTACTTTTTGCAGCTAAGGCACAGTAAACGGCGGCTTGCGCAATGGCACGCTCGCCCTCTGCAGGTCCTACTCGATGAAATGTATCCCATGCGTTTATGCATAGCTGCATAGCCCTGGGGTCGGCGTTACCAATATCTTCAGACGCGATAGCCAGTAATCGCCTCCCCACGTAAAGTGCATCACCGCCGCCATCCAAAATTCTTGCATACCAGTAAAGAGCTGCGTCAGGATCTGACCCCCTCACTGATTTATGAAAGGCTGAAATCAAATCGTAGAAGGTATCGCCCTTGTTGTCGTAGCTGGCGACTTTCTCGCCTACCGCATGCTCAACATCGCTAACGGTTATATCGTTAGCACTTGTGAAGTCTGCAGCCAGCTCTAAATAGGTAAGAAGGCGCCGGGCGTCGCCACCGCTTAAATCGATAAGCGCGTTTCTTGCTATGTCTTCAATACCAAGGGCTCTGTCGCCCAGACCTTTTTCACTGTCACTCAGTGCTCTATCAACTAATTCAGACAGCGCGTGTTGTTCAAGTGTTTTTAGTACGTAAACGCGAACTCGAGATAACAGTGCTTTGTTTAATTCAAACGACGGGTTTTCTGTCGTTGCGCCAATAAAGGTAACCACACCAGATTCAACAAATGGCAAAAACGCATCTTGCTGGCTTTTGTTGAACCTGTGAACTTCATCTACAAAAAGCAGCGTTCGCTGATTATAGCGGGCGTTCTCTTCAGCTGTGTCCATAGCGGCTCTGATATCTTTAACCCCAGAAGTAACGGCTGAGATCCGCAAAACAGACGCATTAGTGTACTGTGCGATAAGTTCAGCGAGGGTGGTTTTGCCCGTTCCGGGCGGCCCCCACAAGATCATAGAGTGGCAGTGGCCCGCCTCTAACATTTTACGAAGCGGTTTGCCCTCGCCAAGTAAATGTTCCTGTCCGCTGTACTCGTCTATGGTAACTGGGCGCATGCGCGCCGCTAGGGGCGCAAATTCTTGATTAACGCTGGTCATCAACTATGAAGCTATCTGGAATATCAACTGAGAAGGTGTCGGCGGGTACTGGAAAGCGTGTTTCAATATTATTGAACACTAGCGTGCTTGTTTGCTGTTGCGCATCAAGCATGTTAAGCGAAGCAAGTTCATCATCTTGATTGAACGTTAACGTAAGCGTGACAATTTGACCGCCTTCATCCTTCGGTGTGATTTGATAACTTTGCAAGGCACGGACATTGTTGATGTCACTCGCCGTGTTGTTAGCAGATACTCCACTGCTCATTTGGCTAATAGAAAATTTCGACCACGTTGCTTCATCCGTAGAAGTAAGCAAAACAATAGGGTTGTCTTTTATTGCATTCGACTGGGATATTACCGTTACTTGTTCTACGAAGGTATCTACATTCCACACCGCTTCACCATCGGCTACCAGCAAAGTTTCATCAGGAAACGTGGTTTCCCAACGTAACTTATTTGGGCGGGTCATAGTTAAGGTACCCTGGGCCTCGTGCACAATATTTTGCTGCGCGTCCACCACTGTTTGGTCGAAGCCTGCACGAAACTGTTTCATGTCACTTAATAAAGCTTGAAGCGATGAACTGACAGCATCACTTTCGCTAACTGAAGTAGCAGTAGCAACTGTGTCAGCGCTATCGTTGTACGCACTCTGAATGTTAGTGGCGTTAAGCTCTACTGAAGCATTTGCAGAGGCCTCTGCTACACCCGCTACGGATAGCGCGCTTATAGAGAATGCGCTTATAGAAAACGCACTAATAAAATAAACCGAAACTGCTTTATTCATTTATTCAATCCATTCGTTATTCTTTGTGGGGCGGCGGTGCAAGCACCTCACGGTTTCCGTTATGCCCCTGTGCACTTACGACACCACTCATTTCCATTTGTTCAACTAAGCGCGCTGCACGGTTGTAACCAATTCTAAATTTACGCTGCACGCTTGAGACACTGGCACGACGAGTTTCGGTAACAAACGCAACGGCCTCATCGTAGAATGCATCGAATTCTTGGTCTTCGCCCTCGGGCTGCTCACCTGGCAATAATACTTCTGCGGTTGCTTCGCCGTTAAGGATCTCATCAATGTACTCTGGCTCGCCGCGCTTCTGCCAGTCGGCCACTACCGCGTGTACTTCATGATCGTCTACAAACGCTCCGTGAACACGGGTAGGTACTGGGCTTCCCGGTGGAAGATAAAGCATATCCCCCATACCTAGTAAGGTTTCTGCGCCTTGTTGGTCGAGTATAGTTCTTGAGTCTATTTTGCTTGATACCTGGAATGCACAACGGGTTGGGATGTTCGCTTTAATCAAACCGGTGATAACGTCTACCGATGGACGCTGTGTAGCAAGAATAAGGTGAATGCCTGCCGCACGGGCTTTTTGGGCAATACGCGCAATAAGCTCTTCAACTTTTTTGCCTACAATCATCATCATGTCGGCAAATTCGTCCACTACCACAACAATAGCTGGAAGTTTTGCTAAGTCTGGTGCTTCTGCATCCATACTTTCTTCATTCTTCCAAAGCGGATCTTTAATTGGTGTGCCGTTAGCAATGGCTTCTTCTACCTTAGCGTTATAACCTTTGAGGTTACGCACACCAAGGGCGCTCATTAAGCGATAACGGCGTTCCATTTCACCTACACACCAACGAAGTGCATTGGCGGCCTCTTTCATGTCGGTCACAACCTCAGAAAGCAAGTGCGGTATACCTTCATACACCGAAAGCTCAAGCATTTTAGGGTCTATCATGATCATGCGAACGTCTTCAGGCGTGCTTTTATAAAGCAAACTCAAGATCATTACGTTTACACCCACAGATTTACCTGAACCTGTAGTACCAGCAACTAAAAGGTGAGGCATTTTAGCTAAATCAACCACTACTGGCTGACCAGAGATATCTGCACCCAGTACCATGGTTAAAGGTGATTTATTAGACTGGAAGGTATCGCAACTGATAACTTCGCTTAAACGCACCATTTCGCGTTTTTTATTGGGGAGTTCTAACCCAATAACCGACTTACCTGGAATAACCTCTACTACACGAACTGAAATAGCTGACATTGCACGGGCTAAATCTTTTGATAACCCTGTAATTTTACTCACTTTAACGCCAGGCGCTAGGTCTAGCTCAAAGCGCGTAATTACAGGCCCTGGGTACACACCCACTACAGTGGCTTCAATATTAAAATCAGCAAGCTTTTCTTCCACCAAGCGAGAAATGCCTTCAATCTCTTCTGGTGTTAACGGGTTCTCATGTTTGTCTGCACGTTCTAGCAAATCAAACGACGGCATAGGTGGCAAATCAGGGTCAACCTCATTCGATTTCGCTTTAACAGGCTTAGCACCAAGTGCTGCAGGCGCGAATGCTTGATTGCTTTCTTGGCTCGCTGTTTGTCCCTGTTCTGTTTGTGAATGCGGCGTTTGTGAATGCGCCGTTTGTGATTGAGGCGTTTGTGCCTGTGCTGCTGGCGCAGGTGTTTCGCTAACATTTACGGAAGACGCAGGCTTACTTCCCGTTTCATAAGGCAAGTCTTCGTCAAACTCTTCTAGCTCGTCAAAGTTAATATGTGGGCTTTGCTGAACCTGAGGCTCACTTCGAGTATTTTCACTTTCTGACGACACTAGCTCATCTTGGTTAGATTTACCTAAGCCGGATTTATCCTTAAAGCTACCCGTTACCGCATTACGCATACCTGATAGCGAAAATGCTGACTTCTTCGTCTCAGGTTCACTTTCGCCAGCGCTTGAAAGCGCTTCATCGCTTCGTAAGTTTTCGCTATCTTGTGTCGACTTACCTTCAGCTTGCGCGTTATCGCCGCCATCATGAGTATAAAACGGTGGCTCATTATTAAGCTCATCAATACCGAAAGAGGGTTCATTGCGAGTCGGAGTAGCTCTCTGCGTAGGCGTTTGCGGTTGCTGTGGCTGTTCCTGAGCTTGTGCCGAAGAAGCTAAGGGTTCTGCTCGCATACTGGTAATATCCAGCTCGGAAGTATCGGTGCTTTCTTGATTTGACGATTTATTGGCCAACGCCAGACGTGGCATTTCAAGTGCCAATAAACTTTGTGGTGCAGACAGGGTTTTACGCCCCAACCACAGCGTTCCTTCTCCCAACCTGTCGATAATAGTAAGCCAGCTAATACCTGTTAATAGCGTAAAGCCCGTACAGAAAAAGCAAAGCAGCAATAGGATAGTACCAGCAGTATTAAAGTACGGTATTAGCGCTGAACTAATCACATCACCAACAAAGCCGCCTGCTGAAAAGTTGTATATATCATCAAAATTGATACTGGCGATGCCCGTTGCGCCAAGGGCCATTAATAACCCACCGATAATTCTCAACCCAATGGTGAGATAGTCGAATTCGTCCAATTCTTTAATGTGCTGAAAAAGGAACCACCCTAAAAATGCAGAGCCAAATGGGAGCAAATAAGCGAGAAAACCAAACGAAAATAGCAATAAGTCTGCAACCCATGCCCCAGTTGCGCCAACCCAATTGTGAATGTCTAATTGTAAACCAGCCTGACTCCAACCTGGATCACCTGGATGAAAAGATACTAGTGCCAGCAATAAGAAAAAGGCGAAAACACAGGCGATAATCATACCTGCTTCCCACACTCGCTGAACCCCTGTTAATCGCGCCATAACCCTAAAGAACCTTCAATTTCTATCGCATGTAGTTTTATAACGACTAATAGTCTTAGTCTATACGTACTATCTTTGCGCTAAACGCTACAAAGAGCTTAGCGAACTCTTTGCAATCCCTACATAATTATTATTTGAGTAATTTGGTAAGTAGCTGAACCTAATGATAAAACTATCGGTATGCTCCCCTACCCTATTGTATGTGAACCGCAACAATCCTTTCGTTGCACACAAACACTGTATTTTTGCACAGCCTACCATAAAAACCCACTATTGAGCCATGGTTTCATTACTTCAAATTAATGCGCAGTGATGATGTGCTTTTTACTTCTTCCATCACAACATATGTCCGCGACTCACTTACCCCCGGTAAACGCAACAATGTATCACCCAACAGTTTTCTATAACTGCCCATATCCGCAACACGCGCTTTTAATAAGAAGTCGAAATCACCAGAGACCAAGTGACACTCTTGAATATCGTCATGTAGTTTTACCGCAGCAGAAAATTCTGCAAAGATATCCACCGATGTTTTGGTTAATGTAATCTCAACGAACACGAGCATAGCAGCGCCAAGCTTTTCTGGGTCAACTAAGGCGTGGTAGCCTTTTATATAGCCCTGAGCCTCTAATCTCTTGACTCTCTCTAAGCAAGGGCTTGGGCTTAAGCCGACTTCTTTAGCAAGTTCGACATTAGATATACGCCCGTTTTTCTGCAGTTGCACCAGTATATTCCTGTCTATTCGGTCAAGGTGTTTAGGCGTCTTCACCAACATATAAAATACCTCACAAGCTATCTTTTAAAGAATTATATGCCACACAAGCCCATTATTCAGCAGATAGTTCGTTTTTTTATGGCGTATACTCGCTAAATAGGTTTACGGGCTTTCAAGACCGATTGCTACGAAACAAAGTTCAACCAGAGCCACATAGAAGCTCGTTATAAAATTGAGGACGATACATGTTAGTTGGTGTACCAAAAGAAATTAAGAACCACGAATATCGTGTTGGCTTGACGCCAGCAGCAGTAAAAGAATTTGTTACTCACGGTCATAGTGTTCTTGTTGAAACTAATGCCGGTGATGCTATCGGTTTCACTGACGAAATGTATGTAGATGCTGGTGCTGCGATTGCACCTACTGCTGAGCAAGTGTTTGCTGAAGCGGAAATGATTGTAAAAGTGAAAGAGCCTCAACCAAACGAATGTAAAATGCTTCGTAAGGGACAAACGCTTTATACTTACCTTCACTTAGCCCCAGATCCTACTCAAACTAAGTTATTAGTTGAGTCAGGCGCTACCTGTATTGCTTATGAAACAGTAACTGACGACCGTGGTGGTCTTCCATTGCTTGCACCAATGAGTGAAGTAGCGGGCCGTATGTCCGTACAAGCGGGCGCGCATTATCTAGAAAAAGCGCACGGCGGCAGCGGCACCCTTCTTGGTGGTGTACCTGGCGTAGCACCAGGCAAAGTTCTGGTAATTGGTGGTGGTGTTGTAGGAACTAACGCAGCGAAAATGGCACTAGGCCTTGGCGCTGATGTTACCATTCTAGACCGTTCACTTCCGCGTCTTCGCCAGCTTGATGATATCTTTAATGGCCAAGTTAAAACAGTTTACTCTACCGTTGATGCAATCGAGCAATACTCTTCTGAAGCAGACCTTGTTGTTGGTGCAGTACTTATTCCTGGCGCAGCAGCACCTAAACTACTTACTCGTGAACAAATTAAAGCGATGAAGCCTGGCTCTGTGCTGGTAGATGTTGCTATTGACCAAGGTGGCTGTTTTGAAACGTCTAAAGCCACTACGCACCAAGACCCAGTTTACGTTGTTGATGACGTAGTTCACTACTGTGTAGCTAACATGCCAGGCGGTGTTGCACGTACTTCTACTATGGCGCTTAACAATGCGACCTTACCATTTGGTTTGGCTCTGGCAAACAAAGGCCCAGCCAAAGCTATGTTAGAAGACAAGCACTTGCTAAACGGCTTGAACGTTCACGAAGGTAAAGTAACCTATAAAGCGGTTGTTGATGCACTAGGTGAAGAACTAGGTCTAACCTATACACCAGCTGAAGTAGCGCTTAAAGGCGAATAAAATTTTTCGTTTATTCTCAAAGCGTTCGAGCGCTTGGATGAATAAAGAGCCTTAGATAATGGCTAAAAGTAAAAAGCTCGGTATGTGAATACCACATCCGAGCTTTTTTGTATCTGATCACTTAGTGACGAGATAAACTTAACTTTTATTGCTTTAACACTTTGATTCCTAGATATCCTGGTAGCGCTTTCAATGCGTAACTCACCCTGTATCAAGCCAAATAACTAAGCATACAAAAGGTTTCGTAAGTCGCGCTAACCGTTTATAGAAGTGTTTACAGCTTTTAATACAGCAATCGGGTCATCTGCTTTGGTAATAGGCCGTCCCATTACCAAATAACTCACGCCCGCTTTCATTGCATCAGGTGGGGTCATTACACGTTTTTGATCGCCGGCGTCTGCGCCTACTGGACGAATACCGGGTGTAACTAATAGAAAGTCATCGCTGTGTTTTTCGCGCAACGCACTGGCTTCTTGCGCTGAACAGACGATGCCGTCCAACCCTGCTTTTTCTGTTAGCGCTGCTAAACGCAATACTTGTTGTTCAGGCGTTACACCGCTTACCACATCTGCAAGCTGCGCCTCGTCCATGCTGGTAAGTACGGTAACCGCAATAAGCTTAGTTTGAGGGTTACTGCTTGTTGCAATGGCATCCTTCGCCGCTTGCATCATAGGTAGGCCGCCCGAAGCATGTACGTTTACCATCCATACCCCCAGTTCCGCCGCTGCTTTGCACGCTTTAGCAACCGTATTTGGGATATCGTGGAATTTTAAATCTAGGAAAACATCAAAACCTTTAGCAATAAGCGCTTTTACAAATTCCGGCCCGAATAAGGTGAACATCTCCTTGCCCACTTTTAGCTTGCACAAGCTTGAATCTAATTTGTCAACAAACGCCAATGCAGTGTCTTTATTGTCATAGTCTAATGCAACAATAACGCGTGGGTCATGCATGTTCTTTTATTCTCCGTCTAGCCCTTTGATAGGTTTTACTACGCCCCACTTTTTACAGCTAGGGCATAACCAATATAATTTTCGTCCAGAAAAGCCACAGCTGCCACAGCGATATTTAGGGCGCTGCAACATTTGCTTTTCTACTAACTCTTTAAGTAAACGTAAGCTATCAGCCGTGGTTTTATCTGAAAGCTGGTCAATATAAAGCCCCATAAGGGTTTTAAAGCCGCGCATGGTTGGACGTTTTCGAAGCTGTTCTAATAGGTATTCTGCGGCTTGCGCTGTTTCACCGCGTTTCATCAAAACATCAACCATGGCCAGGTAAGATGTAGCGCACTCTTGCCAGTGTGCTTCTAAGTTTTTCTGGAAACTATCCCAGTCGTCGGTTTCTTCGGCAATTTTTTCAAGGCTTGGTACGGCTTCGCTGAACCAATTAATATCGCGCTCTGCGACTTGCGTAAAATAGGCATTCGCGTCAGTGAAGCGTTTTTGATTAAGCGCTATATCACCTAACATTAGCCACGGTCTAACCGCATGCTCATCTGCATTAACTGCTTTCTGTAACAGGGTTAACGCTGCTCCCTGACTCTCGTTCTTTAACTCAACGGCTGCTTGCTCACAATAAAAGTGGGCAAGGCGTTCGCACAGTTCATCATTATCGCCATGACACTGCACCATGCGCTCAGCTAATTCTATCGCTCTTTCCCATTCTTTCGTGGTTTGATAGATGCTAAACAGCTGCTGCTGAGCAACTAGGTAATGTTTTTCACTGTTTAAAAGTTGAAGAAATGCGTTTTCTGCGCGCTCTAAAAAGCCCGCTTGCGTATAGTCGTGACCGAGTTCTCGAAGCGCATTTTCTCTTTGCGCTGGTTGTAGTTCGTCGCGACTAACCAAGTTCTGGTGAACTTTAATAGCCCGGTCTATTTCCCCGCGATGACGGAAAAAGCTGCCCATTGCAATATGGGTTTCAACCGTGTCGCTATTCACGTTAATCATTTTGATTAACGTATCAACGGCCTTATCCGGCTGGTCTGAAAGAAGGAAGTTCAGGCCTTTATAATAATGCTTAGATAGGATGCTTGACTGTTTTCGCTGCGCTTGACGGACACTATTGCGCCCCATTATCCAACCATACCCTGCCGCAACAGGTAAAAGTAGAAACAGCAGTTCGAGCATTAGTGGTCTTGTTCCAAACTCTGTATTTTCGATTTAGCAGACATCAACTGAACCCGTAATTTAAGCCAGCTCATAAGCATTATTAATATTCCTATGCCCACGCCTATAGACAGCGTTATCGCTATTAACGTTGATAAACGCAGATTCGCCTGAGCAATTAAATAATTAACTGTTACTAGCGCTTCATTTTGAGAGCCAATAACAAACGCGATGGCAAGAAGCACCAAAATGATGAGAAACGTTAGGATCCCTTTCAACACTCAACCCTTTTTTATTGATTTATTTACAAGAATAGCAAAATGCGAAAAGAGATAACACAAAAAGCGTATTGGAAATTTTAAGCCGCGCCTTCACCGTCGAGTTCATGGCGCTGGGGTTTTGCTATCAGGTTTTCTACCACTAAGTCATGATGAAGTGCCGACATATTTGTTATAAAAATGCAGTGTGTGTAGCCCGCCTGCATGGTTTCAAGCTTGTCATACATGGCTTTGTCTAGCTTAGAAAGCTGTGCTAGTCGCTTTTTGGTTAACGGCGTAATAGCTCCGTGACAGCGTACTGCGGTAACGTCAGTAGCACTTAGCTGAATTTTTTCCTCATCCAACTGAGTTTTGATTTGTGTGCGAAGTTTAGAGAACAAGAAGTCTCGTTCTTTGATGTACACTAAACGGCTGTCGCTCTTTCTCACACAATGGACCACTAATGCTTGTTCAGAGGTTTCTTTAAACATGGCTTCTAATATTTGGGATTTAGGCTTTGCCTGGCCCTTGTCTGCAAAGAAACCATGAAGCGGTATAATATTTTGTGTACGAGAAAAAGGATATAGATCGTCAGATGCGTCGCTCTGATAAACGGTTTTTAGCCTATCGAGTGTAAACCTATTCATTACGCAAAGTACCGACAACGAAGGCATGTGCCTTACTGCAAGCTCCCAAATGTAACGATGTGTGAGGCGCTGAATACGCGCAATATCTCTTACTTTGAAATAAGCGGTATTCTCTTCAACCATATGGTCGACGTTAGAGCTCACTTTAGCTTTACGTGTGTCTTCTACAAGGCACAACCTGACTACGCCGGTTTCAGCTTGGTAATGGACAACTTTATATTTTTCGCCTTTAATTTTCAGTTCCGGTACAGAAACCCGAATTTCTTTTTGAAGGTCGCTGTGCGGTGCTACCGTCAATTTCATCCCGCTGGCGCTTAAATCGGCCACTCGCGCGTCAAGAGACGTAAGCAAACCAACTTTAATAGAAGCAGGTTTGTCTATAACGTAGCGGGTTTCGCTCCGTCTATCTAAGTCTTCTTCCATGACATAATCTATGCGCCAATTATTACCGCTGGCTTTCAACGTTTTCGACAAAGGCTTAAAGTCACATTTTGCAGAAAGCGTTAAATTTGTGAGGTAAGCGGAGACATCTTTGCAGTATAAAACGTGGGAAACCTGAGCAAGCTCCTCAAAATCCTTACTGGCAATATCGTGAATAGCAAAGGCCTTTTGCTTATCTTCACGAGTTACACTATCTAAGCGACAGTGGGTACATATAAAGTCTTCACTTTTAGCAAGCAAGTATACAAGTGCATTAAGTTGCTTAAGTTCAAGTAGCTGCCTGTGCGTAGCGGTTATCTGCACGTTACCATTTTTGGTTTTAATATTGCCATGAAATACATAAGCTTCGTTGTACTTACGCAGTTCATCAACTAACGTGGCGAAAATAGGCTTATCTTGCAAACTTGCCAGTAGTTTTTCTGCATCATTGTGTTCAACATTTGCCTTAGTAAAAAGTGCAATTATAGGTTTGAGCGATTGCTTTACAGGTGCGAGAAAAACAGGAAGCCACGGGCTATTTTCTAGAATACGGTCACGCTCGAGCTCTTGCATAGCACGCTCTATTTCTAGGTCTCGTTGTAGCGGTTGCTTGTATGAAGTTACTGCTACATAGCGCTTTAGTGTTGCAAGAAAGCTCTTATCGACGTCGTCTATAAAGTTAAAGGTCGTTTCGTATTTTCCCAAATGCTTGTTGTATTTAACAGACTCTAATTCGAGCGTAATTTCAGTGGGTTCTTTGGTTAGACCTTTAACTTCTGGGATAGTGAAAGTAATAATATCGCCAGTGGATGCATTGGGGGGTCTTTTTGTCTCCAGAGCAATACCTCGATGGGACATAGAGCTTATGGAGCAATGTCGACCTTTCTCAAATTCAGGTGAAGACAAAGTAAAGTTTGGGCGAATGGCAATGTCATCGCCAAAGTCGATATCGGTAAATGACTGACTCTCGACATTAAACGCGTCAACGATTTTTTTAAACTGTTCTTTTTTTATTTGGTTTTGGTAGAAGTCTGAGTTCATTACTGACTCAAACACACCTACAGTATATCTGTCTTGATAGAGTGACGTTTCGTTTTTAAGGATTTGCGCCCCTACCTTATCAAGACGCATTTGCACACCGAAGTGCTTAAATTTCATGACTGGAAACTGAGCAAAAGCAGAATTGTCGGCAGGTGCATCCGTCAGTGATGTTAATCGTACCACCTCTTCTTTCACGACCTTTCGGACACTACTAGGCAGACGCTTCGAAAACTTATTAATCCCCTCCAACAATCTATTTTGTTGTTCGTATGGAATTAACGCGCGAATGAGCGGCTGGTACTGTTTTATTATTGCTTGTTCATCGCCGGCTGACATTACTTCTATGTATACCGTTTATTATTATTTGAATAATATATAACCCTACTTTAGCCGGGGTCAATAGGTATAAAAATTTAAACGAATGTATATTAGGATATTCGTGATATAGAGGTGGGAGATAGTGCAAAAATAGTGAAGTCGTGACCAAGGTTAATCGACAGGCACAAAAAAGCCGCTTTACAGCGGCTTTTAAAATGCATTATGCGATTGAGGCGTCTACCCTTTCGCGAAGCTCTTTACCAGGCTTAAAGTGCGGCACATATTTACCGTCTAGTTTCACTGTCTCACCCGTTTTAGGGTTTCTACCTACGCGTGGAGCGCGATAGTGAAGAGAGAAACTGCCAAAGCCTCTTATTTCAATACGCTCGCCCTTCTGAAGGGTTTGAGCCATTTGTTCTAGAAGCTCTTTAATTGCCAGTTCGAGTTCTTTCGCCGGAATATGACGCGCTTGATCCGCGAGCCGTTCAATTAATTCAGACTTGGTCATGTTTAACCTCATTGTCAATATTATTGTTTAAACAGCTATCGCGAATTGGGTGTGCAAATGCACACCCACAAAAGCATTATTCGCCTTTAGCAGCTTTAAATGCTTCTGCCATCGCGTTAGCGAAACCAACATCTTCTTGCTGGTTAACTTTATCGATAGCTTCTTTTTCGTCAGCCTGATCTTTCGCTTTAACAGATAGGTTAACAGTGCGGTTCTTACGGTCAACGCCCATGAACTTCGCTTCGATGCTATCACCAACGCTTGCTACTTCAGTTGCGTCTTCAACACGCTCTACAGCAAGATCTGCAACGCGGATGTAGCCGTCAACTTCTTCAGCTAGGTTTACAGTAACGCCTTTCGCATCAACTGCTGTTACTGTACCAGTAACGATAGCACCTTTCTTGTTATCTGTCAGATACTTGTTGAAAGGATCTTCTTCGATTTGCTTAACGCCAAGAGAAATACGCTCACGCTCTGGGTCGACTTGTAGTACAACAGCAGAGATTTCGTCGCCTTTCTTGTAGTCGCGAACCGCGTCTTCACCAGACTTGTTCCAGCTGATGTCAGAAAGGTGAACTAGACCGTCGATGCCGCCGTCAAGACCGATGAAGATACCGAAGTCAGTGATTGACTTGATCTTACCAGAAACTTTGTCACCTTTTTCGTGTGACTCAGCAAATGTTTCCCAAGGGTTAGCAATGCACTGCTTAAGACCTAGAGAAATACGACGACGCTCTTCGTCAATTTCAAGAACCATTACATCTACAGTGTCACCTAGGTTAACAACTTTAGATGGGTGGATGTTCTTGTTAGTCCAGTCCATTTCAGAAACGTGTACAAGACCTTCAACGCCGTCTTCGATTTCAACAAAGCAGCCGTAGTCAGTAAGGTTAGTAACCTGACCTGTGATCTTAGTACCTTCTGGGTAACGAGACGCAATTTCTTGCCATGGATCGTTGCCCATTTGCTTCATACCAAGAGAAACGCGCTGCTTCTCTTTGTCGAACTTAAGTACTTTAACGTTGATTTCGTCACCAACATTCACGATTTCACTTGGGTGCTTAACGCGCTTCCAAGCCATATCTGTGATGTGTAGAAGACCGTCTACGCCACCAAGGTCAACGAACGCACCGTAATCGGTAAGGTTCTTAACGATACCCTTGATTTCGTGACCTTCTTCAAGGTTAGCAAGAAGCGTTTCGCGCTCTGCGCTGCTTTCTGCTTCGATAACTGCACGACGAGAAACAACAACGTTGTTACGCTTAGCGTCTAGCTTGATTACTTTAAACTCAAGCTCTTTGCCTTCAAGGTGTGTAGTGTCACGTACTGGACGTACGTCAACAAGAGAACCCGGAAGGAACGCGCGTACACTGTTAACTTCAACAGTGAAACCGCCTTTAACTTTACCGTTGATAACGCCTTTAATTGTAGCTTTATCTTCGTAAGCTTTTTCCAGCTCAACCCAAGCTTCGTGACGCTTCGCTTTTTCACGAGAAAGGATAGTTTCACCGAAACCATCTTCAACTGCATCTAGTGCAACGTCTACTTGGTCACCGATAGCGATTTCTAGTTCGCCTTCAGCATTTTTAAATTGGTCAGCTGGGATAGCACTTTCTGATTTCAAGCCTGCATCAACAAGAACGATGTCTTTGTCGATAGAAACAACAGTACCTTTTACAATTGAACCAGGACGTGTTTCTAGTTCTTGTAAGCTCTCTTCAAAAAGTTGTGCAAAATTTTCAGTCATAAGTCTCAAATAACTTTTAAGTTGATATCCACGCTTCTTATCCGGATAACGCGGGGTTATTAAATTTAGTCGCCACTTCCTGTAGCAACACTGCTTTGGATGCGATCAGCTCTCGTCATTAAAGGCGTGAGGAAATAATATCCATCGCTTTTTCAAAGACTTGGTCAATATCCAAGTCCGTTGAATCTATAATTACTGCATCTTGTGCCGGTACCAAAGGAGCCACCGCACGTTGTGTATCGCGCTCGTCTCTTGCCTTGATATCGGTTAAAAGGCGCGCAATATTAACATCCATGCCCTTTGCTTTCAACTGGCTATAGCGGCGTTCAGCGCGGGCCTCTGCGCTAGCTGTAAGGAAAATCTTTACAGGCGCATCAGGAAATACCACGGTACCCATGTCGCGACCATCGGCAACAAGACCTGGATCTTGTTGGAAAGCGCGCTGTCTGCGAAGTAACGCTTCGCGAACACGAGGTAATGCTGCAACTTTTGATGCCACAGCGCCAACTTCTTCAGTGCGAATATCGTCAGTAACGTCTTCGCCTTCTAAAATAATGCGAGTGGTATCGCCATTCGTCTCGAAACTAACATCAAGACCGGTTGCTAGAGGAACAACACATTCTTCATCATCACACGGAAGGTCGTGGTGAAGTGCAGCAACTGCTAATACGCGGTAAATTGCGCCGCTATCTAGAAAGTGCCACCCTAATTTTTTTGCCAGCAAGCTACTTAATGTACCTTTGCCTGCACCACTAGGACCGTCAACCGTGACTACGGGTGTGGAATGCATACCTGCTCCATCGTTTAAATTACTAAAAATCGCGCGCAATTATACGCTTTAGTGAGAGATAAGCAATGCCGCCTCTTAGTGACGGCATTGTACATTAGGATAAATCTGATTCAGATCAACGAAGCAACTAAAGGGTTAACCTACGTAGCCCTTCATTAACCTGTGACTTAGTTATACAAGGCTTTTACGCGCTATATAAAGTTTTAAAGCGGGTAAAATAGTCAGGAAAGGTTTTGCGTGTACAACCTGGGTCGTTAATTGTTACCGGGGTATCGCTTAATGCAACTAGTGAAAAGCACATTGCAATACGGTGGTCGTTATACGTATCTATTTCAGCATGTTTTAGTGAATCAGTTGGCCACACTTTTATGTAGTCGTGCCCTTCTTCTACTTTAGCACCTAGCTTTTGAAGCTCGGCCGCCATAGCCGCAAGTCGGTCTGTTTCTTTAACACGCCAGTTATAGATGTTAGTCATGGTCGTTGGACCTTCAGCAAACAGCGCTGTAGTAGCAATGGTCATGGCAGCATCCGGAATATGGTTCATATCCATGTTTACGCCTTTAAGTGGCGCACCGGTTATTTCAACATACTCATCATTCCATACTACCTTTGCACCCATAGCTTCAAGCACGTCAGCAAAGCGGATGTCGCCTTGAATACTTTTCTGCCCAATTCCGGTTACGCGTACCGCTCCGCCTTTAATGGCGCCGGCTGCAAGGAAGTAAGATGCCGAAGAAGCATCGCCTTCTACCATAAATTTACCTGGCGCAACGTACTTGGCGTTGCCAGAAACCGTAAACGTCTGGTAGTTGTCATTCTCTACAGTGACGCCAAATTTAGCCATGGTGTCTAACGTAATATCGATATAAGGCTTAGACACTAATTCGCCTTTAATACGAATAGTCACATCTCCTGAAAACAGGGGTGCTGCCATTAAAAGCGCCGTTAAAAATTGACTAGACACGCTGCCATCAACCGACATTTCGCCACCGCTTAACGTCTTACCTTTAATTTGAAGCGGAGGGTAGCCTTCATTTTTAAGGTAAGACACGTCAGCATCTGCTTCGCATAGCGCATCAACTAAATCGCCTATGGGGCGCTCTTCCATTCGCGGTTCACCCGTTAACACGGTATCCACGTTACTCGCGGCGAGTGCTGCGCATAAAGGACGCATTGCTGTACCGGCATTACCTAAGAAAAGCTCAAGTGGCTCAGCCACCTCAAATGCGCCACCATTGCCTTGCACAACGCATTGAGTTTTATCTTCGCTTAAGCGATAGCTAACACCCAACTTAGTAAGTGCATTTAGCATATGCTCGATATCTTCGCTATCAAGCAAGTTAGTTAATTCAGTCTCACCTTGTGCTAACGCAGCAAGCAACAGTGCGCGGTTAGACAGACTTTTTGAGCCAGGTACATTGACCTCTCCCGATACTTTTGCAATCGGGTCTAATGTTAACTGCTCCATTTTATCCATTCACTCTTTCAAATTCGCGCATAAATTCAACTAGCGCAACAATGCCCTCTACCGGCATTGCATTATAAATACTGGCACGCATGCCCCCTACCGAACGGTGTCCTTTCAATGCAAGTAAACCTGCATCTTGCGATTGCTCAAGGAATAGCTTATCTAAATCAGGATTAGCCAAATGAAACGGCACATTCATTTTAGAACGGTTGTCAGGGTGAACTTTACTTGAATAGAAATCAGAACTATCAATGGCAGAATACAAAAGTGCAGACTTCTCTGCATTGCGCTTCGCCATAGCATCAACGCCGCCCATGTCTTTAAGCCACTCAAATACAAGCCCAGCTAAATACCATGAGAAAGTAGGCGGTGTATTGTACATAGAGTCTGATTTTGCCGCTAATGCGTAGTCGAAAATAGAGGGCGTTTCTTTACGCGCTTTACCAACGAGGTCTTCGCGAACAATAACCACAGACAAACCGCTTGGCCCGATATTCTTTTGTGCGCCGGCGTATATAACACCGTGTTTTGCCACGTCTAGCGGTTGTGACAATATCGTCGAGGACATGTCAGAAACCAGCGGCACCTTACCAGATTCGGGCAGCCATTCATAAGCAATGCCATCTACCGTTTCGTTTGGACAAAAATGATAGTAGGCCGCAGACTGATCGATATCGCTAACATCAGGCTTAGCGATATAGTGAAGCCCATCTTTTTCTGTAACATCGCCCACAACTACCGCATTATTGTATTTATTCGCTTCACTCACCGCGCCTTTTGACCAAGAGCCGCTCACTAAGTGAAGGCTGGTATCACCAGCGGATGATAAATTGAGGGGAACAGCAGCAAATTGACCGCGTCCACCACCATGTGTGAAAAGCACATGGTAGTTAGACGGCACAGATAGCAAGTCACGCAAATCCTGCTCTGCTTTTGCGGCTATCTCAATGAAGTCTTTACCACGATGGCTAACTTCCATTACAGAACAGCCTAAATCGCGCCAATTTGTAAATTCTGATTGTGCCTTTTCCATCACTTCTTTAGGAAGCATGGCCGGCCCAGCACTAAAGTTAAAAACCTCTTTCATTGCGTTTTTCAACACCTGTAGATAAGTACCGTTCAACCCGCTTTATTACAAACATTTTGCGGGCTTATTAGGTAAACAAGCGGCAAAAGCCGCTTGTTTGAAAGAACACTGATAATGCGCATGGACTATACCTGCGCGCTATCCCTACTCTTCTGTCGTTGAGCTATCACCGTCTTCTGCGGTGTTTTCTTGCTCTTGAACAGCAGTTTCTGCTTGTTCTGGCGCATCTTCTGAAATGATTGGGTTACCGTCCTCATCGAGTTCCTGTAACTCTGCCACTTCTTCAATACGCTGTAACCCTACAACATGCTCGCCTTCTACTGTGCGTATTAAGCGAACGCCCTGTGTGTTACGGCCTACTACTGACACTTCGCCTACACGAGTACGAACCAGTGTACCTTGGTCACTAATAAGCATAATTTCATTGGTTTCGTCTACCTGCACAGCGCCAACTACTTTACCGTTGCGCTCAGACACCTTGATAGACACAACACCTTGTGTCGCACGGCTCTTCGCAGGGTAATCTTCAAGCGGTGTACGCTTACCGAAACCATTTTCTGTTGCTGTCAGGATTGGACCATCGCCTTTTGGAACAATAAGTGATACCACTTTTTGTCCATCTTGAAGACGAATACCACGAACACCTGTTGCAGTACGTCCCATTGGACGAAGTGCAAGAAGTTCTTCACCCGTCTCTGGGTCTCGTTTCACTTCACCGGTTTCGCTGTCGCGAAGCTTCTCGTTAAAGCGAACTACTTTACCCGCGTCAGAGAACAACATGATGTCGTCATCACCGTGGGTAATATCAACACCAATTAGCTCATCACCTTCATTTAGGTTAACAGCAATAATACCGCTTGAACGAGGGCGAGAGTATAGGCTTAGGTCAGTCTTTTTAACTGTACCGTTTGCCGTTGCCATAAGTACAAACTTGCCTTCTTCGAATTCTTTAATAGGAAGAATAGCAGTAATACGTTCGTTTTCTTCAAGCGGAAGAATGTTAACAATTGGGCGTCCACGCGCATTTCGGCTAGCGAACGGCAATTGATACACTTTCAACCAGTATAAGCGGCCACGAGTTGAGAAGCACAATATGTGATCGTGTGTATTCGCAACAAGAAGCTTTTCGATGAAGTCTTCATCTTTCATCTTAGTTGCAGACTTACCACGACCGCCACGACGTTGTGCTTCGTAGTCTGTAAGCTTCTGGTACTTCACATAACCTTCGCGAGAAAGCGTTACAACAACGTCTTCTTGCTCGATTAGATCTTCAATATCTATATCGTGGCTTGCAGCGGTAATTTCAGTACGACGCTCGTCACCAAACTCATCGCGAACTTTTTCAAGTTCTTCTTGAATCACTTCCATCAAACGCTCTGGGCTATTAAGGATGTGAAGAAGTTCTGCGATTAGCTCTAGAAGTTGCTTGTATTCTTCAAGGATCTTCTCGTGCTCAAGACCCGTTAGCTTGTGTAAGCGTAGGTCAAGAATTGCTTGCGCCTGCTGTTCCGTTAGGTAGTACTTGCCGTCGCGGATACCAAATTCTGGCATTAACCAGTCAGGGCGCGCAGCGTCATCGCCTGCGCGCTCAAGCATTTGCGCTACGTCGCCTAAGTCCCAACCCTGTGCAACAAGCGATTTCTTCGCATCTGCAGGGCTCTGCGATGCTTTTATCAACTCAATAATTGGGTCGATATTAGCAAGCGCAATTGCCAAACCTTCAAGGATGTGGGCACGGTCACGGGCTTTACGTAATTCAAATACAGTACGGCGTGTTACCACTTCACGGCGGTGAAGGATAAAGGCTTCAAGCGTTTCTTTAAGGTTAAATACTTTAGGCTGACCATTGTCTAGCGCAACCATATTGATACCGAATACCGTTTGAAGCTGTGTATTCGCATATAAATGGTTAAGCAGAACTTCGGCAGATTCGTTACGTTTAACTTCAATAACAATGCGCATGCCGTCTTTATCAGACTCATCACGCAGTGCCGAAACACCTTCAATACGCTTCTCTTTTACCAGTTCAGCGATCTTTTCAATAAGACGTGCTTTGTTAACTTGGTAAGGAATCTCGTTAACAACAATGGTTTCTTTACCGTTGTTGTCTGTTTCAATTTCCGCTTTAGCACGAAGATAGATTTTACCGCGACCGGTGCGGTAAGCATCTTCGATACCTTTACGACCGCTGATCATCGCTGCCGTTGGGAAATCAGGACCAGGAATATGCGTCATCAAATCATCAATGGTAATTGATGGGTCTTGAATTAAGGCAACACAGCCGTTGATCACTTCAGTCAGATTATGCGGCGGTATGTTTGTCGCCATACCAACTGCGATACCTGATGAACCGTTAACTAAAAGGTTAGGTACCTTAGTTGGTAATACTTCAGGGATGAATTCAGTACCGTCATAGTTAGGTACAAAATCAACGGTTTCTTTATCTAAATCGGCAAGTAATTCGTGCGCAATTTTCGCCATGCGAACTTCGGTATAACGCATCGCAGCGGCAGAGTCGCCGTCTACAGAACCAAAGTTACCTTGACCGTCAACCAGCATGTAACGCAGTGAAAACGGTTGGGCCATACGAACGATAGTGTCGTAAACCGCAGAGTCACCGTGAGGGTGATATTTACCAATTACGTCACCTACCACACGGGCAGATTTTTTGTATGGCTTGTTAAAGTCGTTTTTCAGTTCGTTCATTGCGAACAGCACGCGACGGTGCACTGGCTTCAAGCCATCTCTTACGTCAGGCAAGGCTCGCCCGACAATAACGCTCATCGCGTAATCAAGGTAGGAGTTCTTTAACTCTTCCTCAATATTAACGGGGAGGATTTCTTTAGCGTTATCAGACATAAACTGCTTAATCCCTTTATTTTGGTTTGTTCTGCGTTATCCAGCGCTTTACTTCACATCATTGTGAAAGCAAGGCTTGGGAGCGCACTGTTGTTATTATGTGGGTCATAATCGTGCTTCGAGTGTACCACTTGATGACAGAATTATGTAGCGCTTAATTACGCTTATTAATCAACTAAAAGGCAAGCGATTATTTTTCGCTCATCCCTTCGTATAATTTAGCTATTTCTGTTTAAAAACAGTGAAACACAACCTGAATTTACGATATCTTAAAAAGAGATAGGTTAAGGATTGTTTTACTAATGACGAACGTCGATCAACAAGAAATCAATAAATTCTCTGAACTTGCGTCTCGCTGGTGGGATCCAGAAGGCGAATTCAAGCCACTACACCTTATTAATCCACTGCGACTAGACTTCATTAATCAACATAGCCAAGGGTTATTTGATAAGAAAGTCGTGGACATAGGTTGTGGTGGCGGCATTCTCGCTGAATCTATGGCCCGTGCTGGTGCAATAGTAACAGGTTTAGATATGGCTGAAGCGTCGTTAGAAGTGGCCAAACTTCACGGTTTAGAGTCTGGGGTTAAAGTTGACTACGTCTGCTCAACGGCTGAAGCATTTGCTGAAGCAAACGCAGGTAAGTTCGATGTAGTAACTTGTATGGAGATGTTAGAGCACGTGCCCGACCCTGCCTCTGTTGTTATGGCCTGCGCGAAGTTAGTAAAACCTGGCGGCCATGTTTTCTTCTCTACACTGAACAGAAACCTGAAGTCATATCTGATGGGGATCCTTGGCGCAGAATACATTCTGAAATTAGTACCTAAAGGTACGCACGATCACGGTAAGTTTATTAAGCCTTCTGAACTTATGGCGATGACGGATCAAGCAGGTTTGTTGCCTCGCGATATGACAGGTTTGCATATGGACCCGATTTCTCAAGGCTTTTATCTTTCGTCTAATAATGTAGACGTAAACTACTTACTATATACAGTAGCGCAAAGTTAATTTAACACTATATGTTGGGCTGCGGTGATATTTTAAACACCATATATCGTGTCTGTATAAAAATTGAATTCTAAGAATAAATTAATTTTTATACTTAAGATTTTGTTTAAAACGCTTGCATTCCAGATATTTTACGCTTGTAGAACGCTAAAAAGTTAGTTGTTACTAACATAAATTTCATGCCAGATTGAGTGCTTGAAATACCACCAGATATTGGGTTGCAATCAAGACAAAACCTCACTATCTTGTGTTTAATTCAGCACGGGATCCCACCAATAATTTTTCGGGATCTCAACTAATGACAAACTGTCTCTGGGACACCATTGATAGTTTGAAACAATAATCTCGCTGAAAACAAAAAAGCAGTAAAGAATTTAATGAGCAGTCTCTACTACAATACTTCTTGGTATTAGTTTAGGCCGCTTTTTGTGTGTGTTTTTAACTGGCGTGAGCCAACAACATTAACAACATACGCATTTAAAATTAAAACGAAAATGGGCAATAGATAGCCCACGCATCAAGCGCTAACAGACAAACGGCCAGTAACATGAACAACAACTTATTCGTCACCAAACGAAACGGTGAAAAAGAGTCCATCGACTTAGAAAAAATCCACAAAGTCGTTACATGGGCAGCCAAAGGATTAAACAACGTTTCTGTTTCACAAGTTGAAATAAAAGCGCAAATTCAGTTCTATGACGGCATTAATACCAGCGAGATCCACGAAACACTGATTAAGTCAGCGGCTGACCTGATCTCTACTGATGCGCCAGACTACCAGTACTTGGCAGCGCGCTTGGCTATCTTCCATCTTCGTAAGAAAGCGTACGGACAATTTGAGCCGCCAGCGTTACTTGAACACGTTGAAAAAATGGTAGATTTAGGAAAGTACGACAAGCATTTACTTGAAGACTACACGCCTGAAGAATTCGCAGAGATGGAAACCTATATTGACCATTGGCGCGATATGAACTTCAGCTATGCTGCGGTTAAACAACTTGAAGGCAAGTATTTAGTTCAAAACCGTGTTACTGGTGAAATTTATGAAAGTGCACAGTTCCTTTATATTCTTGTAGCAGCGTGTCTTTTCGCAAATTACGACAAAGCGACGCGTATGGATTACATCCGTCGTTTCTACGATGCTGCATCAACGTTTAAGCTATCGCTACCTACCCCAATTATGGCCGGCGTACGAACGCCTACGCGTCAATTCAGCTCGTGCGTACTTATTGAAACAGGCGACAGCCTAGATTCAATTAACGCAACGGCAAGCGCGATAGTTAAATACGTAAGCCAACGCGCGGGCATCGGTGTAAACGCAGGGCGCATTCGTGCACTGGGTAGCCCTATTCGCGGTGGTGAAGCATTCCACACTGGCTGTATTCCGTTCTACAAATACTTCCAGACCGCAGTAAAAAGCTGTTCACAAGGTGGCGTTCGTGGTGGTGCTGCTACGTTGTTCTACCCTATCTGGCATATGGAAGTAGAATCTCTACTAGTGCTTAAGAATAACCGTGGTGTAGAAGAAAACCGTGTACGTCACTTAGACTACGGTGTTCAGTTCAACAAACTGATGTATCAACGCATGATGAAAGATGGCTATATTTCATTATTTAGCCCATCTGACGTACCAGGTCTTTATGATGCGTTCTTCGCCGATCAAGACAAGTTTGAAGAGCTATACGTTAAATACGAAAACGACGACAGCATCCGTAAGAAGCAAATTAAAGCTATGGAACTGTTTAGCTTGTTCATGCAAGAGCGCGCAAGCACAGGTCGTATATACCTTCAAAACGTTGACCATTGTAATACGCATAGCCCATTCAACCCAGAAGTTGCGCCAGTTCGTCAAAGCAACTTGTGTCTTGAAATTGCGCTACCGACTAAACCACTTCAACACGTTAACGACGAAAATGGCGAAATTGCCCTTTGTACGCTGTCTGCATTTAACTTAGGTGCAATTGAGTCAGTTGATGAGTTTGAAGAGCTTGCCGATCTTGCTGTACGCGCTCTTGATAATCTACTTGATTACCAAGACTACCCTGTTCCTGCCGCGTATAACGCAACTATGGGCCGTCGTACTCTGGGTGTGGGTGTTATCAACTTTGCTTATTACCTTGCTAAGAACGGCGTTAAATATTCAGACCACAGCGCGAACGGTTTAGTCCACCGCACGTTTGAAGCAATGCAGTACTACCTACTGAAAGCGTCGAACAACCTGGCTAAAGAGAAAGGTGCGTGTCCTAAGTTTAACGAAACGACCTACTCGCAAGGCATCATGCCAATTGACAGCTACAAGAAAGACCTTGATAGCGTGTGCAATGAACCGCTTCATTACGACTGGGATGCATTACGTGAAGAAGTTAAAACACACGGACTACGCAACTCTACACTGTCTGCATTAATGCCTTCAGAGACATCTTCTCAGATCTCTAATGCGACCAACGGTATTGAGCCGCCACGTGGTTTTATCAGCATTAAGTCGAGTAAAGACGGTGTACTTAAGCAAGTTGTACCTGAATACGAAACTTTAAAAGATAAATACGAGTTACTTTGGGATATCCCTTCTAATGATGGTTACCTGCAACTTGTGGGTATCATGCAGAAGTTTATCGACCAAACTATCTCTGCAAACACTAATTACGACCCAAGCCGTTATGAAGGTAACAAGGTCCCAATGAAGCTTCTGCTTAAAGACCTTCTTACTACTTACAAGCTTGGTGTTAAGACACTTTATTATCATAACACTCGTGACGGTGCTTCAGACACCTCGGCGTTAGACGCTAAAGCAAACGAGCCTATGCCACGTCAAGAAGAAGTCGTAGTAGAGGAAGATGATGATTGTGCAGGCGGTGCGTGTAAAATTTAATACACGCCCTTTTGCAAAAATGGCAGGTTCGTAGAAGGATTTTACGGTTACGCCTGCCATTAACGTTTCGCAGCAAGAACACAAACAATAATACGCGTTAATCATTAAGTTTTTAGTTAGGCCATCATGAAATACACTACGTTTAATCAGCAAAGTACTAATCCATTGATCGAGCCGATGTTTTTCGGTAACCCCGTAAACGTTGCACGCTATGATCAGCAAAAGCATGCCATCTTCGAAAAGCTTATTGAGAAGCAAATTAGCTTTTTTTGGCGCCCTGAAGAAGTGGACGTTTCTCGCGATCGTGTCGATTTTCAAAAATTGACCGACCCAGAAAAGCATATCTTCATATCGAATCTTAAGTACCAAACCCTTTTAGACTCGGTACAAGGTCGAAGCCCGAATATTGCATTCTTGCCTATTATCTCACTACCCGAGTTAGAAACATGGGTTGAAACATGGTCTTTCTTTGAGACTATCCACTCGCGCTCTTATACCCATATCTTGCGTAATTTGTTCTCAGACCCAAGTGAAATATTTGAAGATATCGTAGTGAACGACGAGATTAAGCGCCGTGCCGCTGATATCTCGAAGTATTATGACGACCTTATTTTTGCCACCCAACTTTGGCAAACACAAGGTGAAGGCGTTCATACCGTTAATGGTACTGCGTACACGATTAATATGTACGAGCTTAAAAAGAAGCTTTACCTGTGTATGAACTCGGTAAACGCGCTTGAAGCAATACGCTTCTACGTGTCTTTTGCTTGTACTTTCGCTTTTGCAGAACGTAAGTTGATGGAAGGTAACTCTAAAATCATTCGATTAATTGCCCGTGATGAGAACCTTCACTTATCTTCAACCCAGCACATTCTAAACTTGTGGGCCAAGGGTAAAGATGACCCTGAAATGGCACAAATAGCAGAAGAGTGTAAAGAAGAAGCCCGGGCTATCTTCATGAATGCGGTTGAGCAAGAAAAGCAATGGGCTGACTATCTATTCCAAAATGGCTCTATGATTGGCCTTAACAAAGAAATTCTTTGCCAGTACGTTGAGTACATTGCGAATCAACGTATGTCTGCCATAGGTCTAGATACACCATTTGAGATTAGTAGCAACCCGCTTCCTTGGATGAACAACTATCTAAATTCAGACAATGTACAAGTAGCACCACAAGAATCTGAAATCAGCTCTTACTTAGTTGGACAAATAGATTCTGCAGTAAGCGAAGACGACTTTGCTGATTTTGAGCTGTAACGCCCCAGCTTAATGAGCAGTAACGATAAATCACTCCGCATCGACGTTGTCGATGTGGGGGCGATTATTGCCCCTTCTGACATCACTATCTTAAACGCCCTTGAATCAGCGGGCGTTAATATTCACTACCACTGTCGCGAAGGGTTTTGCGGTGCGTGCCGTACAAAGCTTATTGAAGGGGAAGTTGAATACACTACTGACCCACTCGCCTTTATTGACGACGACGAAATTCTTCCGTGTTGTTGTGTGGCTAAATGCCCGTTAAAAATAAAAGTGCCGCTTTAGATTGTTAGCATGTTTGTTTAAAAGTCTGCATAACTCTGGTCGGATATTCCCATGGCTTTTTGTTTTTATCATTACGAGCGGAAAAGACACATAGCGTCACTATTTCGTATTAAAGCACTTTTTCGATGGCGTACAGCTCTTCATCAATAACCTGTAGTCGCGATGCAACAACGGCCCTCGCGTCATTTACACCTTTGTTATAAAACGACGCGCCCATTTCCTTACTAATAAAATCAAGTAGAAACTCTCCGTCAAATTGGCCAAGTTCCACGTTTAACTCATCATCACAGTATCGTTGTAGTTTAGCGACCAATGCGTCTTTTTCCTCACGGGTAAATTTGATTTCGTTCATTACCATTCCTCTTTTGTTATTTGTAAATAACATCAACTTTACTGTCTTTGGCTAAGAGCATTTTTGTTAAGACAAACTGTTTGAAGACACTTTAACGTTATCATGCTTATAATTTTGCATACTAACGTGTTTGCTAACCACTTGTTACCGGTAACCATAACGGTCTAATTAAAAAATGCCCTACGCAGTATACGTTTATACAGTCACATTTATAACCATACCTGTGTGACTTTGCTCCTAACTTATCATTGAGCCAGTTAATGAGAACGCCCGCTTAAGTTAACATCGCACTTCACTTTTACTTATGTCTTACTATCAAGATTTGAAAATTGACTTAACCTACCTTGCCAGTAATATCTGAAAACAAACTATAAACTTAGAGATAAAAAATGGCAGCAAACGCACTGTTTAAGCCTTATTCACAAGGCAACCTATCGTTATCAAACCGCATTGTTATGGCGCCTATGACTCGCCAATTTTCGCCTAACGGAATACCTACCAGTGATGTGGCAGGTTACTATAAGCGCCGCGCGCAAGGTGGCACAGGTTTAATCATTACAGAAGGCACTACGGTTAACGACAAAGTCGCTACTATGGATGCAAACATCCCTCAATTTCACGGAAACGAAGCCTTAGCCGGTTGGAAAAATGTGGTTGATGACGTTCATAGCGTAGGCGGGAAAATCATGCCGCAACTGTGGCACGTGGGTATGGCACGCGTTGCAGAAAAAGCCCCCTACCCCGAGCTTCCAAGCGCTGGGCCATCGGGACTATTCAAACCTGGTAAACAGGGTGCTGAACCCATGACAGTCGAGCACATTGAATCTGTTATATCCGGATTTGCCCAAGCTGCAGCTGATGCCAAAGCTATCGGCATGGATGGGATAGAAATTCACGGTGCGCATGGTTATCTCATCGATCAATTCTTCTGGGAAGGCACTAACCAGCGTACTGATAGCTGGGGCGGCAGTATGGAAAACCGCGGTCGGTTTGCGGTGGAAATAATTAAAGCCATTCGCGCTGCCACTGGTCCCGATTTCCCCATCGTGCTGCGCTATTCTCAATGGAAACAGCAAGACTACACCGCTCGCTTAGCACACACACCTCAGGAGCTAGAGCAGTTTCTACTTCCTCTCAGTGATGCTGGCGTAGATATTTTTCACTGTTCTCAACGCCGCTACTGGGAAAGTGAGTTTGAAGGCAGCGAACTAAACCTTGCAGGCTGGACTAAGAAGATTACTGGAAAACCCACAATTACAGTTGGTTCAGTAGGCCTTAATGATGACTTCTTCGGCGCATTTAAAGGCCAAGACTCAAGTACCCGTGCTGTTGATGACTTACTTGAGCGACTTGATGCCGGTGAATTTGATTTAGTCGCGGTTGGAAGAGCATTGTTACAAGACCCCAACTGGGCTAATAAGATTAAAGAAAACCGAACAGATGAACTAGAACAGTACTCTGGCAAAGCCCTAGCTACACTATCCTAGTTTTATGAGCTAATTGCACTGATGTGCAGCGTAACCATCTCAACTAGCACTTCTCACGGTGCTAGTTGCCTTTAAAAGGGATTCGAAATCAACTTTCCCCATCGGCCTCGCTATGTAATACCCTTGTCCATAGTCACAATTCATTGCTTTTAAGATCTCAAACTGCTCTTGAGTCTCAATGCCCTCTGCAACTACTTTAATTCCAAGCTTTTTAGCCATAATAATAATAGCTTCGCACAATACTTTATCGTTACTCACGTCTGTCATGGTTTTAACAAAGCTTTTGTCGATTTTTATAAAATCGGTAGGAAACTTTTTCAGATAAGAAATAGAAGAGTACCCCGTACCGAAATCATCAAGGGCTATACCAACACCGGCTTGCCTAAACTGAAACAACTTTTTAGAAACCTCTTCGTCAGCTTTCATTAAAAGGTTTTCTGTGACCTCAAGTAAAATAGACCTCGCTGAAACATTTTTCTCAAGCAATCTGTTAAGCCAGCTCGTAATATTCGACTCTTGATGAAGATATTGGCAAGGTGATGTATTTATACTTATTTGAAGATCACGGCAATAATGTGACTGCCAATACTTTACATTCCTGCACACCTCTTCAAAAACCCAGTCGCTAATTTCGATAATTAAACCAGACTCTTCTGCTAAAGGAATAAATTCATCGGGCGGAATTCGTCCTTTTTGTGGATGCTGCCATCGAAGCAAGGCTTCCGCCTTTAAAATCTGACCATTACTGAGCGTCGTTATAGGCTGATATTCAACGAAAAGTTCATTGTTTTTAACGGCATAACGTAGATCATTTAAAAGAGAAAGTCGTTTTACCGCCGCTTCATGCATGTCTAAGGTATAGTATTTGTAACTATTTTTCCCCGACGCCTTCGCTTTGTACATAGCTTGATCAGCGTACTTCAACAAGTCCTTAGTGTTATTAGCATCATCTGGATATAAGGTCACCCCTAAACTACCGCTTGTATGCACCTGCTCTACATCGATTAAAAAGGGTTCAGCTATCGTTTCTAGCAGTTTCTGTATTATATCGTCTACTGAACTTAAGCTATTGATGCTATTTAAAATGATGACGAATTCATCCCCGCCCAGCCTAGCAACTGTATCACTAGCGCGTACGCTGTGCTCTAAACGCTTAGCACACTCCTTTAAAAGTTCATCGCCTACATCGTGGCCGAGCGTGTCATTTATATCCTTAAAATTGTCGAGATCCAGGAAAAGCACCGCAACCTTATCGTTTTCTCTATTAGCAGTCTTAATCGCTAAGTCGAGATGATCCAGCATTAGGTTTCTATTTGGTAGGCCAGTGAGCGTATCAAAATTGGCTTGTTTCCAGATAAGGTCGTTTGCTATATCTCTTTCAATAGCAATGCTCGCAATATGGGCAAATTGCTCTATCAGAATAACTTCTTCAGAGGTCGGTATCGCTTTGTAACTGTGATAGATTGCAAAGGTGCCAATTACATTTCCATTTGCACCTCTAATGGGTTGAGACCAGCAAGACGCTAACCCCGCTTTTGCTGCTAATTCGTGGAAGCCAACCCAATAGGGATGCGTACTAATATCCTCAACTACGGTAGGGCTATTGGTGGCTGCTGCATTGCCACAAGAGCCTACACCATGACCAATTTGAAGACCGTCAATGGCATCGTTATAAAAACCGGGTAATGATGGCGCTGCACCTTTTCTTAGTTTGCCCTCTTGCAGCAGCAAAATACTACAGCGCTTATTCGGATATTCTCCTTCGATAGCATCAACGATATCGAAAAGTACACTGTGAAGAGATTCTGCATTTACCACTTTTTCAAGAATAGTACTTCTAACCCGCGTAAGTTTTTGCGTTTGCTCGAGTTGGTCTTGGTACTCAGTAATCTGTTTTGACAGCTCTGTGTGTTCTTCTCTACAAATTTCTTCGTTTGCCAGCTCAGCTAGCTTTTCAAGCTGAAAAAGTTGGCTTTCATTAAAGTCATGTGGCTTTGTGTCGAGCACACATAAAGTACCCACAGCGCAGCCATCTACAACAAGCTTTATTCCTGCGTAGAAGCGAATATGGGGTTCACCCAAAACAAACGGATTATCTTTAAAACGCGGATCTTTTTGGGTGTCAGGAACAATTAATGGGTCCGTTTCACAAATGGTGTGGCTGCAAAAGGCAATATCGCGAGCGGACTCTTTAATCTCAAGATTGACTGAGGATTTAAACCACTGTCTATTGCTATCAATTAACGTGATCGTCGCGAATCGGCAATTAAGCACACTGCTTGCTAGACCCGTAATCCGGTCAAAACGCGCTTCGTCGGGCGTATCTAGTAGCGCTAATCTTTTCAGAACAGATACTCTTTCGAGCTCGTTAGATAATGCTCCTGTAACTACCACACTAAGCTCCAATAAACTTTTCCACCAATAGTCGCTGTTTCATTTCGCCACTTTGCGCCCAACGATATACACATTGTTAATCGCTGAACTTTAGCATCACGCATGGAAATATAACATTTTTCTTTAGTCTACAAAGATGCGCAACTCTCGTTACACCTCTTCAAAAAAACTTGTGAGTGTGAACAGTCTGTAGATAAACCATAATTCAAATATGAGTAATTCAAAAGGGTGACGTATCTTCCTTCGCGTGGCTAACTACCTTTTTATAACCAAATAGATGCCACCCAGCGTCATGACAGAAGCGATAACAATCTGAATACTAAGTTGTTCACCAAGTATAGCCCATCCCATCAAAGTTGCGATTACTGGAACGCTTAACTGAACAGTGGCAGCAGTAGTTGATTTAATAACTGGCAGCACGCTATACCAAATTGCATAACCACACCCTGATGCCACAATGCCAGAAACAAGTGCTAATAAGGCGCCAGTATTGTCGAACACTAATACACGACTATTGAGCGATAATAGAAACCCAACTAAGGGAATACATAAAATAGATGCGTAAATGAAGTTGCCCGATGTAGCAAATAGCGCAGACTTGCTTCTTTTGCCTAATAGAGAATATACCCCCCACGCAATACCTGCGGTGACCATGATTATGCCAGCTAGAAGCGGTGGCGCCGATGCACTCGGCAGCAATAAAATGACTAGACCTGCCAATGCTAAAAGAAAGCCTAGCCATTGAAAACGCTTAAACCGTTCTCCTCTTGCTAGGCCGAAGCTAATCATAGTTAGCTGAACTGCGCCGAATAACAACAATGCCCCTGTGCCAGTAGCCATAGAAATATAGGCATATGAAAAACACAGTGCGTACAAAAACAGTGACGCGCCACCGAGGAAGGTTGCATTACTTTTTAGGTTAACCCAAAGGCTTGAATCCCCTGGTGCTTTTCGCAAAGAAAAGAGCGACAATAACGTGAGTGCTAATGCACCGCTTATTAAGCGCAACGCGGTAAAGCTAGCGGGGTCAATATCTGTATTTGCCAGCGCCATTCTGCACAGTAACGAATTTGCAGCAAAAGCAACCATTGCTACCGTGACTAAAGAAAGTGTTTTAAACAATGACCGCTCCTTTGCGCATATCTCTATTTCTAGATATTCATTCTTTCAAAGAATGTATCGTTAAAATAATAACTTAAAAAGGTTTTCTTCAAGTAACCAACTTTTAAATGTTAGTCATAAAGGCTTAAACAAAAAAGAGGACCTGAAGGTCCTCTTTTATTCAAACTGCAAGCAGGTCTGTATCTACAGAGACAAACCTAAACGCTCAGCAACTTCAATGTAAGTTTCTACAACCGAGCCAAGCCCCTGTCTAAAGCGGTCTTTGTCCATTTTCTTACGGGTTTCTTTATCCCACAAGCGACAGCCGTCAGGAGTAAACTCATCGCCTAACACGATGTTGCCGTCTTTGTCGACACCAAACTCTAGTTTGTAGTCAACAAGCAACATACCTGCTTCGTCAAACAATGCTTTAAGTACATTGTTCACTTTGAAGGTTAGTGCCTTCATTTCGGCAATTTGTGCTTCTGTAGCCCAGCCAAATGATAGAATATGGTAATCATTCACCATTGGGTCGTGAAGCGCATCGTTTTTAAGGAAAAACTCGAAAATAGGTGGGTTAAGCTCTTTACCTTCTTCCACACCTAGTCTGCGCACTAAAGAGCCAGCAGACAAGTTTCTCACCACACACTCGACAGGGATCATATCGAGCTTTTTAACCAAAGACTCAGTATCAGAAACTAAAGCTTCAACTTGTGTTGCAATGCCCGCTTCTTCAAGCTTAGTCATTATAAAGTGGTTAAACTTGTTGTTTACTTCACCCTTGCGATCAAGCTGCTCTATTTTTTCACCGTCGAACGCTGAAGTGTCGTTTCGAAAGTGAAGAATTAGTTTATCGCTATCATCAGTGTAATAAACAGTTTTTGCTTTACCGCGGTAAAGCTCGTCGCGTTTTTCCATTCTCAGTCTCAGTTATATATCAAGGTTATCTTCTGACATGACCTCAGCAAATGCACTGTATAGGTCGGAAACCTGATTTGCTTCAAACGGTACACTTTCATTGTTCATGAAAGTAACTGATGTGCGATTTGCACCCGCTTTTGCAACTTTCAAACGATAATCACCCTTTTCGAGTAATTCAGCATCGCTTGAGAATAAACCATCCCACCAACTACCCTGGTCACCATTATAAGTGATAAATAGCAGGCCATTTGATTTATCTAAATCTTTAACATCAAACCCAAGTTTGCGAAGTACCAAAAGCATTCTTGGCCAAGCAACGTCATATTGCGCTTCTACAATGTACGCTGGGTCCCCGTCATCGTTAAAGCCCATTTCCGTATTAATACCTTGTCGAATCTTCGCTATTCTTCGCGTTTCAGCAAGCTGAATTTGGTATTCGTAATGACCGATAACCTGGTTTAATACTTCAACTTCTTCGCGACGCTCTTCCAAAGAAGAAACGTCTGCAACTACGTCGTTACCAACGGTTTGCATGTAGTCTTTTAAATCAACCGTCAATGCAGCGCTACGACCATGAGGTTTGACATCCAGGCTGAATTCAAAACGGCGACCTATCTCGCTCTCTTCGTCGATAAAGCTATACCAAGGACCATCAATTTCCTTTGTCATGACCATCCAATCAGTGATCAAAACTTTATCTTCCGGGCTAAAGCTATCTACACCTATTCCCTGCTCATCTAAGAAACTTAATAATGAGTTCCAGATTGCTTGGCTTAGCGGTTGGCTATCATCAACTTGGTCAAACCAAATCGTTGCTGAGCTCTTACCTTCTTCCACGTGAGAGCCAGTAACTAAAGGAAGAACCAACGCAGGAGAACGAACCATCAAGTTCTTACCTACTAGCGACGTGTCTGCTTCTTTGCCTATCTCAGGTAAAGCAAAGTCTCTCGAAAAGGTAGGTGCATCTAAGCCAGGGGGTACTTCTAACGTCTTTTGTTCTTTAGTTTTTAAGTACTCGTAACTACCAGAAGCGGTCTTTCTATCTATTTGGCTTGAACAACCTGCAAGTGCAACCATCGCTACTGAACTTGCTATAGCCAGCGTTCTTTTCATCTGTATTCCTTATTAACCAGAAATCAATGCGTATTTTTTTAGTAGTTCTTCGATACGTTTTTGGCTTGATAGTTCCGGTAAAACCATAGGTAATCGCATAACAGCACTTTTCATCATTCCCATTTTGTATAACGCCCACTTAGGCATTACAGGGTTTGGTTCAATGAAAAGCTCACTGTGCAATAGCTTGATTGTTTCGTCGATCTCTCGACATTTATCGAAATCTTTATTGAGGGCAGTTTCGCACATTTGTGCAATAGCTTTAGGTACTATGTTAGCGGTAACTGAAATGACACCATGCCCGCCCTCGCACATGAATTCAGCACTTGTGCCATCGTCGCCACTTAAAATAACAAAGTCTTCCGGAACAAGAGGCTGGGTTTCTTTTAATCGAGCAATATCACCAGTTGCATCTTTAAGACCAACAATATTTTTGTGGGTAGATAATTCTGCAACGGTTTCTGGAAGCATATCAGCTACGGTTCGGCCCGGAACATTGTATAGGATCACAGGCAAGTCGCTAGCATCGGCAATGGCGTTGAAATGGGCAATCATACCCGCCTGTTGAGGCTTATTGTAGTAAGGTACCACGCTTAAGAAACCATCAATACCTGTAGCACCTAATTGCTCGGTAAGAAAAATCGCTTCGGCAGTAGAGTTTGCACCACTTCCAGCAATAACAGGGATAGCACCTGATGCCATTGCTACTGTTTCTTTAACCACGTTGATATGTTCATCAAACGGTAGTGTTGCTGACTCACCTGTAGTGCCAACAGACACAATACCATGAGTGCCCTGCTCTACATGAAACTTCACAAGTTTCTCTAAAGACTTGTAATCGATATCGCCGTTTTCGAGCATCGGCGTGACGAGTGCTACGTAACTACCAGTAAACATAATCTCTCCGCAAAATGTGAGCGCACATGGTAATTATGTCAGTGCTTAAACACAAGTAATAGCGCATGTAAAATGACAAGAATTTGACAATATCTTATTCAAAGGCGGGAAAAAGGCGCTGACTTCTAAAAAAACTCTGTGCTAACATCCCGACATTATTACCATTGAAGTGAAGTAGATGTCGAAACAACAACTTATCGTTACCATTTTAGGTACAGACAACACTGGCATCCTAAGCGAAATTGCAACAACGGTATCAGAAGCTCAGTGCAATATTTTAGATAGCAGGCAAGCTATATATGGCAAAGAGTTCTCGTTGACTATGATCATAGAGGGAACTCAAACTGCTATTACAAAAGCCGAGTGCATACTACCAGCATTGTTTCAGCGCCTTGATTTGCTGTCGATGATGAAGCGAACGAGTCACCATGAAAAGCAAAATCTCGCACACCTCTTTAATGTTGAATTTAGTGGTGAAGACGAAACGGGCTTGATTAAAGCCGTTACGGGCTTTTTCGCAGAGCGAGATGCCATGATTAGTGCGTTTAGACAGCGTACCTACAAAGACAAAGCCACTGGTAAAGACAACATGCGATGCAAATTTATTGTTTCGCTTACTTCAGATGAAAATATCGATATTTTAGAATCTGATCTAATGTCCCTGTTCAAATCGTTAAACGTGACAGGCAAAGTAGTAGACAAACACAAGAAGGATCCCAATGAAAACGTTACAAGCTGGTGATAAAGCTCCACAATTCTCATTGCAGAACCAAAATGACGAAACCGTATCTTTAACTGATTACGCAGGTAAAAAAGTACTCGTGTATTTTTACCCTAAGGCAATGACGCCAGGCTGTACAACTCAAGCACAGGGATTACGTGATGTTAACGACGAACTAACCGCGAAGAACGTGGTTGTACTAGGTGTAAGCCCAGACGCGGTTAAGCGACTGCCTAAGTTTATAGAAAAAGAAAACCTTAATTTCACCCTGCTTTCTGATGAAGACCATGCTGTTGCCGACGCATTTGGTGTGTGGGGGCCTAAAAAGTTCATGGGTAAAGAATATGATGGCATCCACCGTCAAACTTTCTTGATTGACGAGAACGGTGTAATTGAGCATGTTTTCAATAAATTCAAAACAAAAGAACACCACACAGTTGTTCTTGATTACCTGAACAGCTAAATTTCTTACATAACAAAAAAGCCCCGATAACGTGCAGTTATCGGGGCTTTTTTATACTTAGTGTTAGCTACTTTGCCTCTTCGGGAATTGCAACAGGATTACTTGACCACGCAGTAACCACAGCTTTTACCAACGTAGCAAGTGGTATGGCGAAAAACACGCCCCAAAAGCCCCAAAGGCCACCAAAGACTAAAACAGCAACAATAATATAAAGCGGATGAAGACTAACCGCTTCAGAGAATAATAACGGCACCAATAAGTTACCATCTAATGCCTGAATAATGCCGTAGGCTATCATTAGATACCAAAACTCTGGTGATATTCCCCACTGAAACATTGCAACAACTGCCACGGGTATTGTGACCACTGCAGCACCGATATAGGGAATGAGTACAGAAAAGCCAACTAAAACGCCAAGCAAAATGGCATAACGTAAGTCCATAAGAACAAAGGTCACACAGCTCACTACACCCACGATAATAATCTCAATCACTTTTCCGCGTATATAATTAGCGATTTGAGAGTTCATTTCGTGACCCACTTGGGTAATTAAGCGACGTTCTTTTGGCAATAAACGAGAAATGCTGTCTAGAAAGAAAAGCTTGTCTTTCAGCATGAAAAATACCATCAAGGGTACCAGCACCATATAAACGAGCAGTGCGGCTAAATTGGCGATATTACTGAACGAAGCGGAAATCAGGGTTTCTCCTACTTCTACTAGCTTTTCATTTAAGCCTTCCATCATCTGGTGGATTTGATACACCTGTACGTAATCTGGGTATTTATCAGGAAGCGTTAAGATCCATTCCTGGGCTTTTTGCCAAATTAACGGTGTTTCTTGAATAAGATTCACACTCTGCTTTGAGATAATTGGAACCAATCCAATCAAGGTTAAAATAGTGATAGTGATAAATCCGAGCATTACCACGCCGCATGCCAAAGTGCGACTAACGCCAACACTCACTAAACGACTTACTGGCCAGTCAAGCAGATAAGCAATAACCGCTGCAACCAGTACAGGCATAATTAGCTCGCCCCACAATAGCAACACTGTTGTGGTTAAAAGAATCAAAATGAGCAGCATTGCCGCATCAGGATCGGAAAATTTGCGTCGGTACCAACGACCAAAAACGCTAATCATAGAAACGCCTAGAAATAACCAAGAATAGGACACGCATCATAGTTGATAGCACTAGCAATTAGCAATAAGTAGTAGTTAAGAATCTTTCAAAATCAAACTGGTATGATGTTTTTACAGTATTACTATTAGCGTGTAGAGTGAGAGTGTAGATAGTTGTTAATTAAACTAGGTCAACGTGTCGTAATATCTGCGAAGCGTTTGGCTGAAATAGTCAGAAGCGTGTGAATAAATTAGATAACTTCTGGAGATTCGCTCTAGTATTTGTCTGACTCGTGTTAGTAAAACAACGCTAAATTTTAAATTTGGTCTACTGAAAAAGTAGATATAAGAAAATAATAAATTTTGAAACTGTTTAGCAACTTAGTGCTCTAAGCGTTATGCAGTATTAAACATGTACAATAATTGTAGGTTCATGAGAAAACATTTTTCAGCATCTTTGGTTGCCCTTTCCTTTGTGCTCACATCGAGCCTAACGGCTGTTGCACAAGATGCCAATTACAGCAATAAAAATGCACTACCTGAGATAGGTGTGGTTGCTTCAGACGCTATATCACTTGATAAGGAAATGATCGTAGGCGATGCCGTAATGCGCCAAATGCGCGGGCAAAGCCCGGTTATCTCAGACCCAGTGTTGGACGAGTATTTGCAAGATGTAGGCAATCGTTTAGTTGTCCACGCCGACAATGCAAAGTTCCCCTTCGAGTTTTTCTGGGTTAACAACGACGCCATAAATGCTTTCGCATTTTTCGGTGGTCATATCGGCGTACATACGGGCTTAATGCGTAGAGCTAAAAACGAGAGCGAGCTGGCTTCAGTACTTGCTCACGAAATTTCACACGTTACGCAGCGCCACATTGCACGGCGTATGCAAGCTCAACGACGCTCATCGCCTTTAGCACTGGCTTCGCTTATTGGTGGCGTACTCATTGCTATGGCTAACCCTGAAGCAGGCATTGCGGCCATGCAGGCAGGTTCTGCAGCATCGGCTCAGCTTCAAATTGACTATACACGGACAAATGAACAAGAAGCAGACCGAATCGGTATTGCTATGCTGGCAAGAGCTGGTTTTGATCCAAGCGCTGCGGCCTCCTTCTTTTCTACAATGGCAGAAGAATACCGTATGGTTTCTAGACCGCCTGCACGACTTCTAACTCACCCCCTAACTGAAACCCGTATTGCTGATGCAAGGAACCGCGCTGGGGATTATCCCAGACGTTATCTACCCATTAACAAACAATTTGAATTAGCGAAAGCACGAATAAAGGCGCGTTATTCGTTTAAAGCAGATTACGCATTGGAGTATTTTGAAGCAGCGGTAAACCAAGATGTTCAGCGGAGTAAAGAAGCATCGCTTTACGGTTTAGCTCTCGCCTACATGCGAAACGAACAAATTGATAAAGCAAAAAAAGTGATGGATAAGCTTATTGCCGGCGACGGAGATAACCTTTTCTATCTCGATGCTATGACTGATATTTACATCTCTTTAGGACAACCTTTAAAAGCGGTAGAAATGCTAGCGCCTCACGTTCAACATAACCCGAGAAATCAGGTTCTTGCGCTAAATCAGGCGAACGCCTATATCAGTGCACAGAAGTATGATGACGCCATTTCGTTGCTTAAGGATTTTCTACTGGTTAGAAAAGATTATCAAATAGCCCACCAATTGATGAGTGAAGCGTATCAAAAAGCTAAGCAATTCTCCCAAATGCACCAAAGCAAAGCGGAGGTCTATGCCCTTTACGGCGCATACAATCGCGCGGTGGATGAACTTCAATATGCTTACAATTTTGCCGGTGATAATCACCTTGCAAAGCAACGGATTAGGGCGCGCATAAAGCAGTTTCGCGACCAGGAAGAACGATTAGAACGGCTATAGTGCGTTTATAGTGTGTTAGCGTACAGCGCTACCGTTTTTCTATACACTGTTGACTTAATCTCGCTCAGCGCTTTTTAGTTGATTAAGGCGCTGGCGCAAGCCGTCAGCTGTCACTTCACCCATTATCGTATCTTTGATGTTTCCATCTGGGCCCACAATGAAAGTGGCAGGTAAATATGGAGGCTTAGCCATGGGTAGCTTAGTATCGGAAGAACTAACAATAACTGGCACAGCAATGCCGTATTTTTTTGACATTGCTGTCAATTCAGCTTTTGTTTTGGGGTCGTAGTTAATTGCAAATAGCTGCGTACCGCTAGGTAAAGATTGATGAAATGACGCTAATTCAGGCATTTCGCGAAGGCATGGCGCACACCAAGGCGCAAAGTAGTTCACAATTACCCACTGTCCTTTAAGACCGTTCCAGCTATATGTTTGCCCATCCAAGGTTTCAAAGTCATTCTGAAGACTCTGATAAGTAAAGAACCCAGCTAAAGACGCTGTAATAAAAAGAGTGATAAGAAGTAGCGGATTAGTTTTGCCCACATTGCTATTTAAAGGTGAGAACGACATGCAACCCTCTAATTATATTTGTTTTAGTCATAGTGCCAGATTCTTCTCCCCTTCTCTAACAGATTTTAAAATACTACTTGTTAAACACCTCGTTGATTAGGCGCGATGCAGAGGTATATTGCGCACTTTATTAATAACTAGGCCTAAACTGCTTGATATTAAGAAGCAAAAACGCAATAGTTCGCGCCAAACGTAACAACCTTAAAAAGGGGCTTATATGTTAGATATTACTATTATTCATAATCCACGCTGTTCTAAGAGCAGACAAACGCTTGCGCTACTTGAAGAAAAAGGTGAAGCGCCAGTTGTGGTTGAATATTTAAAACATCCCCTAGATGTCCAAGCGCTTAAAGCGATATTTAAAAAACTTAACCTTGAATCGGTTAGGGATATGATGCGTACAAAAGAGAAAGAGTACAAAGACGCTAATTTAGGGGACGAAGCATTGTCTGATGAAGCACTTTTTGATGCCATGGCTCAGACGCCTAAGCTAATCGAACGCCCAATTGTTATTAAAGGCGAGAAAGCACGTATAGGTCGACCGCCTGAATCGGTATTGGACATTTTGTAGTGCAACCCGTTCTTGTACTTTATTACAGCCGACATGGCAGCACCAAGCGTTTAGCCGATGCTATCGCCCAGGGAATATCGTCACAATATGTGCCGGTTATAGTGCGCACAGTTAAAAGTATTAACGAATTGAGCAGCACGTCTGAAGATGTCTCAAATGTTGCTTCTAGTACAGTCCCTGAGGTTACAATTCAGGAACTTGAGCAATGTAGCGCGTTGGCCCTTGGTAGCCCTACTCGCTTTGGCAATATGGCCGCGCCGGTTAAACACTTTTTAGACTCAACAAGTAGCCAGTGGTTGAAGGGCGCATTGATTGATAAACCGGCCTGCGTTTTTACTTCGTCATCGTCTATGCATGGCGGCCAAGAGTCCACGCTGTTGTCTATGATGATACCGCTTATCCATCACGGTATGGTAATTTGCGGTATTCCATACAGCGAGCCAGAACTGCACAATACAACCATGGGTGGTAGCCCCTATGGCGTAACACATGTCGCGCACCACAGTTTAAGTGCTCCACAACAATTGAGCGCAGATGAAAAAGCGCTGTGTTTTGCTCAAGGTAAGCGCCTGGCTACGTTTGCGAAAAGACTAGCAAATAACGATTGATTGGCGATACAACAAACGCGAATAGACACAACGTTTAGATAAATATTAAAACCTGATTTCTTCGGAGAATAAACATGGCACCAGATACGCGTTTCTTTCGCTATCTAGCACTTATCAGTCACACTGGGCTAATTATATGGATAACGCTTTGGCAATTTACATTTACTAAAGAGCATACTTACTCCCCAGTATTTATTGCCCTGTTTTATATTTTACCCTTATTGTTACCCTATTGGGGTGTATTGAAAGGCAAGCCATATACTCACGCTTGGGCAAATTTTGTTGTCTTATTTTACCTTATTCACGGATGTACCGTTGCCTACGCCGTGCCTGCTGAACGCTGGTATGCGGTAGTAGAAATTATTTTGTGTACCGGCATGTTCGTTGGGTGCAGCGCCTTCGCCAGAAAACGTGGTCGCGAGCTAGGATTAGGCATTAAAAAGCTTAAAGAAGAAATGAAAGAAGAAAAAGCGCGTTTTGAGCAAGGGCATCAGTAACGCTTAGCTAAATCAGGTTAAGCTCGCGCTTTGCTAATTTAGGTTAAGCTCGCGCTTAACCATGCCCACCGACAGGCGTTTCTGCTCTTGGAGTGAGCGGGTGTCTAGCCGGGCTAGCAAAGACATCAGGCTTTTTAAATCCCGCTCGCTGTGGTGTAAAAGAAATTGAAGCGCTTGGTTTGAAAGCTTAAGGCCCCGCTCTTCAGCGCGCAGGCGTACCGCCTCCTCACGTCCGCTATCATCAAGCTGATTAACATGATAAATAACGCCCCATGCCAAGCGGGAACGCAAATCAGGTAGCACGAATGCTGGGTTTGATGGACCTAAATGGCTGGTGCAAATCACCATGGCCTGTTTAGCTTCCATAACGCGATTGAATAAATCAAACAGCGCTTCTTCCCAGCGCTTATCACCCGCTATGGCGTGTATGTTATCTAACGCTATCAGCGACAAGTTTTCCAAACCTTCGAAGATATCTAAAGACCACGCTTTAAAGTCATTAAGATTTAAGTACAGGTGATTGACCGATCTGCCCGCTAACTGATGACAGGTGGCAAAAAGCAAGTGACTTTTACCAACCGCACTGCTGCCTAATAAGGTAAGTAATGGAAGTTGCAATGAAGCTAAAGCGCTTAATTTCGAGGCATCTCGCCAAAGCGGTAGCGCTTCTGAAATCTGCTCAAGCACTGAAACCACTTCTTCGTTACCCGTAGAAACGAAACTATCGAAGTTTTCGTCTACAGGTAACGTTACAGGCAAAGGCAGCTGCATGCTAATTTAGTTGCTCCAATAGAAACTGTTTTCGTCAACGGTTTGTCCGTAGGCGTCGGTTACTGGGCGTAGTTTGTTTTCTAACTTGACGCTGTTAAGTAAATCGTCAACCGTACCGACTAACGTTAACGAATAAGTAGCCACGGTACCCGATTGCTCAACGAGGGTTGCGTTTTCAATAACACTTAAGCTGTTCAAATAGTCTGTGGCACTAGCATAGCTTGCAATGGAACCAACGTTGGCGATTGAGACTGTAATCACCTCTCGTTCAGACTCCTCAATACCCACAACCGCATAAAGCGATGACAAATAGTTTGAATACGCGTCTACCAGTGCATTGCCCAAATCTTCCGGTGAATCTCCATAGATGCTGCCGTAGCTTACTTTACCACCGCCAATAAAAATCCAATCCAGCGCGAAGTCGCCCTCGTCTGCTCTTTTAGCGTAATTCGCAAATTCGTCCATAGTGAATGGTTCCGTTGTGTTTGCGAGTTGCCCTGTAGGCGATATTTCTTCAACATTTTCACTAGGCTGACCAGTAAGAGCGGCGTTCACGTTTATTGGGCTATCACCATTACCTTGTGACGGGTTCGATTCAGCGTTAGCTGAATCGTTTAGTTGATCGTCGTAGCGCTCAGCCTGAGCTTCTTCATTAAGCACGTTATCTAAAGACTTAACGGTACCAGAGGCCACAACGTTTTCGGGTAAATCTGGTATTGAATTTGGGTCATTGCGATATACCCTGGCACCGATAATGTTATCGACGCTGTAACGCATAGAAGCTTTACGCAGCGGCTCAGCAAATCGTCCCCACACATCATAGGTAGATATATTAACGCTGTCTGTTAAATCCATTAGAGGAAGGCTGAGAGGTACACCACGCTCTTTAGCCGTTTGTTTAAGTGCGCGTTGAAGTTCAGTATCGAGTGATTCGTCAAGAATAGTACGAGTTTCGTTCTCGTCTTCTTGTGCCAGCCACACTATAGTCTCTGGGCGTCTGTCTCCCCAAAGCGGAAGCAATTCTCGCTGCAAAATTTCATTAAGTTTCGCCTGATCGAATTCAGCAATGTAATAGGTTCTGTTGTTATCAAACGCAAAGCGATATGAACGAAGTAGCGACTGAGGCGATGTTAATGCCGCTCTGACACCAGGGTTGTCAAGTACACTCGTACTGCCCGACATTTTAATGAATACTTGCTTGAGCGCTTTTTTGAGCGCTGTTTGCTGAGTGCGCTGAGTTTGATCTTCAACTTGAATTTGCGCTTCATTAACAACAACGCGCTGAGCGGCGTGCGTGTTTGCACTGTAATTAAGTATTGCAAAAAGAGAGACAAACAGTATTCGTTTCAAACCTATTCTCTGCTTATTTGCCTTATTGGTGTTACGCATTACTGCCGTCAACATTGACACTCCATACTCTCTAAAAATCAATTCCTTACCTACCCAATCATGAGCCAAACACATTTCAAATAAAGCTTGAAAGCAGCCCAACATTCACGCTGCTCACTCTTAATATCAGAGCAAGACATTTTATTTAGCTAGATATTCACCAAAAGATAGCGCTCTATTGTCTTTTATATTCAATTTAATTTCACCCTTAAAATAAAAAAGATCAAAAAGCGCATAAAATAGCCGTCACAAATTGGACTTGTGCCGACTTGCTGGTAGAATCCGCGGTTTTCTACCTCTTAGTTTCAGGGCCCAACCGTGAGCGAAAATAAAACCTCTTTAAGTTACAAAGATGCAGGCGTAGATATCGATGCAGGCAATCAACTTGTTGAACGCATCAAATCAGTTACCAAGAAAACCCATAGACCAGAAGTAAAAGGTAATTTGGGTGGTTTTGGTGCACTTTGCGAACTACCTACAAAATACAAAAAGCCGCTACTTGTTTCAGGTACTGACGGCGTAGGTACTAAACTAAGAGTGGCAATGGATGCGAATCGTCATGACGGTGTAGGCATTGACCTTGTAGCAATGTGTGTTAACGACCTAATAGTGCAAGGTGCTGAACCGCTATTTTTCCTAGACTATTATGCTACAGGTAAGCTTGATGTTGACGTTGCGGCGTCAGTTGTTACTGGCATTGGTGCAGGGTGTGAGCAGGCTGGATGTGCACTTATTGGCGGTGAAACTGCTGAAATGCCTGGTATGTATCACGATGGCGATTATGACATTGCAGGCTTCTGCGTTGGTGTAGTTGAGGCTGATAATGTTATTGACGGCACGAACGTTAAACCAGGCCAAAAGCTCATCGCTTTAGGTTCGTCGGGCCCCCACTCAAACGGTTATTCGTTAGTAAGAAAAATTATCGAAGTAAGCGGCGCTGATGTAAATGCTGACCTGAACGGTAAACCAATCATTGACCAGTTGCTTGAGCCTACTCGCATTTATGTTAAGTCGGTATTGGCTTTGCTTGAAGAGGTTCAAGTTAGTGCAATTTCACACATAACAGGTGGCGGCTTCTGGGAAAACATCCCTCGCGTACTTCCTGAAGATGCGAAAGTGGTAATTGATGAAAGTTCATGGGAATGGCCTGCTATTTTCTCTTGGCTTCAAGAAAACGGTAACGTAACGCGTCATGAAATGTATCGCACCTTCAACTGTGGTGTTGGCTTAGTTATCGTTGTTGACGAAGGCGATACCGATACAGCCCTAAACATCCTTAAGCAACATGGTGAAAATGCGTGGGTTATTGGTGACATCGCTGCAAAAGACGGCGAAGAGCAAGTAGAGATCAACGCGTGAGTAGCAGTGTAACTAAAATATGCGTACTTATTTCTGGTAATGGCAGTAACTTGCAGGCCATTATTGATGAAATAAAAGGCGGCCGTCTTAACGCTAAAATCAGCGGCGTAATTAGCAATCGTCCTAACGCTTATGGTCTTGAGCGCGCTAAAGAAGCAGGGATCGATGCCGTGTGCCTTGATCACACTAATTTTGATACTCGCGAGTCTTATGACGAAGCACTTAAAGCACAAATTGATGCTTTTGGCGCTGACTGTGTTGTGCTTGCTGGCTTTATGCGCATCCTAACTCCTGAGTTTGTCGATAGCTTTGCTGGAAAATTAGTGAACATTCACCCATCTTTGTTGCCGAAGTACAAAGGTTTGAATACGCATCAGCGAGCCATCGATAATGGAGATAAAGAGCACGGTGTAAGTGTGCACTTTGTTACACCAGAGCTTGATGGTGGCCCGGTTATCATTCAAAGTCGTGTGCCTGTATTTGATGAAGACACAGCTAGCGACTTGGCTGAGCGTGTTCAGGAACAAGAACGCCGCATCTATCCGCTAGTACTATCATGGTTTAGTGCTGGTCGATTATCGATGCGAAACAATAAGGCAGTTTTAGATGAGCAAGAACTACCAGAATCTGGTTATGCAAGCGATTAAGCCTTTTGCTGTTGGTGCACTGTTAGCGGTATCCCTCTCGGGGAACGCGCAGACAATGTCCAGTGCAGAGAAAGCTGAGCTACCGCTTCAGCCTTACAAGGCTACGTATACCGCTTACAAATGGGGTGACGACGTAGGCGAAGCGAATATTGAGCTTTCGAAGTTAGGCAACCAACAATATTCCTTGATTTACACCTCCAAGGTCTCGAAGTTTTTCTTATCAGATAAGCGCAGCGAGCACTCGATCTTCACGGTAAACGAAGATACGGTTGTACCTTCTGAGTATTACTATAATCGCTCGGGAACTGGGCCGGATAAAGAACTCAAAGTTACCTTTAGTCAACAAGGTCAAGGGAAGATTAAAGTCGAAAATGGCGAAACCTTTGAATGGAACGGTGAATTTGATAATCAAATTTATCGAATAGATCTAGCTAAGCAGCTTGCTGAAGGTAAAACGTCTCTAGACTATAACTTTGTTAACTACCGTGGCGAGCTACGGCACTATGGCGTACAAGTGGTAGATGAAGAAGTATTGTCATTGCCGTTTGGAAAAGTTGAGGCTGTTAAAGTAAAGCTTATTCGCGACTCTAAGAAGCGTGAAACCTTTGCATGGTTCGCACCTTCGCTTAACTATACACTAGTCAGACTTCAGCAATTTAAAGAAGGTGATGAGCAAGGAGATATCAAGCTTAAGTCGTTTGAAATGCTGTAAATGAGCTAAAGCACTTTAGCTCTTTTTGTAACAACTTATTTAAAATACAAAAAAGCACGCTTAAAATTAGTTTTAGGCGTGCTTTTTTATTAACAAATTGCGGCATAAGCTAGCTGCGGTCCGCACCATATAAAAAGCGCAATTCACATTTCCAATCACGCTATATAAGTAACGTCTATACTTACTAGTAGTAAAGTCCACTACCCTATTATTTATGACGTTGTTAATAGAATATTCATGTAAAAATCTTGATCTTTGCCCTATTAAATAATAGGTTTACAGCATGCTGGTCAGACCTCGATCGTAAACGACTTTTGTTTGAAGGTTTTTTATAGAACGGAGGATATGACAAGCGTAACGTTTAACGCCTTTCAGGAGTGAAGTATGGCAGATTTTATATGGTTTTTACTGGTCGTTCTGACACTAGCTATTGCTAGCTATCAGCGTACCAGCTTGGTAACAGCTGTTGCCATGGGCGCAGGTGTTATGATTTTAGGCACCCTTTTCGGTGATATCGGCCTGCTTGGTTGGGTAGTGTTCCTTGCTTTAACGCTGCCGTTCACACTTGCCAATATTAGGCAACAGCACATTTCTAAAAAGCTGCTAGCCTTTTATCGCAAGGTTATGCCGGAAATGTCGAGCACAGAACAAGAAGCTATTGATGCGGGTACCGTTTGGTGGGACGGCGATATCTTTAGCGGTAAGCCAGACTGGGACAAGCTTCATCGCATCCCTAAAGGTCGCCTATCTGCAGAAGAGCAAGCGTTCCTAGATGGCCCTTGTGACAAAGTTTGCTCTATGGTCGATGAATGGCAGATAAACCACAAAGATGCGGACCTACCTCCTGAAATCTGGCAGTTCTTAAAAGAACACAAATTCTTCGCCATGATCATCAAAAAAGAATATGGTGGTCTTGAATTCTCAGCTTACGCGCAATCACGTGTCCTACAAAAGCTGGCAGGTGTAAGTGCGGTGCTATCAAGCACAGTTGGTGTACCAAACTCACTAGGCCCAGGCGAACTTCTGCAACACTATGGTACGAAAGAACAGCAGGATCACTATCTACCTCGCCTTGCAGCGGGTGAAGAAATCCCTTGTTTCGCATTAACTGGCCCTGAAGCAGGTTCTGATGCTGGTGCAATTCCAGATGTTGGTGTTGTTTGTAAAGGTGAATGGAACGGTGAAGAAGTACTGGGTATGCGCCTTACTTTTAACAAGCGCTATATCACTCTTGCACCTGTGGCTACAGTAATCGGCCTTGCTTTTAAATTACAAGATCCTGAAGGTCTTCTTGGCGATAACAAAGAGCCGGGTATTACCTGTGCGCTTATCCCTCGCGACACTAAAGGTCTAGAAATTGGCCGTCGTCATTTCCCTCTTAATACACCATTCCAGAATGGCCCTATCAAGGGTGAAGAAATCTTTGTACCTATCGATTACATTATCGGTGGTCCAGCGATGGCAGGTCGCGGATGGCGCATGCTTGTAGAATGCTTATCAGTAGGACGTTGTATTACCCTACCTTCTTCTGCTGCTGGTGGTGCAAAATCTGTTTCACTTGCAACCGGTGCATATGCACGTATTCGTCGTCAGTTCCGTATGCCTGTAGGTCATATGGAAGGTGTTGAAGAAATGCTTGCGCGTATTGGCGGTAATGCTTACTTAATGGATGGCGTAACGCGCTTTTCAACAGTGGGTGTTGACCTAGGCGAGAAACCTTCTGTTATCTCGGCAATCTGTAAGTACCATTTAACTGAGAAAATGCGTCAAGTCATCAACGACTCGATGGACGTTCACGGTGGTAAAGGCGTAATGCTTGGGCCAAACAACTACTTGGGCCGCGGCTATCAAGGCGTACCTGTATCAATTACGGTTGAAGGTGCAAATATCCTTACTCGTAACATGATGATATTTGGTCAAGGCGCAATGCGTTGTCACCCATACGTGCTTAAAGAAATTGAAGCTGCATCTATTGAAGACAAGAAAGAAGCTCTTCAAGCGTTTGATAAGGCAGTATTTGGACATATCGGCTTTGCGGTAGCTAACACGGTTCGCAGTATTTGGTTCTCGTTAACTAATGGTGCGTTTAGCAGTGCGCCATTTACTGATGAAACAGCGCGTTACTATAAACTGCTTCAAGGTTATAGCGCTAACCTAGCACTTCTCACTGATGTTTCTATGGGCGTACTTGGCGGTGACCTTAAGCGTCGCGAGCGCTTGTCTGCGCGTTTAGGTGACATTTTAAGTGGTCTATACATGGGCAGCACTACTTTGAAGCGCTTTGACGAAGAAGGTCGTTTGAAAGAAGATCTTCCGCTTCTTCATTGGGCGATGCAAACCACATTGCACGACATTGAAACTGCAATTGATGACTTCTTAGCGAACTTCCCCAACCGCGCAATTGCAGCAGCGCTTCGCGTTATGGTTATTCCTTTTGGTCGTCGTATTGGCAAGCCTTCTGATAAAACAGAGCATGCTATTGCGCAAATGCTTCAAACGCCTTCAACTGCACGTAGCCGTCTAGGCTATGGCCAGTATCTAACTCGTGAGGAAGGCAGTTTGTTTGGCGACCTAGAACAAACACTTGACGATGTATTAGCAAGTGAACCTATCTTCGAGCGCATTTGTAAGCACAAGAAAGCCAAGCTACCGTTCACTCGATTGGACGTACTAGCTGATGAGGCATTAGCTGAAGGTATTATTAACGAAGAAGAAGCGAACTTGCTACGCAAGACAGAAGCAGGACGACTTCGCACCATCAACGTTGATGATTTCGATCACGAAGAATTAGTAGCTAAAGTTAACTCAACGTCAGCTACTAAGAAACGAGGTGGTAAAGCTGCTTAGTTCAAACCCTAGAAAAGAAGGCCGCGAAAGCGGCCTTTTTTGTCAAAAATTCATTATAGCTACGCTAATTGCTATGACTACACAAAGTACTAGCTTCGCCAACCCAGTAACCTGCGGTAATACTGAGCAAGCACAAGCTTTGTCTTTACTTATTGCTAACGATAAAGGTCAAAAACGCAATCTGTTGCAGTGCAACCCGACACTCGTTGAATTAGCTGAGGCTAAGGTGAAAGATATGGCCGACAGAGGCTTAGTTTCACATTTTTTAGGTGGTAGCCCAAACACTCGCATTCGAAATGCGGGGCTTTCTCTACCTGAATATTATGGTAAGGCTATGAGCAATCAAGTTGAAGCGTTAGCGGGCGGGTACACTACGGCTGATGATGTTTGGTATGCATTGAAAAGGTCTACCTCTCATCGGCAGCACTTATTAGGCGAACTTCCGTTTTATGAAGAGCAAGATCAAATCGGTATCGCGTTTCATAAAGACTTTTCAACGCCGCATGTTGAATACTGGGCGGTTTATGTTACTAAGTTAGCGGACACTGCTACTTCTCTAGAGGACGATAACTCATCAACAACGTTACTCTTGAAACGCCAAAAGCGGTTTGATCATGTGCCTGATAAAGGTTTAGACATTGTAACCGAGAGCGGCAATATTATCTTAAAAACAGAACTTTAAAGACAAAAAAACCGGATGAATAATCCGGTTTTTTTAAGCAAATTGCGGTTAGCTTAGCTGAAGCTTATCCATTAATAACACAGCCTGCGTACGAGTATTAATCTCTAGTTTACGCAGTATGGCACTGATATGTGCTTTGATAGTTGCTTCGGTGACATTCATTTCATGAGCAATCTGTTTATTCATCAAACCGGCTCTTAAGTACGAAAGCACCTGAATTTGTTTTGGCGTTAGCTCACGGAAGCGTTGAAGTAACACTTTCAATTCATCATCAACTTTTTCAAGCTCTTCTTCCATACCTTCTGGAAGCCATTTCTTACCGCCGATGATATCTACGATAGCTTGAGCAATTTCTCGCGTTTGCGATACTTTAGGGATGAAACCCTGTGCGCCTAGGCTCATCACCTGAGCTACTACTTCAACCGTATCACTACCTGAAACTACACCAATAGGGATGTTTGGATACTGTTCACGTAGTGTGATAAGGCCGTTAAAATATTCACCGCCTGGCATGTTAAGATCAAGAAGCACTAGCTCAACGCCGTCGAATTCGTTAAGTTTTGCCAATGCATCGTCCAAACTTCCGGCTTGAATTATTTGTGCATTTTCAAAGTAAGGTTCCAACGCGCCGCTCAATGCCTCGCGAAACAATGGGTGATCGTCTGCTACTAGAATTCTCGTCATTAGCGTTACTGCTTCCTTTTTCTATTATGAGTATAGATTAATACTTTAGACCAGTAACGAAAAGACCTAATACTGAAAAATCCTGTAAAAAACTAACAAATTTAGCGTTTTCCATTGGCATTTACGTATCAGACGGTAAAATTGCGCCCCAAATTGGCTAATAGAAGATTCACAGTGAAGAAACACGACAATATTTATGCAAAGGCACTCAATAAAGTAGATGACTTTAAGTTTGATGAGTCTGTCGTTGATGTGTTTCCTGATATGATTCAGCGTTCAGTTCCCGGGTACGAAACGATTGTTCACACCATAGGCGAATTAGCTAAAACTGCAGTCACTTCAAATTCTGTAGTTTACGACCTTGGCTGTAGTTTAGGTGCTGCGAGTCTATCTGTAGCTAGAGCGCTGCCTAGCGAAACATGTAAAATTATAGGTGTAGATGCATCTGAAGCCATGGTTGAACGCTGTAAGCGTGTTGTTCAAACGTTTTCACTTCCAAATCCTATTTCCATACAGCACGGCTTTGCGCAAGATATTGAGATAAATAACGCGTCCATGGTTGTAATGAACTTTACCTTACAGTTTATTCCACCAGCTGACCGCGAAGCACTATTAAAACGCATTTACGATGGGTTAAACCCAGGCGGTATTTTAGTATTGTCAGAGAAAATTCGTCACCCTACCCTCAATGGAAACGAATTACTTGTAGACTTACACCACCAGTTTAAACGCGACAATGGATACAGCGAGCTAGAAGTAAGTCAAAAACGCGCAGCGCTAGAGAAGGTTATGTTAACCGACACCTTCAGTGAACATGAAACTCGCCTGAAAAAAGTAGGGTTTACAGATGTAGTGATGTGGTACAAGTGCTATAACTTTACGTCCATGGTCGCCATTAAAAGTTAGGCACTAGCGTCTTTCAAACTTCGCGTTATTTCGATATCAATACATATAAAGAAGACTATGAGTAAACTAGAACAGACTTGGTTTAACGATTGCTACAAATCGTTGATAGACAGCCCTCTTTCGCATTGGCTGCAAACCCTTCCTGCCCAAATGGACGACTGGCAGCGAAACGCAAAGCACGGCGAATTTGATAAATGGTGCCGGATGCTTGGAAAACTGCCATCGACCTCTCCAAGCCATGTTGACCTTTCATCGAGCATTTCGATAGGCACAAAAGACGACGTTGACGAATACACGCAAAAGCAAATAGAAGGTTTGCTGAAACAATTTATGCCATGGCGTAAGGGCCCTTTCCACCTGCATGGCATTCACATAGATACCGAGTGGCGTTCAGACTGGAAATGGGACCGTGTAGCACCTCACATTACCTCTTTAAAAGGCCGAAACGTTTTAGACGTAGGTTGCGGTAGTGGCTATCACATGTGGCGTATGCTTGGCGAAGGGGCCGACAACGTAGTAGGTATAGATCCTACTCAATTGTTTCTTATTCAGTTTCACGCCATTAAGCAATTTATCAGTAATTCCACAACCCCTTGTGACAACATTCACTTTTTGCCATTAGGCATAGAAGAGATGCAGCCACTGAAAGCCTTTGACACTGTATTTTCGATGGGTGTTCTTTATCATCGCAAAGATCCTATGGCCTTTCTACAGCAGCTTAAAGATCAGCTAAGGAAAGGTGGAGAGTTAATACTTGAGACCCTTGTTGTTGATGGTGACGAAAATACTGTGCTAATGGCCGGTGAGCGCTATGCGCAAATGCGAAATGTTTGGTTTTTACCCAGTACCGCCGCTCTTTCTGTATGGCTAGGTCGCCTGGGATTTGAAAATATCCGCGTTGTGGATGTTAACCACACTACCCTAGACGAACAACGTGCAACGTCATGGATGGAATCACAATCTTTGAAAGATTTTCTCGATCAAGAAGATATTACTCGCACCATAGAAGGTTATCCTGCACCACAACGGGCCGTTATCGTAGCAAATAAGAAGTAATCCTTAGGGTACCTAGCAAGTTAACCGATTGGCACAAATGTTGTTATCTTAATCAAGAAGAACGTGCGAATTCTGCATTGATTAAGGTGACAACATGGATATACATAGCTTTTTAACGACGCACCAATTGCCAAGTAGCTATGCAGAAACTGCACAAAAATGGTTCACACCATTATGCAAGCAGCTGCTTAAGCACCAAGAAGGTGCAACAAAACCTTTCATCGTCGGTATAAATGGAAGTCAGGGCTCAGGTAAATCTACTCTGACCAGTTTTATCGAATCTTTCCTTTCATCAGTACATAATAAACAAGTTGTTTCACTGTCTATTGATGACTTTTATTACGACCAATCTCAGCGCAACGCGCTAGCAATTAAAGTGCATCCGCTACTAGCAACGCGTGGTGTACCGGGTACACACGACGTTACCTTAGCTTTAAATACGCTTCGTAGTTTAGCTAAAGGCACGCGGACATCCCTACCTCGATTTAACAAGGCAACGGACAACCCATTCCCGCCAGAGCAGTGGCCTGTAATAGAATCTTCACCTGATTTCATCATACTAGAGGGATGGTGTGTGGGTGCGCCACCACAGGCTTCTGGCGAATTAAAGCGCCCAGTGAATCACCTTGAAGAAGTTGAGGATCCACTAAGTATTTGGCGTTCATTCGTTAATACCGAATTAGCGGGCGATTACCAAACACTCTTCGACAAAATTGACTATCGCATCATGCTTAAAGCGCCAAGTTTCGATTGTGTTTATCAATGGCGGTTAGAACAGGAACACAAACTTGCCCAAAAAGCTTCCATTGATAGCGACGGCGTTATGTCTGATGAAGAAGTGGCAAACTTTGTGCAACACTATCAGCGCATCACTGAACACGCGTTAGCGCATTTGCCTGAAAAGTGCGATACCGTATTTTATCTTGATGAAACAAGAACGATAACTAAACAGGACGTAAAACGATGACGAAAACGCTTGTTTTCACCGATATGGACGGCACGCTGTTAGACCACCATACCTACTCTTTCGAGGCGGCGAAACCGGCTTTAACGGCATTAGAAGCAAAAGACATCCCCGTTATTCCCACCACCAGTAAAACCTTTGCTGAATTACAGCCATTACGTGAAAGAATTGGCTTAGACGGGCCGTTTATTATTGAGAATGGTGCCGCTATTTTCATCCCCCATGGCTTTTTTAAACAAAAGCCTAGCGGCACGGTTTGGATAGACGGCTATTGGTGCAAAGCTTTTATCTCCAATAAAAATTATTGGATTAAGCTATTGGAAAAAATTGGCAGCGAATTTGAGGGTAAATATAAGCAGTTCTCAAAAATGTCAAACGCAGAAATTCAGGAGTGTACAGGTCTTGATGAGCGGTCTGCGTCACTTGCAGCTAAGCGTCAGTTCGGTGAACCCGTTTTATGGTTGGGCAGTGACGACGAAAAACAGCGATTTTTAAAAGTTGTAAAAGATCGCGGCGCCTTTCCACTGGAGGGTGGCCGTTTTATACATATTTCAGGTAATTGCGATAAAGGCCAAGCGCTTAAGTGGCTGGCTAGTGAATATCAAAAGCAACATACCACCAAAGTAAATACCATTGCCCTTGGCGATGGTAAAAACGACGTAGCAATGCTTGAAGCGGCGCACGTTCCAATTCGCATTTTATCACCGGTAAACCCTCCGCCTGCTGTAAAAAAAGAAGAGGTCTATACCAGTACCCTAGCCGGCCCTGAAGGCTGGAACGAAATGCTTACTCAATTATTATCCCTATGATCAGGAGGACACATGGCTGATTTTTATCAAAATGGTGTGGTTACTACGTTACATAATTTGGCTCGTCGTCCTACCGAAGAGCTAGAAACAGAGCTTTTACAGTTTTCACAAAAGCGCCCTATGGCACTTATTCTTCCCTCGCTGTTTTCAGAACTAGAAGGTGATGCACTTCCGCATATTGTTAACGAACTCACTGGCGTTCCCTATTTATCAGAAATTGTAATTGGCCTAGACAGAGCCAATGAAGAACAGTACAAACACGCGCTTAAGTTCTTTGGAAAGCTACCTCAGCACCACAGAGTACTTTGGAACGATGGTCCGCGTCTTAAAGCGCTTGACGAAGAACTTCAGTCTCAGGGTCTAGCACCTAAAGAGTTAGGTAAAGGCCGTAATGTGTGGTATTGCATGGGCTATGTATTAGCGTCTAACAGAGCAGAATCTGTAGCATTACACGATTGCGACATTGTTACTTACAACAAAGACTTGCTTGCCAAGCTTATTTACCCTGTCGCTAACCCTATGTTCAACTATGAATTTTGTAAGGGGTACTACGCACGTGTAGCTAACGGCAAAATTAATGGTCGTGTTTCACGTCTTCTGGTCACTCCCCTACTTCGCGCACTAAAACGCATTATGGGTGATAACGAGTACCTGGAGTTTATGGACAGCTTCCGCTACCCACTTGCAGGTGAATTTTCGTTTAGAAGGGATGTATTAAACGATATTCGTATACCAAGCGACTGGGGCTTAGAGATTGGCGTGTTGTCGGAAATGCACCGCAACTATTCACACAATCGTCTGTGCCAAGCAGATATATGCGATATTTATGACCATAAACACCAAGACCTTTCGCTTAATAATGACCAAGGTGGTTTGTCTAAAATGTCTATCGACATTACAAAGGCAATTTTCAGAAAGCTCGCTACGCAAGGCTACACGTTTAGCAATGAGATGTTCCGTTCGATTAAAGCGACCTATTTCAGAATTGCGCTAGACTTTATAGAGACTTATCACAATGATGCGGTAATGAATGGTCTGAACTTAGACATTCATAGCGAAGAAAAAGCGGTAGAGATGTTCGCCAGCAATATAATGAAAGCGGGGCAAAACTTCTTAGAAAACCCGATGGAAACACCGTTTATACCAAGCTGGAACCGTGTAACCAGTGCGGTGCCAGATATTTTAGAACGATTATTAGAAGCGGTTGAAGCCGATACTGCAGAATATATGGAGTAAGTAATATGGCATGGGAGCATCTCCATGACAAAGTAAAACACCATTTAGAAAGCATTTATGCTGATGTAGCGCTAGACGTCTCTTACGAGACGCTAGCCACTGAACTAATGAATACAATAGGCATTCAGCAGCAAACCGACATTGCGACACCTAAGTCACATCACAATTATTGGGATGAAGATGACATCATCATGATTACTTATGGTGATAGCGTTATTGACGACGACGAGCGCCCGCTAGTTACATTGAACAAGTTTCTTCATCGCTACTGTAAGAATACGGTGAACAATGTGCATATCTTGCCATTTTTTCCGTACAGTTCAGACGATGGATTCTCGGTTATCGATTATTCCACTGTGAACGAATCTTTAGGCTCGTGGGACGATATTGAAGCCATAGCCGCTGATTACGGACTAATGACAGATTTAGTGATCAATCATTGCTCTGCAAGAAGCGTGTGGTTCGATAACTTTATCAAAGGCGAAGGTCCGGGATCTGACTTTTTCTTTACAGCCGACCCAAGCGATGACTTATCTATGGTGACGCGCCCTCGTGTGTCGCCACTACTTCGCGAAACAGAAACTGCAAACGGTACTAAACACGTTTGGTGTACCTTTAGTCACGACCAAGTCGATTTTGACTTTAGAAACCCGAAAGTACTGCTGGCCTTTATTGATATTATTAAGCTTTACATCGACAAAGGCGCTAAGATTTTCCGTTTGGATGCCGTTGCATTTCTTTGGAAAATTGTAGGTACAAACTGTATCAACTTATTCCAAACCCATGAGGTTATTCGCTTGATAAGAACCCTTATTGAGCATGTGGACCCATCCATCATAATCATTACCGAGACCAATATTCCTAACAGGGAAAATTTGACGTATTTTGGTAATGCAAACGAAGCTCACGCTATTTACAACTTTTCACTACCGCCTTTGCTTGTAAACACCTTGGTGACTGGTGATTGCTCGTACTTGAAAAGTTGGATGATGAGTATGCCGCCGGCGCAAAACGGCACAGCCTATTTCAACTTTATTGCATCCCACGATGGTATTGGACTTCGCCCAGCAGAAGGCTTGCTTTCTGAAGAGGAAATATCTGACTTAGTGCATGCCATGCAGCATTTTGGTGGAAAAGTATCGTGGCGCGCATCTGAGCACGGACAGCAAAAGCCTTATGAGATCAATATTACGCTATTTGACGCTCTTCAAGGCACTATCAAGGGTCCGGACAAATATCAGGTTGACCGCTTTATCTGCGCCCACGCCATTATGTTAGGTATGGAAGGCATACCCGGCATTTACATTCACAGTTTACTTGGTACATCTAACGATTATGAAAAAGTTGCTAATACCGGCCAAAATCGCTCTATAAATAGAAAACGCTGGGACTTTAGCGAACTTGAGGCGCTGTTAGACTCGCCTTTCTCTCAACATCATAAAGTACTAACGCGGATCTCGCAGCTTATACGCATACGTAAAGCACAGCCTGCATTCCACCCGAACGCCACGCAGTTTACACTACAACTAAATAATCAACTGTTTGGCTATTGGCGTCAAAGCTTGGACAGAAAACAAAGTATTTTCTGTATTAGTAATATTTCAGATGAAGAACAAACTATTCTGTTGTCGGACATTAACCTTATTGGTACCGATAACTGGATTGACCTTATCGCCCGAGATGAAATAGCACTATCCAGTGGTTTCTTACAAATGAAGCCTTATCAAGTACTTTGGATCAGCAACCAAGATTTTGAGTAAATAATTTACAAAATTTAGGTGGCTAATAAATCTACCGCGGTACGGATACTGCGGTGTTATGATTATCACATTTGTTAGTTAATCAAGTTTGTAATGCAAGAAATTAATACCTTTCTTTTCGACTTAGACGGCACGCTGGTCGATTCTGTGCCAGATTTGGCGACAGCCCTTAATAAGATGCTAAGTGATTATCGACTACCAACTTATGACGAGCACGTTATACGACACTGGGTGGGAAATGGCGCCCGGGTTTTAGTGGAACGCGGGTTAAGTGGGGATACGAAAATAAACCACAACCGTAAGCAATTAGAGGTTGATACTGCGTTAGATAAATTTCTTTTCTATTATCGAACGTTAGAAACTAAAAGTACTGTGCTTTACGATGGTGTTTTTGACACGCTACATGCGTTAAAACAGCGTGGTTATACGCTAGTATTGATAACTAACAAGCCTTCAGAGTTTATTGAGCCTATTTTGTCTTCATTCTCGTTGTCGTCTCTGTTTTCACTTACTATCGGCGGTGACAGTTTAGCGGAGAAAAAGCCGTCTGCCCTGCCCCTTTTATACGCCTGCGAACAGTTTACGATTTCACCTTCACAGTGTGTAATGGTAGGCGATTCCAAAAATGATATTCTTGCTGCAAAGGCCGCCAACATAAAAAGTATTGGCCTTACCTATGGCTACAATTACGGCGAAAGTATTTCTACCTATCAACCTGACTGGGTGTTCGACAGCTTTAGTGAAATCCTGACACTGCATCAATAAAACTCTATTGATGTCATTTGGGGAGAATTCGTGACTGCCCTTAACACCCATTGCTAGCTACTTTCTTTTATTTCACGCTTTAACCTTTGGTATAAGGTGTTTTTTTCTGTAATATCCGCCTGTTAAATAATTAATTGGAGTTGTTGGTATGTCATCTAAATGGCTTTCACTTGAAGAAGCCCTTGCTAAAGCGCTTAACGCCGCAGAAACGATAAGCGACATTGAACATGTGAGTATTTTTGACGCCAACAACCGCATCTTAGCAGAAGATGTTATTGCTCATATTGATGTTCCACCTTGGGACAACTCGGCGATGGACGGCTACGCCGTTAACGTTGAGGGCCTTTCTAATAGCGCTGAGCTTGAAGTGCAAGGCGTTATTACCGCAGGTATGAGCGCTGACGAGCCGCTTGAAAATGGCAAAGCGTTTAAAATAATGACTGGCGCACCTATTCCGGATAACGCCAATGCCGTGGTGATGGTAGAAAATACTGAAACCCGCGACGAGACTGTAGTCATAAACAAACTTCCTTCTGCGAAAGAAAATATTCGCAAGAAAGCCAATGATATTGCCTCTGGCGATACGCTAATCAGCGAGGGCACCCGCCTTCACGCCGAGCACCTTATGTTGCTTTCCTCTCAAGGAAAAAGCACCGTAGCCGTTTACCGAAAGCTTCGCGTTGGGGTGGTAGCAACCGGTTCGGAACTTGCCGCCCCTGGTGACGTCCTTAAACCAACGCAAATTTTCGAGTCGAACCGCGTTGGCGTGAGCAGTATATTACGCAATGAAAACGTAGAACTTGTAGATTTCGGAATTGTGGAAGATGACGAAGCTTCCTTGCGTACGCTATTTATTGAAGCCAGCGAGCGTGTTGACGTGATGGTAAGTAGCGGTGGTGTTTCAGTTGGTGACGCAGACTACGTAAAAGATATCATCGCTGAACTAGGCACTATCGATTTTTGGAAAGTCGCGGTTAAACCGGGCAAACCTTTCGCTTTAGGCAAAATTAATAATACCTTGTTTTGTGGTTTACCGGGCAACCCCGTATCTTCATTTGTCACTGCTAAGTTACTGGTTGTACCCGTTATCAAGAAAATGCAAGGCCAAGCACAAATCCACGAGCCGTTTTGTGTGAACGCGACTATTACCACATCGCTTAAGCGCCGTGCGGGTCGACGAGATTTCCAGCGTGCAACTATGGTGAGAAACAAACAAGGAGAATGGGAAGTCACACCGTTTAAATCACAAAGCTCTGGTGTGATGACGTCAATCACCTCTGCCAACTGCCTTATGGTAGTGCATGAAGATACCAGTGAGCTGAAAGCTGGTGACACGGTTCCCGTTATGCCACTGCATTTTTAAAACGGCTGTTGTTTAAACGACCTACGTTAGAGCATTTTTTTCGCGATTCGGTTTGACGGCTTTATTTACCTAAAATAATTATCAAAACATTACGCGAAACAATTAGCCATTATCCTCGTCGCTCTTGGCGACTTATATAGAGACACATTACCGTGAATAAAAAACGCTTTCTTGTAGAAGGAAGAGATATTTTAAAACTAGCCTGGCCATTGCTAGTTGCGCAAATTACACAGATGCTAATGGGCGTAAGCGATACCATTATGGCGGGGCGTTATAGCGCTACCGACATGGCAGCAGTGGCCCTTGGGTTTAGCATAACCGTACCACTTCTGTGTTTTATACAAGGTATAGCCCTTGCGCTTCCCCCTATTATTTCGCGGTTACAGGGTAACAAAAGTATTAGCAGCATTGCTGATGCCAGTCAGCAAGCCGGCTACCTGATCTTCTTTGTAGGACTGGTAATAGCAGGGTTAATTCCCTTCACTGAAAATATGGTAGCGCTTTTTCCAATGGCGCCTGAACTGCACAGCATAACCGTAGACTATGTGCTTTACGTGCTATTTGCCATGCCGGGTTTTGCTTTGTACCAATGGCTTAGAAACTATTGTGAAGGCTTAGGTAAAACCAAGCCAACGATGATCATTACCGTAATTGGCTTGATGGCTAATATTATCGGAAATTACTTATTTATTTACGGTGTTGGCCCACTGCCTGCCATGGGCGGCGCTGGTTGTGGTATTGCTACTGGCATCGTTATTTACACTATGCTGATTGCAACCTTCATCTATGTACGCTTCGCACCTGCTCTGCAAAAATACAATTTGTTTAGTCAGCTGTACAAGCCAAACATGGTAACCATAAGCCGAACTTTTAAAATGGGTTTACCTATTGCCATGACAATTTTGTTCGAAGTAACGCTGTTCTCAGTAGTTGCATTGTTATTAGCACCATTTGGCGCCACTACGGTAGCTGCCCACCAAGTTGCCCTGAATTTCTCGGCGCTTATGTTTATGTTTCCTATGAGTATTGGGATGGCTGCCGCGATCCGTATTGGGTATCGCATTGGGCAAAGAAATCAGCGTCAGGCTAAAATAGCAGCCCGTACTGCTATTCTTATCGGTTTTTTCACCTCAGCATGTACGGCGAGCTTCACTCTGCTGGCTAAAGGTTTCATTATTGGGCTATATACCAGCGACGATGCTGTTTATACGTTAGCTAACGCGCTACTCATATATGCTGCACTGTTTCAGCTATCAGACGCCGTTCAGGTTATCTCTGCCAATGCATTACGCGGATACAAAGACACTACAGCGATGTTTATCATTACCTTTGTGTCGTACTGGTTAATAGGTCTTCCTACGGGTGTAGTGTTGGGAAGAACAGACTGGATAACGGCAGAGCCGATGGCTGCAGCAGGGTTCTGGATAGGTTTTATCGTAGGCTTAAGTGCGGCAGCAGTAATGCTTGGCGCGCGCCTTCTTCATATTCAAAGGCCAAATGCAGCTCATCGCTTAGCGAGTGCTTAAACAGGTTTGTTAGCGAAGGCTGCCTAAAAAGCACTGGAAACTGGAAAAAGGGCTAGTCTGGCTTTTTAACATTTTCCCAATCTTGCGGAGTGTCTATATCAAATTGTGCATTGGGTATAGACACAGCCTTTACTTTCCCTAACTTCGCATACTTTTTAATAATTGGCTTAGCGCCAGTATCTCCCTGTAGCGCTAATAATTCGCTAAACATTGCCTCTGGAAAAATGGCAGGCACTGTTAACCGACTATTAGGTTTTCCATCCTTCTGCCCGTCTTTCTGCCCATCCCTCTGCCCGTCCTTCACCCCATGCTTCTGCCACTCGCTACACACTATGTGGTTTGGATAAGCTTTAGAAGCATCAATAAGGCGGATAAGGTCTTGAGTGTTAAGGCTTGGCAGGTCAGCGAGGGTAAAAAGCACATGTGAAGGCTTGGTGTCTAAAGACGCTGCTTCTAACTGAATCGGTTTTGAAAGCGACGTTTCTGGCCGCGATGCTAGACTCAATAGATGCGAAAGGCCACTGCGAATGCTTGATGCTATCCCCTCTTCCCACTGCCTATTGTGTATCACCTCGATGGGTGTGTCAGTTAGACCACAAAAAGCCTCACTTAACTGCAAACTAACGCTGTCATGCCATTTACCTATTACAACCGTGACAGGATGTTTACTCATTGACCCTATTGCATCGCGAGCGCGAATAACTTCGTTAGCACTGTGCTGAACAAGCGGTAATTTTGTAATAGGATGCTCTGATAAGAGCTTGTTACCGTCATAGCGGGAGCTTTGCCCGCCTGCGAGTAAAACAAAAGCTAAGCGATAAACGTCAGAATTCAATGTAACACCTATTAATCAACGCTCGTAATCAAGACCAACGGAAAATCATCAACGTCGCAATAAAACCCGTTTTTAGTTAACGTGCTAGTGACGACGCAGTATTCGCGTGTGCCTGAGAGCCTTTTTCTCTTATATCTCTTATATGACTTAACGGCTTCTGCTAAGCCCTTTAATCGCTTCCGTTAACCCTTCAAGGGTCAGCCCATACATTCTGTCTTCCATTATTTCGCGAATAATTTTAACAGACGAATAATACGGCCAATAATTTTCAGGCTGCGGGTTAAGCCATACCGCGTTATTAAAGTGGTTTAACAAACGCTGCATCCATACACTACCAGGCTCTTCATTCCAATGCTCTACACTGCCCCCTGGGTAGGTAATTTCATACGGCCCCATGGTAGCGTCACCTACAAAGATAACCTTATAGTCTTTGCCGTAGCGATGAATGATATCCCAGATTGGAATACGCTCTTTATTGCGGCGAAGGTTATCTTTCCACACTTCTTCATACACGCAGTTATGAAAGTAAAAGTATTCAAGGTACTTAAACTCGGTCTGCACTGCTGAAAAAAGCTCTTGGGTGCTTTTTACGTGAGGGTCCATGGAGCCTCCCACATCAAAAAACATCAACACCTTTACCGCGTTATGACGTTCTGGCGCCATATGAATATCGAGTAAACCGCCTTTTTTTGCGGTTTCACCTATCGTCGTAGGCACATCTAGGTGCTCACTGGCGCCAGTGCGAGCAAACTTGCGTAGCTTTCTAAGGGCCACTTTTATGTTACGCGTACCCAGTTCTACATCAGAGCTTAGGTTTTTAAACTCGCGTTTATCCCACACTTTTGCAGCGGAGAACTTTCTATTTCCCTTTTGCCCTATTCGCACACCTTCTGGGTTGTCGCCGTAGGCACCAAATGGCGAGGTACCGCCCGTGCCAACCCACTTGTTTCCACCTTGGTGACGTTTTTCTTGTTCTTCTAAGCGCTTCTTCAAGGTTTCCATCAGTTCGTCGAGGCCGCCTGCCTTACGCAGTGCTTCGCGCTCTTCAGGACTTAAGTTTTTCTCAATTTCCTTACGAAGCCATTCTTCAGGAATGTCTTTACCAAACAAGTCGATAGACTCCACGCCTTCGAAATACTCAGCAAACGCCCTATCGAACTTATCGTATTGGGTTTCGTCTTTCACCATAATGGTACGAGACAAGCTGTAGAAAGCTTCGATGTCGGCGTACACCACGTGATGCTCTAACGCTTTAAGCAAGTCAAGCAACTCGCGCAACGTGGTTTTGACCTGATATTTTCGCAGCGTATAAAAAAACTGAATAAGCATTAGCGACGCGCCATAAAGACCAGTTTTTCAAACAAATGAATGTCTTGCTCATTTTTAAGCAATGCGCCGTATAATGGCGGTATTGCTGCTTTACCGTCTTTTGAATGCAGCGCCTCAGGTGGAATATCTTCGGCAACTAAAAGCTTAAGCCAGTCGATAAGTTCAGACGTAGAAGGCTTTTTCTTAAGCCCTGGAACATCGCGAATTTCAAAGAATGCTTTTAGCGCTTCATCAAGCAGATTTTTCTTTAGATCTGGGAAATGTACATTGACGATTTCTTGCATTTCATCTGGGTTCGGGAACTGTATGTAGTGGAAGAAGCAGCGGCGCAAGAAAGCATCAGGTAGCTCTTTTTCGTTGTTAGACGTAATAATAACAATAGGACGCTGCTTTGCTACTACGCGTTCTTGTGTTTCGTATACGAAGAACTCCATCTTATCGAGTTCTAGTAACAGATCGTTGGGAAACTCAATGTCTGCCTTGTCGATTTCATCAATCAACAGTACTGGACGCTTTTCTGCGCTAAACGCTTCCCACAACTTTCCTTTTACTATGTAGTTTCCTATATCGTGAACACGGTCATCGCCAAGCTGAGAGTCGCGAAGGCGCGATACTGCATCATATTCGTACAGACCCTGCTGCGCTTTGGTGGTTGATTTAATGTGCCACTGAATTAATTCGGTGCCTAAACTCTCTGCCAACTCTTCAGCTAGCATAGTTTTGCCTGTGCCTGGCTCGCCCTTAATTAGAAGCGGACGCTCTAGCGTAATAGCAGCGTTAACCGCCAGCTGTAAGTCTTTGGTTGCGATATAATTAGACGTGCCACTAAAAGCCATTATTGTTGTACTCCGTATAATTTTTCGTCTTTGCAATTTTAACTATAATATCAAGGCCTTCTCACGATTGCCCATAGATATAACATATAGCTAAAAAGCACTTTGCATTTTACTGATTGGGACCAATGATATAGGGGTATGACGAAATCCCCTAATTCAGGCTGTGAATTATTAACTATCACACGCGTTGAATTATTAACTACTAAAAAGGTCGTACAGATCACGACAGACGGGGTTTCCTATAAAATAAGGAACGAGGTAAGGATTTATAATGAACGTATTTGACGACAATTCCCTATCTATTGGCCGCACGCCACTAGTTAAGCTAAATCGCGTAACATCAGGTAATGTATACGCAAAAATTGAATCGCGTAACCCAAGCTTCAGTGTTAAGTGCCGTATTGGCGCTAACATGATTTGGGATGCTGAAAAGCGCGGTGTCCTTACCGAAGGTAAAGAAATTGTGGAGCCTACCAGTGGTAACACAGGTATCGCTTTGGCGTTTGTTGCTGCTTCTCGCGGTTACAAGCTAACACTAACCATGCCTAGCAGCATGAGCCTTGAGCGTCGTAAACTTCTAAAAGCACTGGGCGCAAACCTTGTACTTACCGAAGCGCCTAAGGGCATGAAAGGTGCCGTTGCTGCTGCACAAGAAATTGTTGAGTCAGACCCAGACAAGTACGTACTGCTTCAACAATTCGACAACCCAGCTAACCCAGCTATTCACGAAAAAACGACGGGCCCAGAAATTTGGGAAGATACCGACGGTAAAGTTGACGCGTTTGTAGCAGGTGTAGGTACGGGCGGTACTATTACCGGTGTTAGTCGCTACCTCAAGAACACAAAAGGTAAGGCAATTACTTCTATTGCCGTTGAGCCAACAGACTCTCCAGTAATAACACAAGCGCTTGCGGGTGAAGAGCTCACACCTGGACCACATAAAATTCAGGGTATTGGCGCAGGTTTCATCCCAGGTAATCTAGACTTAGACCTAATCGACGAAGTTGAACAAGTTACTAACGACGAATGTATGGACATGGCGCGCAAGCTAATGACCGACGAAGGTATTCTTGCGGGTATTTCTTCTGGTGCTGCCGTTGTTGCCGCTAAGCGTTTTGCTGAACGCCCAGAAAACAAAGACAAAGTGGTTGTAGTACTTCTAGCAAGCGGCACAGAACGTTACCTAAGTAGCCCACTATTTGCCGGTGCGTTTGACGAACAAGAAGAAGTTCAATAACCGCCTTTCAATTTCAATAATGCTAAAACGAGGCCCGGTGCCTCGTTTTTTTATGCTTCAAATAAAACCTTGTTATAACAACTATTTGTAAAACCTTATCGTCACTTTGCTTTTATACAGTTTTTTGTGAATAATCCGCTTAGCAAACTTCTTGGCAGTCGTTACATTGACTTAGTTAAGATATGAAACTATCAATAAGAAACGGACCTCTTTATATTAAGGTAACCCAAATGAAAACGCGTATGTGGTACGCCCTATTAGGGCTTTTTACAGTTTTGATTTTATCGGCTTGTGGTGAGAAAAAAGAAGGAATTGGGCGGTATGGCATGCTTGACGAAAGCACACCTGAATACACCACAGTTATGTTCTTAAAAAGTGTCTACGAAGACGACAACCTTGACACAGCAATACGCCTATCCAGTGAAAAAATGTCGCGCATACTGACGCGATACCACACCAATAGTAACGTTCAACGACATCTGCTTAATTTAAAGTACGACACTGTAACCGTAACTCCGCAAAGCGCAGGTAAGATTGGCAGAAACGAATTTTCTGAAAAATCCACTATTACCGTATTTTTGAGCGGAAACTATAATGGCGACAAAGTAGAAGACCTTCGAAGCCTAGATTTGATAAAAGAAGATGGCAAATGGAAGGTAAACAAAATACACCCTGACGCCTATTTATAACAAATAAACAAGATGCTGTACTTACATTCAGCGCCCGCTATTTTTACGATAAGTAAAAATAAAAAGGATGTTTTCCGGCTTTCAAGCTCGGATACATTTATTTTTTGTTTAATGTATTGTTTTAGGGTGATAACTTAAAACAACACAAAACTGATATACGGAATTTTTCCACCCTACATAAAGGATTTTTTCCGGACACTAAATTGTTATATTTCACGGAAGAATTATGCTTAAACATGCATCTATCATTATAAGCCTTATTTTAGCTTGTTTTTATGGTCTTGGTTTGTCTTATCATATGTCCTATCTATACGAACTGGGCATCGAAGAAAGCCAATTCCAGCTCACTCTCGATAGGATTTTTTTTCAAGGTTTTATGTCGACAATGGAGTTTAGCTCCAAAGGGATAATATGGTTTTTAGTGGCATCAGTCTCTATCGCAGCAATTACTACAGTGGCAGTTGAGATATCAAAAGCTGTGCAGAAAAAGCCTTCATTTTTTTCCGAGTTTGTGAAAAAGACAGATCAAAAAAAAGATAGTAAAACGACAGGCTTTCATGCTTTAAGCGAGACTATGGTCGGAATAAGTTTTGGGGGCTTTACCCTCTTTGTACTTGTCTTGTTAGTACTTATTTCTAGCGGAAACTCAGGCGAGGCATACGCCAAGAAGCTAAAACAAAATTTTGTATCAGGAAAAATCAAAAAAGTTGAAGTAAAGCTCAAGGATGAAGAAAAGACTATTTATGGAAATGCAGTGATTTGCAGCGAGACACAGTGTGCTTATTGGACCTCAGATGGTTCTGTTGTATTAAACAAGAGAGATATTGACTGGGTTAAATGGGCAAGTGAAATATAACAATCACATTAAGTCGGTCGCAAGTTCCCTGGGACAGTAACACGTGGGCTGTGTCGCTTCGCTCGGATTTTAGCCCACGTATTACTGCCCCTTATGTGGGTGTTATGCGACAAGGAGGTCTAAGTGACAAAAAGTGAAATACTTACCATTATTTGTTCACTGCTTGCCTTAACAATCTCTTTAATTTCGCTGGTGCGAACGAGAAAGCATCAGGATAGAATATTGCAGTTAGAAGAGATAAATGCTCGTTTAAGTCAAAAGCAGTTAGAAGAACTGGAAAGTGCAGACAAGCAAAAATTAAAAGCAAATGTCGATGTTTACAGACAAGATGGTTCACTAGTTATTAGCAATAATGGTGAATCAGAAGCTTCAAATGTATCTCTGTCATTTGCAAGTTCTGAACAAAATTTACTTGCTCGCGGAGAATTTGATAAATTTCCATTACGAGTGTTACAACCATTCAAGAGTTTTAAACTGCTTGGTTTTTACAATACTGACCAAAGCCCGGAGCAGGTTCAGGTCGTCGTACGGTGGACAAACCTTGATGGAACCAAAGGTGAAAACGTAGTCGACATCCAATGCTAATTCAGCGTGTCGCATAACAATCACATTAAGTCGCTTCGCTCGGATTTTAGCCCACGTGTTACTGCCCCTTATTTAAAAGTTAGGTGTCAGCGCACACTGATAAATCAGTGGAAAAAACGAAGAAAAGGAACTTCTATGAATTTAACTATTTTAGCAATTTCTGGATACATTACTTGGATGTTAGTGCTATTGCTTGCATTAGAAGCATTTCGCACTTATTTGGTCATTTCCTCTGGTCGAAAATCAAATAGCTTCAATACAAGCGGCAGCGATACGACTGAATTCGGGCACAGACTTACTCGAGCACATGCAAATTGCTATGAATTTTTCCCAATATTTGGTGGCACTCTTATTTTAGCTGTCATCACTAATACAACCAACATAACGAACCCACTTTCTTTACTTTGTCTGTTTGCAAGAATAGCCCAATCATTTACTCATTTGCTTTCAGGGAGCAACATTGCAACCCAGATAAGGTTTCTATTTTTTACAATTCAAGTCGGTGTTTGTTCATTGTAGATGTATCAAATAGTCAGCACTTCGTTTTAAACAAATGCCACCTAACAAAAAAATTAAGACACTCACTTCGTTCGTTGGGACGCAAACATGCAGGGCGGCTTCGCCATTATGCCCCACATGCCTGCGCCCCTTATTTAAAAGTTAAATGGCACGGAAATTAAAGTGACTACTGTAGTTGTTACGGATATCTTTGGTAAAACTCCCGCTCTTGAAGAATTGGCAAATGCCATCTGTAAGAACCACATCATTGTTGACCCCTATGACGGTCAAAATAAGATGTTTCACACTGAAAGTGATGCATATGAGTATTTCTCCTCCAATATTGGCTTAGAAAATTACAGCAAGCATTTGATTAACTCGCTAACCAAATTGGATTCTTCTGTAAATCTCGTGGGTTTTAGCGTTGGTGCTGCTGCCATTTGGAACCTCTCAGGAAGTTTCGGGCCTTCGCATATAAACAAAGCTATATGCTTTTACGGGTCTCAAATAAGAAACAATCGAAAAGTTGTTCCATTATTTCCAGTCACTCTTGTTTTCCCAAAAACAGAGAAGCACTTTTCAGTATCACAATTAATCTCAGAATTGCACACCAAACAAAGAACCAAAATTAGACAGGTGCCTTACTTTCATGGTTTTATGAATAAGTGTTCTACGAACTTCGACTTGCAAGGCTACGAAAGTGAGCTTCGAATTTTTGCGGCTAATGCCATCTAACAAAAAAATTAAGTACGCCCACTGCGCGGGCTGGGACGCAAACATGCAGGGTGGCTTCGCCATTATGCCCCACATGCCTGCGCCCCTTATTTAAAAGTTAGCCGCTACTTGTAAATCCAGCCTTTCACTTCTCTTTTTTAGTGGTAATATCAAATCATACCCAATGGGAGTTATTTTATGTCTGATGCATTGAAAGTGATGCTTGAAAATATCGAGCAACTCA